>JBMTCP010000053.1:0-2341 GCA_049431025.1 Bacteroidia bacterium | reverse complement strand
CGCCTGCTTTGGGAGCAGGAGGCCGTCAGTTCGAATCTGGCCACCCCGACATCACCTTTCAAGCCCACGACCCAAATCGTGGGCTTTTTTTTGGCCCTAAACTTTTCTAAAAACCACTATCTTTCAAAAACAAACCGTGTTTTTAAAAAGACTACTTTTCAGCCTAGGATTCCTGACAGCCTTGTTATGGACGGCTTCAGCCTGGGGGAGTAAAGCCGATTTGGCGCAGGATTCCAGTGCTAACTATCCTTGCGGCACAGCCCCGGCCCCTCCCTCGGTTTTTGAGTATATCGAAAATCTGCGCAGGGAAGGATTGCTGGAGCCTGTTTACGGAACAGAGAATCAGGTTCCTGTAATTTACCTTCCCATCCAATTGCATTTACTGGCCAATAACAACGGATCCGGCCGTTATCCCTTATCAACCTTCGCCACCATCCTTTGCGAGCTAAATCAAAAATTTCGTAGCACAGGAATTCAGTTTTATTGGAAAGGAAATCCCAATCTGATTAATAATTCGGCATGGTACAACCTCCCCAATTTTGGGACCGTTGATCAGATCAACACCCAGTACAATGTTGCGGGGAGTATTAATGTTTATTTTTTGAGTCTTTCGGCCATGTCGCTTTGTGGCTTTGCCTATTACCCCGGAACAGGTTCCCCATCCCAGACCAACCGTCAAGGGGCCATTTATATGTCCTTGGCTTGTTCCAACCCGGGTAATTCAACGTTCGCCCATGAAATGGGACATTTTTTGAACCTTCCCCATCCTTTTGACCAAACCTCATCCAATCCTCAGGCCACTTGGGCCGAACGGGTAACCCGCAATCCCAACGAAACAGCCCCTCGTTTGCCGGCCAACTGCGCTACCGCGGGGGATCGTTTTTGCGATACCCCGGCTGATTTTAGGGATGCACGTTGGAATTGTCCCAACGGCGGAGGGGCAGCGGTGGATATCAACAATGACGCGTTCCAACCGCTGGGGCGTTTGTACATGAGTTACGCCAACGATGCTTGCCAGGATTCTTTCACGGTGGAACAAAAGGCTGCCATGCGGGCAACCGTGTCAACGAGCGGTCCTCGTTCCTATTTGCTAACGCCGCCCATGCCGATCTACGATTCTTTGGTTGGGGTTCCCCGTTTACTCCAGCCTTTGGACAGTTCCTACGGCTTGCCGATTAATTTTTTGCGTTTTCGATGGAATGCTGTACCTGGCGCCACCGCTTATGTGTTACGGATTCGATGGCTGGGCACTACAGTGGAGGATTTTTGGGTTACCGATACAAACTTTGTTTACAACGGGGGCGGTCAATTGTTGAATAACCGGGTTTATCGCTGGTCGGTTATGGCCCTAAATCCCCGAGCGGTTTGCGGAGCATTTGCGAACGAGCGACTTTTTGGGGTGGCGGCCCAAGCATTTCACCTTTCTTCGGTGGAAGGGTGTCCGGGTGATAGCTTGGCCTTGGAAGTACTTAATTCGGATTTTACCGGGCTGCGTTCGCTAAGACTCAAGCTGGATTTCCCCCCGGGGATGTTGCGATATACGGGTTCGGGATCGGTGGCTAACCAAGCCTTAGGCCTTCAGGTTCAATCGTATCCGCCTCTTGGAAGCAGCATGTACACCGATTCGTTGGTGTTGACGTGGAGCCAGGCTACGGCGTTAAATTGGAATGCTGGGGTCTTGGTAAGCCTGGGTCTAAAATGGCCCACGGGGGTCAACGCACCGGCTTCCGGTTTGAACCTGGCTTGGGATACCGCATCCGCCCGAAGCCGGGTCCTGGGCGCGCTGAATCAGCCCTTGTCTTTCTTGTGTTACAACGCCCGAATTTATTCCGGTGGGGGTTGTAATGCCCTGTCGGGGCAGTTAATTTACGATAACTCGGTGGGCACGCCTTTGAGGGGGACAACGGTGGTTTTGCGTGATACCGCCCTGCAAATCCAGGCCACCGGAACGACAGATTCCCTGGGGTATTTTGGGTGGAACAACGCAGGTCCTTGGCCGGTTACGCCAAGCTGGATCTTTTCTGTTCCTTGGGGTGGGGTCAACGCCACCGATGCCCTGATCATCAGCCGAGCCTTTGCTTCTTTGGTGAACTTGAGCCCACTTCGGCTAACGGCTGCGGATGTTAACGGCAACGGGGCGGTCAACAATACCGATGCCTTGCTGGCTAATCGGCGTAGTGCGGGGTTGATTAGCTCTTTTGCGAGTGGTGATTGGGTCACGGATCAGCCCGGTCCTTGGGCTGTGGGCCTCGTGGGTATCCCGGGAAGGGTCAAGGCCCTGTGCAGAGGGGATGTCAACGGCTCCTACCTGCCTTCCGGTGCACCTTAGGGTGGTGTTGTG
>JBMTCP010000052.1:0-2578 GCA_049431025.1 Bacteroidia bacterium | reverse complement strand
CTGCTCCTAAGAAGGCTGCTGCTCCTAAGAAGGCCGCTGCTCCTAAGAAGGCTGCCGGTAGGAAACCAGCCGCTCGTGCCGCTAAAACTGCTGCTGTTAAGAAAGTAGCTGCTCCGAAGAAGGCTGCTGCTCCGAAGAAGGCTGCTGCTCCGAAGAAGGCTGCTGCTCCGAAGAAGGCCGCTGCAAAAAAGAGGGCAACTAAGCCTCGCACACCCGTTATCGGCAAAAACACGCCGGTTGGGTACGATGCCGTTAAGGCATCCATGAAGAAGTAATCCGGTAAATCGGATGAACCTATTTCGGTAAGTGTTCGGGGCCTATACCCTTCTCGGGATGACGGCCCCGGACCTTGCTGAAATACGACACAACCATCGAAAGGGTTTCTTTTTCGCCCAAACCAGGCGCAATCGTTGGACCCGCTTCGATGGTTTTTTTATTAAAATCCATGCCTACTAATACGATAGGAACACCCGCCCCCTGGGCGATATAATAAAATCCGGTCCGCAAATGCGGAACATGACGCCGAGATCCCTCCGGTGAAATTCCAAACAAAAAATCTTCATTCTCTGCGAAACATCGGATAATGACCGATACCGTATCTTCTTTGACAATTCGTTGAACAGGGATTCCTCCCCAATACCGAAACAGGAAACCAAAAGGAGGCTTGAACAATTCAGCCTTACCGACAAACTTCACGTGAATTCCAAGGGCAATACGAGCCAACAATGCAACTGGAAAATCCCAGGTGCTTGTATGAGGTCCGACGACCAATACCGCTCGTCGCAAATGGGTCGGGAAGGGGCCCAAACGCCAACCAAAGAGTCGTAAAGCCCATAATGCTAAGGACTTATTCATGGCCACCTTTGATGGGCATGACCCCTCCCGAGACTATAAATTTCATAAAATCAGCCGATGGGGCATCAACTGGTTTTGTTTTCGACCGACGAACAACAAATACATTACCCGAGAAATTATACGAATGCGGAAAATATACAGCAACCCATGGATCATCTAAAATTGTCGGTGGTACGTTCAAATAAGGATCCAAGGGAACAGAGTCCGAAGTTATAAAACCCGGCTTATAACATCCGTTACCTAAGTCAACTAAAACTGCCTTGTTGAATTTCTTCTTGTCCCCAACAAAGGCATCCACCAAATCCTTGAGCGAATTGTACACCAAATTGACCAAAGGAGCCTTTTGCAAAAGACCTTCCACCAAGCCCCATAATGGCCTAAACAAAAACAAGGAACCCACATACCCGAAAACCGTAATTCCAGAAATCAAAATCAAGAGTCCTAAACCCGGAACCGGGGTCGTAATCCACCCGTCTAACCATTGAAAGAGTGTAAGGGTGACATAAACCGTTAAGCCAACCGGAGCCAATAAAAGCAAGCCGTTGACAAAATAAGAGAAAAGGGTTCGAAAACGTGTTTTCATAAGAAATAAGCCAATTGGACTCTATTATTCGGGATCGACATCCACAAAGACCTTTAGTTGAAGATACTTGCGAAGGCTGGTTAAACGCTTTAATTCAAGGGGAATCCATTGGGCCAAGCGAAGGCGAATTTCGGTGGTCTTTTCGCTTTTGATCCAAAACTCCAAACGATGCTCGTTGCGAAGCAAGGCGGTCAACGGAGGTGCAGGTCCCAAGAGCCGCGTACCCAAAACAGGTCGCCATGCCTGGTTCAACTCAGCGGCAGCTTCTTCCAAAACCGAAGCCCGCGGATGACTGAGACCAATGCGCAAGAGACGGACATAGGGAGGGTATCCGTACTGGGAACGGTACAAAAGTTCCTGGTCCATAAAGACCGAATACTCATCCCTCTCCAACCACCCAAACAAGGGGTGTTGCGGCATTCGGGTTTGAAGCATAATGGTCCCTTTGCCGCTATGTCTTCCCGACCGCCCTGCCAATTGAGCCAAGAGTTGATACCCGCGTTCTTGGGCTCTGAATTGGGAACGAAAAAGCCCCTGATCCGCATCCAATACTCCAACCAAATTGACCCCGGGGAAATCCAAACCTTTGCTAATCATCTGCGTTCCCACCAAAACCTGAATATCTCCGCGATGAAAAGCATCGAGTATCCTTGCATAGGTGGTTTTGGAGCGCACTGCGTCTTGGTCCAATCGAGCGATACGTAAGTCGGGCAACAAAAGCGATAGGGTCTCCTCAATTTTTTGGGTCCCGTAGCCCTTGTAAATCAGCCTGGTGCTGCCGCATGAACTGCATCCCGGGGGAGAAGCAAAGATCTGTCCGCAGCCATGGCAACGAAGCCGATGCTCACCTTTGTGGTAAACCAAAGACAAATCGCATTGGTTGCATCGTGCCGTCCACGCACAGTCCTCGCAATGCAGGGACGGGGCATAGCCCCTTCGGTTTTTGAAAAGGAGAACTTGACCCCCTCCCTTTATTTCCTGACGGATGGCCTCCAGTAAAGTGGTGGAAAATTCACCCTGCAAACGACCGCTTTGCTTTTCACGAACCATATCCACCCAAACCCATTGGGGCATGGGTTGATCCGCAAAGCGATGGTGAAGTTCCACTTTGGTCATTCGACCCGAAAGCGCGGCCTGCCA
>JBMTCP010000051.1:0-3308 GCA_049431025.1 Bacteroidia bacterium | reverse complement strand
GTAAAATGATAAACATCCGAATTGTTGCGCTTAATATCATTGATAATAAAACCTCCTGGTTCCGGGATATCTTCAATCAAGTCAAAGTACTCACAATCTTTCGGAAGACCCGAAAAAATTAAGGTAAAGTTGATGGTTTCCCCCGCACTTACATGGGTCCATGTAGGATGAACTGAGATGTTTTCGACATGAACCAGACTGCTTCGATGGCTTGAGCCTTTGGCGTGCAGGAAAGTTGATTTCCAAATTCTAACTTTAGTACCCCACATTGACCCGGTGTACTTAAAATGAATGGTCACTTGTGATTCTTCCTTTACCTTTTCCAGAGATTTTTTGCTTTTGAGGAAGGTGATTTCGATGGTTGTATCCTTCTTGGTCGGGATTTCGGAAACCTCTTGAAGCGGTTGGTTGGACTCTAATTTTTTATCCCTTCTGTCCATCCTTTTCAGATACTTTAGATAATCCAGGCGGTTGATAATCTCCTCGAAATTTGTATTCATAAATCGGTATAGCGTGGAGGGGTGAATACCGTATTGCTTTGCAACAACAGAAACGCTTTGTTTGGATTGGATGACTTCAATGGCGATATTCATTTTGAATTGGTTATTGTATTTCATGGTAATGAGTTCGGTTTTTGTTTATCAAAAGAATTAGGAGACAGGCATTTAGGCTAATGTTGTCTGTGGAGCGGGGGAGGCCTTATCATAGCAATGCAAACAGTGTTTAGGGTTGAACATCTGCATTGCAATAAAACAAAAAAGTGAACCGGCTCTTTATTTTGACCGCCAGGCCCGCATTCTTTGACCACCGTGGTCTCGCGACTCGGTTGGCACCCATTCAAGGGTTCTTAATGCAATGTGAGGCAAAGTTAAAATTGCCTTTTGGGGTTTGCGACCTTCCTGTTCAAATTTTTTTTTGTTTTGACAGATAGGGTCAATAACATTCAATTGTTGTTCTTTACCAGGTGCTCATTTGGCGAAAGTATTCCCTGGTCTCCGGGTCGGTGAAGTAGATATAACACCCTTTCATACCGCGGGTGAGGAGGGTGCGGTAGGTGTTTTTGATGATGAGGTCCAGGCGGCGGGCGCCTTCGATGGGGTCTTGGCGCAGGAGGGTTTTGTAGCCTTTGATGGATTGGTCCATGGTGGATCTGGCCTGGGGTACGGTCACCACGCGCCCGTTGCGAACCACGAGGTCGGGGCCAACGATGACCCCGATATAGCTGGCTTCCAGGCCTTGGCAGGTATGGATGCAGCCGATTTGATGAACGGATTCAGGGCGTATGATCCAGGCGGCCCCGTCTTCGGTGAGGTTCCATTGCATCCCGAATTGGTGTTCAGGGAATACGATGTCCATGGCTTGAGGGTTCTTTTTGCTTTTCCAATCCCAGCAATAGCCTGCGACCATTCGGGATTTGTTATCGATTTGGTTGCGCTCCAGAATCAGGTCCCTCAGTTCGTTGGGGCTGTCCACGATTCGTAAATCGTAATCCAAATCATCAAGGTCTGTTTGGGCTGTCGATCGGATTTGCAGCCAATGATCAATCAAGGCCAGGTACCCGTCCGAACCGTTGCAGCGAAACTGCGAGGGGAGTTCGTATTCGTGTACGATGGCTCCGGCTTGGAGGGCCTGTTCCCGTATGGCGGCTTTGTTGCCGATGTCTTTGAGGGTGACCTGCTGGTGATCGTCCACAAAGAAAACCGAGCATTGGGCGGCATGGATGATTTCTTTGATTTGGTTTTCCCCAAGGTTGCCGTACATGCCGGATTTTTCGTTGAGGCGGTGGGCTTCATCGGCCAGCAGAACATTAAAGGTGTTGTGTTTGCTTTCGACATAGGCCCCGGAACCTTTGAAGAGGGCGTTGATGCGGGACAAGGCAAAGGAACCGGTGAGCCGGGCTTCAAAAACTTTGCGGGGTGCAGAATTTTTGGTGACGTATTGGACAAGGCGTCCACGGTTGGTTAGTTCGACCAAAAGATTGATGGCCACCACGGATTTTCCGGTGCCGGGACCGCCTTCGACCAGCATGACTTGTTTGCGGGGTTCGGATTGGGCCAAGTCCGCCAGGTACAGGGCGGTTTCGTAAACCAGTTTTTGTTCGTCCAGCAATACAAATTCCCGTTTGCCACGGAGCATGCCCCGGAGGGCATCGGCGAGTTGTTGCGATGGTTTGATGCGTCCCTGGTCAATGCGGTACATAATTTGACCCTCATCGCCTTGGTGCACATAGCGACGGATAAATTCCCTGAGTTGGAGCATATCCCTTTTGAGAAAAACCGGGGCTTTGTCCAGGTATTCCTGGTAAAAAGGGTGGCGGATGACCTGGTCTTCTTCGTAATTGTGGAGGTAAGCGCAGGGGTGGAGGCGGATGCCTTCTTCGCGGACGGTTTCGCTGAAATCCTCGAGCAGGGTCGCGTAGGACCAGGCTTGGTAGGAGGGGTGGCTGGTTTCGTGCAGGCCCTTCCCCAGGGCGGTGACCACGATCCCGCTTTTGTTGGTTTTTTGGGCGCTGGACCATTGCTTGAGTTCCACGATCACCACCTGAGGCTGGTCGTTTTGGTCGGTCCCCGATAGGATAAAATCGATTCGTTTGCTGGTTTGGGGAATTTGGCATTCGATGGCGATTCCGGTATTGGGGGGAATGGCGTTATCGCTGAGCACGGTGGCCATGTAGGACAAGGAGTTCCACCAGGATTCCACTTCCTTGGGGGAGACCCTGTGCTTTAGCTTGGTTTGGAAATTCTCGTGAATGATCTGGTCTATGCGGCCTGCTTCGACATCCTCCCTAAAGCCTGCTTTGGTTGAGCGGTAGACAATCATCGAGGGCTAGAGTTCGTTGTATTTGCGGGCGTTGCCGGCGGCTTTGTCCACGGGGTATTTGAGGTTGTTCTGAACGATTTTGTCGTTGACAATCGCAAAGGGATCGAGGTTGTGTTTGGCGGCCAGGAGAAAGGCGTAGGCCAGGACATCGGCCAATTCTTCGCGGAGTCGTTGCGGATCAATGTTCTCCGATTGGCTGTCGTTCTTCCACAAAAACAATTCGTTGAGTTCAGCGGCTTCGATGGAGAGGGCCAGGGCCAGATTCCGGGAATCGTGAAAGGCGGCCCATTGTCGCTCATCCCGGAAGGCAAGGAGTCTGGAGAGGGTGTCTTGGTAGGTAGGGGGCATGGGGTTTTTGCGGTTTATTGTAGGCCGTGAACGACTCTGTTGTTAATTCTCAAAAGGGTATCGGCTATTTTTTTGACCTCTGGTGCTGAATAGGTTGGTTTGGCATAACCAATATACCCAAGAAGTTCATCCAGTTTCAA
>JBMTCP010000050.1:0-4203 GCA_049431025.1 Bacteroidia bacterium | reverse complement strand
GGTCGAACCGCACCCAACGAGGCCATTGTGATGATTTATGCAGGAATGGCGGTGTTGACGCTGGGCATGGTGGGTTTGGGTTTAGGATTGTTCCGATCGGCGGCATGAACCAAGGATCCAGAGCCCCAGGCCAATCCCGTACACGCTTAGGTATTCCCTAAAAAGGTTGGCCGTATTGGGCCCTACCGTGCTTTGGTAGAGATTCCAAGCCAGGTGCAGCGTCCCCGCCACTGCCAAGGCCAAGAGGAACCATGAGATTGGACGAATCGGCTTATGAACGGTAGGCAATTGCCAACGGTGCAAACCCAGCAACGGCCAAACCAACATCAGGGGCAAAGCAAAGAGCCGGGCCTCCCGGGCTTTGGCCATCAAGAGTACCATCATTGTATTGGCTACGAGGCTGACCACCAATCCCAAGGTCAAAAATCGGTGCGGACGAAGCAGAGGGCGGAGGAGAACCAGGGGCCAGGCGAGAACCAACCCTAGGCCCACCAAGGTTTCCACGCTGTAATCGATGTTGTGAAAATTACCCTGGAGGTTGCTGAAGCGGGCTTGCCATTGCCATAAATCCCCGGTCGTTTTAGCGGTGCCTGTCGTCATTCGCCCCAATACCAAAACACCCAAGGCCGTTAACACGGTTAAGCCCAAGGCGACTCGTTCCTGTCTGCTAGCGTAGGGTAGGTACAGTCCGGCCAGGACTGGTAGGAGCAGGAGGCCACTTTCGCGAGCCCACCACGAGAGGCCCATGGAAAGCCCGGCCAAGAGGGCATAGAAAATGTTATGGGATGGCACTGGGGACCATGCCCTTTCAATATTCCCTAAAACGCCGGGTCGAGGGAGAAACCAACAGGCAGCGAACAGGGTCACCATTTGCAAAGGTTCATCGTAGGTGTAGATCGGTGGGACAAAGGCAAAAAGGTTGGGGAACGAGAACAGATACACGGCCGCTGCTATCCAAGCACCCCTAGGTTTGGCCCCCCAACGCAGGCTCAAGGCATAGAGCATAACAGCGCTCAAAACCAGCAGGAGCGGATTCATCAGTGCCAGGATTTGCCATTCCTCGATTCCGGTCCAGCGGTTCAAGAAGCCGACTGCCCCGGATGTTAGGGGCCTGGCCGCAAAAACGGGTAGGGTACGATGGTAATCCAGGGTGCTCTGAAGGGCCTCGGGGGTCATCATCCCCTCTTTGCCCGGGGTGCTGTGCATCCAGAACAGGCCGAGCAGCCAGACCACGCAAAGGATAAGAAGGGCAGGTGTAGAACGCACGGGAAAACCTAAATTTACGAATCCGTTCCCAGAACTATTTGAACATTCCTAAATCCAATTCAAACCCTATGACCCGCTCCAATCACGAAATTGACTACAGAATTTACGGCGAAGAAATGCAATGCGTCGAAATCGAACTGGACCCCCAAGAAACGGTGATTGCCGAAAGCGGTGCTTTTATGTTCATGGACCCGGGGATTGAAATGGAGACGATTTTTGGGGATGGCTCTTCCCAAAACAAAGGTTTTTTGGGCAAATTGATGGGCGCCGGAAAGCGTCTTTTGACCGGGGAATCCTTGTTTATGACGGCCTTTACCCACCTGGGTTCGGGCAAAGCCCGGGTCACCTTTGCGGGACCCTACGCCGGCAAAATTGTCTGCCTTGATTTGCAGCAATTGGGGCACAAAATCATTTGCCAAAAGGATTCTTTCCTCTGCGCAGCCAAAGGGGTGGCCGTTGGTATCGAGTTTCAGCGCCGTTTGGGAACCGGCCTCTTTGGAGGCGAAGGTTTTATCATGCAGAAATTGGAGGGGGATGGCCTGGCTTTTGTCCATGCAGGGGGATATATCCTCCAGCGCGATCTGCAAGCCGGGGAGGTCCTGCGGGTGGATACCGGCTGTATCGTGGCTTTCACGGCCGGAGTGGACTACGATATTCAGATGGTCCGCGGGGTCAAGAACATGATGTTTGGGGGTGAAGGCTTGTTTTTTGCCACATTGAGAGGTCCCGGTCGGGTTTGGTTGCAAAGCCTACCCGTATCGCGGCTAGCGGCTCGCATTCTCAGCTACGGAACCCCCGGTGGCCGCCGCGAAGAGGGCTCCCTTCTGGGCGGTTTAGGCAATCTGTTGGATGGTGATTAAGGGTCAGCCTATGGACCAGCCTTCGTTTTAGACGGGTTTTATCCTAAAATTGGGCCTCCTAAGATTTTTTTAGACGTGGCTCAAAAAAAATCCCTCGAAGGGTTTGCATGGGGGTGTTTTTTTTTATTTTTATTAAATAATTACCTAAATGTGAAGACAATGCGTTTAAACCCTCTGCATTCATTTTCTATGGTTTGTAAATCCTTTTTGTTCAGTGCCATTGGCCTGGGCATGCTACCCCACATGCTTCTGGCCCAGGTCACCTATACTTTGGGACCAACGAGCTATTACGACAAGTTTACCGATGGGGGTGATATTTTCGATAATGCTTCCGGAGCCGAATTGGGGATGTGGGCCAATTCAGGAAACACCAACAAACAGGTGGTCGCATGGCGAGCCCTCAAAACAGCCGGGGACAACACGGGTTCGAATCGCTCCTTGCAAGTAGGGGATGTGTTCAGCATCACTGTTTCGGCGACTTCTGCCTTTGGGGTGATGGGCTTTTCCTTGAACAGCGCCCCCTCCACCGGTTCCTGGGCCAATCGGCACAGCAATACCCGCGTTTATGTTCAAGCCGCGGGAAACACGGCAGCATATTGGACCGTTCATCACAACGGGGGTTCCACAACCCTGGGTAATGCTGTGAGCGAGACTCGCAAGGATTACCGATTCAATGTGTATATCACCTCTGAATCAACCTGTGATGTGGAACTTATCGAAGGAACCACTACCTGGCGGGTTTACAATGTGGCCATGAGCGGAACCTCGGGTGCGAACATTTCCCATGTGGTGCTTTATTTCAACGATGATTGGAACGGTTCATCGAACCAAAATATTTTTTGGAAACAAACCACCCAACACCAAGCAACCGGCACTGTGAATCTGGGTTATTATCTTGGATCAGGAACCTATTCGCCCGGTTTGATTACCAATGGATTAGCGAGTAATTCAACTTCCACCGCTTCTGCCAATGCAGTCAATGTGGGCGGTGACGCCGGATCCAATGTTACGCTTAGCGAGAACAATACCTACACAGGCCTTACCACGGTGAATCCTAACGCAACCTGCAAACTGGGAGCCTCGGGCGGTTCCACCAACACGCCCTTGGGGACAACCGCTGCCGGAACCAGCGTCAGCTCCGGAGGGGTTTTGGATCTTAACGGTTTTAGCCTGGGCACTACCGAAGCACTTACATTGAACGGAACAGGCATCGCATCGGGGGGAGCCCTCGTGAACAGTTCGTCCACTTCAGCGACCTGGCAGGGTGCGATTACCCTAGGGTCTGGAACACGAATGACTGCTTCGGGTACCGGTGGCCTCACGTTAAGCGGTTCCCTCAGCGGAGGTGCTCATGTCTTGTATGCGGGTGGAGCCCAAAATACCTCCCTCAACGGAGTCTTCAGCGGTTCAGGAAATACCCAGGATGGTACCGTAACATCGCTTTACAAGGATGGCTCCGGAACATTGACTCTCAACAGTGCCAATACCTATACGGGAGACACAAGGGTCAATGCAGGCACCTTGACGGTTGGTTCTGGAGGCAGTTTGGGGAGCGGCTCCGATTTGTTTATTGCCTCATCGGGCACGGTTAACATCAATCAATCGTGTTCGGTGGCCTCGGTGCAGGAATGGGGTACCAGTAACGGGGGCTCTTTGAATTTGGGCTCCGGTGCCACGTTAACGATATCGGGTGGGTCGGGTACGGTTTATCAAAGCACGGTATCCGGGTCGGGTAATCTAATCGTTGATGCGTCCGGGTTGACGGAGTCACTTTACGGTAACAATTCATGCACTGGAAATCTCACCGTGAATGCAGGCACCGTCGCCTTATCCGGCAGCAACCAGTTTGGTTTGGTGACCGTTGGTGGGGGAACATTGAACCTTCAGCGGAGCGGAGGTACAACTTTGTTGGCTACCGCCGATGTCGTGCTTAGCTCCGGTTCCCTCAACGTGGATCAAAGTCAAATCCTGGATGATTTGACCATCAGCGGCGGGACCTTGACCATCGCATCCGGGGCCACCCTTACCATCAACGGGACGCTGACCGTGAACGGTGGAACCATTACCAACAACGGCA
>JBMTCP010000049.1:0-4328 GCA_049431025.1 Bacteroidia bacterium | reverse complement strand
TAGCGTACACGTCTGGGGGGCGTGTGGTCGGAGGTTCGAATCCTCTCACCCCGACGGTTTTTTACAAATTGAATGCCTCTTGGCCTCCAAGGGGCATTTTTTTTGGGTGGGTGGGTTATGCAACGCAGGTAAACCTGCTGTAATATTTTCGTAAATTAGGGAGGACAAAACCTTCATTCAGCGATTTAAGCCTTTCAAGCAAATTCTAGTTTTACTGATGAACAATCAATTGGAAACAACCCGGGATGACGTAGGGCGTTTGGCTAGCCCAGTGCTACCGGAAGGAATCAAGAACTACCTCATTGACATCGATGGCACCATTTGCGATGATATTCCCAACGAGGAACCGGAACGAATGAAAGACTGTGCTCATTTCCCTGACGCCTTAGAAACCTGCAACCGCTGGTTCGATGAAGGCCATGTGATCACCTTTTTTACCAGCCGTACCGAGGACCTCCGCGAAATCACCGAAGCCTGGCTCCAAGGCAGAGGCTTCAAATACCACGGCCTGCTCATGAACAAACCCCGGGGTGGCAATTACCATTGGATTGATAACCACCTGGTCAAAGCAACCCGGTACCAAGGCCGATTTACCAACCTCATTAAGGCCACCAAAAGCATTGAGGTTTTTAGCGATGGCCTCAGCGATGAATCACCCGCTGGGTGCTGATTTGTGTCGGGGTGACCAAACGAACAACGTACGAACCCGCAGGCAGACCGCGTGCATCCCAAAGTCGTTGGAACCTGGCTAATCGTAAATGTTGTAGGACCCAATACCGCCACAATCCTTGTATTGGCAGCAAGAACACCGGTGCTCCGGTTAACACAACGGGCATACCCACCCGCAATGAGGCCGTAGTTGGCACGGTTACGGTGGTTCCTGAGCTATTAGCTCCTACCATCACCGGATCCTCGGTGCCAACCCGGTACTTGGCAAAAACCCAGACCGCATCGTAATTGGCCGGCCCTGTGTTAATCCTCCAACTATTCTCCCAGCTCAGACTGGCTTGAATGAAGGCAAAATTGGAGGAATCGTTGGGTCCTGCCGTTGTGTTCCGATTGCGCATAGCAACATTGGTAACGGTCAGGTTGTTGCTTAACGCAAAATCTGTCCATCCCAAGCTGAATAAGATCACAAAAAGGCCTAGAATCCGCATAATCGGACCGGAGTTTAAAGGGCGAAGATATCTCGTTTTTGAGGTGTATAACCAATTGATAGACTATATAATGCAAAGAAACCAACCAAGCAAGGCGCTCAGACCCCATCTTTGCCCAAAAGACCTTTGTATGAACCCTATTCATTCCCTTCGCCACCCATTCATTTTTTTAGCCTTGTTTATGAGTCATAGCCTATCGCTTTTTGCACAAACCGCCCCTCCCGATGTTTCCCAAAGGCCCCATAAGACGGCAATCCACGGGGATACCTTGGTGGACCCTTACTTCTGGCTTAACCAGCGAGAAAACCCCGAAGTCCTGGACTACCTGCGTGCCGAAAATCGCTACGCTGAATCCATGCTCTCCCCCACAAAACCTCTGCAAGAACAACTTTTCAACGAAATGAAAGGTCGAATCAAGGAGGAGGATCGCAATGCCCCGTATTTTGACAGGGGCTATTGGTATTACAGCCGGGTTGTCAAAGGCCAGGACTACGCTGTTTATTGCCGACGCAAAGGCAACATGGAGGCACCCGAAGAAATCATGTTGGACGCTAACGAATACGCCCAGGGTCATTCATTTTTTAGCATTACCGGCCTCAAAGTAAGCCCGGACAACCGGTACCTGTTGTTTTGTTTTGACACCGTAGGGCGAAGACAATACATTCTTGGGATTCGGGACTTGAAAACCGGTAAGGATTTAGAAGACCGGGTCTTTCCCGTGAATGGTTCCGCTGCTTGGGCTGCGGATAACCAGACCATCTTTTTTGGGACCTCCGACGAACAAACCTTGCGCGCCGATGAGGTTTGGAAATACCAAGTAGGAAAGGGTTCCGATAACAAAACATTGGTCTTCCGCGAGGAAGATGAGACCTTTAGCACCTATGTTTTTGGCGGAAAGTCCGGAGATTTTCTTTATATCCTGAGCTCTAGCACCTTGAGCTCAGAACAACGCTACCTTCCCTCGGAGCGACCCAACGATGAATGGACCGTAATCTGTCCACGTCAAAAAGATCTTCTATACTCCGCCGAAGACTATAACAAAGAATTTTATATACTAACCAACCACCAGGCTCTGAATTTCCGAATGGTCAAGGCGCCGGTAGGAACGGGTTCAACCGATCGATGGACCGAGGTGCTACCCCACCGACCCAAAGTCCGCTTAGAAGGTTTTGAGCTTTTTGAAGAATTTATGGTACTTGAAGAGCGCGAAGCCGGATTAAAACAGCTCAGGGTTAGACGTTGGGATGGCAAAGACGATCATTACCTCCGCTTTCCCGACCCGGTGTATACCGTTTCAACCGAAATTAACAAAGATTACAAAAGCCGCGAATTGCGTTATGTCTATTCATCGCTCACCACGCCAACGCGGGTTGTGGCCTATAACATGGACAAGCGGAGCGAGAAAATTCTCAAAAGCCAAACCGTGGTGGGCGGCCACGAGCCATCGGATTACCAATCCGAAAGGGTTTGGGTCAAGGCCGCGGACGGAACGGAGGTACCCGTTTCCTTGGTTTTCAAAAAATCACTGCGCAAGGATGGTGGCAATCCCACCCTGCTCTACGGATACGGCAGCTACGGCATTACCATGGAGGCCACCTTTAGCATGAACCGCCTGAGCCTCTTGGATCGGGGTTGGGTTTTTGCGATTGCCCATATCCGGGGTGGTGAAGAAATGGGCCGTGGCTGGTACGAAGACGGTAAACTCCTCAAGAAAAAGAACTCGTTCACCGACTTCATCGCCTGCGGTGAAGCCATGTTAAAACTGGGGTATTGCGAACCGAGACAATTGTACGCGATGGGTGGTAGTGCTGGTGGCTTGCTGATGGGTGCGGTGGTTAACATGCGACCCGACCTTTGGAAAGGGGTGATTGCGGGTGTTCCCTTTGTGGATGTCATCAACACCATGCTGGATGCAAGCATTCCACTGACAACCTCCGAATACGATGAATGGGGAAATCCGGCTGATGAAACGTATTATCGTTATATGTTATCCTATTCTCCCTACGATAATGTTCGTCCGATTGAGTACCCCAACCTCCTGATTACAACAGGCCTGCACGATTCGCAAGTGCAATATTGGGAGCCCGCCAAATGGGTGGCCAAGTTGAGGGATGTGCACCAGGGTAACAACAAAATTTACCTGGTTACCGATATGGAAGCCGGTCACGGAGGCAAATCAGGCCGTTACAACGCCCTCAGGGATGATGCCCTCGAATTTGCCTTTTTGATTGACCTTGCCAACAAGAAACCCTAACGACGTACCGGCTTGGTCCAAACCCAACAGGTTCGGCAGAGGCTGCTTTCGAGTCGTTCTTCTTCATCATCCGGAAGCCCGGCCAAAAAATCAAGGCCGGTAATATTTTCAATGCTATCCACCGTCACCACGGTAGCTGATATCTCCTCTTGGGAAGCTGCGTTTTGCATCAGGCAGGCTACGACCCTGTTTTGGGCTGGATGGTAGATGATTTTATAAAATCGGGTGGGAACCCACAAGGAGCCCCATCGTTCGGGTTCAGGTTCAAGGACCGGTCCGGCCCAAACCATCAAACCGAGGGTATCCTTTGCAGACAAATCCGAGGCCCAGGTTCTGACCTGGTTTTCGAGGCGTTTCCAAATTCCCCGGTTAAAGCCAGGTCGCTGGGGGGAGACGTTGGCATACGAAAAACTTTCGTGCATGGTCCTCACGGACCAAGCCATATCAGCGGCAGGCACCAAATGCCCCCGATCCATCCCCGATCCTTTGTAATCTTCGTCTGAGGCATCTTGACCCTTCAGCCGGGGTTCGTTCCAAAAACCACTGGAACGTTCAGCCCCACCACCGACCCTTTCGCGGTTCAGTCGGTAGCTTACCCAAATAGGTTGTTGGAACAACGGATCAAATGCCGTTTGATAGGCGGTGTAGGTGAGGTTAATAACGCGACGACTTCCATCCACTAGAGAAGGATTTAGCGCATCAAGGTTAGAAAATTGAGCCTGGTCTAGGTTCTCAACCCGGTTTTGGGCTTGCAGATTCCCTGAGACAAGGCCAATAAGAAGAAGACCAACCCACCGAGGGTTGAAGGGTAACCTAAAGTTCGGACGTAGGTTCTTCACTGGATGGTTCTTCCGATGTTCCGGACTTGCGGGCATCCCAGGCCTTCTTGAGACCCAGTCCTGCCCCGGCTGCCAGGA
>JBMTCP010000048.1:0-4427 GCA_049431025.1 Bacteroidia bacterium | reverse complement strand
GGGTTTCATACCGGACTTAGACGTTGAGGATAGGCTAGAGTTTAATTACGAAGGCAACGCACGGCGTAGCCACTCGTAACAAAAACACTGCTGCGGGTAAATCGGGTATGGTCGTAACCCAAGCTACGGGTACCGCCTCGGGGGGGGAGGGATCCAGATCCAGGGGTGCGGGCTGTGCTCCACCAATTCCCAAAATTTCCACCGCTGTTGTAGGTGCCTGACTCAGTTCTGAATCCCGATGGAAGGGCCGAAAAACCCGATAAGTTGCTTGCCCCGGTGTTGGGGCTGTTCCATCCCCCGGGCTGGGGTTGGTTCACCGTGGATTTCAGGGTGGATCCGGCGGTCAAACTTTGGGTTTGAGGGGTCGCGCTTGCGGTGGTATCGGCCTGTGCATCGATAGTCCGAACCAATACATTCCAATCCGATTCGGAGGGAACCCTCCATCCGGTCGGGCAGAGTCCTCTACTATCCAGGACGGCGTAATGATTGTACAGTTTACCCCAGGTGGAATCGTTTTGAGCGGTGTTGGTAAAGGGGCTTTGGTTGTAAACGCCGTAAGCCCCTGAGGTGGTCGTTTGCCAAGAAACGCTGCTCAAACCTGTGGGGATAACTTGACCATTCCGGTAACGGGTGGTTCGGAGGTTGCTTTGCATCCAACATTGAGTTCCAATCAAAACGGTGTAATAGACCAAGCCGTCCTGGTCGGTCACCGTGGCTTGGCCGGGGCAGCGAAGTCCGGGCCAAGAAAGAAAGCTGCGTTCGTTGCTGTAGTAAATTCCGTCGCTGGTCCTTGCATAAGCTCTGACGTATTGCGTGACCGAAGGGTCTACCCCCATAAAATGATGGGTAAAACCAAAGCCCCCGCTTCCGGCAACGGATCGGTTACCGGTCACAACGGGGCCTGGACTGGAAGACCAGCAAATTCCTCGTTCGAGCACTGCAAAACCGGGGTCTGTAAAACGAACGACTGCGGAGCCAAGGGGTCCGTTACCGTAGGCCGTGTCCAGAACGAGAGCTGGAGCCGTAGGCTGGGGATTAAAACTCCCGTTCACATCCCCAATGGCCACGGCCTGCAGGTCGATGTTCTGGGGAACCCCCTGGGCGGTCCAGGTCAGCAGCGGGCGGCCGTAGTTTCCGGCCTGGAAGACTTCGGGCAGGTTAGCTCCTCGCCTTGCTATTGACAAGGCATCCGAGGCATTGACTTGCCCGTTGCCGTCCACATCCGCAGCCACCAGAGCCCAAGGGGGTAGCGGCAGATTTTGACCAAAGGACAGTGAGGCCAACAAAGCATCGGTTGCATTGATTCCACCTCCTGTACCTCCTGTTAGTAATGCATTCAAGCGATAGGTTCCGTTAACAAGCACCGAAAGGGCATAGTGCCCCAGCGAATCGGTGGTATCCGAAGCCAAGGTGGCATTGCCCGTGTTTTGGAGCATAACAGGAACACCCGAAAGCGGCTTATTGGGTTGATTGGCGTAAAGGAGCCTTCCTGAAACGGTATTTTGGCCGAGCGCTTTCCCCATACCACCATCCCAAGTGCTCGTACCTCCCCACAAAATCATGAAGAACCAGGGTAAAAGGGGGTTTTTGATCATGGACACGTATTTTGCGTTCATAACAAACAGGAAACCTTAACGAGGAGGGTTCGACGACAAATTTAATTTTTTCCAGTAGATTAACCTAATTTTGGTTAACCGATTAAACGAATGGAACAATTGGTAGTTAAGCTTTTATGAATAAGTTCTTGCTTGTTATGGCCGTTTTTATGGCCTGCCAAGCCCATGCGCAGGTGAATCGGATTTCCGGTGATTTACGTTACGATAATTTGGCTCAAACCCCCATGGCCGGGGTTCCTGTTTTTCTTAAGACCTTGTTGGGAAATACCGTGGCTTCGGATACCACCGATTCTTCGGGTGCGTATAGTTTGGCGGGATTTGCCAATGGAAATTACCTGCTTGAACCCGCTGTCTTGCAGGACTGGGGAGGGGTGAACTCCACCGACGCCTTGCTCGTTAACCGTTTTTTTACGTCGTTGGTCAGCCTGTCCCCCTTGCGTCAGGTGGCAGCGGATGTTAATTCGAACCAGGCCATTAACAGCGCCGATGCGCTCTTGATCAGTCGCCGAATTACCGGGCTGATTTCCAGCTTTACTGCCGGGTCCTGGGTAGGGGAGCGCCCGCAGGTGATAGCCCAAGGCCTTCCCCTCCAAGTTAATTTGAGGGTCCTCTGCGCGGGGGATGTCAACGGTTCCCATACCCCAGGTCCGGTTGCGCCGGTAATCGTGTTGGATACCATCATCCCCGGCATTCGATCCGGAGCGGCCAGGGTTCGCTTCCTTCATCCCGGAGCTGGGGTATACGAAAGAGGTTTGTGTTGGGGAACAGTGCCTTTGCCAACCTTAAATCAATCCTACGCTGTGGCCGGCTCGGGGGGCTATGATTTTGCATGGGTCTTTGGGGACCCGGCCTGGGATACGGCTGTTCGGTATGTTAGAGCCTATGCGCGGACATCGGCAGGAATTACGTACAGCAACCCAAAGGCCTTCAAGCCTTACAGCATCGGCTCTACGTATGGCGGTGGCATCCTATTGGACTTGGATAGCAGCGGGGAAAGCGGACTGATCTGTGCCCCGGCCGATGTGGGTCTTTATGGCTGGGGTTGTACGGGAACCTCGGTTCCGGGGACCTCCGTTTCCTATGGATCCGGTTTTGCTAACACTGATTCAATTGTCGCTTCTTGTGTTACCAGACCGATTGCTGCCAGCGTGTGTTCGGCTTTGGTGGCCAACGAATACAGCGACTGGTACCTGCCCAGTCGGGATGAGTTGCAGCTGATGTACAACCGATTGCATCTTCAGGGTCGAGGTGGATTTGGGAGCGGATGGTATTGGACTTCGTCCCAATCCGGTCCTTCGACGGCCTGGGCCCTCAATTTTGGTACGGGTGGACTAAGCGGCTCCGCTTCCAAAAGCTTGAACGGGATGATTCGTCCCATACGGACCTTTCGACCAACACGCCTGGTGGTTGCCAACAACCTGCCGGTTCAGGTTTTGATCCAAAAGCCTCCTCAAGCCGTGAATCCTCCTGTCCCCAACCCGGTGGTGGATGTTTTGTTGGTTTTTCATGGTACGGTCCTGTACGATTCCAACTTGGTGGAGGCTGCGAACCAATCACTCGAAGAATTCAAGGGGATTTTGGGTCGACAAGATATGATGATCGTTAGCGTGGCCTATCCCGGGGAGCAATTGTTGTTTGGGGATAACATAGCCTACGCCGAAGCGGCTTTGTTATGGGTCCGCCATCAGGCTTCCTCCCAATTGGGGGTCACGGTTCGCAAAGTTTTTTTGGCCGGGCATTCGCAAGGGGGGTATTTGGTCACCCGCCTGAATACCATGCATGCCACCAACGGGGTGATTGCCAACGCTCCGGGACCACTTAACTTGGTTTATCGCTGTGGTCTGGAAGAAAGCGGGGTTTTGGCTTTGGGATCTACCTGCTCCAAAATTCAGCAGGTTTACGGTACCACTTCGGTGAACCCCAACGAATACATGCAACGATCCCTTTTGTCCTTCACAACAGGTCACCGATCGGACATACTCTTTGTTCAGGGCCTCAACGACTCACCCATACAGATGTATTCCTGGCCCACCTTCAAACAAAGCATGCAGAATTGCAGCAATTGCCAGGTAAGGCAATTCGTGGAAGTCCCCAACCTTGGACACACCTCAATTTTTCAAGATGCTCAGGCCATTGCGCAGTTCAATACCTTCATCAATACGCGGTGATGCTGTACCGTGGAGCTGCAGGCATAAAAGAGTTTAGATTCGTTGCAAAAAATCTTGGGCTATTGTCAGGATAGCTATCGATTTATGCATGGTTTCTTTCTTTGTCATAGGTTAGGTTAACAACCCCTGTTTCAAAGCTTTGAACATGTGTTAGGGCCCAGTTTGTTTCCTTGTTTATTTCCGGAAACAATGGGATTCCTTCGCCTATGGTAGTTGGAATGAGGGTCAAAATCATTCGATCCAAGAGCTCTTTTTCAAGAAAAGCGCTAATAAGCTGACCCCCACCCATGAGCCAAATGTCTTTATTGATTTTTTGCTTGAGATCCGTAACAAATTCTGTTAAGTCGCTTGTTAGGATAAAGGTATCGGGGGTTTTTGTTTGGAATTTTGGGTCGGTGGTGGCTACATAAACAGGTATTCCGGTATAGGGCCACTCTACGCCAAACCCAAGGATTTCTTTGTAGGTTGTTTTGCCAACGACGATGGCTCCGACCGTACCCAAAAATTCATGGTACCCAAAATCCAATTGGTTTGGATTCGGTCGATTCATCAACCAATCCAATTCGCCATTTTTTCGAGCAATTTTTCCGTCCAGGGTTGTTGCAATAAATAGAGTTACTTGGCTCATTATTTCATGGATTTT
>JBMTCP010000047.1:0-4489 GCA_049431025.1 Bacteroidia bacterium | reverse complement strand
GGAGACCGGTGCTGTCGTGAGTTTTGGCCAGTGCATTTTCGGCCATCAGGGCCTCGTTGATGCTTCGCTGGTATTTGTTTTGCCTTTGGTAACATTTGGCCTTGAGAAGGTGCCAAGTGCCTTGTTGATGACGAGCCAAGCGATTGGCCGGGCCCAACGAATCCAGGATGTCCAGGGCTTGGCTTGGTTGGGTGCGGTAAATTTTTTCGACTTCGTTTAGAATCTTTTGGGCGTTCTGAGGATTTTCGAGGGGTTGCTTTGCCTTGGTTTCCGTGCCGGCTTGATGTTCCAAGGACAGAAAGAAAAGCAACAGAATTCCTGCAGCTAAGCCTTTGAAAAAAGTTTTATTTTTAATCAAAAGTTTATATTTCTTTTGGAAATATAAGCCATTCGGTGTATTTTTGTTTAAAATTGACCCTTTTTTTAAGGGCACTTGTTTTACCACCCTTACTTTACTAATTACCCCAAGGCGACGCAAGCTTCACGGAGACGTTAACGTCCCCCTTTCTAATACATTAAACTTTATTTGTGACCGAATCCAGAGGTCGGGGTAGGCCCCGCAAAACCAATATTGAACCGGATGCCGTGACGCCATTGGCTACACCTTCCGCAGATCAAACCCCGAAGCGAGGTAGAGGACGACCCTCCTTGAAACTTAACAATCAAGAATCCAATCGTTTGGACTTTACCCGTCGCGAATTGCTACCCGAAATTGAAACAGGACCTGAACTCATCATCCCTGAGCCCGAACCTGAACACTTCGAGGGACCTGTTGCCGATTCGGCTTCCACAACCACTGGGGTCGAGGCGGACTCCCCTTCCCCTGAAATTTCTTTTGATCGTAACATCGGGTCTAATGCAGGAAATGAGGAATCTAACACCGCTCATTACCCCAGAGAGCACAGACCGTTGAGGGAACAACGTGATCCCCGTCCGGGTCGTGACCAACGCGATCCGAGATCGGACCGAGACAACCGCGATTCACGCCCCGAAAGACCGCCCTTTCATGACCAAAGGCCGGGTAATCGACCCAAAGAATGGGATAAATCCCGGGATAAGGATCCCGAGCGCAGGGAGACTAGACCGGTGGAGCGCTATGCCTTTGAAACCGTCGTTGAAATTGAAGGGGTTTTGGAACCCATGCCTGAGGGATTTGGTTATCTCCGTTCTTCGGACTACCACTATTTGGGTTCACCGGATGATGTTTATGTTCCTTCGCATCTCATCAAGAGTTTTAGTCTCAAAGCCGGCGACACGGTCAAAGCCAAAGTTCGTCCACCGCGTGATGGCGAAAAATTCTATATCTTAACCGGTGTTGAAACCATCAACGGTCTAAGTCCTGCACAGATTAGGGATCGGGTCCCCTTTGATTACCTGACCCCGTTATTTCCTAACGAGCAACTCCGCCTTACCCATCGTTCCGAAAATTTGTCCATGCGAATTATGGACTTGTTTACACCGATTGGTAAAGGTCAGCGGGGATTGATTGTGGCTCAGCCCAAAACAGGTAAAACCTTTCTGCTCAAGGATGTAGCCAATTCCATTTCGTTTAATCATCCGGAAGTTTACCTCATTATTCTCTTGATAGACGAGCGTCCGGAGGAAGTCACCGATATGGCTCGATCCGTGAATGCCGAAGTCATCGCATCAACCTTTGATGAACCCGCCGATAAGCATGTTCGCATTGCGAATTTGGTGCTAGAGAAAGCCAAACGCATGGTCGAATGCGGTCACGATGTGGTTATTCTATTGGACTCCATCACCCGCCTTGCCCGCGCTTATAACACGGTACAACCAGCCTCCGGAAAAATACTTTCGGGTGGGGTTGATGCCAATGCGTTGCACAAACCCAAACGTTTTTTTGGCGCTGCCCGGAACATCGAAGGAGGCGGATCCCTCACTATTTTGGCTACGGCTCTTATTGATACCGGTTCCAAAATGGATGAAGTAATTTTTGAGGAATTCAAAGGTACCGGTAACATGGAACTTCAATTGGATCGTAAACTATCGAACAAGCGTATTTATCCTGCGATTGATGTAACCGCTTCTTCGACCCGGCGGGATGATTTGCTGATGGACAAGGATACCCTCAAAAAAATGTATATTTTGCGCAATCACCTTGCCGATATGACCTCTCAAGAGGCCATGGAATTGTTGTTAAATCACATGCGGGGTACCCTCTCCAACGAGGAATTCCTCATGTCCATGAACCGAGGTTAAGCGGAGTGGATTCCCAGCCACTGAGCCAAAGCCTTTTGGGCTTCAGGTCCGGCTGATAAATCCCGCACGATTCGGTGTTGGGTATAATAGCGCCTGCTTTTTTGGGCCTGTACTACGGCAGTTCGCTCATGACCTAAAGTCGTGATCCAGTGAATGCTGATTTTGGTGTCCTCCCCCAAGGTTCGGCGGAGTTCTTCGGTTCGGAGTTGCGGACTTTGCAGCGGTAGCTCCTCGTGGATAGACGAATCCGGGACGATTTGAAAAGATAGCCAACGATCCCCAGGTCCCAAACCGGCCAGCGCAGCAGGTGAGCCGGCGACGCAGTGATCAACTTTGGGTTCCGCTAGATTCCAATTCATTTGAAGTCCCCAAAGAGATTTTACGGCATCTTCACAGGTTTCGCTGATCAATGAGCAGCCAAATGCGGGCAGGATATTCCGCAATGATTCCTCAATACGGTGAGGTTCCTGGTAATGGACTCTAAAATAGGTATTCCAATCACCGTAGTTTGATGGGGCAGCGATTTGTTCTTGGAGCCATTGAACCAGGGTATTTTGGTCGTAACCCGGTCCTTGCGTATTGGTCAAATGTCTTTGCCAAAGGTATCGGATCAAATCGTCCAGGGTTAGCCTGTTTTTTTGATTGACGGAGCATACTCGGAGGGTCAAATCCAAATGCAGGGCTTGTAACATTCCTTCGGCATAAATCGATACGCGGCGATGAGGGGCGGATTGGGTTTGGGAATAGCCATCAACCCACGTGTCGATGCTGGATTCGAGCAAACCGTGGTTGAAGCGACCGTAATTTTCGCTGTGACGCAAAAGGTACGCGTTCACTTCGTCCAGGTATTCGTCGGGACCAAAACAGCCGGATCGGGCCAAAAACAAATCCCCGTAATACGTGGTAAAACCTTCGTATACATAGCCCATATTGCTGAACATCAGGCCTTCATACCGATAGGTTTCCATACCCAGGGGTCGAAAGGATTTGATGTTCCAGGCATGGAACAATTCGTGCGATGCCACGCCCAGTAGTTCTTTGTACAAATGATTCCAAACCTCTTGGGCAGGTCCCAAGGCGAGCACCGTACATCGTGCGTGTTCTACGCCGTGGTAAAAAGCATGGGGTAATCCCAGCAACATAAAATGAAATTCATCCTGAGGGAATTTACCCAAGGTTTGAATTTGAACACGGGATATTGCTTCCCATTGGTTAAGGATTTGGGCCCGCATAGCGGCATCAGGTTCCGGCACGCCATAGGTCCATAACACAAAACGAATTCCATCGCTGGTCCAATTCAGGCGATTGAGCCTGGAGGAGGCCATCCAGGGGCTGTCCACCAATTGATGGTAATCCACGGCGGTGTATCCTTGCTCCGCATCACCTTCCAAAGCAAGGGCTACCGCAATTGGCCCTGCGGTTGAGTTCAAATCCCGGGTTCGGATGAACAAACGACAGGGGATATCCAGGGAATTCTCCCGGTAAACCAAGCAATGAACCGGATTAACATACATTAAGTCCGGGTCGGCCCAGCAAGCACCAGCATCGGGTTGGTTGGCAAAATACCGGTACCTCAAGACCAAGGTATGCGACCCGGGGTGGTGGACTAACCATTCGGAAGCCTGGGTTTTGGTTACGCTGAGGGTTCGGCCATCGGTATCGTAGGCACTCAATCCGACCAAATTCCGGGCAAACAAACTTTGTTCGTACCGACCTGGCCTCCATTGTGGTAATCGGAATAAGGTTTGGTCCCCATCCACCGGCCAACGCACCTCCACCAGAAGGTGGCGGGGTCGTTCCGGGTCTAATCCCACGGTGTAGAGGGCTTCGGTTTGGAGCTGGGACGTCATCGTGGGTAAAGGTAATTGTAGGGTTTGGATTGAGCGGCAAAAGTTGTATCTTTGCATCCCTTCCATATCGAATAACGCCATGAAACGCACTTTTCAGCCCTCCAACCGCAAGCGTCGCAACAAACACGGTTTTCGTTCTCGTATGGAGACGGCCAACGGGCGTGCCGTATTGGCCCGTCGTCGAGCCAAAGGCCGCAAAAAGCTTTCGGTATCGGACGAACGCCGTCACAAGTCCTAATCCACCAGGCGATGCTCGCGCGGAGCATGCCGCCCCGATTGCGGGGATTTGGTTCCTTTGATCAGGTTTTTCAACAAGGTCTTCATTTTTTTGAATTTCCCTTTCAAGTCCGCTACGAGGCAGGGGAACAGCCTTTACGCATAGGTTTTTCGGTCCCCAAGAGACGTTTCAAAAGGGCTGT
>JBMTCP010000046.1:0-5189 GCA_049431025.1 Bacteroidia bacterium | reverse complement strand
GGGGGCAACCCGGGTTTATTTGGATTCCACGGCCCTCTTTGGAGGGGGACGAAGAATTGACTCCGTTGCTTCACCGGTCTGTGTAGAATCGACCTTGGTTTGGGAAGGAAAGGGGAACCGGGTACCGGGTTTTTCCAGTGAATTTTTGCAAAAAGGAGCTTACAAGGGTCCTGCGGTTTACCAGGTTGTTTTTTACTCCCGGAACAGCAGCCCCCAGTGGTTGGTGCGTTTGGGTTCGGTTTCGGCAAGCCAAGGCACGATGCAGGATTACCTCCAAACATCCGTCTCCGGGGAGGCCTGGGTGCGGCAAGCCTGGAATGTTCAGGTTAAAAAGGGCGAACGCCTTCGCATGGAAGTTTCGTTGCTGGATCCCGGCAAGGTTTGCGTTCGCGGTTTGGAAATTCGTAAGCTACTCTGATGGTTTGAGGCAAACCAAGGGAAGTCGGATTTGTTCCATTGAGGATGAAACCGCCGTTGACGGACCCGGAAAATCCCCTCAAGACCCTGAACCTCGCCCAAATTGATCGAGTTATCGAAATGGCCTGGGAGGACCGAACCCCATTTGAGGCCATTTTGGCTCAATTTGGACTGGCCGAAAGGGATGTGGTGGCGTTGATGCGCCGGGAATTGAAGCCTTCCAGCTTCAGGCTTTGGAGGGAGAGGGTTCATCAAAAGATCAGCCAAAAACACCTGCACAAAAGGTCCTCCGAAATCGACCGCTTTCGTTGCAGCCGTCAGCGCAGTATTTCCGGCAATAAAATTTCCAAGCGAGGATGAGGATGCCAGGGCAAATACGCTTTGAATTTGGTGGGGAATTGGCTTGGTCGCCCCGATTGGAAGACGTTATGCAGAAGGTATCGCGAATACAGCCGTCGGCGTATTCCCGTACTCGGAATTATGTGGACGGGGCTGTAACACAGTTGTCGCCCTACCTTTCGCGGGGAGTTATCAGCACCCGCTTGGTAGCGGAGTCCTTGGTGGCGCGAGGATTTCCATGGGAAGTCTGCGAATCGCTCATCAAGGAATTGGCCTGGCGTGACTATTTTCAAAGGGTTTGGCAGCACCGTGGGAATGCGATTCACCAAGACCTGCGGCAAGCGCAGGAGGGCGTTAGGCATTTCGGTGTTCCTTCTTCGTTGGTTGGGGGAGCCACCGGAATCGAGGCGGTGGACACGGCGATTGCTGAACTCTATCAAACGGGCTATATGCACAACCATGTTCGAATGTACACGGCGGCATTGGCCTGTAACATTGGGGGGTCTCATTGGTTAGAACCCGCCCGCTGGATGTACTATCATTTGTTGGATGGGGATTGGGCCAGCAATGCATTGAGCTGGCAATGGGTTGCAGGGGCCTTTAGCACCCGGAAATACTACGCCAATCAGGAAAATATCAATAAATATTGTTACACAAAGCAGAGGGGTACGTTTCTGGATACGGATTACGAGGCCTTGGTTGGTATGGAGGTACCAAAAATTTTACTGGATACCATCAAGCCGGAATTAACAACTTCCTTACCCGGAGATTGGCTTACCGAAAACCAAACCTTACGAAGTCTGTTGGCCGAGAATCCGGAAAGGCCCGTACTCTTGTATCATTTTTATAACCTGGATCCTGTATGGATGCCTGAACTCTCCAATCCAGATCCGTTGCGTGTTTTGTTATGGGAACCCTCGTTTATAAGTCAATACCCTGTTTCGGAGCGAGTTATGAATTGGGTAAAGTCACTTTCGGATCAGATTCCCGGAGTTTTGTGGGTGTCCTCGTCGTTTGATGAAGTTTTTGGGGCGGAGGATTTTCATCGCTTGCATTTTCGGGAACACCCGACAACGGTCCATTACCGAGGGAATGTTCATCCCAGAGAGTGGCTCTTTCCGGAGGTCGATGCCTATTTTCCATCGTTTTCGGCGTATTGGAAGCGTTGCGAATCCAAGGCCGTTAAAATGTTTCTCTGAATAAGGCCCAAGCGATCGCTATCCGCTATCCTTTCGTCGCCTAGGCCAACCAAATGAAAGAAACCTTTCATGGGGTTGAATGTTACCTATAGGTAGATTGAATGATTTTTGGATGAAATGGAATTGGAACGTACCCTTTGAGCCCGAATTCAGGGCCAGAATAGGTCGTTATACCTTGTATGCTGCGATTTCGGGGTTTATGGTGCATTTGGGACTTATTGGCCTCAAAACCCTGTTCCCTGATTGGATTAGCTCCAATTTTTTGGCGCATCCTATTAATGCGATTTATACCCCCTTCTCGATACTCTTGTTTTTTGAGTCCTATTTGTTGATTTACTACCTAAGGCAATCCACGACTTTTTATATAGGTAAACAATACGAAATTATCGCTTTGATTCTTATCCGAGGCATTTTCAAGGACATGACTCATCTGGATCTGCAAGCGGGGTCGTTTCAAACGGCGAACAACCTTGAACTGGCGAGGGACCTTGGGGCGGTGATGCTTGTTTTTGGGATGATTTTTGTTTTTTACAAAATTAGCGGTATTCAACAGGGCCTCAAGGGGATTAAGGCGATGGATGAGGATACGATTGGTCCTAATCTTCGACGATTTATACGGGCCAAAAAGATCTTATCCCTTTTGTTATTACTCGTTTTTGCTTTTCTTTCCATCCAGAGTTTGGTGCAGTGGCTAGCAGAATCTTCCAAGGACGTGATTCAAGAGGTCAGCTCTGGAAATACGATAGATGCCAATGCCATATTTTTTGATCATTTCTTTACGGTGCTGATTTTGAGCGATGTATTTATACTCTTGTTTTCATTGCTGTATACCGAAGAATTTCCTACCATTATTCGTAACAGCAGTTTTGTAATATCCACCATCTTGCTCAAACTATCGTTTTCGGCCGAAGGGGGGATGGTTCAGCTTTTTATTTTGACCGGCGTCGGCTTTGGGGTCGCCATGCTTTATCTCGCTAATATTTACGAGAAATTAAAAACACAAGACCCGTAAAGAGGCCTGTGGATTAATCCAGTACGCAGCGCACCGAAAGGCCCAGGCGTTTGAGGCTGTTGTCTCGAAAGAGGTTGGAGGCGTTGAAAGAGGCTCTGCGGTAATAGGCGTTGGCCGGGGTGAGGCTTAGTCCTGTAGAGGACCACCAGTAGGCGTGGTTGTTGATGCCTTCAAAGACCCCGGTCTCGCGCCGAAAACCGGCCGGCAAACCGTTGAAGCCCGAGCTGTTGCTTCCGTTTCCAGCCGAGGCCCAACCCGATGTGGATTTGACGGCATGACCGGCCAAATTTACACCGCCGAGGGCCGTGGTCAAGGTGGTCCATTCCGCATCGCTTGGTACATGCCAGCCCGTAGGGCACAAACCTCTGGAATCCGCAACCGCGTACCAATTGTACAGACGGCCCAAAAGGCTGTCGTTGATAGGATCGTTGTTATAAAGAGCCTGCGCAGGGGTTGTTACGGTTCCTGACCAAGCGCTGGTGGTTAAGGGAAAAGGAATCAAATCTCCGTTACGGAATCGGTTGGTTCGCAGGTTGCTTCCCATCCAACACTGATTTTGGACGACCAAAGTTGGGTAAAGGTTTCCCGCGATATCGGTCATCGTTGTTGTGGGACAAGGTGAAGGTGGAGGTGGTGTAAAGGAAGCGTTGACATCGCCGGTGCTGAGGATTCGGTGAAGGCGAGTCGAAGACGCGGTGTCGGCCACGACCCAAGTGCTGTCCTGGGTCCAGGTTCCGGCCGGGAAAGCGCTCAAAAGTTGGGCCGAGTAACGGGCAATGTTCAAGGCATCGGTCGATGTTACGGTACCGCTTCGGTTGACATCGGCAGCCATGGCTTGAATCCCGTTCAAGGGAGTGGAACCCGAAAAGGATTGGACAACCCGAAGCGCATCGGTGGCGTTAACCCCGCCGGCAACAAGGTTGGGAAGGGCTTGAATTCGGTAACGTCTTCCCTGGATGCCGGTCATGGAGAAGGCCCCGTTGATGCCGGTGGTATCCCGTTCGACAACGGTTCCCGTGCTGTCCACTAATTCCACTGGGGTGTAGGCGATGCTCGTTAGGGATGTGTTCGCGTAATTCAAGGTTCCGATGATAGGGGCCGGACTCGGCGTATTGCATGTCAATTGGTTGACGGCGTTCCATACCACGTTGTTGAACATATAATCTATCGGTACCGAGGGTGGGGTCTCCCCCATCCGAATCCAAACCATGTTGGTGGAAGGGATCACATTGATAAACTGACCTTCGGAGCCCAGGGCAGCAATCATATCCATAGGGGCTGAAGGAAACATAGGCCCCGAAAAGACCGTGCGAAGGCGGGGAACCATGTGGGTGGAGGTTCCGTTCAACCACCACAAATACCCGTAGGCTTGGTTGAGGGCCTGGGAACTGCGGGTCATTTGACCGAAATACGCGGTATCGCTGAGGATGGGTACCCCGTTCCAAACCCCTCTGTTTAACATAAGCAATCCAAAGCGGGCCATGCTCCTCGCGGTGCTAAACAAAACCCGGTTGTAACCCGAAACAATGAATTGACCATCCATTCCGGTAGGGGTTTTGATTTTTTGGTTCAAGTATTGGTTAAGGGTACGCCCGGTGGCATTTTCCAGGACCGGATCCAGCAAGGTATAGGGGGCGTTGTGGTAGGCCCAGCGAGTTCCTGGAGGAACCAAATAGGTAAGGCAGGTATCGTCGGTGCAATAGAGATCGGGTACCCCGTCGTCAAGCCCCGTGGTCATGGTCAATTGATGTCGTAGGTTGATTCGTTCTTCTTGGGCGCTTGTTAGGCTACTCCAACCGGGACCCAAATAACTCGAAGTGGTATCGGTAAGATGGAGTAAGTTTTCTTGCTGGGCTATACCCACCAGGGTGGCCGTAACAGTTTTGCCTGCAGAGGCCCAACGCCAAAGGGTATTGGGACTGTGACCGGCAAAATATTTTTCTAACACAATTTTGCCATCCTTGAGCAGGATAAAGGCTTTGGTGTCGTTGCTGTCCAACAAGGCATAAAGGCTGTCGATACGGGCAGGGCACCAACCCAGGGTGGATGGAGGTAGGGTATCCCAAAGGCCGGGGCTTTGGGGGGGGAAATAAAGGGGCTGAGCATGGACTCGGCCCATCAAGAACCACAATGCAACTAACAGCCTCCCTATCAAGACATATCGATTGGGTTTCATACCGGACTTAGACGTTGAGGATAGGCTAGAGTTTAATTACGAAGGC
>JBMTCP010000045.1:0-5463 GCA_049431025.1 Bacteroidia bacterium | reverse complement strand
GAGTTGTTGTATTGAAGAGCAACATTGAAAATGAAGGGAGATTGGCCCTGCATGGGTCTCAGATATTCACCCCGGCTTGTATCGGCATACGGAATGATGATTTCGGAACGAATCAAGGCCAAGTTAGAAGAAAGTGCCATATCCTTCCAGAATCCTCCTAACCCCCAAATCGATAGCTTCTCCAAGTTGCGCCGAACCACGAACTCCAAGCCGTAGGTATTGGCATTGGGTGAATTAAGCCAAGACAAGCCCCGCTGAAGACCAGAACCCATGGCTGCCGGGAAATACTGTTCAATTGGGTTTTGAAAAAGCTTGTAAAAAACCCCCGCCGAAATCATCTGACCCATTCGTTCAAAAATTTCGTATCGAAGGTCCACATTGTAAATGGTAGCTTGTTTCAAGGTATCGTTACCGGCAATCGTGGCAAACAAATCAAAGTCATAGAAAGCAAACGGAGCAATTTCTCTAAATTCAGGCCTTGATAGGGTGCGCGAAAAGGCAAAACGGAGGTTGGATGCCTCGGTCAGGGAATAAACCACGTTGAGCGACGGCAAAAACGCAGGGAATTTATTGGTGATCGTGTCTTCGTTCTTGCCTTCGGCATCCTGAGCATAAATCAATTGCTGATCAAATCCCTCAAACCGGAAACCCCAAATAGCCTTTATTTTGGAGCTCACACGATTGGTCATCATCAAATAAGCGGCATTGACCGACGATTCTGCACGGTAACGGTCCCCGGGATTGGTGATTTCGTCCATCCACAAACCACCTTCACGCATATTCCAGGGGCCAAATAGCGAATCCAAGCCCATCATAGAAATTCGCGTATCAAAAACACCGGGGGCCTGAGCATACCCCAGCGGGCGGGCGACAAATTCCCTATCCTTGCGTTGATAGTAATACCCGGCTTTGATTTCATTTTTGTGACCACCCAACATATAAGGCCGTGTAACATTGACCATAAAATTGGTAACCGATTCTCCCATGGTCGCATAAAAGCGATACCCATCGGTTGGGTTAGCCGTGCTGTTTGGATTAAAGCGCCAGTCAATTCTCATGCTGTCGGTTCCTGGATTGACCTCTGTTCCAAAGTAGCGAACACGGCGAAAATCCGGCTGATCCCGGTCCATTTGGGAATAAGATCCGGTCCAATCAATTCGAAGGGTGTTGTTACCAAGGCTGTGTTCGCCGCCGAACTGGGTGGTTGCAAGGCGATTGCTCGTAAATTCCGATTGATAACGGCGAACGTTTTCAAATTCTCCATTTTCGGTACGATAACCGCGCCCGTTAACATAAATATTGTCGGATGTAATATTATATGCATTTTTCCAATAAAGGCGGTTCGAAGAACCAAGTCTAAAGGAAAAATTAGCCAAGGCTCCCCAACTAATTTCATTGGCATATATCGAGTCGTTATAGCTGGACAATAAGGCATTAAATGCGGTGGAATCGCCAGGAAATCCATTGGAAACCCCGGACCATCCGTTAACCTGCTGAAAATTCAAGCGCTGAGACTTGGAATAATTAATCCCGCCAATAAATCCTAATTCATTGTTACCAACCGTGCGCCTTAATCCCCCGGACATTTGCATACTTCCATACGGCATGGCGGTAAATTCATTGGCGGCGTAGACATTGGAAAATTGCTTGGACAAAGCAAACCGTTGCTCACGTGGTGTTATGTCTTGGTTTAGCAACAAGGCTCTGTTGATTGGCCAGTCGACGGGTAATTGACGGGTTCCGGCTCCCTTACCGTTATCAAAGCCCAACCCATCGGTCTGAGAGCCTTCCACTTTGCGAAAGGTTTGAAACGTGGCCTGAGAGTTGTAACCCCCGGAAACCGACATGTTGATGAAATTGCTATCCGGAACATCCTTGGTGTTGAGGCGTATAATACCACCGGCGAATTCCCCGGGTAGGTCCGGCTGTGCCGTCTTGATGATGATCAAATTATCCAGCATGCCTGCAGGAAAAATATCAAAGGAAAAAACCTTCTTGTCCGGCTCCGAACCGGGGAGCATAGCGCCGTTCACCAGGGCCAAATTGTAGCGTTCGTTGAGCCCACGGACGATGGCGTATTTACCGTCCTGGATGGTGGTACCGCTGGAACGCTTAAGCACATCCGCGGTATTCTTATCCGGGGATTTTTTAATTTGATCCGAGGAGGTGCCGTCCATCAAAGAGGCGCTGTTCTTTTGCATCAATTGGATGGCCGAAACGGTGGTTTTGAGGGCCTCGGCCTCGACTTTAACCTCCGAAAGAGCCGTTGACGAGGGTACCAGGTACAAGTCCATGCGTTCGGTTTTGCCGGCCACAGCCATAACGCCCGTGACTTCCAAAGGATTGTAGCCTAGGTATTGAACCAGCAGGGTCACTTTGCCGGGGTTGACCCCGCTGATCAGGTATTTACCGTCCAAGTCGGTGGATGAACCGTTGGTCGTTCCTTTGACCAGCACCGCAGCCCCAATCAGGGTTTCGTTGGTGGATTTATCGCGAACAATACCCGTTAAACTGGCTGTTTGGGCCCATAACGAGAGTGGGAGAAAACCCATCACCCCCAAAATCCAAACCAAAGTCCAGGGACGAAAGCCCGATGGTGATTCGTTCTTAACCAAAAATGACAACATAAAGGAGGAGGTTAAATTTGTAATCGATTCTTTATTAGTGCTTTGTGACGGGTCTTGGTTTCTTGCTTATCCCACACAAAACAAGGCTTTTCTCATCTTGGCTTTGTTAACGAATCGTTAACCCTAGTCATGGAGCACCAATGCCGTGCCTTCGCGATTTCTTGCCCTGTCCTTCTGTTTTATGGAGGTGGAAGGTATTTTTAACCCTGTTTAAAAGCATCCCTTCGTAAACCTCCAATTATGCATGAATCCATCCAATTTTGGCTTGATGAAGGACAAGAGTCCATGGACAAGGCCATACAACACCTCCAATTTGAACTTTCCAAGCTGAGGGCGGGGAAGGCCAGCCCATCGATGCTGGAGGATGTGCGGGTGGATTACTACGGGACCCCCACTCCTTTGCACCAATTGGCCAACGTGAATACTCCCGATGCTAGGACCTTATCGGTGCAACCTTGGGAAAAATCGGTTTTGGCGGCCATCGAACGGGCCATCATCAACGCCAACTTGGGTCTAAATCCCTCCAACGATGGTCACCTGATCCGGATCAATGTTCCGCCACTAACCGAGGAACGCCGCAGGGAATTGGTCAAAAGGGCCAAATCCGAAGGGGAACATGCCAAAGTAAGCATACGATCGGCCCGACGCGATGTGAATGAAGAATGCAAAAAACTCCAAAAAGAGGGGCTGCCCGAGGACATGATCAAAGACGCCGAAGCCAAGGTCCAACAAATGACCGACAAAATGATTGCCAAAGTGGATGAAGTCCTTGCCGTCAAGGAAAAGGAAATCATGACGGTCTAAGGACCTCCTCTCATTTTAACATGCCATTGGTTGCCACTAACCACGCCTCCGCATGAACGAAACTCTTCTGGCTAACCTTGGCAACCCCGTTTTGCTGTTCTTTTTGCTGGGTGCCTTGGCCACCCTGGTCAAAAGCGACCTCGAAATACCGGCTTCGTCCAGCAAGTTTATTTCCCTCTACCTACTCTTTTCCATCGGATTCAAGGGCGGCCAAGAGCTGCTGGTTGGGGGCTTCAGCCGGGAAGTTTGGCAAACTTGCTTGTTTGGCATCATTGCGGCCAGCCTTGTCCCACTTTATGCGTTTCTTTTTCTCAAACGCAGACTATCCATCAGCGATTCAGCCGTGATTGCTGCTTCGTATGGATCGGTTTCAGCAGTCACCTTTGTCTCGGCGGTTGCCTTTCTTAACAATGCAGGACTGGAAGCGGGCGGTCATATGGTGGCGGTCATGGCGCTCATGGAATCGCCAGCTATTGTTATAGGAATTTTTCTGCTGAACCACTATAACCAAAACACAAGCGACACCAAGCCGATTTCGTTGGGAAAAATTTTACACCATTCCCTGACCAACGGTAGTGTGTTTCTGATTTTGGGAAGTATGTTAATTGGGCTGTTGGCCGATACCAAACAAGCGGAAGGCATCAAGCCCTTCACCACCGATATCTTCAAAGGATTTCTTGCCATTTTTCTCCTGGAAATGGGTATGATTACGGTAAAACGCTTTGAAGGTTTTCGTAAATACGGCCTCTTTGTTACCGCTTTTGCCCTCTTGTTTCCGCTTTTGAACGGAACGCTTGCCGCCTTGGCTTCCACCTTGGTGACCCATGACCCGGCTAATCGTTTTATGCTCACCATCCTGGTGGCTAGCGCCTCGTACATTGCGGTACCAGCCGCCATGAGAATTGCCGCGCCTCAGGCAGATCCGGGGCTTTATATCCCTATGGCACTGGGAGTTACATTTCCCGTCAACTTAACCATAGGGCTGCCTTATTACTTCTATTTGATTAACGGCCCGATGGGGGTTTGAGTCCAACCTTCTGATAACCCCTTAGGGAAGTCTTGGGTCTCAACGCTAAATAAAGAGCGTCCCTAAGGCGAGGGGGAAACCCTTTGAACACAGGAACCAACCAACGATACCAAGAATTCAAGGCGCTCATAGCCAAGAGCACCGCTTCCGATTCGCGGTGCCAACGTCCACTCTGTTCATCGTATAACAAAACAGAGTCCGGCGCATCCCACCAAAGGGGTGGAAGCCCTTGTTGAATCCATTCATCCCGCTGTTCCGGCAATGGACGAAAGACAAATACTGCGCGGCTGCTTTGATGACGACTCATCCATCGAACAACCCGGTTGCAAAGTGGACAGGGTCCTGCATAATACAAAATATACCGCAGAGTGTCCTCGCTGGGTTCTACCGCCATGGGAAGGTCCATTTTCGGTAATAAGACCTTCCTTGGGCATCGGTGATACTCCCTATCCAAAAACCTGAGCCGGACAAAGCAATGTTATGACGAATAGTTGATTGCCCATAAGCTGCTCGCCCTGAACAGAGCAACTTACCCTGCAAGTCCCACAATTCATAATGAAAGGCGCCCTGAGAAGGTCCTTTTACCGTAAGGGACTGACCAAGAACATCGTAAGTCCATTCCGATTGATACGCCCATTCCGGCAAAACAGGCTCCTGACCAGCCACCAAGGCACAGGACACGGAATCATGCGTCCAATGCCCTGCTGTATCAATCACCAGGTTGGTATCCAACGGCGAAGCCCCTTGGGTGGTGAAGTTGAAATAAACCAACATCATTTCGTCACCGGTTCCTTCACCCAAGGTTACATTTTGGGGAGGCACGTTCGGATTGTTGGGGTTGGCCGTGGTGTTATCGTAGGTAGCAACCGCCACGCCCCTGGTACCGGGGGGTAGGTAAATCGGTCGTTGAAAACGATAATACATCTGCCAATGAAAATCCCATTCGGGAATGTTGGCTAAATGGACCGTATCTCCACCCGGCTTAATGGCGTAAACCAGCATGGA
>JBMTCP010000044.1:0-5816 GCA_049431025.1 Bacteroidia bacterium | reverse complement strand
GACCTAAGGCAAGCCCAAGACCAGAAGCTCGCCGACCAGACCGGCAGTCAGGGTGAGGACCACAATTAAGAGGGGCGGTACACCCCAGCGGTGGTTGAGCAAGGCGGTCAGGGCTACGATGCTAATCGTCAAAGGGCTCGTGCCCAACGGTTTCATCAGCAAAACAACCGCCGCAAGGATGAGGCCTACGGCGGCAACCTGAACCCCCCTAAGGGCGGCCTGGATACGAGGCATGCGTTTGACATCATCCCAAACGGGGTAAACAAAAAAGATGAGCAAAGCGCCGGGTGTAAAGATGGCGAGGGTGCCTATCAAAGCTCCTAACAAAACATAGAGCACGCCCTTGGATTGAAGGACCATCCCCCCCATATAGGCAGCCAAGGAGAAGACCGGACCGGGTACTCCTTGGGCCAGGCCGTAACCAATCAGAAATTGATCGGTCGTCAGGTACTGACGGTTGGCCACAAAATGTTCGTACATCATGGGGAGCAGGATTTGCCCGCCCCCAAAAACAAGGCTCCCAAAACGATAAAAATTCTCGAATAACAAAACCTCCCTGGATCGGAAGCCGTTGCCAAGGGCAATGGCCATAACAAAAAACAAAACGTAAAAGCGCAGATACGTCCAGCGAATTTTGGAAATGCGGTGCGGTGAGCCCAAACCGCCTTTGCGTTCTTCCCAGGCCCAAAACACCAAGCCCCCCAGAAACAGGGTAAGCGGAAAAGTAAAAGCGGAAACGAAGAAAAGCGATAGGGCCACCGTGAGGCCCAAAATGGGCAAAGCAGGACCTTTCCAGGACTGCCTTTCGAGGAGGCGCCACCCGGAAGCTGCCACAAAACCCACGGCGACCGGGGGTAACCACCGAAAGGTGGCCATTTCCAGGTTTTTGATTTCAAGGGAGTACACCAGCACCGCCAAAAAAGTCATCAAAAGGCTGGCGGGTAGAATCCATAACATTAAGGTCAGCAGGGCCAGGCGCTGGCCGCCGAGTTTGAGGCCAACAGCGGTGATGGTTTGGGTGGAGGTAGGGCCGGGCAAAAATTGACAGAGGGCGTTGAGCTCCAGCAATTCTTCGTTGGTGAGGTATTGACGGCGTTCGACCAGCCGCTCTTGCATAAGGGCGATGTGGGCAAAGGGCCCTCCAAAAGCAGAGAGGGCGAGCATAAGGACATCCCGCAGGTAAGTTCGACGCTTGGTTTCGTCGAGCATGGGTTATTTTTTGAGGCCGATTTCGCGGAGGCGTTCGTCCAAATAGTCCCCGGCGGTAATGGGCGGATCCAACGGGGCTGTGCCGGGGGGAACGCAGGATGGGAGGGCGTCCAAAGGCATACCGGGTTGGGGATGCAAAAAGAAGGGTATCGAAAAGCGGGGTTCGGACCAACGTTCCCTGGGGGGGTTGACCACGCGGTGGGTTGTGGATTTGAGGCGGTGATTGGTGAGGCGCTGTAACATATCCCCGACATTGACGACAATCTGGTCGGGCAGGGCCGTCACGGGGACCCATTCGCCGGCTTTGGAGAGGATTTCGAGGCCTTCGGCGGAGGCGCCCATCAACAAGGTAATGAGGTTAATGTCTTCGTGTTCAGCGGCGCGGACGGCATCGCCGGGATCGCTGGTAATGGGGCCGTAGTGGATGGCGCGCAGAATGCTGGTCCCCCCGTCAACCCAGGACTCAAAGTACTTTTCGGGGAGTTCCAAATAGAGGGCAATGGCTCGTAACATATGTTGACCACATGCTTCGAGGGTTCGGTAGGCTTGAAGGGTCACGGCGTTAAAGTCGGCGGGGTATTGCACCTCCACATTGGGGGGATACGCGCCGTGCAGGGGGTGTTGCGGGGAGACTTCCTGCCCCACCTGAAAAAACTCTTTGAGGTCCCCTTCGAGGCGGCCTTTGGCATGTTCTTGACCGAAGCGGGTATAACCCCTTTGGCCGGCGGCCCCGGGGACTTCGTAGGCGCTTTTGGCGTTGGGTTCCTGGCCAAAAAAAGCCTGGACGCTGTGGTAAAGGGCCTGGGTTTGGGCCTCGCTCAGACCGTGGTTGCGCACCGCGACAAAGCCCACGTCTTCGTAGGCCTGACCGAGTTGGTGGACAAAGGCGGCTCGCTGTTCGGGCGTTCCGGCCAAAAAGTCCTGCAAATCGACCGAGGGGATTCCGGCGGAATGAGCGGATGCTGAATCGGACGAAAGGGGGGAATTTGGCGACAAATAGGGGTTCATACCGCGGGGTTTTTTCAAAAATAAGACGGACGCTTGTTGTTATCGCAGGGCCATGAGGCTCTTGGTGTATTTTTGGACGCATGATGCAAAACACCTTGTGGCTGACGGCTTGGGAACTTATGAATACGGCCAGGGCCATGGCGGAATTGTACGACGAGCACCGTAGCGAAACCCGTTATGTGCATTCGACATCGCGGGGACACGAGGCCATACAGCTGGCTTTGGGCTTGCACCTTCAGCCCCAGGACTTTGCTTCGCTTTATTACCGGGACGAATCGGTCCTGCTCGGGATGGGTTTTGAGCCCTACGAGTTGATGCTGCAGTTGTTGGCCAAGGCCGACGACCCGTTCAGCGGGGGACGCACCTACTACGCCCATCCATCGGTTCGTCGGGCAGGGATGCCCACGATCCCTCACCAAAGCTCGGCCACCGGCATGCAGGCCATCCCTGCCGTGGGCATGGCCCACGCCTTGGCCTACCTCGAAAGCCAGGGCCTGCGCCACGAAAACGCGGAGGGAACCTCCCCTCCCCTCGTCGTCTGCTCGCTGGGCGATGGTTCCGTGACGGAGGGTGAAGTTGCGGAGGCCCTCCAGATGGCGGTGCTCAAAAACCTCCCCATTCTCTTTTTGGTTCAGGACAACGAATGGGGAATATCCGCCGCGGCTTCCGAAATGCGAGCCATGGATGCTTACCATTACGCCGACGGCTTCAAGGGACTGCGCAGAATGCGTGTGGATGGTAGCGATTTCAAGGCATCGTGCAAAGCCATTCAGGAGGCGATGGAGCACCTGCGAACACGCCGTGGTCCTGTGCTCTTGCACGCCACCGTTCCTTTGTTGGGGCATCACACATCCGGTGTCCGCAGCGAATGGTATCGCTCCGCCCAAGACCTCGAAGAACATCTTCGCCGAGATCCCCTACCCCGCCTGCGCAAACAAATGCTCAAGGCCGGTTTTTGGGAAGAGGAATTGGACCGCCTGGCTGCCTCCGGCAAAGTGCGGGCCACCGAAGATTTTGAACGGGCCCGTAAAGCCCCCAATCCTGATCCACAAACCCTTGGTAACCATGAATTTGCGCCAGGAGGCCCCCTTGCCGAAACCGGTCAAAGGGAACCCGCCGGTCGGGACAAAGTGGTGATGGTCGATGCTGCCTTGCATGCGGTCGAGGAAATCTTGCAGAGCGAACCCAAGGCCTTGTTTTATGGGCAAGATGTGGGCCGCACCCTGGGTGGCGTTTTTCGTGAAGCGGCAACCTTGGCCGAAAAGTTTGGCGATGACCGGGTATTTAACACACCCATCCAGGAGGCGTACCTCGTTGGAAGCACCGCGGGCATGTCGGCGGTAGGCGCTAAACCTATTGTTGAAATACAATTTGCAGACTATATCTGGACCGGGGTCAACCAGCTGGTGGTGGAGTTATCCAAGAGTTGTTACCTTTCGCGGGGTCAGTTTCCGGTTCAAGCCCTGATCCGTGTCCCCTGCGGGGCTTACGGCGGAGGTGGTCCTTACCATTCGGGCTGCATCGAGTCCGCGATTCTCAACATTCGGGGTATCAAAGTCGTGTACCCCTCCAACGCAGCGGATACCAAGGGCCTGATGAAAGCCGCCTTTTTGGACCCCAACCCGGTGGTGTTTTTTGAGCACAAAGGCCTGTACTGGAGCAAAGTCCCGGGAACCGAAGCGGCCAAAACCCCGGAGCCGGATTCCGACTACATCATCCCTCTGGGCAAAGCCCGCATAGCCCTGGAGCCCTCCCAAACAGCCCTCAGCCAAGGCGATACCGTGCTGGTGGTCACCTACGGTATGGGCGTGCACTGGGCGCTCAACGCCGCCATGGCTCCCGATTTGGTCGGGCGTATTGAAATCATGGACCTGAGAACCCTTTACCCCTTGGACGAAACCATGGTCATGGACAGGGCCGGCGTTCACGGCCGGGTTTTGGTTCTGACCGAAGAACCTTTGCTCAATTCTTTCGCAGAATCGCTGGCCTTTCGAATCCAGAGCCGTTGTTTTGAGCAATTGGATGGCCCGGTTGAAGCCATGGGTTCGGCCAATGTACCGGCCGTACCCCTCAACCAAGAACTGGAGGCGGCCATGCTGCCCTCGGCCCTCAAGGTTGCGGAACGTCTGCGCCACATGCTCAACCGTTAGCCCTTGACTTGAACGGACAGGCGATTTTTGACCCAAAAATTTGGACTTTACAAGGCTTCCTACCGACCTTCGCCCTTCACCAAAATTCATCAAATTCCTAAAATTTACCCGTTTATGTCGTATTTCTTCACCTCCGAATCCGTTTCCGAAGGCCATCCCGACAAAGTCGCCGATCAGATTTCGGACGCCTTACTGGATGCTTTTTTGGCGCAGGATCCCCGCTCCAAAGTCGCTTGCGAAACCCTGGTAACCACAGGATTGGCGGTCTTGGCAGGAGAGGTCAAAACGACGGGTTATGTGGATGCCCAAATGATTGCCCGCGATACCATTCGTCGCATTGGTTATACCAAATCGGAATACATGTTTGATGCGGATTCCTGCGGGGTGATTTCGGCCATTCACGAGCAGTCCCCGGACATCAACCAAGGAGTCGAAAAAAACACCGCCGAAACCCAGGGCGCCGGCGACCAAGGTATGATGTTTGGTTATGCCACCAACGAAACCGAAAGTTATATGCCGCTTCCTCTTGAGATAAGTCATCTGTTGTTACGGGAGCTGGCCTCGATTCGCAAAGAAGGCAAGGTTATGAAATACCTGAGACCGGATGCCAAGAGCCAAGTTACCATTCGCTATTCGGACAAGCACAAACCCGAAGCCATTGACGCGGTGGTAATTTCAACCCAGCACGATCCGTTCATCAACACCGGAACCAATGCACGTGCCGTCAAGGCCGACCAAAAAGCCATGCAGGCTCGCATTGCAGCCGATATTCAACGCTACCTGCTACCCCGCGTCAAGCGTCAGCTCCCATCGCGGATTGGCCGCCTTTTGAACAAAACTGTCAAGTACCACATCAACCCCACCGGGAATTTTGTGATTGGCGGACCCCACGGAGACACCGGATTAACAGGCCGCAAAATCATTGTGGACACCTACGGTGGCAAAGGCGCCCACGGTGGTGGTGCTTTCTCGGGCAAAGACCCCTCCAAGGTGGACCGCTCGGCGGCCTACGCGGCTCGTCACATTGCCAAAAACATGGTAGCCGCCGGTCTCTGCGACCAGGTTTTGGTGCAGGTAGCCTACGCCATAGGCGTTGCCGAACCGGTTGGCCTGTATGTGAATACCTACGGCACAACCCAGGTCCGCGATACGGCCGGGAAGAAGCTCAGCGATGGCGAAATCGCCAACCGCATTTCGAAGATTTTTGATATGCGTCCGGGCATGCTCATTCAGCGCCTCAAGCTCCTCAACCCCATTTACGCCGAAACCGCAGCCTACGGCCACATGGGTCGTCCCCATACCAAGGTGAACAAGACCATTCGTTGGGGTTCTGGTTCGGATCAATCCAAAACCATGAGCGTGGAATTGTTCACGTGGGAGGCTTTGGATTATGTTAGCGCGATTCGCAAGGCCTTTAAGCTAACGGCCTAAGACGAACTATTCGTAGGG
>JBMTCP010000043.1:0-6213 GCA_049431025.1 Bacteroidia bacterium | reverse complement strand
GTCGGGGTGAGAGGATTCGAACCTCCGACCACACGCCCCCCAGACGTGTACGCTAACCGGACTGCGCTACACCCCGATGACCGAAAAACGGCCCCCCGGTTCAACCGGGTCGCAAATATAAGGTAGGGGTTCAACTCCACAAGCTACGAATTCTCATTATCCGTTGCTAAACGCCAAAAAGCGGATTTTGGGGGGAAACTGCCTAATTTGCGAAGGCATTTACTCGTGATGTTTACCAAAATACTCCTTACCGGCGCAAACGGCCTACTGGGTCAAAAACTCGTCAAGGCATTAACCCCTATCCAAGGGGTCCAGGTTTTGGCAACGGGCCGCGGACCTGCCCGCCTTGCGCCTGGACTTTTGGCCAAGGATTGGACCAAGGGCTCGGTGGTTTATCGGAGCATGGATACAACCAATAGGGAAGAGGTGGCACAGGTTGTTGGGGATTTTGGTCCCGATACCCTTGTGCATACGGCTGCCATGACCCAGGTTGATGACTGCCAGAAGGATCCCGAGGCCTGTTATACCCAAAACGTGGAGGCGGTACGAAACTTGTGCGATGCCTGTGTTTCCTTCGGAACCCATGTGATTCATTTATCGACTGATTTTGTCTTTGATGGCCTGGACGGACCCTATTCCGAAGAGGCAAAGCCGGCACCCCTTAGTGTTTACGGGAAGGCCAAATGGGAAGCAGAGGGTATTGTTAAAAAATATCCTGGTCCTTCCTGCATAGCCAGAACCGTTCTTGTATACGGTTTGGCGTCGGATATGAGTCGTTCGAACATAGTTCTTTGGGTCAAAAAGTCACTGGAGGAAGGGAAGAGTCTTCGCATCGTGTCCGACCAATACCGAACCCCAACATTGGCTGAAGATTTGGCGGACGGTTGCCTTCAAATCGCTAGGCAAGGTGCTACCGGAATCTATAACCTAAGTGGAGGCGAGTTGATGTCCGTCCTCGAAATGGCGCAACGTATTGCTCGGTATTTCGGCTTGGATGCCTCATTGTTGCATCCTGTTACAACAGCTGAATTGGGTCAACCTGCCCCTCGTCCACTGCGCAGTGGCTTCCTCATCCACAAAGCCATCCGGGACTTGGGTTACCAACCCCGTACCTTGGAACAGGGAATTGCCCTGATTTTACAACAAGAATCCACGCTTTCAACAAACCATCTTCATGAGCAATAACCACGAATCCTGGGGCTCGCGACTGGGTCTCATTCTCGCGATGGCCGGCAATGCGGTCGGTTTAGGAAATTTTTTGCGATTTCCTGTTCAGGCCATACAGAATGGGGGCGGGGCCTTTATTATTCCCTATCTGGTTTGTTTTCTCCTCATGGGGATACCCCTCTTGTGGGTGGAGTGGGCCACGGGTCGGTTTGGGGGTAAAAAGGGCAATCATTCTACCCCTTTTATTTTGCATGAACTTGATCCGGGAAGGGCTATTTGGAAGTATATAGGTGTATTTGGAATTTTTACCAACATTGCCGTTGCTTCGTACTATTGTTATTTGGAAAGCTGGACTTTAAACTATGTTTGGATGTTCCTCCAAGGTCATTTTAATGGAATGGGACAGAGTGGTGTTGCTGATTATTTTGGTTCGTATACCTCTCTCGGCGATAATGGATTAGCCGTTTATTTTTGGTTGGTTTGTTTATTTCTTAATACCTGGATTCTCTCCAGGGGGCTTTCCGGTGGGGTTGAAAAAGCAGCCAAATTGGTAATGCCCTTGTTGTTATTGTTCGGCTTGTTCTTGGCCTACAAAGGAGTAACCTTACGTTCCGGTGAATTCGGGGCTATTCTGGATGGAACTGTCGGACTCAATTTTTTGTGGACTCCCAATTTTGATTCCATTTGGAATACCAAGGTCTGGCTTGCAGCTGCTGGGCAAATCTTTTTTACGTTAAGTGTCGGCATGGGTTCCATTCAATGTTATGCTGCATATGTCCGGCCCAAGCAGGATATTGCACTGAATGCGATGTCTGCGGGCTGGATGAATGAATTTGTCGAGGTGGTTTTGGGTTCCTCCATATTAATCCCTATTGCCATCGGTTACCTGGGTGTGGATCGTGTGGTAGAATTGACCCAAAGTGGTGGTCTTGGCCTTGGCTTCAAAACCTTACCTTATTTGTTCACCCAATGGGGACCATGGATGGGGGCTTTGGCCGGTATTTGTTGGTTCGGGCTTCTGTTTTTTGCTGGAGTTACTTCATCATTGGCGATGGGTACGCCGGTGATGGCCTTTTTGCGGGATGAGTTTGGATGGAAGCGTGGCCCTGCGGCGTGGACTTTTGGGTTGATTATTCTCGTTTTGGGCGCACCTACCGTTTTTTTCTTTAACGAAGGTGTTTTTGACGAATACGATTATTGGGCAGGGACGGTTAGCTTGGTGGTTTTCGCCTTTTTTGAAGTCATTCTTTTTGCCTGGGTTTTTGGGATGGACAAAGGGTGGAAAGAGATTAACGAGGGGGCTGACATGAAAATTCCCGTGTTCTTTCGGTGGGTGATTCGATATGTTACTCCTTTGATCCTTTTAGCTGTTTTGTTGGCCTCGGTACCGGATATTCTTACAAGAATTCAGAATCCGGGTAACCCCTACATATCGGGAGCGAGGCTGTTGTTGTTGGCACTCTATTCTGGTATTGCATTGGCTGTGTATTTTGCGTACCGCAAGCGTTTGCGCCAAAATCAAATAAATCAAATCCAAAAACCATGAAGATTCCGGCCTTGATTACCATGCTTTTGTCTCAGGGGACTGTGGTTTTTTTTGCTTTGTATTTTCTTGTCAAGGTACTTCGCGCACCAGTTACCCAGGAAGAATCCCTCAAAGGGGGCCAATCTGAGACACCCGAAGAATAGAGTTTATCGGTTGTGAGGACGTGGTGGAGAATACCTCGAGGGGAAGCCTTGGGCTTTTTGGGGCTATCCTTGATGGTGGTGATTTTACCTTGGGTTCGATCCTTGTTAACCACTCGTCCTGAGGCTACCCAAAGCAGCGACCCAGCTTTGATCGCTGCTATTGAAGATTTAAGAGAGCGAAGTTTTCAGGTTCGCTCCGGGAATTGGATAGGGGATAGCGGTCGTATTCAAAAATTGAAACCCGGACAGCGAATTGAATTGAACCGTGCCGATACATTGGATTTGAGGCGACTCCGCGGTGTGGGCGCGGCAACTGCTCGACGAATTGCAGATTATCGCGGAAGGTTGGGTGGATTTTTTCGAACAGACCAACTGTTGGAAGTTTACGGGATGGATAGCCTGACCTACGAAGTTGTTTTAAAGTATGTTACTCTGGACACCCTATCGGTTATTCCATTGAATGTTAATACCTCGGATTTGGAGGCCTTGGCGGATCATCCTTACGTGGGTTGGGGCTTAGCCAAGAAAATATTGGCATACCGCCGACAGCATGGGCCGTATACGAGTGGGACCGATATGCTCCACCGACTTGGGGTGGATTCGTTGGTACGGCAACGCTTGCTCCCGTATTGTACCCGATAGCTTGGCTTTTCTTTCTACCTTTGGGTTATGGATTTTAATGCTTCAGAAAACACCCGATTAATCGCGACCTCGGTCAGGGATTTCGCTGACCGCAACATTCGACCCCACGCTATGGAATGGGATGAATCCCAGCATTTTCCTCGCGATCTCTTTCGACAAATGGGGGCTTTAGGTTTGCTGGGGGTCTTGGTTCCAGAGGCCTACGGTGGGGCAGGTTTGGGTTACGAAGAATACGTTGAGGCTATTGTTGAATTAGCTAAGGCGGATCCTTCCATCGGTTTATCCATGGCGGCTCATAATTCCTTGTGCACAGGACATATTCTTCAATTTGGTAGCGAAGAGCAAAAGCAACGTTGGCTGCCTCGTCTGGCTTCTGGAGAATGGATTGGGGCTTGGGGATTGACGGAGCCTAATACCGGTTCAGACGCGCTGCGTATGCTAACAACCGCTGTTGATGGCGGGGATCATTGGATTCTCAACGGCGCCAAATGCTGGATAACCCACGGTAATTCAGCCGAAGTTGCGGTCGTCATGGTACGTACAGGGGAATTGCTGGATTCCCATGGGATTTCGGCTATTGTGGTTGAGCGTGGTACCGAAGGCTGGTTGCAGGGCCGTAAAGAAAACAAATTGGGTATGCGTTGCTCCGAAACCACGGAGATGATCTTTCGTGATTGCCGGGTCCCCAAGAGCAATTTGTTGGGCCAAGTTGGCGATGGCTTTATTCAAGCGATGAAGATTTTGGATGGAGGAAGGATTAGCATCGCCGCCTTGTCCTTGGGTATTGCCCGTGGTGCCCTTGAGGCAGCTACCCGCTACGCAGGGGAACGCCAACAATTTGGGAAGCCTATTGCGGAGTTTCAGGGAATTGCTTTCAAATTGGCGGATATGGCGACCGAAATCGAAGCGGCCCATTTACTAACCATGGAAGCCGCAGCGCTCAAAAACGCCGGCAAGCCGGTGACCAAGGTTTCGGCCATGGCCAAGTATTATGCCTCGGAAGTGGCTGTTCGGGCTGCAACCGAAGCGGTTCAAATCTTTGGGGGCTATGGTTATACCAAGGATTTCCCGGTCGAGAAGTATTACCGGGATTCCAAGCTTTGCACGATTGGCGAGGGCACCAGTGAAATCCAAAAATTGGTTATTGCGAGGCAATTGTTCAAGGAATCCTAGTATCTTTGCGGTTCTCATTATTTAGGTATGCTCAAAATTGACATCAAGGACAACGAAGCCGTCGACAAGGCCCTCAAGCGTTTCAAGAAGAAATTCGAGAAGACAGGGGTTCTCAAGGAACTGCGCGCCCGTCAGGCTTTTGAAAAGCCTTCGGTCAACAAGCGTCAGCAGCGTTTGAGGGCGGTTTACCGTCAGCAGCTCCTGCAGACGGACGTCGTTTAAGTCCGTTATTTTAGCGGTAATCATGGATTACCGAAGTTTTTTGAGATACCTCCGCTTCGAAAAGCGGTCTTCCTCGCATACCCTGGAGGCCTATACCCGCGATTTGGATCAACTGAATTCTTTTTTGGAAGCAGATTTTGGCTTGCGAGGGGATGAATATCCTTCATCTGTCCAGCTTCGGTCCTGGTTGGTTTCATTAATGGAACAGGGGCTATTGCCGCGATCCATTAACCGCAAGATTTCCACAATCAAGACCTTTTTCAAATTCATGCTTCGGGAGGGCCATCATCCCGGGCCTGACCCGTCCAAGGCGCTTCAAAGGCCCAAAACCCCCGTTAATCTGCCCAGGGCCGTGCCTTTGGGATCCATGGAGGAGTGGACTTCGGCTCCCTGGCCTGATGATTTCTGGGAACTTAGGGACCGGGCCGTGGTCGAGACCCTGTACGGCTGTGGAATACGGCGTGCTGAATTGATCCAGCTAACCTTGGGGGATTGGGACCGGGCTCAGGGTTTGTTGCGGGTTACCGGTAAGCGTTCCAAGACCCGTTTGGTGCCCTTGACCTTGGAATTAAGTCGTCTTTTGGCTCATTATACCGAAGTTTCGGTGAACTATAGATCCATTGGTCCGGAAAGCCCCTTGTTCTTTACTCCCAAGGGTGCGCCCATGTACCCCAAACTTGTTGTGGACCTGGTCAAACGTGCACTTATCGCCTTTCCAGGCCTGGCTCAGCGAAGTCCACACGTGCTGCGGCACAGTTTTGCCACCCACATGCTGGATAACGGCGCTGATCTCAATGCCGTAAAAACGCTTTTGGGCCATGCTAATTTGGCTGCCACCCAGATTTACACGCATCAGTCGGTGGAGAAGCTCAAGGAGGTCCATCGCAAAACCCATCCCAAAGGATAAGGTTAAGGGAGGTAGAGGTCCCTGGGTTTGGGCTATATTTTTTTGGAATATGGCTTTTTGGCAATTGTTTTTGCGTATCTTTGCATTCCTTTTGACAAGACCCCCTTTGCCGGGGTTCTTCTAGCGGTCCTCAAGGCCGGTCCGAAGGTCGTTCTTTAAAGCTTGCTGTGCCTCCTTAGCTCAGCTGGTAGAGCAACTGATTTGTAATCAGTAGGTCGCTGGTTCGAATCCGGCAGGGGGCTCGGACTGGGGGAGATACCAGAGTGGCCAAATGGGACCGACTGTAACTCGGTTGGGAAACCTTCGGAGGTTCGAATCCTCCTCTCCCCACCAGGCAGGCGTCCTTCTTGTTTCACCATGCGGGAGTAGCTCAGTTGGTAGAGCGACAGCCTTCCAAGCTGTAGGTCGCGGGT
>JBMTCP010000042.1:0-7656 GCA_049431025.1 Bacteroidia bacterium | reverse complement strand
GCTATTCACGCATTAGTTTTGAAGAATGAAAGGAAAACTTTGGGGCGACATTACTTCGCCAAACGCAATTCGTTGGAGTGCTCGAAACTTGGTCTTGATGGCCATAGGTTTTTTCGGACTCTGCGCCAAGACGACCCTTGGTCAAAGCCCTTTGGTCATCGGACAAACCACTTGCCAAGTGGATACCGTGGCCACCGGTCTCAATGTGCCTTGGGAAATCCTGGTTCAAGGTGATTACCTGTGGATGACCGAAAGGCACGGCCTGGTCAGCAGGATCCATCGCGTAACCAAAGCCAAAACCGTGGTCCTGGACCTCAGCACCGTAATTTACCAGCAATCCGAAAGCGGGCTGTTGGGCATGGCTTTGCATCCTGCCTTTCCGGTGATCCCCCAGGTTTTTGTGGCCTATACCTATTCCTCCGGCGGCATCAAAGAGCGCATTGTGCGCTACGAATTTGACGGACAGGCCCTGATCAATCCCGTCACCATCCTGGATGAAATCACCGGGAACGGGACCCACAACGGTTGCCGCATGGTCTTTGGGCCGGATACCACCCTCTATTTGTCCACCGGGGATGCCCAAAACCTCAGCACTCCCCAGAACCTCGCCTCGCTGAACGGCAAAATCCTTCGCATCAACCCCGACGGCAGCGTTCCTGCCAACAATCCCTGGCCCGGCAATCCGGTGTACAGCCGAGGCCACCGCAATGTGCAGGGAATGTTACGAATGCCCAACGATTCCATCCTTTTGTCCGAACACGGGGCCAGTACCGATGACGAAATCCAATGGCTTCGCAAAGGCCGTAATTACGGATGGCCTTCGGTCGAAGGGTTTTGCAATACCCCCAGCGAAAATTCGTTTTGTCTGGCCAATGCCGTGGTGGAGCCTTTGGTGGCCTATACCCCGACCATTGCTCCCTCGGACATGGTTTTTTACCAAAACCCCTATTTTCCGGAATTCCATAACAAAGTATTGCTCACCGTCCTCAAAAACAAGCAATTGCGGGCCCTTGCCCTGAGTTCCAACGGCGATTCGGTCTTGTCGGATTTGGCTTATTTGAACAATCGCTTTGGCCGACTTCGGGATATCGCCGTGGGCCCCAACCAGGAAATTTACCTGGCGACCAACGGAGCCAGCTGGGCCAATACCGACCCCTACACCCATTTGATCGTACGGATTCAGCCCCCAACGCAACCCCCTGCCGGGACATGGAATTCGGACGCAACGGGTTCGGGCCTAAACCCCCGCTCGTCCTGGGTCTTTTACCCTCAACCGCTGCAAGGGGACTATTTGTACTTCCGCCCATTGAAGCACCAACTTGCTTTGGGCGCAGAATCGGACGACCTTTTGCCGTCTCATATCGAGTTTTTCGATGAACTGGGTCGCATGCTGGCCACGGTCCCGGTGGAAACAAGCGATGATCAAGCATCCTACCGACTTCGTTTGCCCGAAAACATGCACAAACAAGGCGCTCGGATCGTCGCACGAATCCTCAACAACCGGGGCGCTATCCTTTCGCAAAATGTGTTATTCCGTTAGTTCCCTGACCAAAGCCCGTTTGGATTATGCGCGTCACCGATCGGATGACCCGGCCCTGATAGCGGCTTTGGAAAAGGAGCTGGAAGAGCTTCTGCGGGATGAACCGCCCTTGGGCTGGGTGAGTGGGTTTTCGCATCCCCGCCTCTTGGTTTTTACCCAGCAGGAACCCCTGCGTCCACGGCTCTTTCGATGGGGTTTGGTGCCTTCCTGGGTCCAAGACCGTGAACAAGCATCTCAATTGGCCAAACAGACCCTCAATGCCCGTTCCGAAACCCTTTGGGAAAAACCCTCGTTTCGGGAATCGGCCCGCACCCAACGCTGCCTGATCCTTGTGGATGCCTTCTTTGAATACCATCACCAGGGAAAGGCGAAGTTTCTGCACCGCATGAGCCGACCCAAGGCAGAACCCCTTTGCCTCGCCGGGCTATACGCCGTTTGGGGAGCAACGCCCAACGGGGTTCCCTACCACGGTTGCAGCATCGTGACCACCTCCGCTAACCCTGCCATGGCTTTGGTTCACAACCAAAGCAAATCCGGGGAATCCCGCATGCCCGTGATTCTCGACCAAGACGGCAGCGATGCATGGTTGAATCCATCCTGTGGACCCGCTGACCTGCAAGCCTGCCTGAACCCGGTAGCAGTGTCCGCCTTACGCTACGAGGCCGTCCAATCACCGGCTTCCCAAGCCCCTTGCTCCGAAACACCCACCACCATCCAGCCCCCTGAATTATGGATTTTGCGCCAAGAAATTGACTCGGCCCTCAGCGACTAACCGCATGTGATACCGAGACCATCAGGGTATGGTTGTCCTCTTCTTGAAAACCCGTTTTCTTGACCACAAGCTGCCGTAAATAACCGGCCTGCACCTGCCACTCCTTGCCGAAACGATGCCCCAACCCGAGGTAGAAACGATTCTGGTCCAATCGATTCAGGCCAGCACTAGCGCCCAAATTACCAAAAACCTCGTTGGATACGCACCAAAAATTCTTCTGAGGCTGGAGCCAGGAACCCAGTCCCAAATTTCGTTCCAATTGCAAACGGTAACGAATCCTATACTCTATCGGTAAGGAGGTCTTGCCGGCGTCCGTTAAGGAAGCAATAAACCTTTCCTCCATTCGAAGCCGCTGAGAAACGTTCACAAAACGATTCGGGTATTTCCATAACACTTGTTGCCACAATCGATGCTCCACCAGGGGATGGGCCGCAGGTTGTTCTCCGTAAACACCGGTATGAATTAACCCGTAACCCATGATGCCCGAAACCTGAGGGCTTAATTTGTACTCCATGCCCACCCTCAACAAGGATTGCTGGAATTCGCTCAGGAGGTTGGCTCGCCGAAAGTGATATTCCGTATAAAGCCCCCATTTTCCGCGAATTTGGTATTGACCGTTCCAAACATACCAGGCATGAACCTGGTCCACCTGGGAGCGTGGATGAACAGTTGGTGTTTGGGCCGTGGCCTGATCCGTTGCTCCAAAACCAATGAAACCAAAGAAGGCTGCCACAACGAGGAAGTCTGAAGTTCGTAAATTCATTGTTATATGAGGTTGTTTTTGGACCGACGACGGGTGGATGTTTTGTACGTAGAAACGGCCTGCAAATGCTCCAAATTTCGAATAATGATAGGCTTGGAGGCCTGATTCCTCTCTCTTTCAAACTGTTCAATAAATTCCAAAAACGTATGATCCACAAACTTGCAATCGCTAAAGTCCAGGACCAAAGGTGATTCGTTATGAAGTTTGTTGAGTTGTTTTTTGAAGGATAAAAGATTCGAAAATATGGCCGGGCTTTTGATATGAAAAACCGTACCATTCCCGGCATGTTCCAATCGGTAAACTGCTTTGAAAAACTCGTTCCATTGCACCCCCCGTATCCAATGGAAAACAAACTTGAAAAATATACCGGCAGCAATTCCTAACAACAAATCTTCGGCCAACGTAATAACAACAGTCAACAAGAAAATTGCCAATTGTTCTGGGCCAATTTGATAAGTATGAATAAAATGCTTGGGCGACCCCAAACGCCACCCGGCATAGATTAACATAGCCGAAAGGGCTGCATTGGGTATCTTTTCGATCAAGGGAATTAAAAAAATCATCGCCAAGAGCAGAAAAAGCCCATGAAAAAAATTTGACCACTTGGTTCTGGCTCCATAGGCAACATTGGAACTGCTACGGACCACTTCCGATATCATGGGCAAACCACCCAAAGCTCCCGAAACGAGGTTACCAAAACCCAATCCCAACAAATCACCGTTGTAATCGGACTTGCGATGAAAAGGATCCATGGGATCGATGGCTTTGACCGTCAACAAAGATTCCAGCGTATTCACAAACAAAAACATAAAGACATATTTCCAGAAAACGAATTGACCGACCAAGCCAAAGTCAAAATGAAACCCGAACTGACCCCAAAAGTTTCCAATCGATACCAGCGCATACGCAGGTTCCAATGCTGCAAAATTGAAAAGGACCGAAGCAGGTATGGCAACCAGCAAGACCCACATTGGAGCGGGGACTGTTTTGACCCAACCCTTGGCCCAAACAGGATGCAAAAACATAATCAGAGCAGAAATCAACCCCAGAACGGCTAAATGCGGGTTACAAGAAGCTACAAAGCTGGGGAATAACATCAGGAGTTCCAGGGGTGCCCTTCCTTTGTAGGCCTCCGGAGCGACACCCATCAGAACCGGAAATTGTTTGGCGATAATGATGATTCCAATGGCCGCTAACATGCCATGAACCGCTGCAGCAGGAAAAAAATCACTCAGCGACCCCCAACGAGCCAAGGCGATCAGGATTTGAATTGCAGCCGCAACCATTACGGCAGCCGTGACCATGGGCCATGCCTGATCTCCGCCAAATTCCAAAAAGGCACCGGAACAAATGGTAATCAATCCGGCTGCAGGCCCCTTGATGGTTAGGGGAGCGACTTTGAAAAAGGAGGTGACCAAGCCGCCGACCATCGCGGTGAGGACCCCCATCGCTGCAGGATAACCGGAGGCCTTGGCGATACCCAGGCTTAGAGGCAAGGCCAACAAAAAAACCATAAAACCTGAGAGGAGGTCACTTCGCCAATTTTGGGCTAGACCCTCTGAAAAAGAACTTTGAAATTTCGTTTTCATTTTTAGAAAATTAAAGCGTTAAAGGGGTAGAATGTTGCATTGATTTGGAAAAATGCCCCAAAAAGAGGCGGGCATAGAGGCGAACCACGGCTATACCGTTGAGCACAAAAGTGACGGAGAGCAGGATAGCCCTACCGTAATCCCCGTCAGCTATATGCGATAAAAGAAGGTCTTCGCCCAAAAAGGTCGTAGAGACAGGAAAACCTGTTAGCCCCAAGGCACACAACAGAAACAAAAACCCGAGAAGTGGGCGGCTTTGAATCCAACCTTTGAAGCCGTTCAAATCCAATGGTTGAGCGTAGAGCTTTTGGAGTCTTGCAAGGATTAGGCCTCCCCCCATCAAAGCAGGAATCAATCCGCCGAGGTATATTCCTATTTCTTTCACCGTAAGTTCCTGGTTAAGACCTACCAAGGGCAACATAAGCAGATTTGCCAAACCCAAAAGCAACCAAGCGTGCAGAGCATTACCTCTTTCGTTGTAGGCCCACATAACGGCCAAAACAGCCCATACCCCACTGGTTATCGAAAAGAAAACCCTCAAAACAGCATCGTTCGAACCTGAAAAACCCAAACCCGTATACAGGATCGTTCCGGCAAACCAAGCGGCTCCTGCCATCAAAAAGGCCTTTGTATTAATCCATTGACGAAGCCGGTTTCCTTGCTTCACCGGCCATAAAATTCCCCTAAAAACCACCTGATCCAAATGCCACTCCATCAAGCTCCACCAGTACAAGCGGTTTTGGAGGCGCTCCAACCATTCAGGGCGGGACATTTTCGAAGAACGAGGCTTGAATCGATAGAACTGATCCCGAATCAAATAACCAACCACCGAAGGAGAAATCAATAACTGGTAGGTCCGTAACAAAGCATTAAGTGCAAAATGAACCAAAGCAAGCCCCTCCAAACCAGCAGCTACTTCGACAAAAATCAAGCCAATTTGAGCCGATGAGCTGTAAGCAATCTGGCCCTTGATGGTGGATTGGACCCTCGCAATCAGAGAGGATACAAGGGCGGTCAACAAGCCAAAACCCGCAATGACCCATCGAAACCACGGAAGCATTTCCCAAAAAGTATGGGTCCTTAGCAGCAAATAAACCCCGAGGTGGACCGATAAGGAACCGTAAAAGACGGCGGAGGAAGGTGTTGGCCCCTCCATGGCCCTTGGCAACCAAGACGAAAAGGGAAATTGGGCAGATTTGGCAAGAGCGGCCACCAAGACCATGACAGATACCATCGTAGCCAATCCGGCATGATGTTCAAAATACACATCGCTCCATCGGTGTTGACTCAAATCCCAAAAAGTTATGTTGGCATGCCAAAAATGATGGCTTAGCCACATGGCCAACAACAATCCAACATCACCAATGCGATACACGGTGTAGACTTTGACTGCATTGCGAACGGGCTGATAACGCAAACGATAAAAAGCTACGAGCAAAAAAGATGCCAATCCGATAAATTCCCATCCAATAAAGAGGGTTTCAAAATTGCCTGCGCATAACAAAAAAACATACCCGGCATAAAAAAACAATAAAGTATTAAAGAATCGCTTGTACCCGGTTTCGCGATGCATATACCGTCCCGAATAAAACAAAACCAAGGCAGCAATAAACGAACCTACTGCCAAGTAAACCAGGGTAATACGATCGAAAAACAAATCGATTAAAAAGACATAATCAGCATGACTGTACAGGACCATTTCGGGAAGATTCACCATGGACGCTCCGGATTGCAGCCACCTTTGGGCAAAGAGCAATAGCAGGAAGCCATGCATCAAAACGATCCCAAAAGAAATCCGGCGTAACAAGCCTTCAAATCGTTCGGGGATCATAAGGCTTAAACCAAAACCCAAAAAGGGCCAAACCACCAGCGCCGTAAATAATAAATGGAGAGATTGCATCATTGGGTCGTTAGAGGTAAGAAATCAGCTCCAAGCGAAGTGGCCAAATAGAACCTTCCGTCGACTGGGTCCAGAACGGCCAACCATACCCACCCGTTGTAAACCCACTGGGCCAGGGCAGGGTTGTTGCTCAATAATTTTTGAACCACCTGCGGATGATGCTCCACGACATAAAGCAAGCGAATCGGTTCGTGTATTTCCACCATTTGGGATGGTAGCCCCGGCCTCAGGTCACCATCCACCCCGTTGTTGACGGCGAACAGACCCACGACATTGTGCGGCAGTTTGGTGCCGGCACCCAAACGATGGGGATCGACCCTCGAAAAATAATATTCCAGGTTAATACCACCACAAACAGGAATGGCAGCCGACAAGATTGACTGAAGGAAGACCCCGTCGGGGTCTTGGCTGTAATCGTAATTGTTAATAAAAGGCCTTTTATCCCAGTTCTGACCTCGGTACAAGTGAGATGAACCAATGAGCACCAAGGCATTATCGGTATGATTCCATTCAGGTCTTGGCTCGTAGAATGCATAGGCTCTTTGGCGAATGGCTTCAATTTTTTTGGAGTCGGACCATTGCGGATCAATGTTATCGAAACGAGAAGTCCGTTCCAATTTGTTTAGCCGCAAAGCGTTGTGAATTCCATCCACAAAATCCAGGTGTTTGGCCCAGGTATCCGGGTCTTGAAGGCCTGCCGTGTCATAAAAAACCACCGAATCAAGGGTCGTATCGTGCAAACCTGCCACAAAGTGTGTATCATCCGGTATCCGAATCCCGTGTTCTTGTTCCAAGAGAAGTCGAACATCCGACCGATTCGCCATCATGGCCAGAATACGGGCATTCACCGAGCCTGGACGACCGCAACAAGCCCCGCAATCGTATCCGGCATAATAAGGATTGTTTGCTGAAGAAGCTCCGTGCCCAATGACGTACACCAACGATGCAAACTCACGGGTTAAACCGATGCTCTTGAGGGTTTGGCTCACGCGAACCCCCATTTCTTGAACAGTGAACCCTCGTTGCAACCCTTCAAAATAGTCGCCTTTGAATTCTATTTCCAACAACGAATCGGCATCCATATGAGACCCG
>JBMTCP010000041.1:0-8003 GCA_049431025.1 Bacteroidia bacterium | reverse complement strand
CTATTCTATCCGTTGAACTACGAGGCCATACACCCCCACCATCCCCTCCAAAACGGACCCAAAAATAAACCATTTAGGGGCTGTTGCTTATTTTTGGGGCCATGCGCTTGACATTTTTGCTTTTGCTATTGCTTTTGAGCGTAGGTGCCTGCAAAACCCCGGATCCCAAGCCGGTGGAATTGGGGGAGACGAAGATTGGACGACAGGTATGGATGCGGGAGAATTTGCGGGTTGATACCTTTCGGAACGGGGACCCCATCAAGCATGCCCAATCCCCCGAGGCATGGGCTGAAGCACTTCGTCGCGAAGAACCCGCTTGGTGCTTTTACGATAACGATCCCGACAACGATTGGTATTACGGGCGGATTTACAATTATTACGCCGTCATGGACAAGCGTTGCTTGTGCCCTAACGGTTGGTACATCCCAAGCGATGGCGAATGGACGGAGCTCGAAAAATTTCTGGGTGGACCCCGCGTTGCCGGTGGTTCTCTCAAGTCCACCCTGATGAAACCCGCGGATGGGGGTTGGGAGAGTCCCAACGAAAAGGCTGTGGATGATGTGGGCTTCGGTGCCAGGCCGGGGGGGCTCCGGGCCAAAGACGGCACCTTTTACAACGCGGGGCTGACCGGCATGTGGTGGACATCCACCGTGAATCTTTCCAAAATGTCCTGGTATCGAGAGGTTAATTTTTTTAGCGGCCGCCTTTACCGAACCTTTAATTACCGGGAGGATGCCTTCAGCGTTCGGTGCCTCAAACTAGTTCTCAAAAAACAAGAGCCACCCCAGTTGTGGATTGGGGATAAATAGGCCAAAGGCAGCCTACATTTGTTTAAATCAAAGACCATGGCCCCTTCTTACACGCTAACACGGACTTTTTTTGGGGCCTTGGCCTTGCTGATTTTGGGATCGACGACCTCTTGCCGCAAAGAGACGGTTCAGTTGGTTTACAAACCTTGTCCCGGCGCCGAAATCGTCCGTGATGGGGACCAAAATGCCTATCCCACCGTTCAAATTGGTGACCAATGCTGGTTGGGCGAAAACCTTCGCACTTCAACGTACCGAAACGGCGATGCGATTCCGGTCATCGAAGAGGATTCGCTTTGGTTGTCCACCTCGGCGGGTGCCTTTGCGTTCTATACCAACGATCCGGACCAGGATACCCTGGAGGGGTTGCTTTACAATCACTTTGCGCTCAGCGATAACCGCGGCCTGTGCCCAACCGGATGGCATGTGCCTTCCGATGCCGAGTGGACCACGCTCCAGGAATACATCAGCCGGGGTGATAAAGAAGGTGGGGCGCTCAAGGATACCCTCGATTGGGATTTCCCCAACGCCGGAGCGGCGAATTTGATGGGCTTTAGGGCCCGAGCAGCCGGGTTTAGGGCGGCGACAGGAGGCTTTGGAGGTCAGGGCATTCATGGATTTTGGTGGTCCAACACTCCGGCAGAACCCGGAAAGGCTTGGGGTCGGCAACTCAATTACGCTTCAACGAGCATGTTCCGCAACAGCAACTTCTTGTTGTTTGGCATGTCGGTGCGCTGCTTAAAAGATTAACGGAGCATTTGACTTTGGGGGTTGGTGAGAGTCTAAGGTCTCAAAAAGCCTTAACTTTCGCTTAACATGAAGAAATTTCGAATTTCCAAAAGATGGCTTGCCTTGGGGTCAATGGTCGTCTGGTCCTTCGTTCAGGCGGCTTGGATACACACGACCGCTCAGAATTTGCCTGCCGAATGGCACTGGTCCTCCGACGGCCGAACCTTGTACACCGGTGGTCTGCCGGACCAAAGCTTCTACCATCCGGATAGCATTCGGACGGTTTACTTGACTTTTCCTCAAAGCAATTACTGGACCTTGCTGGGCCAAAATTATGCCTCGGAAACCAACCTCCTGGCATCAATGACCGTGGCCGGACAAACCCTGGACAGCGTGGGGGTTCGCTTTAGGGGTAACACATCGTACACTACTATTTCTTCATCCCAAAAGAAATCCTTTGGGATTGAGTTGGATTGGCTCAGACCCGGCCAGGATGTTATGGGTTTTCGAAATCTCAAATTCAACAATGCGCACGGGGATGCAACCTTTATGCGCGAAGTGTTATACAATCAGTCTGCAAGGAGGCATACCCCCATTGCCAAAGGCAATTTTGTTCGGCTCTTTTTAAACGGGCAGGATTGGGGAATTTACGATAATGTCCAGGATGTGGACAAGGAATTTTTGGAGGAATGGTTTTTGAGCAACGATGGACCGCGTTTTCGGGCTACAACGGGGATTTCGGGAGGAACACCGGGCGGTGGTTGGGGCGATGGCACGGCAGGCATGAATTTTTTGGGGCTGGATACCAACCTGTACAAGCCATACTACAGCTTGAAATCCAGCGATATTGCTCTAACCTGGGAGGCCTTGGTGCAGGCATGCAAAGCGTTGAGCCAGGTCCCTTCGGCCCCAATGGACAGCACCCGCCGGTACCTGGATATCGATCGCATCCTCTGGTACCTCGCGGTAGAAAACATCTTTGCGGACGATGACAGTTATATCATGAAAGGCAAGATGGACTACATGGTTTATTACGAACCCGAAACCGGACGAACCTTTCCGATGGAGTACGATGGGAATTCAAGTTTTTTGAACAATGCAGCCACCAGCAGCAATTGGGGGCCTTTCAAAAACGTTACCAATGTCAACTATCCTTTGCTTAACAAATTACTGAACGTCCCTGAATGGCGCCAGCGGTATTTGGCTCATTACCGGACCATTCTTGCAGAGACCTTTAATCCAACCCATTTGCATCCGGTTATCGATACCATGAACGCCCGTATTGCAGCCTTGGTAGCAGCCGATACCAAAAAACTATACACGACCGCCAGCTATACCAGCGGTGTCACCTCCCTGAAGAATTTTGTTACCAACCGCTACAATTACCTCCGAACCCAGACCGAAGTGGCGCAGCAAGGGCCGGTGGTTTTGAATTTGGACCAATACGATAGTTTGGGTCGTTGGAACGAGGCGCCCCTACCGGGTGCGCGGGTTCTGGTACGGGCCAAAGTGAGCAACCCCGCTATGGTGCAGGCACTGCGCTTGTATTATGCCACCGGTTGGGTCGGGAATTTTGGACGGGTGAACATGCAGGATGATGGGATGAGCGGGGATAGCCTGGCGGGGGATGGAATTTACGGGGCCTATTTGCCGGGGCAAGCGCCCCAGACCGTGGTTCGGTATTATGTGGAGGCGGTCGCCACAAACACAGCGCAATCGGTGACCTACTATCCACCGGGGGCGGAGCACGATGTGATGGTTTACCGTACACAGGGTGGTGCATCGCGCGATCGCTTGGTTCTCAACGAAATTATGGCCCTTAACCAGGGAGGTCCGGTGGATGATAACGGTGAAAGCGAAGACTGGATCGAGTTGCACAACCGAAGCAATGTTGCGGTGGATGCCGGTGGGTACTGGTTGACCGACAATCCAAACAATTTGCGTAAGTGGAGCCTCCCCCTTGGCACCAGCGTTCCTGCCGGTGGTTACCTGGTGATTTGGGCCGATGAAGACAGCAGCCAAGGTCCTTTTCATGCCAATTTTAAATTATCCGCTTTGGGGGAAACCTTGTACCTCTACGATAGCAACCTGGTGCTCCAAGACGAATTGATTTTTGCGGCCCAGGTGGCGGATTCTTCGTTAGCGCGCATTCCCAACGGAAGCGGTCCCTTTGTGCGTCGTCCCCATACCATTGCTGCCAACAACAATTGGGCGCTGGGGGTTGACGCTACGGCAGATCGACAGCCCCTGCTCACCTTGTACCCCAACCCTGCTCAAGAGTTCCTAAGGGTTCGCTTGAATCTTATGGACGATGAGACTCCTTGGGTTGTGGAATTGGTGGATGCCACCGGACGTGTTCACCAGAAGGAGCAAGGTGTTGGTGGAGATATCCGCTTGTCGGTCGAGGGAATGGCGACCGGGATGTATTGGTTAAGGCTAAGCCACGGTGACCGTCTGTATCTTCGTTCATGGATCAAACGCTAATTCCCAAACCTCGTTCGATGCGATGGGGTTTTCTTTTGATGGGTGTTATCAGCGCCCTGGTCTCCTGCGATCCGGGTCCTGGCGAAGGGGGTTATGCCTCGGTGCAAGGGGTGGTGATGGTCGAGGATTGGAATTCAACGTTCACCACCGTTCTTTCTCGTTACCCGGCCATGGATGAGCGTATTTACTTGGTTTTTGGGGATGATCCCGTGCCGGGAATGGATAGCAGGACATCGTACGATGGGCGCTATCGCTTTGGGTACTTACGGACCGGTCGGTACAGGGTCTATACCTATTCGGATCGTTTTCCGACATCGGGCAATACCTCCAACCAGGAGCCGGTTTGGCTGGATTTTGAATTGGGATCTCGCAGGGATCAAAAAACCCTGGATACCCTTTGGATCAAAAAATAAATTGACTTACCCCACAATAATTAGACCGATCTATTTGGAATCAAAGCGATGAAAGGCCTGGACCTTCTTGAATTGCCGGAGGCGGCCTCCTTGATGCGGCGTTACGATCGCAAATACCTTTGTACGGAGGCCGATTTGGAATTTTTGTGGGAGGCACTGGATCATAGTCATTGTTATGTGGAGGTTCAGGGGCAACGTGAATCGCTGTACACCAACGATTATTTTGATAATCCCGAATTGGCTTTTTACCACGCCCATCGCACAGGGCGTTTACGCCGTAACAAATTCCGATTAAGAACCTATCAATCCAATCAGCGTTCCTTTTGGGAGCTCAAGCAAAAACACCCCCGGGGTTACCAAATCAAAGTCCGCACCGCCTTGCAACCCGGCGAAGCCACGGACAATCAACGGGCCAATGAGGCCTATACAGACCTGCTCGTTCAAGGCCTGGAAGCGGGTCAGCACCGGGTGGCGGGACTGCAAAACCTAGTTCCCAATACCCTCCAGCGGAGTCTTCGTATTGAATACCAACGTCAGACCTTGTACAACCCTATGAACGGGGAACGCTTGACCGTGGATCGGGCTTTGAAGGCCAGCGATGGGGATCGGCAATTGGATTTTGGCTCTTTGGTTTTGGTGGAGCTCAAGCAAGCCAGGCGCGAACGGCATTTGCTGGACCGATGGAGCATGCAGGGAAGGGTTCAGGAGGGTTCCTTTAGCAAGTATTTTCAGTGCAAGAGGTTGATGATGCGCCATACCCAGCCGGAATGGCCTCGTTCTTTTTTTCGATTGCCGCCAAATGCCGAAATAACCATAACAAATAACAAACTATGCTGATATTGAATGATTTTGTAGCCCGTTTGATACTGGATTTGATCGCGGTATGGCTAATGGTTCGAGGGATATATTTTGGGGTTTACAAAACGAGGGATTTGTTTTTTACCCTCATCATTACCAACCTGGTTATTTTTATGTTATCCTACAGTCTGAACGGAACGGCTTTTTCGATGGGGGCAGCTTTTGGGCTGTTTGCGGTTTTTGGAATGTTACGGTTTAGAACGGAGGACATTTCCATCAAGGATATGACCTATCTTTTTTTGGCCATATCCCTCGGCGTTTTTTCGGCGGTGGCTGCCTTGCCCCTCCTGACCATGGGGGCGGTGATGTTGGGAATCTTGGGTTTAACGGCTTTGCTGGAAAGCAATTGGCTGTACCGCCGAGAATCGGTTCGGACCGTGTTATACGATCGGGTTGATTTGATTCAGGAAGCTAACCCAGAGCGAGTTATGGAAGACTTAAGGCTTCGGACGGCGCTTCCGGTTCATCGTTACCAGGTCCTCCGCGTTGACTTGTTGCGGGATACGGTGCAACTCAAAGTTTATTATTTTGAATAAGAAGCGATCGGGGTTTCTGCTTCGTTTCTTGGTTCGAAAGGCGCTATTCCTTGGGGCTTGGTATCTGTTCAGCCCTTCCCTGGTCTCAGCGATTGAACCGGCTGCATGGCTGCAGGGTTCCTATCCGTGGAGGGTGACACCGCATCTTCGTTTGATTACTGAACCGGAATTACGAATCGAAAGCGGGGTGCCGCCCCCCGGAAGGAGCCTTGGTTTCTTGGGGCGGGACTGGTATGTGGAGCGTTTGCAGACGGATTTGTGGGCTGATTACCGCTGGAAGAACAAGGGTTCGGGTTGGGATGCTGGTCTGGCGGGTGGTTGGCGCTTGGCTTGGAGGAACGGGTCGGGTGGGGTCAATCTACGGCCGCGTTGGATGATGGACGCCCGTGTGGGTCGTCGGCTCGGGGCCTGGTCCCTGGATTATCGCCTTCGTTGGCAACAGCAGTTTTCGGATTTTGGAGGCTCGGTTCCTGATTTGGGTCGTTCCTACGGACGGCACAAAGTTTCGCTGGGACTTCGCCTTGGTGGTAACCGTTCCCTGGATTGGTCCGAAGAGTTTTGGGTCCCGGTTCCGGGACCGGTTCCGGGTCTCAAGGCCTGGAATCCCGGTATCTACGATCACCGACGTAGCACCGTTCAATTTCGTTGGAAGGAAGGGGGATCGACTTGGTCAGTGGGCTTTAGTTTGGATCGGGACCGTATGTTCCCCGGTCAGTCAGAGCCGCAGGCTATTCTGCGTTTGGGGCACCAACGTTCGGTTCCGGGCCGTTCCTCAGCGAACGCAGCAGGGTCGCGGCCGTCATCCCAATGATTTTGAGGTCCAAACCCAAAGACCAGTTTTGGATATACAGCAAATCCAAACGAACCCTGTTTTTCATGTCTTGTTTGGCGCGGGTCTCTCCTCGGTAGCCCATGGCCTGGGATAGGCCGGTGATGCCGGGCTTGACCCGATGCCGGGCCATAAAGCGCTCGATAACTTGGGAATACGAGAGGGTATGCGAGAGCATATGGGGACGTGGGCCCACCACGGACATTTCGCCTTTGAGGACATTCCAGAATTGGGGCAATTCATCCATGGATGTGTTACGGAGGAAGCGTCCCATACGGGTAATTCGGGCATCATCCGCGCGGGCTTGCAGCGTATCGGCTTCCTCGTTAAGCTTCATGCTACGGAATTTGTAACAACGAAAGGGACGGTTGTCTTTACCAGAACGCCATTGCACAAAAAACACCGGACCCGAACTATCCAGACGAATTAACAAAGCCACAAGGGGTACCAACCACGATAGCACCAATACCAATACCGCCAACGAAAAGAGGATATCCACGGCCCGTTTTATTCGTTGGGCGTTTTCGGTTTCCAAGGCAAAGGGACGCAAACTCCAAATGGGGAGGTGCCCCAGGTAGTCCATTTCGATACGTCCAAGCGGAACCATGCGGGTATCGGGGACCAGGTGCAGATTGACCAAATGCTCGGATGCGAGACGGCTGAGGGCTTCGAGCTTGCTGCCTTGGGGCAAAGTGGAACTGCAGTAGATATCCGAAATGGTTTCGGTGCGTAACAAATCCGGAAGAATAGAGGGCCATTCGTCGGATCCACCCAAGCGGGTCAGGCTCCCGGTGTGTTGCTCGGTTTCGGGTCCGAAGTAGCCGACAATTTGAGGGAAAAGCTGCAGGGTTTTGCGGTTAATTCTTTCGAAATCCTCGGCGATACCGGGTCCCAGAAGAATGGCTTTGGCACCTCGGTAAGGATGAAAACCACTGCGGCGCAAGAGGACAGGCAAAAACCAATGCCAAAGGATTTGGAGGTTGGCGGTAACCGCCAGCATGAGCGTGATGAGGATACGTGAATAATAAACCTTAATCAGGCCATTGAAGGCATACGTTGTTACAGCAAAAAGAACGAAACAGCGAAACCACAGCGAAAGACGCCGAAAAGGATCGGACGAAGGCGCGCGCTCGTACAATCCGGTGAGCAGAGCCGAGGTAAGCCATAACAAAAGCAGGATGCCCCAAAAGGCGACAAAGTCGGGACTGAACAGGTGTTGCCATTCTCCGAAGCGCAGGTAATACGCCACCGCATAAGCCAGGGTGACCAACGCCAGGTCCATGCGGGCCAAAGGAAGGCTATAGCGCTTGCGGTGCAGGAGGCTCATGGGGTTCCGTATTATCGGGGT
>JBMTCP010000040.1:0-8299 GCA_049431025.1 Bacteroidia bacterium | reverse complement strand
GCGGAACCTGGAATCCCAACGGTTTTGGTCCCAATCGCGTTCCTGCGGTTTCGGCCGTCACCAGCAGCGCTACCGCTTCGGTCCGCGAACCCCTCAATCATTCCCTGGAGATTCGGGCCTTCCCAAACCCGGTTTCGGATCGTCTTAACCTCCTGGTTCGCAACAACGGCTCACTGGGCATCCTTCAATACCGTATCAGCGACTTATCCGGACGTCAGGTTGCCTCGGGTACCGAAATGCCTGAAGGAGCAAGCGCAACGATTAGCCTGGGGGTTGCAGGTTTGGAGCCTGGAATCTACCACCTGCATTTAAGCAACGGTAAACAGGCCAAAACCCTGCGCTTTATCAAGCGCTAAACGCTTCGATTGCCGGCATTTTCCCGTACTGCTCCTCAATTTGAGCGAGCAAATCGCGGACTTCGTCGGCATCCATGCTCTGCACCAATCGACTCCTGTAGTCTTTGATGTGGTCAAAACCCTTGAAATAAGGGGCGTAATGCCTGCGCATTTCCAGTAATCCCAGTTTGGGACCTTTCCAGACCAAGGAGCGCTCCAAATGTTCACGGCATGCAGCCAGTCGCTCAGCGACACTGGGCGGGTCGCAGAAGGTTCCTGTATGGAGGTAGTGTTTGATTTCCCGGAATATCCAAGGATAGCCAATAGCCGCTCTCCCAATCATCAAACCGTCCACCCCATACCGTTCGCGGTACAGGGCCGCTTTGGTTGGGCTGTCGATGTCGCCGTTACCAAAAACTGGAATGTGCATACGCGGATTGGCTTTGACCTCCCCAATGAGCGTCCAATCGGCCTGGCCTTTATACATCTGGACCCGGGTTCGGCCATGGATGGCCAAAGCGGCTACCCCAACATCCTGAAGGGCCTCTGCCAAATAAACAATGTGTTTGGAGCCTTCATCCCAACCCAGGCGTGTTTTGACCGTCAAGGGCTTGGGGCTTCGCTTGACCAATTCCGCCGTGATTTGGATCAATTTTGGCAAATTGCGTAGCATGCCTGATCCGGCATCCTTGCAAACGACGTTCTTGACAGGGCAGCCGAAATTCAAATCAATGATATCGGGCTGAACCTCGGCCACTTTGTCCACAGCCCCCAGCATGGGTTCCAGTTCGCCTCCAAAAATTTGTATCCCCATGGGTCGTTCATCCTCGTAGATATCGAGTTTTTGACGGCTTTTGAGGGCATCGCGCACCAAACCTTCCGAGGAAATGAACTCGGTGTACATCAAGTCTGCTCCACCTTTTTTGCAAACCGCCCGAAATGGCGGGTCACTCACGTCCTCCATGGGCGCAAGGAGCAAAGGAAAAGGGCCCAGGTCAAGGGAGCCTATGCGAACCGAGTTGGACATAAGGACAATGCAGGCACAAATTTAGGTCAACCAAGGCTATCGGGTCTTCCCCTTGCTTTGGCGTTAAATTTGGTCGAGAATTGACCCCTTTAGCCTTTGAATTCCCTTTCCCCTTTTCGTTCCCTTCTCCACCTGGTATTGGCTTGTTTTTTGTCGGGATTGGCATTTTCGGCCTTGGGCATGAGCTTAATCCCCTATTTAACCGGGTTAAGCATGGACGATTTAACCCAGGGGTTGACGCTGTACGGGCAAGGCCAAGCCTGGGATCAATGGCTCCTCACTGCCCAGGTACAAACCTCAAACTTGGCCCAAGGCATGTTTTTGCTTCAGGCTTTGACCACCCTTGGTTTTTTTGTGTTACCCGGATTTTGGCTCATCCAAAACCGGATGGACGGTAGGGCGCAGGATCAAAGGCATCCTTTGGGAGGAGTTGAATGGTGGGGACGGCTGGGTTATCAAGTTATGTTATCGATTGTTGGCCTGTTGGCCTTGTTGCCTTTGGTCTATACCCTCTATCACGGAAATCAAGCCTTGCGCCTGTTATCGGATTCCTACCCCTGGATTGATGCGTGGGTTCAAGCCGAACTAGAAGCCGCTCGAATCGTTTCGCTTTTGTTGGACCAAAACAGTATTCCTTTGGCTGCTGCGTCGGTCTTGGTTTTGGTCCTCTTGCCAGCCCTGGGCGAGGAATTGATTTTTCGCGGGGTATTGCAACCGGTTTTGGGCCAAATCTGGGGTCGACCCCAGGTAGCCATTTGGGTGTCCGCTGTGATTTTCAGCGCCATCCACGGCCAATGGCTGGGCTTTATGCCCCGATGCCTTCTCGGTGCCCTGTTTGGGTATTTGGCTTATTGGAGCGGCTCCTTATGGCCGGCAGTAGGCGCTCATTTAGCGAATAACGGATTGTCGCTCATGGCCTACCGCTGGAATTGGTTGAATGCACGTACCACCGCGGTTGATTTTCAAGCCCCTTTTCAATGGAACGATGCTCCAGTGGCATGGTGGATCGTATTACCAGCAACCTTCGTTGGGTTTTGGCTGCTGAAGCAGTTTTATAATCACTCCCAACCCCCTAGTCAGCGTTCATGAGACCGGCCAATACCCAAGTACCTTCTTCCTTGGCGGCATCGTTAGAGACCAAGCCCCCGCGTTCCCCGCAACGGACGCAAACCGCTTTGCTTATTGCCCTGGTTACCGTGGGGGTATGGTTGGCGGGGTCCCCCGCCATCCGGCTTTTCTTGGCCTTGGTTGCCGGTGGATGTTGTTGGGAAATTTATTTGAGGCTTCAACCCGGAAATCCCCGTTACCCACGCCGAGCGGCGGTCGCCTCGGCCTTGCTCGGGTTTTTGGGGGTGGCCTTATGGCCCAGCGGACCCGTGTTGCCCGGCCTGGTTTCGGATAACACGGTTCGCTTGGGCGTTGCCCTCGCCTTTGTCCCGGGATGGTGGTTACTCCGGAGCGGGTACATGCACCATCGCCAGGATACCGGATTTCAATCGGTCCTGCGTTGGATTTCGGTGGTTGCCTATGCTGTAGCCCCTTTATTGGTCTTTCGAAATCTCTGTTTGGGGGATACCACCCAAAATGGTTTGGGTGGGCTCAACGGTCCCCACACGTTTTTGGCCACTTTTGGACTGCTTTGGATTTTGGATAGTGGAGCCCTTCTGGTAGGAAAACGGTGGGGCCATCGTCCCCTGCACCGCCGGATTTCTCCCTCCAAAACCCTGGAAGGAAGCTTGGCCGGATGGCTACTCTGCGCCCTGGCCGGGTGGTTTTTGTACCCAACTCTCTTTGGGATACGGGCCCAGGATGGTTGGGGATGGATTGCGTTGGTTGCTGGACCTGTGGGTATTGCAGGGGACTTGATGGAATCGGCCCTCAAACGCAAAGCCGGTGTCAAAGACAGCGGTCACTGGTTGCCCGGCCACGGAGGATGGCTGGATCGTTTTGACTCGCTATTAGCCCTGGCCGTTCTGGTAGGGCTTTGGAAATGGGTCTAATTCAAGGGGCCTTTAGGTCATTTGAATCTTATTTTTGGCGGTCCTTTGGACCTATCCTTCCTTTATCCACCTAAACCCCATTGTATGTCCGAGAATTCATCGGCCCAGTCTCACGAAAATCCTTTCGAGTCTATGATGTCCCGTTTCGACGGAGCCGCCAAAATTTTGCAATTGGATCCAGGCATCTACGAGGTATTGAAGTCACCGGCCAAGCAGGTCATCGTAAGCCTTCCCGTTTCGATGGACGATGGCAGTATTCAGGTTTTTGAAGGAATACGGGTTGTGCATAACATCAACCTTGGCCCTGCCAAGGGAGGAATTCGTTTTTCTGTGGATGTTAATTTGGATGAAGTGAAAGCTTTGGCCGCATGGATGACCTGGAAATGCGCTGTGTCCAATATTCCATTTGGAGGAGGCAAAGGAGGAATCAAATGCAACCCCCGGACCATGTCTCCGGGTGAATTGGAGCGTTTGACCCGGGCCTATACCCGGGCCATGATCGATGTGTTTGGACCCGAAAAAGACATTCCTGCCCCGGATATGGGAACAGGCCCTCGCGAAATGGCTTGGATCATGGATCAATTTTCGCGCCTAGTGGGTTACTCATCGCCCTCGGTTGTTACAGGTAAACCGCTGGTATTGGGTGGGTCCAAGGGTCGCGTGGAGGCAACAGGGCGCGGTGTTATGGTCGCGGCCCGCAGTGCTATGCTCAAAATGGGTCTGAACCCCTTCAAATCCACCTGCGCCGTTCAGGGTTTCGGGAACGTCGGTTCCATTTCGGCCAAACTGATGGAGCAGCAAGGCCTCAAAATTTTGGCGATTTCGGATGTTACGGGAGGTTATTACAACAGCAACGGTATAAACATTCAGGAGGCTTTGGCCTATAGCGCGGCCAATGGAAATCAATTGGCGGGCTTTGCAGGTGCCGAACCTATTTCCAACGAGGCTTTGTTGGAATTACCGGTGGATGTACTGATTCCGGCTGCCATGGAGGACCAAATCACGGCGCAAAACGCCGGACGAATCCAAGCTAAACTGATCGTTGAAGGGGCTAACGGACCGATCGCTGCTTCAGCCGACCATACCCTCAACGAAAAGGGCATCTTGGTGGTCCCGGATATCCTCGCCAATGCCGGTGGGGTAACGGTTTCCTATTTTGAGTGGGTCCAAAACCGTTTGGGATATTTCTGGACCGAAGAGCGGGTCAACCGACGCGCTGATCGCAACATGAAGGAGGCCTTTGAAATCGTTTACCAAACCAGTCTCAAACACCAATGCTCGATGCGCATCGCGGCCTATGTCGTTGCGATTGATAAAGTAGCCCAAGTCACGCAATTGCGTGGCGGAATTTAAGGATCTGTGTTTCATCGCGAAGGTTATACCCTGATCCTGGCTACCCTGGTCCTTTGCGGGGTGGGGTCCTGGTTGGTTTATCGTTTTCTGGCCGGTCCCGCCTGGTTAAACGGTTTGGCTTACGGAGTCCTTGGCTTCATGCTTATAGCGGTTTTGCAATTTTTTCGCAACCCCCAAAGGGTAACCGTCATCGACCCCCAACGCATCATCGCCCCTGCTGACGGCAAAATCGTCATCATCGAGAAAGTCCGCGAACCTGAATATTTTGGAGACGAGCGTTTGCAAATCTCCATCTTCATGTCCCCCATCAATGTTCACGTCAACCGTAATCCGGTCAGTGGAATGGTGTCTTTTTTTCGGTACCACCCCGGAGATTATTTGGTGGCCTGGCACCCCAAGTCTTCAACCCTCAACGAAAGAACGACAGTGGTCGTTCGGACCAAGGAGGGCAAAGAGGTTTTGTTTCGTCAGATTGCTGGCGCCTTGGCCCGCCGTATTCGTTGGTATGTTGCCGAAGGCGATACGGTTCAACAGGGACAAGAGTTTGGGTTCATCAAATTTGGAAGTCGGGTCGATATTTACTTACCCCTTGGTTCAAAGCCCTTGGTTCAAATAGGTCAAAAAGTACGCGGTGGCGAAACCTATCTTGCCTCCTGGGAATAAGCCCACGGAATCAGGGAACCGCACCCTGTTACGGATCATTTTTGGGACAACCCTCCTTGACATGCTGGGGATAGGTTTGATTATTCCCGTGGTTACTCCCTTGATTTTGGATCCCCACCGGCATCTACTGGACCCTTCGACCCCGTTTGGGGACCGGACTTTGGTCCTGGGATTTTTGTTAAGCAGTTTTAGTCTGGCTCAATTTTTGGGTTCGGGTCTTTTGGGCAGTCTTTCGGATCGTCATGGACGAAAACCTGTGCTGTTTTGGACCGTGGCCGGTACCTTGCTTTCGTACCTGGTTTTTGGGGTAGGCATCATGTTGGAATCCCTTCCTTTGCTCTTTGTGGCCCGCTTGATTTTGGGGTTTTGTTCCGGTAACCTGGCCGTGACTTTTTCGTCCATCGCCGATTTGAGTGCCCCGGAAGCCAAAAGTCGAAATTTTGGAATGGTCGGGGCGGCCTTTGGCATTGGTTTTGTCCTAGGCCCTTTTTTGGGAGGCCTCCTCTCCGACCCCCAAAACCATCCTTCGCTGGGTTACGAAACCCCGTTTTGGGCTGCCGCGGTCCTCAGCGCCCTAAATCTGGTGGTCATTCATCGCTTTTTCAAGGAAACTCTGGCACAACGTACCCACCGCCCTTTGAGTTTGGGGGACGGGGTTCGACAAATTCGTACGGCCTTTGGCCATCCCGCTTTGCGAAAACTCTTCTTGGTTTCCTTCCTCATGGTCTTTGGGTTCAATTTTTTCTCCCAATACCTTCAGGTTTACATGATCGAACGGTTTGATTACAAGCAGCGGGATATTGGCAATCTTTTTGGGTACTTGGGCCTGTGGATTGCCCTAACCCAAGGGGGACTGCTTCGGCCAATCTCCGGTCGATTCAGCCCTGAACGCATATTGAGGGTGAGTCTTCCGGTTTTGGCCTTGGGCTTTATCGGAATTTTGTGGCCCAGCCAACCGTTTTGGCTGTACGCTATCCTGCCGCTGGTCAGCCTGGGGCAGGGATTCTCTTCACCCAGTTTGCTTTCTTTGGTTTCCAACAGGGCCGATTCATCGGTTCAGGGCGAAATTTTGGGAATTAACCAATCGGTCAATTCCTTCGCCCAACTCCTTCCCCCCTTGCTGGGTGGTATCGTGGTCGCCTGGGATCTTCGGGCGCCTTTGGTAGCAGCCGGTGTTTTTGTGGTGCTTGCATGGTTAACTTTAACAAGCATCAAGCAACAACCCCTTGGCCGTACATCACCCCGTTGAACCCGGTTCTCTGGTTTGGTTCGCCCTGAACCTGGCCTTGGTTATTTCCCTTCTGGCCAGCATTGGGCTCAGTAAAAATTGGAATGAATCCCAAATTCGGCGTTTTGGGCGGGGTTTGGCCTTGCTTCTGCTGGGTAATCTCTTGCTGCGTCAGGGGGTTTTGGCCTGGACCGGTGAATGGACCGCCCACAACAGTCTTCCTTTGCAAATGTGCTCTTTCTCGGTATTATGGGCCGCCATTACCTTGTGGACCGGTCATCCTTTGGTTTACGAATTCCTGCTGTTTTGGGGAGCCGGTGCCTTGCACTCTTTTTTGACCCCCGAATTGGATGATGGGGGTAGCCTTTACAACCACATCGAATACACCATCAGCCATGCGGGAATTTTGGTTGCAGGTTGTTATGCCACCTTGCGTATGGGCTTGAAACCTCGTCCTCGCAGCTGGCTCAGGATTTTTGCTTATACCCAAGTGGTTTTACCCGTTATCGGTTTGGTCAATTATGCTTTGGACTCCAATTACATGTACATCGCTCAACGCCCCTTGGTGGATAACCCTTTTCTGATAGGGCCATGGCCTTGGTACATTGTGGGCTTGGAATTTGCAGCCCTCTTGCATTTTGTGTTATTTTATCACCTTCACCGCTGGCTCGCCGATCGTTCAGAGCGCCAACGCGCGCTGAGCGCCTGATACTACCGAGGACCTTTTAGCCTCCAAAGGCTTATTCCTCCGCAACGGATTCTTCGGATTTGCCGGACTTCTTCTTGCTTGATTTCTTGGAAGAATCCTTGGAGCTTGACGATTTTTTGGCAGGGGCTTTTTTGACTGGGGCTTTTTTGACCGGAGGCTTTTTGACTTTCTTGGGCTTGGGTGGAACGATGCGACGTAATTCAGAACCTTTGGCATCCAAAGCAGGCCCGCTGATTAATTCATTTTCCCAACCAAAAACACGCTCCGTCCTCGAAACCCGGGTGGGGTACACATCGAACTGATTTGTAACATAATGATGCTTGCCCCTGTTGAGGTAGCACTCGTTACCCACCGTGCTTCCACTGTAACGGGTTTCCCCTTTGCGAATGAAATAGACAACGCAGTAGGGGTGGTCCTTTAGGTCATCCGGCGTTAAGGATTCAAAGGGCCTCAAATTTTTGTATTCCCCTGTATAATCGGCGAATTGATCCAGCGTATAGACTTTGGCTTCGTAGCGTCCGGTGGTATAATCCATGAAGCGATAGATACGCTGCGAAACGACCTGTCCGGGAGGTGATTGAAATTCTTCGTACATCCATACCGCATCGGAAAAGTAATTTTCCCAGATTTTGACCATATGGCTTTCCACCGGAATGGCGCTGGTATCCACCCTTGTTTGTTTGGTGTTATCAAAATCTCCCGCCAACCATTGGGTTAACAGCGTGAGTTCTTTGGTGTAGCGGGCTTTGGGGGCCTTGCTGCCTTTGCGGCCTTCTCCGGCTGCATGAACCGAAACAGGATTCGAAACCAGGAGAGCTATCCCCATCAATGCCAACAGAACACGGCCCCATCGCCGATTCTGATCCCCTTTCCGTAGTCTTAAACCTAAGGTACCGTTGATGAATACATTCATGGGTTTGATCGCTTGTATAGTTTAATGAACATTTACGCTCCAATTTACGATGAATTTGAGTCCTTATGCCC
>JBMTCP010000039.1:0-8650 GCA_049431025.1 Bacteroidia bacterium | reverse complement strand
TACTATGGCGGGAACGCGACCAAAATTGCTTGGATTAGCGATTGCACCTGGGTTTATCGTGCCGTATTCGATGTTACAAATCTATTGGGAGACACCAAGTTTATGCGGCATGGAGATGATTTGGCTTTGGTCATGCGCGGGATTGATACGTACGGTTCCTTGTTGTTGAACGGGCGAAACCTTGCGACCTTTCAAAATCCGCACAGGACCTATACCCTTCGTCTTCCCAATCCCCATGGCCCAAGGGCCTTGAAAGTTCCCTTTTTGAATTCTGGTAACAATACCCTGGAATGGATTTTGGAACCTCCCTTGCCTCGTGTTCAACGCTTGGCGGAACAATCACGATGGCCCTTGCCCGGTGGGCCTTGGTTGCATTCCCGCAAAGCCGCGTATCAATTCGGATGGGATTGGGCCAGAGCCATGCCTTCAGTAGGCTTATCGGGATCGCTTACCCTTCAGGTGATGGGTGACCCTATCGTTCGTATGATGCGTCAGGGTCTGTGCGTTCGCACCTTAGCCCTGGATTCCTTGCATGAATGGGCGCGCTTGGAATGGGTAGGAGGTCTATCCGGCGAACAGTCGCCCCCTTGGCATTGGCGCCTTCAAGCCGATGGTCTGGATGCTCAGGGCGGTCCCGATTCCCGGGTAATGGTGATGAAAAATCCGCCCCTATGGTGGCCGGTCGGTATGGGTGAACCCCGTTTGGTTCATGCCCTCTTGACTTTAACGGACGAACAAGGCCAAATTCGTTTGCAGGATTCCGTTCATTTTGGGATACGTCAAGTGGAATGGGTTCAAGACAAGGATAGTCTTGGGCGATCGTTTGGATTTAGGGTCAACGGCAAAGACTGTTTTATCCAAGGGGCCAATTGGGTGCCTCACGATTTGTGGCCGATGGAAAACGACACAGCGCGCACCGCCATGCTGTTGAACAGGGCGGTTGAAGCCAAGCTAAATATGTTACGGGTTTGGGGTGGCGGTCATTACGCGAGCGATGAGTGGATGAATCGTTGCGATCGTTTGGGTTTGATGGTTTGGCATGATTTTGCCTATGCTTGTGCCATGTTTCCATTGGATAGTGGATTTCGTTCGGAGGCATTGGCGGAGGCCGAAGAGCAGATTCTTCGGTTAAGACCTCACCCTTCCTTGGTGATGTGGTGCGGTAATAACGAAATAGAAGAAGGTTGGTTCAATTGGGGATGGGTCAAGGACATGCGGTATTCACCCTCGGATTCCCTGGAGGTTTGGCAGGCCTACCACCAATTTTTTCACCGGGATTTACCCGATATGCTACATCGCAGGGATGAAGGCCGGCCCTATCATCCCTCCTCTCCTGCCAACGGATGGGGAAGGGATGCAGCGTATCGAGAGGGCGATGTTCATCAATGGGCCGTTTGGTGGGGAATGAAGCCTTTTGGGCATTACACCCAGCGCATTGGTCGTTTTGTATCCGAATTTGGCTTCCAGGGATTTCCAACCGAGGAATGCATGGAGGAATACGGATGGTCTCGTTTTCCTGATTTGAACGATTCTGTGTTACGAATACATCAAAATCACCCCAGGGGCTTTGAAACCATCCGCGAATATTTATGCAGGGATTATTGGGGGCCTTATGCCTTCAAAGCTGATTCGGCAACAGACCGTGATTGGATTTATTTCTCCGGAATGTTGCAATCCGATGCGATGGAAATTGCTCTCCGGGCCCAGCGTGAGGCTTCACCGACGTGTGGTGGTTCTTTGATTTGGCAATGGAACGATGCTTGGCCTGTTGTTTCGTGGAGCTTGGTAGATTATACGGGAAGGCCCAAACCAGCCTGGTATGCCGTTCGTAGGGTATTTGGATCCTCGGGTAACCAAGAGCCACCTATTGGACCGGATTCTTTGTGGCAATGGCCTTGCAGCCAAGGACTTGTCCAAGGCCGTTTGGAGCCGTTAAGCGCAGATTCGGGTCGATTGATTTTGCATTCTGCGGTACCCGTACATCGATTGTGGTTGCAGGCAAGCGGAGTGGAGTGGAGCGATAACAGTTTGGATTTAAGTCCCCATCGGGAGCATGCCGTGATGTACAAGGGAAGCCTACAGGCCTTGTCATCCCTTGAATTGCATCGTTGGTGTCCTTCGCGCCACGGGGTTGATCGTAGCTCACTTGAATTACCACCTTTGAAACGTTAGAATTATGCGCAAAAAAGTTTTTTATGCTCTCTTAGGTATCGTGTTATGGATGGCGCTTCAACCTGTTTTTTCCCAATCGAATTGGGTGAACCCTTTCGTTGGGACCGATGGCCATGGTCATACCTTTCCTGGTGCTGTCTGGCCCTTTGGAATGGTTCAGGTATCGCCCGATACCCGTATAGACGGTTCATGGGATGGCTGCAGTGGGTACCATTATTCCGATTCCCTGCTTTATGGATTTTCGCATACCCACCTCAGCGGAACCGGGGTTAGCGATTACGGTGATTTTTTGTTGATGCCTATGGCAGGCACCTGGTCCATGGATCCTTCAAAGTACCGTACAGCCTTTCGGCACGACGATGAAAGGGCCCGCCCCGGACATTATACAGTGCGTTTGGCTAATGGTATCGAGGTGGATTTGGTAGCGGGTCAACGAACCGGATTGCATACCCTGCGTTACCCAGCCGGGCAAGAGGCCTACCTCCTCCTGGATCTCCTGCACCGCGATTCCTTAATCGAAGGTCGGATTGAGCAGGTGGATCCGTACCGTTGGAAAATTTATCGACGTAGCCGCGCCTGGGCAACCGATCAGCATGCCTACGCCTTTGTTGAGTTTTCGGAACCGGCGATTGTTGTTAAGGATTCAGCCTCACGCCAAGTGCTTTGGTCCTTTCCCGATCGAAGGACCGAATCTCCAGGTGCAAAGGAAAAACTTGTGATGGTCAAGGTTGGTTTTTCTCACGTGGATGCCGAAGGTGCTGCACAAAACCTGCGCACCGAAATCCCTTCGTGGGATCGCAAGGAATTATTGAATTCGGTGACCAGGGCTTGGGACCAGGCTTTGGGTGTGGTGGACGTTCAAGACCAGGACTCTTCCAAGATCCGTACTTTTTATACGGCCTTGTACCACTGTTTCATTCACCCGAGTTTGGCCAGCGACGTGGACGGTCGTTACCGGGGTAGGGATGGTCAAATTCATGTTGCCAAGGATTTTCAATACTATACGGTCTTTTCCTTGTGGGATACCTACAGGGCCCTGCATCCTCTTCTGACCTTGGTGGATTCGGTGAGGACCAGGGATTTTTTGATGACTTTTGTGGCGCAATTTGAGCAGGCCGGAAGGCTACCCGTATGGGAACTCTCCTCCAACGAAACCAACTGCATGATTGGTTACCATTCGGTTTCGGTGATGGCCGATGCGCTGACCAAGGGTTACAAGGACTTTGATGTCGCTAAGGCATGGGAGGCCATGGTGCATAGCGCCAACCAAGACTACGAAGGCATAGCTTGGTTACGCGATCATGGGCACCTTTCGGTGGAAGCCTGTTCGGAGTCGGTATCCAAGAACGTGGAATACGCCTACGATGATTGGTGTATAGCCCAAGTTGCCAAGGTAAGGGGAGATACGGTAGCCTATCGTACCTACTTGCAGCGTTCCGGTTCCTGGCGCAATTTGTTGGATTCGCTGAGCGGTATGATGCGTCCAAGGCAGAACGGTCAGTGGTTGAACCCTTTTGACCCCCGCGAAGTCAACAACCATTATACCGAAGCCAATGCTTGGCAAACCTCCTTTTATATACCCCAGGATGTTTATGGTTGGATGGAGGCTGTGGGTGGGGCCGACCGGGCTGAGGCCCTCTTGGACACTCTATTTGCAACCAGTTCCAAAACCACAGGCCGAACCCAGGCGGATATCACCGGGCTCATCGGTCAATACGCGCACGGCAACGAACCTTCGCATCACATCGCCTACCTCTACCATTACCTGGGTCGCCCTCAAAAAACACTGAACCTTGTTCGGCAAATTCAAAACAATTTCTACACCAATCAACCCGATGGCTTGGTGGGCAACGAAGACTGTGGCCAGATGAGCGCTTGGTATGTTCTGAGTATGCTGGGATTTTATCCCGTAACACCAGGTTCTACCGAATGGATTTGGTCCGTTCCTTCCTTGAATTCCTACCGCATTCGCTTACCGAATGGGCGTTTCTTGACCGTTCAAACCGATTCTAACTGTACCCGAGGAATCGCTTGGCCCGAACGAAGGGTCAACGGGCATTTGAACGATGCGCTGGCCCTGGAGCATACCAAACTCTTGGAAGGGGGTACCTGGACCTACACCTCCAGAGGTTCCCGACCACCTTCGTACACCTTCCCCAAGCGTTTGGATGCCCCAATCGCGGGAGGTTCGGTGCCCCTCATCGAGGCGAATTCCCGGATCTTCGGGGACTCCCTTCGGGTCACGGTGCGGGTACAGGGCAAAGACCAATCCTTAAAGGTGGCGACCGGTGGGGCAGACCCTCGAACCGCAGGCATTCCCTATACCGGTCCATTTTGGATTCATCGTTCCGACACCGTTTCGGCTGTTGTTATGGAATCGGGCGGTCGCCCCGGTTGGGTCTCCACGGCCATTTATCGTCAGGTGGATCCTCGGCTTCGTTTGGAGGTGACCCATGCTCCTAATCCTCAATACACGGCCGGAGGATTACTTGCCCTGGTGGACGGGGTTCAAGGCGAAGAGGATTGGCGCAAAGGCGGTTGGCACGGTGTACAAGGCCAACCTTTTGAGCTGGTCATGACCCTTCCGGAAAGGACCTTCCTGCGTAGCATAAACGTTGGCTTCCTGCAGGATGTCCGTTCTTGGATCGTATTTCCTTCCAAGTTGAATATTTGGGTTAGGGAAGATCAAAGCAAGGAATGGGAATTTTGGGGTTCAACCCAGCCCCGTCTTGGGGTTCGTGATTGGACCGTAACGAGGGATGATTTGGGCGTTTCCAAAAACAAACCCATCAAAGCAGGTCAAATCAAGATTTTGGCGGAGCAATACGGACCCTTGCCGGAAGGACATCCCGGTGTGGGCGGGCAGAGCTTCCTCTTTGTGGACGAAATTCGCTGGCACTGACCCACGCTTAAGCAAACCCAAGCTCAAGTAAACCCAAGCTCAAGCAAACCCAATGCTCAAGGTGCCAGCCTTTCGATGGTCCACGATTCATCGTTGACCTGGTTTCGCCGGTAGCGCAAGCGATCGTGGAGGCGGTTGGGACGACCCTGCCAAAATTCAATTTCCAGGGGTAGGATTCGGTAGCCACCCCAATGGTCCGGCCTTGGGATGGGGACATCCGCCGCATAACGGCTCAAGGTCACTTCCATAATGCGGTTCAAATCGGTCCGGGATGCCACCACCTGACTTTGGGGACTGGCCCAGGCTCCGATACGGCTACCTCGGGGGCGGCTTTGGAAATAATTGTCCGAAGCAGCTTCGCTAAGCCGTTGGACTTCTCCGGCAATGCGAACCTGTCGCTCCAAAACATCCCAAAAAAAGGTCAAGGCCGCCTTCGGGTTTTCATCCAATTGCTTCCCTTTGCTGCTTTGGTAATTGCTAAAAAAAATGAATCCACCTTGGTCCAGTCCCCGTAACAAAACCATTCTTCCCCGGGGTTGGCCATCCGAACCGCAGGTGGACAAACAGGCGGCATTGGGTTCCTCCATGCGCACCTCGACGGCCTCGGCCAACCACTGTTCAAATTGAGTCAAAGGGTTGGGGCTCAGGTCCTCCCGCCTTAGCATACGCCCGGCATAGTCTTTGCGTAGGCGTTGCAGTTGATCGTTCAGGTCGTTCATACTAAAGATTTATCAAAGGTAAGCCTCCAATGTTTCAAAGCCCAAGCCATGTTTTATGTTTGCGAGGTTATGCCTGCACCGAGCTACCCTAAGAATCCATGGTCTCGTTTATGTCTTGATTTCCCTGAGGTCAGCTTACTGTTTAACGTCAGCTTGCTGTTTAAGGTCAGCTTGCTGTTTGGGGTTGGGTTGCTTTTGTTGGGTTCTTGTACTTCTTCCAAGCCAAATGTTCAAATTCAAACTTTTAGTGGCCAAACGATGGGAACCACCTACATGGTCAAGATTGCCCTTGCCGCCGAAGATAAGTCATTGCCCACAGCGGCCCAATTGGATTCGGTATTGGAACAGGTTAACGCGTCCTTGAGCACCTACCAACCCCAGTCTCTCCTGAGCCGCTTTAACCGTTGTACAAAATGTTACAAAGTGGACTCTATGATTATTCGAAATTTCTTGGCCTCCCAAGAAGTCCATCGTGCATCTGCAGCGGCCTTTGATCCTTCGGTCTACCCCTTGGTTCAGGCCTGGGGATTTGGTCCTCAACCGCGTTCGGCGATTCCTGATTCGGCGGAGGTCCGTTCTTTGCTCGCTTTGGTTGGATTGTCAAAGTTTCAATTGAAGGGAGACTCTTTATGCAAAGAAGGACCTGCCCAGGCTTTGGATTTTAGCGCTGTTGCCAAAGGCTACGGTGTGGATGTCTTGGGTTGGTTCCTGGAGTCCTTGGGATTTCATGATTATTTGGTTGAAATTGGTGGTGAAGTCCGTGCTCGTGGAGAGCGTAGTCCTGGGCAAATGTGGATGGTTGGGGTTGAAAAACCGATCGATGATCCATCGGGAACCCGGCGTGCCGTTTTTATTCAATTACCGCTCCAAAACCAAAGCATGGCCAGTTCAGGAAATTACCGTAATTTTTTTGTACACAAGGGCCAAAAAATGGCGCATACCCTGCAGGTTTCCAGCGGATATCCTACCCCGACCGATGTACTTGCTGCCACCGTAATTACGCAGGATTGCATGATGGCGGATGCTTACGCCACCGCTTGCATGGCTTTGGGCTGGGACCGTGCGGTCAAAATGTTGGAAATGAAGCCGGAGATCCAAGCAATTTTGATCGGTTCATTGCCCAACCCGACCAAGGACGAACCCTATCGCCTTTACGCGACCGAAAGTTTACGCCAAAAGCCTTTTTATCAGGATTGGGTCGCAGGGCAACGATCCAAGTAGCGGTTGGGGCAGCCTGCGCAATCCACACCGCGCTCTTTTAAAAGGGGGTTGTGGGTAGAACACGTCCCTCGAAATTCCCCTTTTTTCAAAAAGAACATTCGAATCGCTAATCCGGCAAAGCCGAGACTCAGGAAGATCAAAGTCAAAACAAAGACGGGCAAGAGGTTTTCCATAACAAACCCAAAGTTAGGCAAGGACCCGTTGACCATGGGTGTATTTTTGGAAGGTTAATCCCAAGGCACTACGTCATGACGTCACAGTTACCGCTCACTCCGCCGGCCCAAGGCCTATCCTATGCCCCCAACGATCCGGTCTTGTCAGGTTTTGAAAGGTTGAGGCGAATCATGGATCAGCTCCGTGATCATTGTCCCTGGGACAAGAAGCAGACCTTTGAATCGTTGCGTTCCCTTACCATCGAAGAAGTTTACGAATTATCGGATGCGATTGCAGACCAAGATTGGGTGGGGGTAGGAGGGGAAATGGGTGATTTGTTCTTGCATCTTTTGTTTTATGCCCGTTTGGGACGAGAGGATGGAACCGTGGATTTGAGTGCGGTATTCCATTCCATGTGCGAAAAACTCATTCGACGTCATCCCCACCTATACGCTGAGGTCCGAGCCGAAACGCCTGAACAGGTCAAGTCCAATTGGGAGAAAATCAAATTGCAAGAGGGTCGGCATTCGGTGCTCCAAGGGGTACCTCGCTCCTTACCTGCTTTGGTCAAAGCAATGCGCATTCAAGAAAAGGCCGCCGGAGTGGGCTTTGATTTCCCGGATATGAAAGGGGTCCTCGCCAAAGTTCGCGAAGAATTGGACGAAGTCCTGGCCGCCGATCAACCGGAACAGCGAGCCGAAGAATGGGGCGATTTAATGTTTGCGATGGTGAACGCCGCACGTTTTGCCGGCATACCTGCCGAAAATGCCTTGGAGGCCGCCAACCGCAAATTCATTCGGCGTTTTGAGGCCATAGAACAGGAAGCAAGGGGTCTGGGCCTTGCCATTACCGACCTGTCCATGGACGCTATGCAGGCCGCTTGGGATAGGGCCAAAGCCGCCGAAAAATCGGCCGACTAGCCTATGTTGAAAACCTGAGACCCGAATCAACCTTAGCCCAAATAACTCTTGAGCATCTTGGAACGGGATGTGTGCCGTAGACGCTTGAGGGCCTTGTCTTTGATCTGGCGAACCCGTTCACGGGTCAAGTCAAAACGTTCTCCTATGTCTTCCAACGACATGGAGTGGTCGATCCCAATACCAAAATAAAGTTTGATGACTTCTTTTTGGCGTTCGGTTAAGGTGGCCAGGGACCGATCGATTTCGTTGGATAAGGACTCTTGCATAAGAATGCTATCCGACTTGGGCGCGTCTTCGTTGATCAAAACATCGAGCAAGGTATTTTCTTCGCCTTGGATGAAAGGGGCATCCATGGATATATGACGACCGCTGATGTTCATGGTGTTTTCGACCTCGTCGGTGGAAACATTGAGCAAATTGGCCAATTCCGCAACCGAAGGATCCCTTTCGTATTTCTGTTCCAATTGCGAAAAGGCTTTGGAAATCTTGTTGAGGGAACCGACCCGGTTGAGGGGTAGGCGAACGATACGGGAATGCTCCGCCAAAGCGGAAAGAATAGATTG
>JBMTCP010000038.1:0-8848 GCA_049431025.1 Bacteroidia bacterium | reverse complement strand
GTACGATAGCATGGGCCTCGCAAAACTTTGCCGAACCAAAGCCGACCTGGTCATGCCTAGACGTTCGACGATTTCATCGCAAACATCGGGTGTGGCCGAACCCGTAAGGGCTACCGTCACCAAGGGGCCGTATTGTTCCTTGAATCCGGCTATACGTCGGTATTCGGGTCGAAAGTCGTGACCCCACTGCGCGATGCAATGAGCCTCATCCACTGCCAATAGGGCAATTTTCCAGGTTCGGCTGCGGGTGATAAAGTCTTGGCCCGAAAGTCGTTCCGGTGAAAGGTATAGAAACTTCAGCTCACCCTGATCGGCCCGTCGGCGGATGGCCTCACTTTCTTCGGCGCTTAAGCCTGATACCAAGGCGGCCGCAGCAATGCCCTGACGATTGAGTCGGCTCACCTGATCTTTCATCAGAGCGATGAGGGGCGAAACCACCAGGCACAGCCCATCCATCAGCATCGCAGGTACCTGGTAACACAAGGATTTTCCGCCCCCGGTGGGGAGCAGAGCCAAGGTATCGCGGCCTTCCAAAACCGACAGGACCACGTCTTCCTGCCCTGCTTTGAAGCTGGGGAAACCCCAATAGGTTTGGAGAATGGACTGAGCTTCCGTGATGGTCTTAGGCATGCGGGTCCACTTCGGTAAGGTGACCGTCGCGGAGTTGCAGGACTCGGTCGGCCTGTTTTGCCAACGAAAGGCTGTGGGTAACCACCAAAAACGTTTGGCCGTTGCGTTCCTTGAGTTCTCGAAAAAGGCGATGCAATTCTTCGGCTTGGTTTTGGTCCAGATTTCCGGAGGGTTCATCCGCCATAATCAAATCGGGCCGATTCATTAAGGCTCTGGCTACCGCAAATCGTTGCTGCTCACCACCTGATAATTCCGAAGGTCGATGGGTCAAGCGCTGGGCTACCCCTAATTGTTCGGCGAGTTCCAAAGCCCTGGCGCGGGCTACTTTGGAGTCTATACCGGCTATGAGGGCGGGGATCAAGAGGTTTTCTTCGGCTGTAAATTCAGGCAAAAGCAAGGCTTGTTGAAAGACAAAGCCCAAACGTTTGTTACGAAAATCCGCCAATCGGTTGCCCGATAAGGTATGAATAAGTTGACCATCCCATTCAATCGTCCCGGAATCGGATGGTTGCAAACCTCCTAACACATGAAGCAGGGTGCTTTTGCCGGCTCCGGACGGGCCAACAACCGCCACCAATTCGCCCCGATGTATTTCAAAAGAAACGGAACGCAGGAGGGCCAGGTTACCGAAGGACTTGCTGAGTTGGCTAACCCTGACCATGTTCGGTAAAGATTAGACGTCCAAACGGGCGTAGCGGGCGTTTTGTTCGATAAACTCCCGACGTGGGGGTACTTCATCGCCCATGAGCATCGAAAAAACCCGGTCGGCTTCTGCGGCGCTTTCGATGGTAACCCTGCGCAAGGTCCTGGTATCCGAATTCATGGTGGTGTCCCAAAGTTGTTCCGCATTCATTTCTCCCAAACCTTTGTAGCGTTGGATGTTTACGGTACTTTCAGCGGCGCCCTTGGCCAGTTCCTTTACGGCCTCTTGACGGTCCTGTTCATTCCAGGCGTAGCGTTGTTGAGTCCCTTTTTTGACCAAATAAAGCGGAGGTGTGGCAATGTAGATATGACCCGATTCAATCAAGGTTTTCATGTATCGGAAGAAGAAGGTCAAAATCAAGGTGGTGATATGCGATCCGTCCACATCCGCATCGGTCATGATGATGATTTTGTGGTAGCGAAGGCGGCTAATGTTCAGGGCTTTCTGGTCTTCCTCGGTGCCCACGGTAACACCTAATGCAGTAAAGATATTTCGTATTTCTTCGTTTTCGTAAATCTTGTGTTCCATGGCCTTCTCCACATTCAGGATTTTGCCCCTCAAGGGCAAAATGGCTTGGAAAGCGCGGTTACGTCCTTGTTTGGCTGTACCACCCGCCGAATCACCCTCGACCAGGAAGATTTCGCAAAGTGAGGCATCCCGCTCGGAGCAGTCGGCTAATTTTCCGGGCATGGAATTGCCGGATAACACATTCTTTCGCTGGACCATTTCCCGGGCCTTGCGCGCGGCATGGCGAGCGGTTGCGGCCAGGATTACTTTGCTGATAATTTGTCGGGCTTCCCTCGGATTTTCCTCCAAATAGTTGGATAATGCTTCGGAAACAGCGGAGTTCACCGCGCCCATAACTTCGTTGTTACCCAATTTGGTTTTGGTTTGACCTTCAAACTGAGGTTCGGCAACTTTAACCGACACGACGGCGGTCAAACCCTCTCGGAAATCATCTCCTGCAATATCAAATTTGAGTTTACTGGTCAGCCCTTCTTTGTCCGCGTAGGATTTGAGGGTACGGGTCAAAGCTTGACGGAAACCGGCGATATGGGTTCCTCCTTCGTGGGTGTTGATGTTATTGACGTACGAGTGCACGTTTTCGGTGAAGGAGGTGTTGTATTGCAGGGCAACCTCAACGGGTACCGGTCCTTTGGGGTTCTCAATATAAATCGGAGCCGCCAGGAGGGATTCACGGGTTTGGTCAAGGTAGGCCACAAATTCCTGTAGTCCACCTTGGGAATAAAACTCCTCGTTACGAAAGGTTCCGTCATCCAAGGATTGCCTGCGGTCTTCTAGGGAAAGTCTTATGCCTTTGTTGAGGTAGGCTAATTCCCGAAGGCGGTTGGCCAAGGTGGTGTATTGGTATTCGGTATGTTGGAAAATGCTGGCATCGGGTTCGAATTCCACGATGGTTCCGCGGATTTCGGTGCTTCCAATTTCCCGTACGGGGTATTGGGGTTTACCACAGCGGTATTCTTGTTCGTAAATGACCCCGTTACGGTGAATTTCTGCACGAAGATGGGTGCTCAATGCATTAACACAGGATACACCAACGCCGTGCAAGCCCCCCGATACTTTATAAGAATCTTTATCGAATTTACCCCCAGCGTGGAGAACGGTCATGACTACTTCCAAAGCAGATCGTTTTTCTTTGGTATGCATATCCGTTGGGATACCCCGGCCGTTGTCTTGAACACGAATTCGGTTACCCTCCAAAATTTGAACGAGAATTTGGTCGCAATGACCGGCCAGGGCTTCGTCAATGGAATTATCCACCACCTCGTAGACCAGGTGATGCAGGCCCTTAACCCCGATATCCCCGATGTACATGGCCGGCCTCTTGCGTACGGCCTCAAGCCCTTCGAGGACTTGGATGTTTTCGGCTGAATATTGAGTCGAGGACGATGGTGTCATGGTTGGTATATGGGGGAATAGGATGAAAAAAACAGATTCTAGGCCGGGTTATCGCCTAAAAATAAGGCAAGAAGGTCCACTTAGAACGGGCCAATTACTTGCGCAGGTACATCACTTCGTGGACGGCCTTAACGACTTTTTCGACGGAGGGGAGGTAGGCCGCTACCAAAGGCATCGAATAGGACATGGGGACATCGGCCCCGTTAATTCGAATGACCGGAGCGTCCAGGTCATCAAAGGCGTCCTTCTGGATACGGTAGGCGATTTCGGAGGATACCGAGGCAAAAGGCCAACTCTCGTCCACCACAACCACCCGGTTCGTTTTTCGAGCACTCTTGAGGAGGGTAGCATGGTCCAAAGGACGGATACTCCTCAAGTCGATAACTTCGGCACTGATGCCTTCGGCGGCCAATGCATCGGCAGCGGCCATCACCACCTTCATCATTTTGTTGTACGAAACCAAGGTGACATCGGTGCCGACGCGTTTGATGTCGGCCAAACCGATTGGTATCAGGTATTCGCCCTCGGGTACAGGGCCTTTGTCCCCGTACATCTGTTCAGATTCCATGAAGATGACGGGGTCCTCATCCCGAATGGCGGATTTGAGGAGGCCTTTGGCATCGGCGGGGTTGCTGGGGGAGACGACTTTGAGACCGGGAACGTTGGCGTACCAACTTTCAAAAACCTGGGAATGCTGTGCGGCAAGGGATCCCGCCGAACCGGAAGGGCCACGGAATACAATGGGAACCGAGACCTGTCCACCGGACATGTTGAGCATTTTGGCAGCGGAATTGACAATTTGGTCGATGGCGACCAACGAAAAATTAAAGGTCATAAACTCGATGACGGGTCTAAGACCGTTCATGGCGGCACCAACGCCGATTCCAGCAAATCCTAGTTCGGCAATGGGCGTGTCGATGATGCGCCTTGGACCAAACTCATCCAATAACCCTTGGCTAACCTTGTAGGCGCCGTTGTACTCCGCAACCTCTTCACCCATCAGAAAAACGCGGTCATCCCGCAGCATTTCTTCTCTCAAGGCCTCACGCAGGGCCTCTCTAAACGCAATTTCCCTCATTGTTCTTTTTTAGCGGTGCAAAAATACGATTTTTTGGGCCTGCAAAGGGGTTCTTTAAGTGGTTTTTAAGGCGGTTTTTTTGAACAAGACCAGGGATTTGGGGTAATTTTGAGGGTGCGCAATTTGCTACGATTCCTAGGGGTCTTCTTGGTCATGCTTATCGGCGCAGGTTTGGTCTATTGGGCCCAGACCTACGAGCAATCCAGGCGTTTGGCTTGTGTCCAGGTGATGACCACGACTCAGTTTTTGACCCAAGGTGCTAAGGTTGGTCCGGTGGGAAGGAGTGCTTTTTTTTGGTCTCCTTCTTTGCGGATATCCGGTCTCTCGGGTCAAAGTCTGGTTGCTCCCCTCCCGGTGGACTCCGCACGCTGGGCCATTTTGCAACGCTATCGCCCTGGTCAGATTTCTTTGGCCGTTACCCTGCAGATGCAAGCTTTAACCAAGGTTATTCGGCAGCGCAAGCTTCAAAGCGTTGTTTTGTTGGTTTCGGACCAGGAATTGGAGCCATGGATACACGCATTGAGTCGTTCACTCGTTTTAGAGGTTTGTCGTTGAACGTATTTTTGACCTTTTGACCCCCCCGTACCGTATGTTGATTTTATCGGCTTTGGCCAACCATCGTTTATTCAGGCTGGCCAGCGGTTGGGTTGGGGTTTGGCTGACCCTTTTCCTTTGGCCTGCATCCATGGATGCCTCGACGCCTCCAGAGGACCGCGGGGTAGGGGTAACCGGTTTCGTAACCAACCATGGGCAATGGCCGGAGAAGGTATTGGCTCATGCGGATTGGCCTGGATTGCGTCTATTTGTCCAAAAGGACGGCCTGCGTTGGGTAGCCTACAGCAACGATGGTTGCCATGGGGGTCACCGGGAGGGTTCTCTATCGATGGACCCTTCGCAAAATCTCAAAGGGCACGCCTGGGAGCAGCGTTTTGTCGGTGCTTCAGCCCAAAAATCGACCATGCAAGGATTGGACAGCCTCGGTTATCCGGTTCATTACCTCCGGGGTTCCGGGCCTTCATCTTGGGCTCAACACCTGTACCCGGTTCGGGAGCTTCGTTTTCCTAACTTCTACCCCGGTATTGATTGGGTTTTGCGGGTTGATGGGGATCTCAAATACGAATTTCATGTGCATCCCGGGGTGGATCCTGGCCAGATTCGGATGGAGGTTGCCGGTGTTACGCCGAACTTGAATCCGCAGGGTCGATTGGTTTATTCAACCCGAGTGGGGGATTATTTGGACGATGCTCCGGTTTCGTGGGCCAATACAGGGTTGGGTGCCAAAACCCCGGTTTCTTCATCCTGGAAACGCGTCAAAGGGTATTGGACTTACCACGTTGGTCCCTACGCAAGCGATGCCATGTTGGTAATTGATCCCCGAATGATTGGCGCCACCTACAGCGGCTCGGGGGTGGATAATTGGGGTTTCACCGCAACCTACGATAATGCGGGCAACATGTATTTGGGGGGTATTGCCTTCGGGCCGGGTTATCCGACGACCTTGGGGGCTTTTGTTTTTGCGCCCGGCCAGAATCAGCCTTCCGGCAACCCCAATTTTTATTACGATGTGGCATTGACCAAATTCTCGCCCAACGGCGGCCAGGTACTGTATAGCACCTATTTGGGTGGGCTGGGGCAAGAACGCCCTTCGTCCCTAATTTTTGACGAAAACGCCCAGTCCTTGCTGGTTTTTGGACGAACCAATTCGGCCAATTTTCCCATTACAGCAGGGGCGTATCAACCTTCCCTCAGCGGTTCGTACGATTTGTTTGTAACACGTCTTTCTTCCACGGGTTCATTGTTGGCTTCGACATATTTGGGCGGATCGGGTGCCGAGGGCACCAACGCCATTGGAACCCCCTACACCACATCTTCGTTGCAGTTCAATTACGGCGATGATAGCCGTGGCGAAGTGGTCGTAGCTCCGAACGGTGATGTGTTAATCGTATCGAATACCCAATCGGCCAATTATCCCGTGACCTCGGTAACGGGGACCCTTCAAGCAACCTTTGGTGGCGCCATGGATGGGGTCGTTTCTCGTTTGTCGCCCAACCTAAATCAATTGTTGTTTTCGACGTTTTTGGGTGGTGGAAGCATGGATGCCACCTACGCGATTAAACCGGGGGGCGGCGATACGGTTTTTGTGGCTGGCAGTACCTTCAGTCAAACCACCTTTTTCCCGAACATAACCCGGGGTTATGACCTGAGCCACAACGGACAAGCTGATGGTTATGTGATGATGATGCGTACCGGTAATCCCCCGTTTAGCCCTCCTCAATTGGTATCCCTGACCTATTGCGGGACGACTTCGTACGATCAGAATTTTCTGCTTGAAAGGGATAGTCGCGGGCATATTTACGTGGCCGGTATTAGCATGGGTAACATTATTCAAAGTGGAACGCGTTGGTTTCAGGCCGGAGCCAAACATTACATTCAAAAGTACAGCCCGTTTTTGGACAGCCTTTATTGGTCAGCTCCGGTGGGTTTGCCTTTCTTGAATGGGGTCCCCCAATCGGCTGGACCTGCTTTGTCTCTGACGGCCTTTTTGGTGGATCGTTGCGGTAAAATTTACCTTAGTGGCTGGGGTGGGGATTTGAACGCCACCTTTAATTCGAATATCCAAACCATGCGGGGTTTGCCCATCACGGCCAATGCCTTACAGCCGGGAACAACAGGGAGTGATATGTACCTACTGGTCCTGGCACCGGATGCCGATACCTTGGTGTACGCGACTTACCTCGGGGGCTCGATTTCGGAGGAGCATGTGGACGGCGGAACGAGTCGGTTTTCACCGGAAGGCATTGTCTATCATGCCGTTTGTGCGGGATGTCGGGGGAATTCGGATTTTCCGGTGACTTCGTCGGCGGTGTACCCCTTTAACCAGTCGAGCAATTGCAATGCCTTAATTTTTAAGCTGGATTTGGAATTGGTACGCCCCAGGGCGGGTATTCGTATGGTGCCCTCGGACACCAATGTTTGTGTGGGTTCTCCCATACGTTTTGAGAATACGGGAACCACGGGTTCGTCGGTTTGGTGGACCATCGGAGCCGTTGGTCAACCTCCGTTGCACAGTGCCCAAACATCGTCAACCCAATATACGTTCACGATACCGGGTACTTACCGTGTTCGTTTGGTGGTTGAAGGCTGTCAACAATTTGATACGACCTTCAAAACCGTCGTGGTAACGCCACCTCCGGTCATCACCAAATACGCACCCCCCACAGCCTGCCCGGGTGATACCGTTTGGCTTCGCGTCGATTCGCTGGATGCCTCCGGAGGCCTGTTGTCGATTACCTGGGTTGCCGATCCTTTTTTGTTGCCGGGTTCGCCGGGACAGTTTCGGCGCAGGGCGGTGGTCCCAGGCACGCGTTGGTTTTATTTTGATGTAATTTCCGCTTCGGGATGTGTCTTGCGTGATAGCCTGAGAGCCAGCACGATGGCTCCCAAGGCAGTCTTTGGTAACGATACACTGCGCTGGTGCTGGGACCGTAGCCAGGCCTTGCAGCCTTTGACCGGGTTTCGTTCCTACCGTTGGTTTAGTGACCCGGAGATAACCAACCAAAATCAAACGGTACAAAATTTCACCGCATTGCAACCCCGTTGGGTTTATTGCCGAGCATTTGACGATACCTGTTTTCATGTGGATTCGGTATACCTTTTGCCAGAGATCAGAACAACAGTTAGCCTTGGACCGGATTTGTATTTTTGTCAGCAAATCAACAGGACCCTGGTTCCTACGGGTGGAGTTACTTACGAGTGGTCAGACGGTAGTACGGGGAATACGTACAATCTGAATTCAGGTGGTTCGGGATTTGTTTGGGTGATTGCCCGGGATGCCGATGGTTGCAGGAGTTTACCCGATACGTTGTATTATTTCGATGACCCTGTCGCTGCAGCTATCTCGATAAGTCCATCCGATACTGCCTTTGCGCCGCAAGCGGTTTATTTCTTTAACCAGTTTTCTCCTAACATTGATTCGGTATATTGGTTTTTTGGGGATGGGTCCAGCAGTTCATCGTTTAATCCGGTTCATGCTTACACGGACACAGGTACTTTTTACGGATATATGCTGGCTTTTTCAACTCGCTCGGGTTGCCGGGACAGCATTCCGTTCGTTATGGTGGTGGACACGGTGGTGATGGATTTTCCGAATGCTTTTTTGCCCGAAACCGATGGGGTCAACGCCCTTTTTCGTTCATTTACACGGAACCTACTTTCTCTGGATTTTAAGGTTTACGATCGTTGGGGTCAGAAGATTTTTGAGACCACCAACGTGGATGTGCTTTGGGATGGTACCCAGGGCGGAAAGGCTGTCATGCCGGGGACCTACGTCTATACCGCCGATGGTATAGGAAAAAACGGAGCCGATTATTTCCGAAAAGGCCTGATTCACGTGGTAAGGTAGGTTTTTTTTGACCAAGGGCGGGTATATTTGCGCCTCTTTACAGGAAAGATTCCGTAGCTCAGCCGGTAGAGCAATACACTTTTAATGTATGGGTCCTGGGTTCGAATCCCAGCGG
>JBMTCP010000037.1:0-9065 GCA_049431025.1 Bacteroidia bacterium | reverse complement strand
GAGGCCCTGATGGCCGAAAATGCACTGGCCAAAACTCACGACAGCACCGGTCTCCTGAGTTGTTATAGCATCAAAGGGAATGCTTATTTTCACCTTTTGGCCTTGGAAGCCTCAGCCGACTATTATCAAAAAGCGGTCTATTTGGCCGTAAACATGGGACGAAAGGATGCGGTTGCCGATTTGACCTTGAACCTCGGCAATATATACGCCCAGCAAAAAGACTGGAACAAGGCCAAAGCCTATTACCAAGATGCCCTTGTTTATTTCCGAAAAAACCAGGACCCGATGACCAGTTATGTTCTCAATAACCTGGGGGTGATTGAAGAAATGAAAGGTCTATTACGCTCATCCGAAAAATACTATACCCAAGCCTTGCAGATGGACCTCAAGCTAAAGGATTCCATGGCTATCGCTTCGGATTTAATCAACTTGGGGGAACTGAATCTTAAGCTCAACCAATGCAAGGAATCCTTGAAATGTCTCCAGCAAAGTTTAAGCATTAGTCAATTGATGGACAACGGAGGATTTGTTTCCAAAATCCTGATGCTTCAGGCCGAGGGCCATTTGCGATGCGGTGGCGGTCGGGATTCAGCGATTGCCACTGCGCGGGAAGTTATACGTTATGTTCAAAGCGGTCAAAGCGAGGATACCCTTAACCTGCGCAAAGCCCATGCCCTGCTTGCCTCTCAGTTAACTGCTGCTGGATTAGCCTCCGAGGCAATCGTTCACTACCATCATTGGCGTTTTCTCGACAGTTTGATACAAGCGCGGGAAGCCCAAGATAAACTCATGGAAATTCAGGCCACGTACGATTCCGAGCACTTGCAGCGCAAAAGCGATCGTCTTGAATTTGAGAAAGTCCTCTTGCAAACCCGTGGTGAACGCCTTCATGCTACCAATTTGGCTTTGGCCTCTGCCCTGCTATTGGTCGTTACCATCACCGCCTTGCTTTATTACCGCCAAAAAGCTATCCGCGCTGAGGAGTTTAGCGAAGACTAGAGGGAGGCCCTTTTTTGGTGGTAAATTTGTGGCCTATTCTTCCTTATGCTTCAAATTCCCTATCTTCGCGATAACCGCTCCTTAGCCGAGGAAGCCCTCCGTCGCAAAAAAATTCACGACGCTGGAGAAATTCTCGAAAACCTCCTCCACGTTGATGACCAAAAACGCCTTGTTCAAACCCATTTTGAACAAAACCAGGCCACGTTAAATTCCTTGGCCAAAGCCATAGGCCAGGCGGTACAACAGGGTGATCACCCCAAGGCCAACGAACTTAAAACCGAAGTTGCCCGAATCAAACAAGAAACCTCGTCCCTGGAAGCGGAACTCCATCGTTTGCAAGAGATCATTCACCAACAACTTTTGCGACTACCGAATTTGCCTCATTCCACCGTTCCCATGGGCAACGGCCCGGCCGATAACGAGGTGGTATACCTTTCGGAACCGGGAGCGGAAAATATTCGACGTGATTTACCGCATTGGGATATTGCACAGCAGTATGCCTTGATGGATTTTGAATTGGGGGTTAAAGTCACGGGTGCGGGTTTCCCGGTTTATTTGGGCGCAGGAGCGCGTTTGCAGCGTGCCTTGATTCAGTATTTTTTGGATTTTAATGTTGCGGCCGGTTATACCGAAATTCAACCACCCATTTTGGTGAACGAGGATTCTGGGTTTGGGACAGGTCAGCTGCCGGACAAGGAAGGTCAAATGTATTATGTTACGGAAGATCGGCTTTATCTAGCACCTACCGCTGAAGTACCTGTCACTAATTTGTATCGCGATCGTTTACTCCCCGAAAACGAACTTCCCATTCTTAACACAGCCTATACCCCCTGCTTTCGTCGTGAGGCCGGTTCCTACGGCAAAGACGTTCGCGGCCTAAACCGACTTCATCAATTTGATAAGGTTGAGATCGTTCAAATCGTCCATCCAGACCAAAGCTATGAAGTACTCGAAGCCATGCGGAACCATGTTCAAAACCTGGTTGCCAGCCTGGGTGTTCCATTTAGAATTCTCCGACTTTGTGGTGGGGATATGGGATTTGCATCGGCTCTAACCTATGATTTTGAAATGTGGAGCGCGGGTCAAGGACGTTGGCTGGAAATTTCGTCGGTGAGTAATTTTGAAAGCTTCCAGACGAACCGACTGAAAGTACGCTTCAAGGACAGCGTTAGTGGCAAAACCCGTTTGGCCCATAGCCTCAACGGTTCAGCCCTTGCCCTACCCAGGGTATTGGCCTCGCTGTTGGAATATTATACGGATAACAACGGAATTCATATTCCGGCTGTCCTCCAACCCTATACCCAAACCTCCCTTATCCCAAAGCCTTGAGGGAGGCAATTACTTGTGTTAGCTTGAGGTAATTTAATTGATAAACCGACGCCTTTTGTTTGGAAACCAAATCCACCAAGCCGTTTTGGACAAGGACGCCAAGGTGATGATGGGCCAAAGTGGTTTCCAAACCCAAACGCCCTGCGATATCGGCAGCGGTCATTCCCAAATGCTTATGCAAAATTTCAATTATTGCTTGACGATGGGGTTGTTTGAGGCAATGAACCAAGTTAAAGGCTGCAGATATTTGTCCATAGGTGTTATTTTTTGCCATCAAATCTGTCTTGAGTCTAATAAAAAATAATTCTTCGCCAAGTTAAAAAAAAATTAAGCTAATTCCAAGAAACGTCCCTTTCGATTACTAACATATATAATCATAGGCTACACAAATAGTATCAATTTTTTAAATTTAGGACCTTCTATCATATTTTGTTAATTCTATGTTTAGTTAATCATACAGAACTGAAGTTAAAATGTACAACCTTATCCATCTTGTCCTGTCCGGAGGTAGCGGAACCCGATTATGGCCCTTATCGCGGCTTCGAATGCCCAAACAGTATTTGCCTTTGGTCCAAGGCAAGTCCTTGTTTCAAGACACCTTGGACCGACACAGGGCTTTTTGTACGGGGCATATGGTGGTCACCAATACCAGCCAATTCGCCCTGGCCAAGCAACAGGCAGGGGATCTGGTCTCGACCTATATCCTGGAAGCGGTGGGAAGAAATACAGCACCCGCCATCGCCATGGCATGCCGCATGTTGGATCCCGGGACCTTGGTCCTGGTAACCCCATCCGATCACTTGATTCAGGACCGGGAGGCTTACCGTAACGCGGTTACCCGGGCCATTGAACTGGCCCAAGATGGTTTCCTGGTGACCTTTGGGGTGAACCCGGAATACCCCGAAACCGGCTTTGGATACATACAAGCCCAGGGAAATGTGGTGCTGGCATTTCGCGAAAAACCCGATTTGACCACGGCTCAAGCCTACCTGGCAGAAGGTGGCTATTATTGGAATGCCGGTATTTTCTGTTTCAAGGCAGGGGTCTTTCTGCATGAATTGAATCGGCATGCTCCGGATTTGTACCAGGTAATCCTGGAGACGGAATCCTTGAATCAAGGCCCATACCCCGAGGGTTGCATACAGCCCACCTTGGAGGAGATGCTCAAAATGACCGATATCAGCATCGATTACGCCGTCCTCGAAAAAAGCGAAAAAGTCCGTGTTGTCCCCTGCCGTATGGGCTGGTCGGACTTGGGGAGTTTTGATGCCCTCTACGCGGAATTACCCCACGATAGCGAAGGCAATACCCTAACCGGTCAACCCTATTTACCCCTTCGGTCGAGCCAAAACCTTTTGCTTCATTACGGACCACAGGTTTTGATTACCCAAGATGTCCAGAATTTATTGGTGGTGACCACGCAGGATGCCATTTATATCGGACCCAGGGGGCAGAGTCAGGGAATCCGAGAGGTGGTCCGGGAAATGCAGCAGGTCCAACCTGAACTTTTGGTTTCCTATCCGCAAACGGTGACTTCGTGGGGTCAGGTTAAAATCCTTGAACAATCCCAAAATTCAGTCCTGCTTTCCGTGGATGTCCAAGGGCCCATCCATCAACCGGTTACCCTTCGCGCTCAGGATTTGTTGGAACATCCACGCATCGATAAACTTTTGAAGTCATGGCCGGAGGAGGGTATCACCCTGAGGGGTCTCAACATGTCCAACTCGGAGCTTATCGCCGTTCAAGGTTCCACGATGAGCGATTGGGTTTGTCGAATAGAGACGACAAGCTCAAACGATGAACAACGCTGCTTGGTTTTGATCCAAAAAAACTAGGATCGTTTAATTTTATTGGCTTTCCAAGTCGAGCAAGTAGAGCAGAGCCGCCATCGAGGCCGAGCCAAGTTCAAGTTCACGTCGGTTCACCGATTCAAATACATCGGTAGCCGCGTGGTGATAATCAAAATAGCGTTGAGATTCAGGCACCAGTCCATACAGTTCGGTGCCTTGGGGACGTAGAAACCCGACATCCACCCCGCTGCCACCTTTGCGAATTGCATAGACCCCGTAAGGTTCCAAGAATTTGAGCCAAGGTTGAAGGGCTTGTATTCGTTCTACCGAGGCTTCACTCGAAAATTCCCTGGGCGCAAAACCACCGCGATCGGATTCCAAACCAACTCTTTGTTTTTGGCCTGATTCTGCAGCCCATTCAGCATAAACCCGGGCACCGCGCGCACCGTTTTCTTCGTTCATGAAAAGCACAACCCGAAGGCTGTTGGTCGGACGGTATCCCACCGCTTTGAGTAAGCGAACGGCCTCAACAGAATGAACACAACCTGCACCATCATCATGGGCCCCTTCCCCCACATCCCAGGAATCCAAATGCCCCCCTACAACCATCCACTCTTTGGGGTTTTTGGTACCGTACCAATCGCCAATAACATTGTAAGACAAGGTATCGGGTAATTCGTAACAATGCGTATAAAGGGAAACGCGAGGACGTTTGCCCTGGCGTTTGAGGTTGCGCAAGGTGAGGGATAGCCATTCGGCGTCCTGGGTGCTAATTGCTACGGCCGGAATTCGAACGGAAGCATTACCGTATTGCATGGATCCGGTATGGGGAAAAGTATCCAGTCGATGGGTGAGCGAGCGTATCATGACGGCTGTGGCTCCCTTGGAGGCGGCCATTCTGGCCCCATCAAAACGAATGTCAATACAACCCCCGTAGGCGGCCATGCTATTAACCGGCCTTTGATCAAACGGTTTATTCAAAAAAACAACACGGCCTCGAACCTGTAGCGAATCGGCCTGCTCCAATTCTTCCAGAGAACCAAATTCCACAACTTCCCCCTTTACACCTTGAGCGCCGGTTCCGACAGAGCCGCCAAGCGCCAAGAGTCGCAGACGGTACGGGGTTGCTAATCCATCGGCTTCGATGCTGCCTCTTTCGGCTTCACCCCGAACCCAACGAGGCACCATGACCGGTTGCAGCCAAACAGAATCCAAACCCAAACCCCGGAGGTATTCCTCCATGAGCAAAACAGCCTTGGCTGCACCTTCGCTTCCGCTGAGGCGATGCCCGGCCTTTTTGCATAATTCCCGTAACAAAGGATACGAACGTCCAGAAACCAAAGCAGAGTCAAAAATTTGACGAATTACCCTCGATTCATCCTGCTGATTTTGAACTTTTTGAGCTAATACTTGGTGTGGCAAAATCCAAGACCATAGTAAACAAAAGACAACGACGACTAAAGGCATACGCTCCGGGTTTACCCGGAATTTTTTATTCAAAATATTCATAACAATTTTTGATTAAACTAGGGCCTTTCCAAGACCTGTACGCCGGGTAGCGTCCGACCTTCCAGCAATTCCAACAAAGCACCGCCACCGGTGGATACGTAAGACACGCGATCCTGGACCCCAAAACGGTGAACGGCAGCCGCCGAGTCTCCGCCACCGATGAGGCTAAATGCTCCAGCCTCCGTGGCTTCGGCAATGGCTTCGGCAATGGATCGGGTACCCTCTTCAAAATTAGAGAACTCAAAGACTCCGGCTGGCCCATTCCACAAAATCGTGGACGCATCTTTGATGCGGGAAACCATGGTATCGATTGCCGATGGACCCAAATCCAAACCCATCCAACCGGCCGGAATGGCGTTGTTGAGGGCGACTTGACGTTGAGCCTGGTTTGCAAAGGAGTCCGCAATCTGCGAATCTTCGGGAATAACCAATTCAACCCCCAAGTCACGGGCTTTTTGGGCCAATTTTTGGGCCGTAGCCAGGAGATCATCCTCGCAAAGGGAAGATCCGATTTCACCCCCCATTGCTTTGCAGAATGTATAGGCCATACCCCCAACAATGAGGAGTCGATCCACTTTGGGGAGGAGGTTTTCGATTAACAAGAGTTTATCGGAAACTTTGGCCCCGCCCATTATGGCTGTAAATGGCCGCCTTGGTTGGTCCATAACACGGGCGGCTTGATCCAGCTCGGCTTTCATCAAGAAGCCGGACGCAACCTGTTCACCAAAAAACCGAGCAACGGTTGCGGTGGAGGCGTGTTCCCTGTGGGCTGTTCCAAAAGCGTCGTTCACATAGCATTGGGCATGTTGAGCGAGTTTTTGGGCAAACTCATGTTCCCCCGCTTCTTCCTGAGGATAAAAGCGAACATTTTCCAATAAAAGGACGGAACCCGCTTGAAGGTCGGCCGATGCCGCAAAGGCTTCATCCGAAATACAATCGTTGACAAATCGAACTTTTCGGCTGAGAAGCTCCTCCAAAGCAGGGAGTAAATGCCTCAAAGAAAATCGGTCTTCGGGGCCTTTTTTGGGTCGCCCCAAATGTGAACACAGAACAACAGCCGCACCGGCGTTCAAAAGGTATTCTATCGTGGGAAGGGCCGCACGAATGCGGGTCAAATCGGTAGGCTGAAGGGTTTCTGCATTCAAAGGCACATTAAAATCGACCCTGAGCAAGACCCTTGATCCTGCTAAATCCAGTTGATCCGGTGTTTTGATCATAGGAAAGCGTATAATTTCTTAGGCAATACGGGCTGCTAAATCCGCGATCCTCGATGAGTAACCCGCTTCGTTATCGTACCACCCTACCACCTTGACCGTTTGCCCAATCACCATGGTCAGGGCTGCATCGTAAATACAGGAGTGGGTATTGCCTAGGATATCCACTGAAACCAAGGGGTCGGTTTGGTATTCCAAAATACCTTTCATTGGGCCAGCGGCCGCCGCTGCAAAGGCTTGGTTGACTTCCTCGACGGTTGCAGGTTTTTGGAGTATTGCTGTAAAATCGGTCACGGAACCATCGGGCACAGGAACCCGCATGGCATTCCCGTTGAGCTTACCCTTGAGATGCGGCAAAACCAAACCAACCGCTTTGGCGGCACCCGTTGAAGTGGGTACGATGCTGCATGCTGCTGCCCTGGCCCTGCGTAGATCCTTGTGAGGGGCATCTTGCAAATTCTGATCGGCCGTGTAGGCATGAATGGTGGTCATGAAACCACTTTCAATACCCCAAGCATCGTCCAATACCTTGACCATGGGGGCCAAGCAATTGGTGGTGCAGGAGGCATTGGATAAAATTCGCTCGCTTCCATCCAGACTTTGATCGTTAACCCCCAAGACTACTGTCTTCATTTCTCCTGTGGCAGGGGCAGAAATAATCACCTTCGAAGCTCCGGCTTGCAGATGCAATCCGGCCTTTTCCTGGTCGGTGAAACGGCCGGTAGATTCAATAACGACATCCACCCTTTCGTCATTCCAAGGAAGGCGAGCAGGGTCTTTCTCCGCACATATGCGAATCCGGCGTCCGTTAACCACCAATGCGTCTCCATCAATTCGTACCTCACCTCCAAATCGCCCATGAACTGAATCGTATTTGAGGAGATGAGCCAGGGTTTCGGGGTCGGTCAGGTCGTTGATGGCAACGACTTCGAGTCCTGGGTTCTGAAGGAGGTACTTGAAGCTTAGGCGACCAATACGGCCAAACCCATTAATGGCTATTCTTTTCATAAAATTGGGATTGAAGGTCAAATAGGGGCTCTCTGGAAGCCCAACCGAAGAATTGGTAGCCCGTAGGGGAATCGAACCCCTGTTACCAGAATGAAAATCTGATGTCCTAACCCCTAGACGAACGGGCCGTAAAGGTGCGCAAATATAGACATAAGGAGGATTTAGTCAATACGTGCGCCCGTATCCCATTCAAGCCCCCATCGGGACTCCTACAGCCAAGTAAAACCTTGAGAAAACTCGTCAGAAATGCCGCCTGCATCGAAACAAGTTGATGAGGACACCGACAACACAGGTCCACCAGACAATTTCCATCTTACTCCTAAAGTGGGGCAAAACAAGGAAACAAACAAGAACATATCATGCGGTATCACGATGGAGTTCGTCCTACTTCGAGGGGAAAGTCTTTAGTAGAATACGATCCCGAAATTGAAATGAATTGGCATACTGGGTTAAACTTTCGAAAAAAAATATGGGATCATTCCAAGGAATCACAAAAAAAATTACTGAGCGTCCTGAAATGAGCGTCCTGAAAATTCACTAGCACAATCGTCCTAAAATAAATGCCGTTTTGTAATCATAACACGCTATATTTCAATGTTTTTAATTTTAATTACGACATTATTTAAACCAATTTACTGGGTTGTTTCCTGCATCGATTTGAAAGTTTAAATAAGCAGCCCGAACAAAGAAATACAAAAAAATCAAATGAGATGGTTGAAAACCTAATTTTGTTTTTATATCTTTGTATCAATCGGTGGAATTTTGACTCAACCTATGTTGAAAATCCCATTGAAAAAGACTGAAAATACTCGTCTTTTTCATTTTTCTTTGAGTCGATTTGACGACTCGAATCCACTCTTTTTGACTCGGAAATTTCGCTCCCCTTTTTTTGTCTTTGCACCCTCATGCTAAGTGTATTTTCAAAATACGACCAATTATTTGTACAGGTTGAAATAGCCTTAAAATTCTGTTCTTCAATACATTAGATTAATTTGCTATCCAGAACTTTAAGCTTTTAGCCTTTATCCACATGATACACAACCCCTTTCCGTTTGCTTTGCGGCTTGTACAAAGCTCCTTTTTTTTCCTTTAACTAAACCCCAATAAAAGTGGAAAAAAAATCAACCAAACCGGCAGCGGCCACCAAGGCTGCTCCTAAGAAAGCTGCTGCTCCTAAGAAAGCCGCTGCTCCTAAGAAAGCCGCTGCTCCTAAGAA
>JBMTCP010000036.1:0-9803 GCA_049431025.1 Bacteroidia bacterium | reverse complement strand
ACGAAAAACCTTGTGTTGTAATAATTCCCGTTGCATTGGCTGCTACCCGGTAAATACGCAGCGTCTCCCGGATAGGGAAGCCGCCCCCAATACCGGTTTGGAATTTGGACTGCACCCCGATATTAAAACCAATAAAATTGGTGTACCAGCTGTGGTAATACCCCGCATCCAGGTAAAGCTTCTTGAACATACCCCGGTAGCCGAACTCCACCGTCCGCACCTGTTCGGGCTGTATGGGCTTGACATCAAAGTACTTCAGCTTGTCCGTCGTCGGCGTTGTCCCCAAATAATCCAGGAAAGAATTAAGGGTAATCAACGAGTCAAAGCCCGATACATTACCGACCAAAATTGCCGGACCCACATTGTAGTACAGGTACTGGTCGGCCAGGGTCGGGTTCCTCACCGCCGATGAAACCGACAAACGCCAAACATGCTTTTGGTTGGGCGTCAGGACCATCGAAACCGCCGGCGAATACACCCGCTTGAAATTCACGTTCTTGTCTGTTCTGAATGTCGCGTTGATTTTGAGGTCCCCCAGGGGCAGTTCCTTGTCCCCAAACGGCAAGCGAATCGACCCCAGATCTTTGAAGCGGTATTCGACGCCCCCATACAAACCGTATTCGCTGTTGACAATGCTGGTCGGGGTTTCGGTTCTACCGATGGTATCCCGCTTGGTCACCAAAACGCTGTCCAAAATCAAGGGATTCCAAACCATGTAGGATGAATCCTTGGTTTGGTAACTAAGACGGATCGTATCGCTAAAAATGGTTCCCCGGCTGTCCGGGCGGTATTGACGGAAACTACCGCCGACCACCACTTCCATGTTTTCGATGGGCTTGAAGCGCTTTTCGCCTTGAAAATGGTAAAGCGCCGACTTATCGTAGAACAAGGTGCCACCCCGGCCTTTGTTGGGAAGCGTCGTTGTGATAACATTGAACAAGGAATCAAAGGCTGCCGAACCCGGCAAGGCAAAAGGCAGGGGGTTGGGGTCCCGAATATTTCCCGTTTGGTAACCGTTGTTCACCCGGAACCGGACCTCGTTATGCCAACGAGCCAATGCTTCGGCTGCCCCGGGCGCGTTCAAAAAGAAGTTGAGGCTGTCGCTCAAAGCGGTTGGAATGCCCGCGAAGGAACCCCGGTAAGGCCGCCAATGGTCGGGTAATAAACCCGGCTTACCCCCGATTCCATAAATGGAATCCAGAATCGAGGTCTGCCATACGGCGGCGTAGGATTTGTTCCAGATATCCAGGGTATGAAAGGTCTCTTTCATGCGTTTGGCGGTTGCGACCGCGTCGTAGGAATCCCCCGCATCCTCGTTGGTGGCGTAGGCCCTTATAAACCAATCGTCTTCTTTGCGCAGTTCCAAGCGGTTCTGAAAAAAGAGGATGTTCTTGAGCCTGAAGCGGTTCTCACCCTGGTAAACCGTCGTCCCTGTTCCAAAATTGGACGAAGCAATGAACTCCACTTTGGGCTTGAGCATGTAATGAAAAGCCGTGTTTAGCTTGAGGTTGTTGATATCGTAATCCACCAAATCCGCCTCGCGGTAGCCCGATGGGTAGAAAATCCCCAAACCAGGCGATTGCAAGGCCTCGGCGCGGGCATCGTTGAAACGGCCTTCGTCCTCGTCGCCGTACACATTGACCGCGTCATACCCACCGGGAGCGCCCTGGGGGTTCTGCGAGGCCGTGGAAGGCCCGTAATTCTCCGCCCTCCAGTCGTTGGCTTTGAGGTAAAACAGGTTCATCTTCCAGCCCATTTTGTCGTTGCCGTTGCGGTCTTTGTTCGCCCAAGCGTAACGAAAAGCTGTTTCGGTTAGGGCCCTTTCGCCCACTTTGATGCTGGCGTTGATGCCCTGGTGCTGAAAGGGCGATCGGGTGCTCATGTTAATAACGCCGTTGAAGGCATTCGGACCAAAGAAGGCCGACGAAGCGCCCACCACCAGGTCCACTTTTTGGATATCCAATTCCGAAACCCCCAAAAAATTCCCCAGCGAGAAATTGAGCCCCGGGGCTTGGTTATCCACCCCGTCAATCAATTGCAGCGAACGAACCGGCGAGGTCGAATTAAAACCACGGGTGTTGATAATCACAAAACCCAAGGAAGCCGTGGTCAAATCCACCCCTTTCATGGTTCCCAACCCCTGATAAAACGAAGGCGATGGCGTTTCCTTCACGGCCAGGATATCCATAGCCTCCACGGTCAGGGCGGATTCCTTTTGTTTTTCTGAAATGCGGGAATCCACAACCTCCACACCCTGCAGGTCCATGGCGCTTTCTTCGAGTTTGATAACCAACGACTTACCCCCCGCAATTCCGTTGGTGTTGGCGGTGTTATAACCAATGTACGAAATGACCAGCGGGTAGGATTGCCCGTTCACCAGGTTGCCTTCGATGCTGAACTTTCCGTTCAGATCCGTGGTCGTACCCTGCGTGGTCCCACGGATTACAACCGAAGCCCCTACCAGAGGCTGCCCGGTACGCGCATCGCGGATTTCGCCACGAATCACGGCTGCACCCTCACCGCCCTGCCCGGTGCTACCCCTTTGGGCCAGGGCCGGCTGAACAAAAGCACCCCCCAAGACCCCCAAAAACAGGAAGACCGAGGACCAAAAGCGCAAAAAACAAAAAGTTGATGTACCGTTTGATTTCATAAGGCAGGGATTCAAAAAGGCAGGGATTGAAGGGGCGTTTCGTAAAAACCCACCAATATTAAGTAAAAAATTACAAAATCGGGCTTTACTTTCGTGTGTGCGCACCCGTTTGCTTCTGTTGTTGGCTTCGGTCTTGTGGTGTTGGGCCTTGTACCATCCCTGGTCCGGGCTGCCCCCGGTGCATGGTTTTTTTCATTGGGCCTCGACCCCATTGCGTATCAACGCGGACGAACCGACGCATCAGGAACTTGAAGGACCCTATGCCGGGGTAAGCATAGGCTTGGATAGCTTGGGCGTTCCCCATGTCTTTGGGCCGGATGCCCCATCGGTCGCTTACGGTGTGGGCTGGGTCCATGCCCGCGATCGCCTCTTTCAGATGGAATTGATGACCCGGGTGGTGCAGGGTCGGCTCAGCGAGGTGGTTGGTCCTGTGGCCCTCGAAAGCGATTTGTTCTGGCGCAAGTTCGAATTTCACCGCAAAGCCCCGGCATGGTGGCAGCGTTATGCGCAGGCCGAACCCGGCATGGCCGCCGAAATCCTGGCCTATACCCGTGGTATCAACGATTATATCGAGGCCATGGGGCCGGCCGAAAAGCCCCTGGAATTTCATCTCCTTGGTCTGGAACCAAGCCCCTGGCGCGAAGAGAACCTCTTCTACCTACTGCGCTATATGTCGCACATTCTCAGCTACAACGAGGACGATCTCAAAGCCACCGAGATGCGCTTTGTTTTGGGTGATTCGTGTTATAACTTTTGGTACCCCACCCGTATCCCGGCTTCCCTCAGGCATCCCATTTACCCCGAATTTGCCTTGTCCGATGCCCAATACCAAAGCCTGATCCGAGTACCTGGCTTGAAGGAAGAAGTCCTGGTCCAGGGTAGTTCCCGGGTTTACAATCATCGCAGTCCGGCTCCCCTCAGTCCCGTATCGGCGGTGCATCGTTACCCCCATGCCAAGGTCAAAACCATGGACGATTACGGCCTGGGCTCCAATAACTGGGCGGTTTCCGGCCGCAAAATGCGCAATGGCCGCAATTACCTCTGCAACGATACCCACCTCAAGCTGGCCTTCCCCTCGACCTGGTACGAAATTCACAAAGAAGTTCTACCCTCCTCACCGGATGCCGACGATGGAACCTGGGCCCGTGGTTTCGGGGTTGCCGGGTCGCCTTTTGTTATCAGTGGATTCAACCGCCAGCTCGCCTGGGGCATGACCAACGCCACCTGGGATCTAACGGACTTTTATGCCCTGCAGACCGATGGTCAAGGACGTTACTACCTCGATGGCCAATGGGAGCCTTTGGACTCCTTCCAGGTCCGTATTCGGGTCAAGGGTCAGGATGAACCGGTCCTCAAAACGTATTACCGTACGTGGTTTGGTCCTGCGGACACCGCTTCCGGAAATTTGCTGGCCCTGCGTTGGATAGGCGAACAACCCGGCAACGAAGGGGCGGCCTTTCATTACCTGGAGCGTGCACGCAGTCTGCAGGATGGTTTCCAGGCCCTCAGGCATTTTCGACAGCCTCCCCAAAACATAGTGTTAGCGGATGCCTCCGGACAAATCGGCATGATGACCGCCGGCGCGGCCCTAATTCATCCCAACCCCCAGCGCGGAATACGGGTCGGGGTAACGCGCAGTGCACGCATTCCTTTCACGGATATGCATCCTTATTACCAGCGACTTAACCCGGTCACAGGTTATGTCGCGAGTGCCAACCAAGAACAGGTGGATCACCCGCTGGCGGCGCATATCAGCACCCGCTACGAATCCTCGACCCGGGGCCAACGGATTTCGCAACTCATCGAATCCCTACCCGATGGCAGCATGGACGAAAGTCATCTGCGCGCTTTGCACATGGATGTTCACGATGGGGAGTGGTGGATGCTGCGTCCGTTGTTGGAACAAATCTCCGGAAGCTATGCTTCTTATTTGAGTGGTTGGGATGGGGTTCTGGATACGGCCCGCGTTGCACCGACCCTTTACAACAGTTTCCGGCGCACGGCCATGGAGATGATCGGCGCCCAATTGGACAGCGGGCTTCGCTGGCTCCCGGTCGAAACCCATGCCCTGCATATCCTGGTGAATAGCCAGCAAATTCCAACCCGCGATGGCTGGGTACCCACCCGACCATTTGTTCAGGCCTGTTGGGATAGCTCGGTTCAACGCCTTCGTCGCCAATTGGGCCCCGACCCTGCCAAGTGGGTGTACGGGCGTTACCACCAAACCCTGATTCAACACCTCCTCCAAATTCCGGCTCTTTCGTTGGAGCCCTTTGCCTCTCCGGGGAATAACCGAACCCTTAACGTTGCCGGTCGTCTTCCCAGCAACCATTCGGCCAGCATGCGAACCCTGATCCAGCCCGGAGCCCAAGGAGCCGTTTCCCGCCTGATGCTAACGGGCGGTCAGAGCGGGCGTTTTGACAGCCCCCATTACCGCGACCAGGTCAATCATTGGCTTCACGGGGTTTACCATACGGCCCAACGCCGGGGAACCTTCCAACCCGGAGATTATGTGCGTACCGTTCAATTCCGTTTGCCCCGCTTGATTGCCGGACCCAATGCTCCCCGGATCAAAGAATCTGAGAAGGGCGGCTCTACCCCTCAAGCCCCTGTCGAATAAGCCCTAAAACCAAGCCCGTGCGACGCTCCAATACGATGTGGTATACCTTGAGCCTGGTCCTGCTCTGGCATGTGTTAACCAATATGCCGTCCTTGTGGATTTTGATGGTTGCCTCGGTCCTGGTTGGGCTTTTCCCGATTCGCCATCCCCGTTGGTGGAAATACGGTGGAATTACGCTCTTGGCCTTGGTTCTTAGTATGTTATGGAGCGGCCTTTCGGGACTTACCCTCCAAACTTTGGGTCAAATCACCGGTCTGGGAGGATTTGGCATGTTGATGGCGGTGGTGGTGGTGGACGTGGTCACAGTCAGCTTGTTGGCCACAACCGTGCAATGGTGGTTAGGGCGTTGGTTGCTGGCCCGACAATACGGGTTCAAGCCCCGCTCCTGAAGAACCCCAACCCGTGATGAAAACATACGATGTTATTATTGCCGGCGGTGGAGCGGCCGGACTTAGTTTGGCTTGTGCCTTGGCCGAGCCTCGCTGGGCAGGGCTTCGGATTCTGGTGGTGGATGCTGAATTCAAGCAAGGACAAGACCGCACCTGGTGTTATTGGGAAAAAGGCGAGGGCCCCTGGGATGCCTTGCTCAGCCGACGCTGGGAGACGATGGACTTTTTTGGGCCCGAAGGCAAGGAATTGGCCTTGGACCTGCGGCCCTATGCCTACAAAATGCTGCGTTCCGGGGATTTTTATGCCCATGCCGACCGCGTCATCGCTGCTGCATCCCATGTGGACCGCTGGCAAACCCGCATCGAAGCCTACGAAAAGGCCCCCAACGGCGATGTATTGTTGCGCCTGCAACAAAACACCGAAGGCCCCCCCACGGTGCAGGCCCCCTTGGTCCTGGCCTCCACCCCTTTGGAGGCTTGGGAAAAGGAAGCCCGTCAAGGATTATGGCTGGAACAGCATTTTGCAGGGTATTTCTTGAGAACGGACCAAGACTTACCTCGCCATGACCGAGGAACCCTGATGGATTTCCGGGTAGAGCAGGTGGGGGGCTACCCCTGTTTTGGGTATGTCTTGCCCTTGGAAACCCGCTATGCCTTGGTGGAATACACGGTTTTTTCGCCGGATGCCTGGACCCTGGAGGCCTATAGACCCCACCTGGAGGCCTATATCCACCAGACCCTGGGCCTGCAGCCCGGTTCTTACCGGGTCGAAGAGGTGGAACAAGGGCGCATCCCCATGTGCACTTGGGATTTTGGGGCCGCCTGGACGCGACGCTACCCGGACCTGCCCGGCTTGGTACCCGTCGGGGTGATGGGGGGCCTTGCTCGACCCTCCACCGGCTATACCTTCCGCAATATCCAAGGCCATAACCAAACCATCCTCCAAAGCCTGGCCAAGGCTCTGCTCCCAACGGGGGCTTTGGCACCGGTTGCTTCCTGGAGGGATCGCCTCGCCTACCGCCCTGCCCGACGTTTTGGTTTGTACGACCAAACCCTCTTGCGGGTTTTGGTGGAGCAACGGTACCCGGGGGCCAGGCTCTTTGAACGATTGTTTGAGGGAAATCCCACGCCGGACCTGCTGGCTTTTTTGGATGGGGAAAGTCGCTTCAGCGCCGAAATCGGCATCATGAATTCCACGCCCCGGCGCCTGATGGCCGCGGCCATGCTGGGCCTTTAAGCGCCCCGCACTTCTTCCACGGCCTCCAGCACCAGCCCTGCAATGACCGCCGCTTCGTCCGTGCTGAGTTCCGAGTGAATGGGCAGGGACAGCACCCTGCGGCAGAGGTCCTCCGTGACCGGAAAGGAACCCTCCGTATAACGCGGGTCCAGGTAGGCTTTTTGGTGGTGCAGGGGAATGGGGTAATAAATCATGGACGAAACCTCCCTGGCCGTCAAGGCATCCCGCAGAGCCTGACGATCCAGATCCGGATGCAGGCGCAGGGTGTATTGATGGAAGACGTGGGTGCTGTAGTCCGCCGTTTGGGGCACGCTGAGCCAAGGCGAAGCGCCCAGCAAGCGGTTGTAGGTCGCGGCGGCCGCGGCCCGGGTCCGGTTGTAGCGGTCCAGGTGCGGAAGTTTGGCCCGCAAGACCACGGCTTGCATGGAATCCAGACGGGAATTGACCCCGATTTCGTCGTGGTGGTACTGGATGGACTGCCCGTGGTTGGCCACTTTGCGAATACGGTCGGCTAATTCCGCGTTGCGGGTCATCAAGGCCCCACCGTCTCCGTAACAACCCAGGTTCTTGGACGGGAAAAAACTGGTGCAACCAATATCTCCCAAGGTTCCGGCCTTGGAACGGGTCCCATCCGCGTGGATATAATCGGCTCCGATGGCCTGGGCCGTATCCTCAATCACGTAGAGGTTGTGCTCCCTGGCCAAGGCCAGGATCGGCTCCATGGGCGCGCATTGCCCAAAGAGGTGGACCGGTACGATGGCTCGGGTTTTGGGGCCTATGGCCGCCCGAACCTGCTGGGGATCCAAGGCAAAGGTGACCGGGTCCACATCCACCAAAACCGGGGTCAAACGCAGCAAGGCAATGGCCTCCGCGGTTGCGACGTAGGTAAAGGAAGCCGTGATCAGTTCGTCCCCGGGCTGCAAACCCAGGGCCATCATGGCAATCTGCAAGGCATCGGTCCCGTTGGCACAGGGGATGACCTGCACCCCGCCCAGGTAGGCCCCCAATTCCTCGGCAAAGGCCTTGACCGGAGGACCGTTGATGAAGGCGGTTTGGTTAATCACCTCGGCGAGGCCTTGGTCGATTTGGTCTTGGATGGCCAGGTATTGGCTACGGAGGTCCACCATGGGTCGCATGCTCATCGGAAGGGGGGTTGAAGGGGTGGTTAAAGCCCTCCAAAGGTAATTCAGCCGCCCCCTGTCCTGGAATGTGAACAAAGGCTTAAATTTTCTAAACATTGGGCGCGTGAAGGGGTTGTGGGGCGCAAATACGCAGTTAACATTATATTTTTGAACCAATTTCTTACTCAATCCATGCGTAATGCATGGGAGTGAGGGGGCGAAGCCATGTTAGAGACGCTCATTACCTCCAAGACCCGCATCAAATTATTGCTCAAATTTTTTAGCCACCAGGCCAATGCATCCTATTTGCGTTCCCTGGCCGAAGAATTTGAGGAAAGCACCAACAGCGTCCGGGTCGAGCTCAACCGCCTCTCCCAGGCCGGGCTTTTGCTATCCCACCAGGAGGGCAAGACCCTCCAGTACCAAGCCAACCAGGCCCATCCCATGTACCACCAAATCAAAGGACTGGTATCCAAGCATTTGGGCTTTGACCGCATCGTCGAAGAGGTCCTGCCCCGGCTGGGCGATTTGCATGTCGCTGCCGTGACCGGGGATTATGCCCGGGGTCTGGATACAGGGGTGATCGACCTGGCCCTGGTAGGCCGCCTGCAGATGGATTTTACCCGGCATTTGGTCTCCAAAGCCGAGGAAGCCATGGGCCGAAGGATACGATTTGGGGTGCAAATTCCCGACCTTAGCGGCGGGATTTACGCCTTTGAGAAGGAGCATCACCTGATCCTCTGGCGCAAAGACCACCCCAACGAACCACTACCTACGACCCAACCATTCCCTTTCCAATGAATCAGTTCACTACCAACCGTGCTCCACGCAATCTCCTGATCACCGGTGGGGCCGGCTTTATCGGCTCCCATTTGGTGGAGCATTGGGTCCAAACCTACCCGGAAGATAGGGTTGTTGTTCTGGATAAATTGACCTATGCCGGTGACCCGGCCAACCTGGCCACCTGCCAGGGGCTGGGGAATTGGACCTTGGTCCAGGGGGATATAGGCGATGCGGCTTTGGTGCGTTCGTTGTTTGCCGACTACGCTTTGGACGGGGTTTTGCACCTGGCCGCCGAGAGCCATGTGGACCGGTCCATTGCCAACCCCATGGACTTTGTACAGACCAATGTGGTTGGAACGGTGACCCTGCTCAACGCGGCCTTGGAGGCCTGGGGAGAGAAGGCCGACCCCAACCGCTATCGGTTCTACCATGTTTCGACCGATGAGGTGTACGGCAGTCTGGGCTCCGAGGGTCTTTTTGAAGAGAGCACCCCTTACGATCCCCGCTCCCCCTATTCGGCCTCCAAAGCCGCTTCGGATCATTTTGTGCGGGCCTACCACCATACCTACGGTTTGCCGGTGGTCCTCAGCAATTGCTCCAACAATTACGGTCCTCGCCAATACCCCGAAAAATTGATTCCGGTGGTCATCCGTTCCCTGGCCGAAGGCCGTCCCATCCCTGTTTACGGGGCGGGTGCCAACGTGCGGGACTGGCTGTATGTGGGGGATCATGTGCGGGCCATGGAGGCCATCTTTCACCATGGTCGCAACGGAGAAACCTACAATGTAGGCGGTAACAACGAATGGAATAATTTGGATTTGGTTCGAACCCTGTGCCGGGTTTACGATGCACTGCACGGTCGCCCAGCAGGTACCGGCGAAGCTCAAATAACCTTTGTTACGGATCGCAAAGGCCACGACCTGCGTTACGCCATTGATGCCTCCAAAATCACCCAGGAACTGGGCTGGACCCCCCGCATGGATTTTGAAGCGGGCCTGGAAGA
>JBMTCP010000035.1:0-10083 GCA_049431025.1 Bacteroidia bacterium | reverse complement strand
GCCCCCAAAACCGCCGAAACCTCCGTTCCCTCGGTGACCATCGGGACGCAAACCTGGATGCAGCGCAACCTGGACGTTGTGACCTTTCGGAACGGGGACACGATCCCGCAGGCTGCCTCCGATTCCGCTTGGATGGCGGCGGCCGAAAACGAAACACCCGCCTGGTGCTACTACAACAACGATCCGGCCAACGGGGCGGTTTATGGAAGGCTTTACAATTGGTTTGCCCTCAAGGATAGCCGCGGGCTGGCACCGCTCGGCTGGCACTTGCCCACGGACCAGGAATGGAATCTTCTGATCAACACCCTCGATACCACAGCTCATTTATTGGAAATGGGGGGTGCCGAAAGCGTCAACGCAGGCCCCATGCTCAAAACCGCCGAGGGTTGGAAGGAGGGTGCCGTCGAGGCCAACAATTCCAGTGATTTCTCCGCCCTGCCCGGGGGTTACCGGGTGCATTGGAATATCGAAAAGTCGGCCGCGCCTTTTTATGCCCTGGGTGAAAGTGCCAATTGGTGGAGCAGCACCCCTACCGCCGGTACCGATGCCTGGCTACGCAATGTTTACTACAAAAACAACCAGGTCAAGAAATACTTTTTTCACCGCGGTTACGGATTTTCGGTCCGTTGCCTGCAGGGGGAATTGGAGGATTTTTGGAAAGAAATCAAAAAATAACAAAACATGATTCTTCGTGCGCTTATGAATCTCTGTTCGATCGAGAGTTTTCGTACGATGTTGGTTTTGAGCGGGGCCATGTTTTTGGTTTTGGGGAACGGAGCAATTGCTTTTGCCCAAACCAAGGATGCCAAGGATTATCCATCCGTACAGATCGCAGGCCTTCGATGGATGCAAGAGAATTTGTCGGTTACGCATTACCGCAACGGGGACCCCATTCCGGACGGGACCGCGGATGCAGCCGCCTGGTCAGCCCTGGAGCGCGGAGCCTATGCCCACCCCGACAGCAATACCTCGAGTCCTGCGCTTTGGGGCAAACTCTACAACGGGTATGCGGTGCAGGATCAGCGTGGCTTGTGTCCCACCGGCTGGAGGCTGCCCACCCACGATGAATGGTCGGCTTTGACCCAAGCGCTGGGGGGCGAAAAGGAAGCGGGCGCCTTGCTCAAAGCCCGCCAAGGCTGGTTCCCCGGTTGGGAAGGCCGTGATGAAAAAGATTTTCGGGGTTTACCCGCCGGCTTTCGTGGAGGCGATGGAACCTACGGAGGCCTGGGGGCCTATGCCTATTGGTGGAGCAGTACCCCCAGCGGTATCAACGGACTCTGGGCGCGCTTTGTGGATGGACGCCAGCCCGGATTGTTTATGATGGATGGATTTAGACGATCCGCCTTCGCGGTTCGCTGCGTCGCAAAACCTTAGACCTTCTTGACCTAGGCCTTGGGCTTGCGGTATCCAAAACACAAGGACAGCCCTCCCTGGAATTGGAAGAACCGGGTAGAGCTTTGTTCAGAGAACATATCGATGCTCTCGACACCGGCACTGACCTGAAGTCCCACCAAGCGCAATGCAACAAGGCCGCCAAGGCTCTGACGATTTTCGGAACTGCTGTAATGAATCCGGGTCGATAACAACTTACCCAATTGCAGGTCCACATAGGGCGCAAACATCGCCGCATCGCTAAACAACTTGACCTCGTTCAAGGGGCGGCGATAAATCAATCCGACACCCAGGAATTTGTAGGGCCGAAAATTCAAATGCACCAACATCTGTTCGGTCATGGAGGTCGTGTAGGAGGTCGTGGAACCCACCGTATCCAAGCCCAGGTTTTGCTCGATTTGGGACGTGATGGTGTCGGCGATTCCCTGGAAGGCATTGCCTGCGCTGTCAACGCCCATGTTGATGATGGGTCCGGTATAGAGGAACTGACCCTTGGAGGTGTACGTGCTCAAATTGCTTTTCCAGGTGATGGAATTTCCAATGTTAAGAAAAGAAACATCCAAACTCAGCTTGTCACGGTACGTATAGCCAAAGCCAAAATCAATGGATTGCCCTTTGTTCTCGGAAAGGGGAACCAGGCTGGAGATTTCAGGGAACTTACCGGACAAAGGCATACCGGCAGCATCCTGGGCCTGCAGGTTCGATGCCCTCATTTCCAAATCGGTATTGAGTTGAATGGAGTCGGAGGACATATCCAGGTTCAAACCGCTGCGTACGGTCTGAAGGTTGGCCAAACCGTTGAGCATGCGATACCGAAAACCCAGGCTGAAGGGGCCGATTTTTTGGACCATTCCGGCGTGGTATTCCGAAAAAGCGGTGACATCCAGGTTGAGCCCGTTCATATCGAGGCTACGACCTTGCTCCGCAAATTGTAGCAAACCTGTGGGAAGGGCGATATTTTGATTGACTTGAACCGAGGCCCCGAAATAAACATAATTTTTGCGGGACAAGGCAAAACCCAGGTCCATAAGACGAACGTTCTGACTTAATTGCAATTGGAGAGGCCCTGTGTTGGCGCTGGTCCATTTGGACAAATCCAAACGCAGCGAGTCGCCATCCGGGGTGAACAAGTCGTTCAAAGCAAAGTTGTTATCAGCCCGAATATCCAAATGAGGCAGGGCCAGGTAGTACTTGTAATCCGGCAAAGTAGCGGGAGCCGTGTGCAGGCTCTGGTGCATGGATCGAAAGCCGGCCATGGTTGGTGAAGCAAACTGGGCTGCAACCAAGGTTTGAAGGCCGGCAAGGCCTAAGAGAGTCAAAAATATTTTTTTCATGGCTTAGAGTTGTACGTCAACTTTGGCTTCGAGGCCTACTTTGAGAATGATGGAATAATCAGAGAAGAGCTTGACAACGCGGGTGCCGTTTTGGGGTGTCTGCATGGTCAGGCGTGCAGTCAAATATTTGGCACGCCGTACCGGAATCAGGTTGGCTTCGTTCATGCTCAGGCGGCTGACGTTGGATTTGGTATCGATGACCACACCATCGGCATCGATAATCGCCGCTTCCATGATGCTGAGGCTGTCGCTGAACAAGGGAGCATAGGTCGAATCCAAGAAGGTGAACCGTGCGTTGAAATCAAAGGGAAAACCGTTGATGGTTTTGAAAACCAAAGTCGCTGCCTTGAGGGACTCAAAGACCGCCCCATCAAATTCCAGGGTATCGCCAAAACCGACGCCGCTCGCGCTCAGTTCAAAAGGCATCTCCATTTCAACACCCAACTGAATAAAGGAATTTTTGGTGATGAAATTGGTATCGGTCGTACCCGATGGGTTGAGTCGAATATCACCGGCGGCCAGGATGGAATCCGGCGGCATGGAAATCAGCTGAGGCAGCGAAGAATTGTTACGGTTGTACGAAATCTGGCCGGAAGCCGTACTGCCCAAAACAGTCGGATGGGGTATGGCCCGGTTGGGCGAATTCAAAAAGACCGGACTTTGGCCGGCTTTGCGGCCGCTCAGGTTCAGATCCAAATTCAATGGCGCACCGATGCTGTTCTGAACCTTGAGTTTGAGTTCGGGGTTGGCCAGGAAGAAGGTTCCGCCCAGGTCTTTGAGGGTGGCCAGATCCAAATCAACCGCGCTGGGGCTGGAGCTGATATCCTTTTGCCCAAAATACCCTTTGACATAGTTGAACTTGAGGTTGTTCAGCGAATAGGTAAATTGAATTGAGTCGTTTTGGTCGATGCTAACATTTCCGGCCGATGGTTGAATGGCCTTGGAAAAGAGAATCTGCAATTGGTTGAAGCCTTGGCTAAGGAGTTTGAGGTCGATGATTTTGTTCGCCAGGTCAATGTTAAGGTTACCTGCAGGACCGGATTGAATCACAAAATTTCGGAGCACCGATTGCCCGGCCAAGTCCCGGATACCGGGAATCTGCAGGGTGCAGGCAATAGCCAATTGGAGAGAGGAGCTAAAATTGAGGTCCAAACTGCCCGAGTCCAAAAGAATCTCGTAGATTTCTTCGTTGTTGGGCATGTTGAAAGCAACCGTGGAGGTATCGTTCCCCAGGTTTTGACCGGGAATCTGGGCTACAGCCGAATTGACCCGAAGTCCTGATCCCGAAACATTGATTTGAATCGTTTGAGACAAGGAGATGGATACGGGCTGTGTGCCCGCAGGAATATAAATGGAGTCGATAACAAAAGACAAATTCGAGAAGAGGGTCTTTCCGGCCAAATCAATGTTCACCGACTGGGAGCCGTTGGATGCCAGGTTAAAAACACGGATTTTGCCAACGGATTGATTGCCCGGATTCTGAAGGTCAATGACCAAGGTTTGGATGTTGGCGCTCCAATTGTTGGTAATGCTGAATTGAAGGCTACCGGCATCAAAGTTGGCGCTGGAGAAGGAGCCGACCGCTCCCAGACTGTGAAGCCCACCGCTTTGCATTGGGACTTCCGGGAATGGCGTCTGCAGGCCTAAGGAATCGGCCAGGAAAAGAGAACGCCTGGTGGCGGAATCAAGGTTAGGCAGAATATTGCTGATGGTTAAACTCTGCTGAATATTGAAGCCGTCGATATTCAATTTTCCAACCTTGGCTTTGGTAGTGCTCGAAGGCTGGTTGGGAATCGTCAAAATATCGCTGACTTCCTGACGGATGAGTGAATCATCACGGTAAATGATCTTGAGCGAACCGTTGCTGGTATCCTGTTGAACCAGGGTATCATTGCGTAGCAAATTGGCGATGGTAATATTGAATTGACCAACCGGAGCAGCAATATCCGGGTCCAATTGGACTTTGATTTTGCCATCCATGATTTTGCGGAGGTTGTCATCAATGCAGGCGGATTGCAATAACAATCCAAGCATGATGAAGGTGAGTTTAATTAAGCGCATGTTATCAGGAGTTAAAAAGATTCTTAAGGAGGTAGTACGTGTTATTTAGGGTCTCAAAAATGGTTTAATCCGATCAGCCATCAGGTCCCAGGAATGTTGAAGGTTTAATTGATTTAATATAGCGTCAAAGGTAGGCCTATTTGCCGTATTTTTCAAATTCAGGATGTTTTGGGCCAGGTTCAAGGCGTTATCAGCCTCAAATAAGTAGCCGTTAACCCCGTTTTGGATGATTTCACGATTCGCGGGTAAATCCGATGCGAGGACGGTTTTGCCATAGCTCAGGGCCATCATCAGGACCCCGCTGTTGTAGATGCGTCGGTAGGGCAGAACCACGGCATCGCAGGCCTTGAACCAAAGATCCCGTTCCTGGTCGCTGATGTACCGGTTGTGCAGGTGAATTTGGTTTTGAAAGGAAGGCTCCACCAACGATTGAATCAGATCACGGGGATCCAGATCCCGGGCGCTGCCTGCAATGACCAAGTGAATATCCGGGTCATGGACCAGGTTCATGGCCTCCAGCAGAAGATCCAGGCCCTTGGATTCTTTGATTTGTCCAAAAAACAACAGATAAAAGCGAGTTTTCTCCAAACCTTGGAGGACTCTGGCCTCTTCGGGGCTAGGGCTGGGGGCCGGTAAATCCAAAAAATGCCCATGGCTTAGAACGGTTAAGCGATCCTTGATCCCTGGATATTCGTGAAGGACTTCTTCGGCAGCCGTGCGGCTGAACGTATATACCCGGTGGCTCAAACGCTTCAGGATGGTATGACGAAGCCATCGAGCCTTGGTGTTGTTATCCTGCACATCCAGGCTTTGAACATCGTGCACCAGGAGATGTATTTTTTGACCCAACAACCGTGCTATCAGGAGGACCAAAAACTCCCGCATGCCGGCCTTGAAGAAATGAAAAAAGAAATGTTGGGAACGATTTTGGATCATCCCGAAAAAGACTCGAATCATCCCGGTCAGGTAAGAAGCCAGGGCCTTGAAGCGAGATTTTGGTTGATCCGAGAATTCAAAGGCTTCGATGATTTGGGGTTCATCGGGACAAGTAAAATTGGAGTACAACGTGTTATTGATACCCCTTTTGTTGAGGCTTTGATGAAGTCTTTTTGAAAAATAATCCATCCCTGCTTTGCGCCCAACATAATCCAACAAGGTTGAACGAGGCGGCGAAGTTTTTTGTTTCGACGACCCGCTTTTCCAGGCAGCGCCCAGGCTTAGGCAAAGGGGAAACATGGCCATGGGGTTCAGGGCGTTCTCCGAAAACATGGATATAACAACTTGAACATAAGACAATAAGCCAAGTAGTGGGTAAGTTTTACCCACTGCGTAGCCCAATCGAATCCAGGTTCCCAGCCATAGCAAGAGACCCACCGTTCCTGTTTGGCCCAGCAGGGAGCCCCAAGCGCTATCAAAGATGGTGGTGGCGTGGGTGCTTGGGTGATTCATGCTGTGCATGAGAATGGCAACATTGCCGTGGGAACCAAGCCCATCGCCTGTCCAGCTTAGGTCACGAACAGCCGATGACCAGCCATGCCAATGGATGGCAATTCCGGGGTGCAGGTCGGCCATCCACCGAACAGGTACCGGCAAAAGCAAAGGCCCGCTCAAAATCAAAACGTAGAAAAATTGCTTCAGCCAGGCGGGTTGTTTGGAAACCAATGGAAGCTTGCAGAGCTCCAGGGCTCCCATCATGAGAGCGACCATCAAAGCCTGGAGCCAAGCCCCTTTGGACATGGTCAAAAACAGGGCGATCGCGGAGGCAACCAGGACCAAGCCTTGGCGATGGCTGACGCTGACCAACAGGGCCAAGGTCCAAACCCAAACATGCCCGTTGCTAACCGGGTCCAGCCACCAGCCCGCAGCCCGGTACAAACCACCGGCCACCGGCTCCACCCATTGCTGAGGAACCCCGTCGATATAGGGCATTTGTTTGGCTTCGAAATAGGTTCGAAGCCCATTCAATGAACCGGTGATGGTGCCCAGGTAGGCCAGGATGGTTCCCGCCAGGAGAAACCAGGCCAAGCGTTGGGGGATGCCTTGGTTATGGGCGTTTTGACCGCTCTTGGTCGTGTTGGTTTCGGTTGGATTCGACCAGGCTATGCCCAAGGCGATCATTCCAAAGGGCAGGACCCATTGGCGGAAGCCGGCCAAGAGAGCGGCCAGGTTGCCGGTGCCGTTGAGGGCAGCCCCCAAGAGCCATGCGACAAACGGAAGAATCCAAACCAAAAACCGGGTATCAAGGGCCTTGCGCCAGCGCAGGATCAAAAGCCCTATCACCACCAAATCCCGGCCTGCTAGGTAGAGCGGGGGCCAGGTTTTCGGCCAATAGGGGGCCGACAAGGCCCAAAACGGACCGGCGACCGCCATGAGGACCATGATCCAGGCATGGGCACGGTTGATGGGGGGCCAAGCAAGGTTCATGAGGGGTGGATTGGTCCGGTTATGGCTAATTTGCGCCAAAATACAGGCTATGAGGCGAAAATTATGGTTCGTGGGCCTGCTGGCCCTCCTTGGGGGGACGAGCCGGGTTGTTGGCCGTGGTTCCGGTCCTGCGGTCGATAGGCCTTTGCCTTGGAGAGCGCTTTCGTATCAGTTGGAGTGCCACCTGGATACCCTGGGCGCTTTGATGTCGGCGGATGGTCGGCGTTATTTGCCTTGGAAGGGCCGTGTTTTGGCGGTCCTTCAAGCCACGAAGGCCGGCGCGGGCCCGGTTGAATTGGACCTTGAAGGTCGTTGGCAGGTCCATTCGGTGCAGGTCAACAGCAGGGAAGTTTCCTTTGAATACCGCAAGGGCCGCATCCGCATCCGCATGCCGGGTTCAGGAACCAAAGAGGATTTGGAGATGAAAGGGGGTTCGGGGACGGATCGAGGAATTTGTTCCGTGCAAGTGGTCTATTCCGGTCACCTGATGGAGGCCGCCAAGCCGCCGTGGCAGGATGGTTTGGTCCTTGGAACGGACAGCCTGGGTTACCCTCGCTTGGGGATGACCTGTCAGGGTTCAGGGGCCCGATCCTGGTGGCCCTGCCTGGACGATGCACGTTCCGAGCCGGAGCAAGTTTCCCTGCGTATTTCCTATCCGGCCTATGCGGCTCCATCGCAGGCCCCTGCTTTGCGAAACCCATCGGCTGTTCCGGGCAAACCCGCCCTACTGGACCTGGTAGCCAACGGTCGTCGGGTGGCGGATACCGTCGTCGGAAACAGGCGCACCGTGACATGGAAAGTGACCCAGCCCATTAATCTTTATAATGTTACCTTTAATATCGGCAGGTATGTACGTTTTGTACAGCCCTATGCGGATCCCCAGGGTGTGGAGCGCGAATTGGAATTTTTTGTTAGTCCCGAAGACCTGAACAAGGCGCGCTCACACATGGCTCAATCGGTTGATATGATGAGTTGTTACGAAAAAACACTGGGCCCCTACGCCTTTTGGAAGGACGGATACAAAGTGATTCAAAGTTCCTATTTGGGCATGGAACATCAAAGCGCTGTGGCCTATGGAAACGGTTTTCGTAACAACGAATGGGGCTTTGATTTTATTTTGGTGCACGAGAGCGGTCACGAATGGTGGGGTAATTCGGTAAGTGCCTCGGATCCATCGGATTGGTGGATTCATGAAGGCCTCACGACCCTCATGGAAGCTGTTTTTTTGGAATGCCGGGACGGGAACCGAAAACAAGCCGATGCCTACATGGTCCGTATGCGGCGCAAAATCCAAAACCAAAAACCCATGCAGGGTCCCCGGGGTCGTCGATTTGCGGCGCATGATGTTGATATTTATTACAAAGGGGCCTGGATGTTTTACAGCCTCCGCAACAGCGTGGGCAACGATTCGCTTTGGTATGCCGCCTTGGGTTCGGCTTATCAGAAATTTGCGTTGCGAACGATCACTTCAGAACAAATGGTGGATCATTGGGCCCAAGGCTTGGGTCCTCGTTATGCTGAGACCCTGCATTGGTGGCTGAACCATGCGGAATGCCCCGTTTTGGAATGGGAAATGGTGTCGAACAAAGGGGACACGACGACGAGCCAGGTAAGGTACCGATGGGCTAGAAACGCTCGAGGCTTTTATTTGCCGATGGGCACGGCCTCCGGTCAGTGTTTGAATCCTCAAGCGGGGCGCTGGCAAACCATGGTTTGGAAAACTCCCGGGCATGTATTAACCCAGGCTGAGCGGTTACGGGAGCTTCAAGCTGAAATGACCAACCTCACCAAGCGCTATCTTATACGGGTCCAAAGACTTAAAGGAGGGCTTTAAAGGCTCCAGAGGCGCGAAAAGAAGGGAAATGGAACGGGCTCTCCATCGGCGATTATTGTCCCAAATCCAAATTGAAAGGCCCCGTCGTTTCGGCGGTGAATACGGAGGGTGGGAATCAAAAAGGAAACTTCCTGGGTGATGAATGAGTCAAAAACAAAACTGGTTTTGGGGGTTAGCCGGGCCATTCCGGCCACGGAATACAGGGGAGTTCCAGAAGCCTCGCCTTCATCCCAGAAGATTCCACGGCCTATACTAAAATTGATGTTATATCGTCCGTTTCCCAAGGTCAATGCGCCAAATGGCAAGGCAAATCCGTATTCCGGCGCAATCCACGAACCTGTTCCTATCAAGGTTCCAATACCCCAGTGCAAATTTTCGTTGATGGATTTGGAGTATTTCAAGGTGCCGATGATAGGGGTTCCTAACCAACTGGTTATCACCCCAACCCCGAGGTGATCGTTGAGATGAAAATGCGCCTCCGGGCCAAGTAAAGTGAATTGTCCGTAGTTCTGGCCTTTGCGTATGGGTAAGCCGTTGGTGGTAATCACGTAACGACTTCGGTATGGGTCTTCATCCAAATAGTCTCCATTTTCTTGGACATACCTGGCATCCAAAGCTTTGATATTAATAACAATGTATTGAGGAATGATGATGGTCCTTCCGTCCTTCGTGACTACCTCCAACTCCCGGGCATCTTGACGTATGATTTTGGCGATGATATCTTGTCCGTTTTCTTTGGAAATAATGAAATAAACCCGGGATGAGTCAATGCCCACCGCAGGGTTGATTTCTTGGTTTTGAGCATTAGCGGACAGGGTATGCAACGATAGCCAAAGACATAAGGCAGTGAAGATTAGCTTTTTCATGCGTTAAATTTAAGGGAGAATACTATCATATTTTAACAAAACAGACCCAATGAGCGTTGAACCCCCTGAAAAGGCCTGGACTGAAGCCGCGAATGCGCTTCATAAAGTTTTTGAATTTGAGAGTTTTGGACAAGCCCTGGCCTTTATGTCTTCGGCTGCCCCGCTGATTGAG
>JBMTCP010000034.1:0-10318 GCA_049431025.1 Bacteroidia bacterium | reverse complement strand
TGAAACACCAACACATGATGCACGATTTCGCGGTTACCCGGTACAACCTCGATCCCTGTAATATTACGGGATGTGTTATTCCCCATAGGCAAAACGAAAACCCGGTACAAGTCGGTGGTGGTATTCACCGTGTAGTTGGGGATTCGATAGACCGTATCCGGGTTAGGAATCTGAAAGGCACTGCTGTAAACCGGCGGTGTCGGGTTTTGAGCGGGGTTTCCCAGGGGAGCAAAATTGTTGACCCAATCCACAATTTCATTGATTTCATGGTCCGCCAGGGTATTGGCGTGGGCGTACCGCCTGTTGGTTTGATCGGCGGGAAAAGGGGGCATGGAACGAGCTTGCACCGACGCTGCAATCGAAAAACGATTCGCGTAAACTTCGTTGTAAGTGGTCAAAGGGAAGGGGCCTATGCCCTGGTTGTTATGGCAGGGCGTACAATGCGAATACACAATACAAGCCACCCCTTCTGTCCAGGTTGCGCTGTGTTGGGTTTGAGCCCTACTGTAGGAAAATGTAGTCAATAAAACTAAGGTAAAAAGCCCCAATAAACGCTGAAAAAATATCGTGTAATGCATTGTATTGTATTTAATTAAAGGCCAATGGCTGGTGTTCATCTATCGCTGGTCACTGCCTACGAATTACGTCATGTAAAGGGGTTCCGAAAGCAAGAGACACCCATCGCTGTACGAAATACGAACTCGGCCGTTTTGAACAACCCAGTTGCTTATTCCGATACGATGTCCGGCATGCAAATTTTCTTGATTCAAGGCAAAAAATAAATTTTCGGTGGTAACCGAAACCGCCTCCGGAAAGGGCATCAACGAAAGCCTATCCCCTTCTCGGTAACATTTGCTGAAATTTTTAGGTGCTCGAAAGGTTCTCGATTGGTCTTCAATCATTCCTACGGCCATACCCTCCGGCGCAGTGGCAAGCGCATGCAGGTTACCATAAAAATGATCCGGCCCGGGCCCGTTCGCCCATAGAACCTGCGCGGATCGCTGGCCCCTGTTCCATAACCACCGCAAAGCTTTTTGTAAGTCCGTAGCTTCCTGGTCCGGAGCATAAACCCATTGGACCCCGTCTTGAGCTCCTTCCACATGTTTTCGAACGGCCTCCATGGCATCGGGGTCCCCAGATTTCAAGGCCGTGCTCCAATTACCACCCCCTAAGCTATCCATATCCCCCAAAACCACGTCCACCTTGACCCCTAGGGCCAATAATCGGTCAAAAGCCCCATCCAAAGCCACCACCAAGGGGCTCCATTCGAGCAATTGGCCCAATAAATCGGGGCTGCAAGCCTGACCATTGGCCACCACCAAGGCAGCCTCCTGATCATCCCGTACCACGACATGATGACTCATAACTTCAAAAAAAGGGCTCGGTTGGACATAGGTCGGGTATATGGTTCGGTAGCATTAAACCCTCTTAGGAGACCTAAAGTTTAACCCAATCCCGATAATTTAGAACCAGGATCGTCCGCAATGAAACAAACGAGGCCTCTGCAAGTTAATAAATTATCTTTGAGCCTGTTTTATGACCAAGTACAACTCGCCGGTGACCGGCTTTTCGAAACTCTCCAAGGAAGCCAAGATTGAATGGCTTTGCAACCGGTTTTTTGCCAACCCTGAAAACGCATACAAGGTACTCTCGGGCTATTGGCACAACGAAGCAGCCATCCAAAAACTGCACGACGAGTTCATCGAAAACACCGTTACCAACTTTTATATGCCCTACGGGCTGGCCCCCAACTTCGTCATCAACGATCGCAGCTACGCGGTGCCCATGGTCATTGAAGAGAGTTCGGTGGTGGCCGCCGCCTCCAAAAGCGCCGCTTTTTGGGCTCAGCGTGGTGGTTTCAAGGCCGAAGTCCTTTCCACAACCAAGGTCGGTCAGGTTCACTTTTTGTGGGCCGGACCTGCTGGCTGGCTGCAAGAGCAATTACCAACCCTTCGATCGATAATCCATGAACAAACCGCCCCCCTGACCCAAAACATGCGGCAGCGGGGTGGGGGAATTGTTGCCATTGAATTGGTGGATAAATCCATGGAAGAAGACAACTATTTCCAACTTGATTTTCGTTTTGAGACTGCCGACGCCATGGGGGCCAATTTCATCAATACGTTGTTGGAACAATCTGCCAAAATTCTGACCGAATTCTTAGCAAGTGCTCCGGGTCTCGCCGACAAAGATCGACAAGTCCAAATCCTCATGTGCATTCTCAGCAATTATACCCCGGAATGCCGGGTACGTTGCGAGGTTTCCTGTCCGGTGACGGAACTTAACGATGTACCGGAGCTTGAACCGGAACAATTTGCAAACAAATTCCTGCGGGCTGTTCGTGTAGCCGAGTTGGAACCCTACCGGGCGGTAACCCATAACAAAGGGATAATGAACGGTATTGATTCGGTTGTTTTGGCAACCGGAAACGATTTTAGGGCCGTAGAAGCCTGTGCGCACGCCTATGCTGCCCGCGATGGCCGCTACCGCTCCCTGACCCATGCGTCTGTTAACAACGGTATTTTTCGGTTTTGGATTGATATCCCTTTGGCTTTGGGTACCGTCGGTGGTCTGACAGGCCTACATCCTATGGTACGCTTTTCGCATGAATTGTTAGGGAATCCCAACGCCAAAGAATTAATGCAAATCACCGCAGCGGTGGGGTTGGCCCAAAATTTTTCGGCGCTTAAATCTTTGGTCAGCTCGGGTATTCAGAAAGGTCATATGAAAATGCACTTGCTGAATATTCTCAACGGCCTGGGCGCCACCGAAGCCCAAAAGGAAAAAGCCAAAGTCTACTTCAGTGACAAAGTCGTGGCCTATGCCGAAGTCAAAGCTTTTATAGAACGACTTCAAGGTCCCCGGATTCCCGATCCCGGTTTGATTTTGCTGACGCCGGATTCGTCCTCTATGGAATCCTAAGGCATGGACGATGCCATCCTCTACCGCCAACGTGTTCCAGGCAAAGTTCTTTTGAGCGGAGAGTACTTGGTGCTGGATGGGGCCAAGTCCCTGGGCTTGGTATCGCGCATGGGGCAATCCATTCAGGTCGAGGCCGACCCCCAATCCCCTGCAGGGACCTTGTCGTGGACGGCCTTGGACCAGGACGGAATTGCCTGGCTCAAGGCTCGCATGGTTTTGGAGAACAACCAGTGGTCCCTCGTCGGTGATACAACCTATATACCTGAAAATCAGCGTTTGCTGCAGGGAATCCAGGCGTCTTTGGATTTGGTGATGCAGAGCCAAGTCGAAGAATCAACTCCGGTCGCTTTTACCAACCATCCCGTCCTGCAATCCCTTTCCCAAACCGGACTACGGGTAACCACCACCTTGGAATTTCCTCGGCGTTGGGGCCTGGGCTCATCATCAACCTTGGTGGCCTTATTGGCAGGGTGGTGGGAGGTCAATGCACGGCAACTCTATGCCTTGGTCCAAAACGGATCGGGATACGACCTCGAAATTGCTTTGAACGCTCAAAGCATCGTGTACCAACGCGAGCCCTTGCAAGTCCGGCCCGTGGATTTCCGTATTCCAAAGGACTCTATGCTTCGCTTGGTTGACCCCGGATCCAAACAAATCTCTTCGTCCGAAGTTACCCGTTACCGTAATTTGGACCTGCACCTTAGAAACCAAGCCGTTCCCCGGGTCTCGCAAATCAGTGAGACCTTGGCCAAGAACCCAACCATTCAAGAAATGTTGGAACTCCTTCGGGAGCATGACGAAATCTTGGAGGGTGTTTTGGGACAACCCTGCCTACATACTTTGGAAGGGCATGGGTTTCCTGGTCGTCTCAAAAGCCTGGGCGCCTGGGGAGGAGACCTTTTTCTGGCCGCCTCGGATCAACCCCAAAAAGCCATCGAATGGCTTGATAATCATGTACATTGGTCCTCCTACCCCTTGGAGGACATCGTTCAAGTTTCTAACCCCTGACTTCGACCTATTCCATGTTACCAGACCCTTCGTCTTCCATTGCCTGGGAATGCCCGTCCAATATAGCCTTGGTCAAGTATTGGGGTAAATTAGCGGGCCAAATACCGGCTAATCCTTCGCTAAGTTTTACTTTATCTTCTTGTGTTACCAAAACGAAGCTGACTTATCGTTTGGACCAAGAGCCGACCTTGACCTTTCGTTTTGAAGGCGAACCCAAACCGGCCTTTGAAACCAAAATCCAAACCTATTTGGAGGGTCTGTACGATAAGCTGCCTTGGCTCCGGCAAGCCGCTTTGGAATTGGATTCCCTAAACACCTTTCCCCACAGCAGCGGTATAGCATCATCTGCATCGGCCATGGGAGCCTTGGCCTTGGTTTTGGTTAGCGCAGATCGGCAGATTAAGGGAACCTACAACCCGTCTCAAATCGGAGAGGATGCTTTGTTTTGGAGAGAGGCATCGGATTTGGCCCGTCGGGGTTCGGGCTCGGCTTGCCGTTCCATCTACGGAGGTTTTACCGTCTGGGGTCGTCACGAGGCCGTGGACGGTAGCGATGATCGATGGGCGGTGCCGTTGAATGGTCAGGAAATCCATCCGGCCCTCAGGGACATTCACGATACCGTGATTTTGGTGGATCGTGGAGTCAAATCGGTTTCATCCAGTGTGGGTCATGGTTTGATGAACCAACACCCCTATGCCCAGAGCCGTTTTCAACAAGCATACGCCCGGGTCGGGGAACTCCGGTCCTTGCTGCTTTCCGAGTCCACGGTTCCGGATGATGAGGTTTGGTGGTCGTTTGGGGATTTGATTGAATCCGAAGCCCTTACCCTGCACGCCATGATGCTTTCCTCACGGCCATCCTATTTGCTGATGAAGCCCCAAACCCTCCAGGTTTTGGAGCTCATTCGAAATTACCGAAACCAAAAGAAGGTTCCGTTGTTCTTTACACTGGATGCAGGGGCCAATGTTCATTTGTTATTCCCGGCCCAAGCTCAAAACGACGCCATGGAACTCCTTGATAAACAGATAACTGATATTCTGGGCCCCCATTCGTACCTTTGCGATCGTTTGGGGACTGGACCACGTCCCTTAACGCCTCAACTTTAAGGCCCCGCCGTGAAATCTCCGCTCCAAAACAGCTTGTTTTACGCCAAAGTCCTTCTTTTTGGCGAGTACGGCATTATGGAAGATGCGATGGGGCTTTCAATCCCTTTTCAGCATTTCCAAGGCCGGTTTAAGGCAGGGCCTGCGCTCACCGAAGACCAAAAAAAGAGCAATACCAGCCTCAAAGCCTTTGCAAACTACCTCAGGGAACTTTCCCCGGCCATTCCGGGTCTGGACTTATCACGCCTGGACAAGGACTTGGAAGCTGGTTTGTCTTTTGAATCCAATATACCCCAAGGCTTTGGGGTAGGTAGTTCCGGCGCCTTGGTGGCAGCGGTCTATGAACAATACGGACCCTCCAAGGATGCTGGCTCCACCAAGGATTTGAATTTAGCCATTCATGACCCGGACGCCATCCAAGACCTCAAGTCACGCCTTGGAAGAATGGAATCCTTTTTTCACGGGCGGTCTTCGGGCATGGATCCTCTCATTTGTTACCTCAAGATTCCCATTTTGATGGATCGGGATCGGAGCTTGGGCCAGGTGACCCTACCCCAAGAAACACCGGACGGTCAAGGCGCCATTTTCTTGTTAAATACCGGGCAACCCGGCGAAACCCAGCCCCTGGTTTCGGTCTTTCTTGAAAAACTCAAACACGAAGGATTCCGGCGTATGATTCGTCAAGAATTCAATGAGTATAACAACGAATGCATCAAGGCTTTTCTGAGCGGGAAACCCGGGCCACTGTTCAAAAATCTCCGCTCGCTCTCGCACCTGGTCCTGCAGCATTTTCAACCCATGATTCCCGAAAAATTCAGGCAAGTCTGGCAACAGGGTATCGACAGTGGCGTGTACTACCTCAAGCTATGTGGCTCAGGCGGTGGTGGTTACTTGTTGGGTTTTACCAGGGACCTGGAACAAACCCAGCGTTTACTGGATTCCTACGAACTCCGTGTCATCCACCGGTTCTGATCCGGTTGGGCCTTACCCTGAAATCTCCCCGGGTAAGCTTCGCCTACTCCGCGGATTAGCCTTTTTGGGTCTTATCCGTTGGTACAATTTGGCCATGGTCGCTTTGGCTCAGGTATTGGCTGCTGGATTTCTTTTGGACCAATTCGCCACCATAGGTTGGCGATTCTTGATCGATCGGGAATTGTGGCAAATTGTAGGAGGAACAGCCCTCATGCTAGCCGGTGGTTACTTGCTTAATGCGTTCTACGATCTTGAAAAAGACATGGCCAATCACCCCGCCAAGGTCATCATGGGCAGGGTCATTCGTCCATCCCAAGCCCTGCAAGCCTGGATAGCGCTGAGTATGCTAACTATCTTGGTCATATGGCCTTTGGGCTGGCGATTTCTAGCCTATTATGCCCTTTACGGTGCCGGTTTATGGCTTTATTCTCACAAACTCAAGCGTATCCCGCTCTTGGGTAATGCTTCGGCGATTCTCCTCCTCATGGCTGCCTTCATGGCGCTTGTGCTTTATTACCGGGATGCCAATATTCCCACCTTGGTTTTTGTTTTCTATGTGGCGGTTTTGGAATGGATACGAGGCCTGGTCAAAGATAGCCAAAACGTCCGCGGTGATGCGATTTACGGTTACCGAACCGTTCCGGTTGTTCTGGGTTTACGCAAAACACGTAATCTTCTTTTGCTATCTCCGCTTGGTTTTTTGCCGCCTCTGCTGTGGTTAACCTTGTTTGGAAAGGTGCACCCTTTTTTTCCTTATCTTCTTATAAGCCAAATGATTGTGGTTTTATTCGCTTTGGGGCTTCTATGGAAATCCATGAACTCCCAGCGATTGCATACGGCACAACGACTCCTCAAAATCGTTTTGCTCAGCGCGATCGCCGGACTTATGTTATGGTAAAGGCCCATGAGGACAACAAAGGATAATCAGCATCCGGCAGCATCCGCTAAATCACGCAACATCTTGTAAAGAGATTCGACTGTGACTTTGTGCTGATAAACCATCTGCACGGTTGAACCCTGTTGACGCAAGACCCAGTTCCCCGGCTTTTCTTGTACCGCCTGCAAGACGGCCCCAAAAACAGGGCCTTGGTAATAGTCTTGCCGACTGCCGTCTGGTAGATGAGCCTTGAACATTTCTTTGCGCCAAATCATTTTTTCCAAACCCAAACGACCGCCTTGCATCCGTAAACGCATCAAAATAAGCAATAAAGTAGCCTGTTCAGGGAGGGGTCCAAAGCGATCCATCAAGCGATCTTCAAAGGCATCCAAGGCTTCTTCGCTCTCCAAATCATCCAATTCCCGGTACAAGCTTAGGCGCTCTGTAGTGTTACGAACATAAAAATCCGGCAACAAAGCCGCCGCATCGGTATCCAATACGACGTCCGTTTTGGGCGGATCAAGGGGCTGATCAGCATACAAATCAGCGTAATCGGTGGTTCGTAATTCTCGTATGGCTTCATCCAAAATCTTTTGGAAAAGCTCCAAGCCGATTTCGGTGATAAACCCGCTTTGTTCTCCTCCCAGCATATTGCCTGCACCCCGTATATCCAAGTCCCTCAAGGCTATCTGAAAGCCGCTCCCAAGTTCCGAATGCTGTTCTATCGCTTGCAAGCGACGCCGTGCTTCTTGCGTTAACGAAAAAAGAGGAGGAACAATCAAATAACAAAAAGCTTTGAGGTTGGAACGCCCCACACGACCCCGCATTTGATGCAAATCGCTGAGCCCAAAATTTTGGGCCTGATTAATCAAAATAGTGTTGGCATTAGGAATATCCAACCCGGATTCGATAATGTTGGTGGCTACTAGGATATCCAGCTTACCCTCAATAAACTGTAACAATACCTTTTCCATCATGTCCCCCGGCATTTGACCATGGGCAACCCCTATACGCAGACCAGGACACCATTGTCCAATCAAATCCGCCACCCCCTCGATGCCCTGGACCCGGTTGTGTACAAAAAAGACCTGCCCCCCTCGGTCGGTCTCAAACAAAATGGCCTCCCGAACCTTGTCTTCATCAATAACCATCAATTCCGTATGCACGGGTTGACGATTGGGCGGTGGGGTGGAGATGACGCTCAAATCCCTTGCACCCAACAACGAAAATTGCATGGTTCGGGGAATGGGGGTAGCCGTAAGGGTCAAGGTATCCACCGACACTTTCATCGCCTTGAGCTTTTCTTTGGTAGCGACCCCAAACTTTTGTTCCTCGTCAATAATCAACAATCCCAAATCTTTGAACTTGATTTTGGAACCAACAATTTTGTGAGTGCCAATCAAAATATCAATGCGTCCTGCTTCCAAATCCTCCAAAACGGCTTTGACCTCAGCCGCCGTTCGAAAGCGATTCAAGTAATCAACCCGAACAGGCAGTCCCTGGAGCCTTGAAGCGAAGGTCCTCGAATGCTGCAAGGCCAAAATGGTGGTTGGGACCAAGACGGCGGTTTGTTTCCCGTCGCAGGCCGCCTTGAAGGCCGCCCGAATGGCGACCTCAGTTTTGCCAAACCCCACATCGCCGCAGACCAATCGATCCATCGGATAGGCTTTTTGCATATCGGCCTTGACCGCTTCGGTGGCCTTGCTTTGATCGGGGGTGTCTTCGTACAAAAAAGACGCTTCCAACTCGTGCTGCAGGTAATTATCCGGGGGAAAGGCATGGCCCCTGGATGCTTTCCGACGAGCGTACAATTCAATCAGATCCTTGGCGATGTCCTTGACCTGGGCCTTGGTTTTGGTTTTGAGTTTATCCCAGGTGTCGGATCCCAGTTTGTGAATTTTGGGTGGGGTTCCGTCTTTGCCGGAATAGCGCGAAACCTTGTGCAAGGAATGAATGCTAACATAAAGCAAATCGTCATCCCGGTAACTAATTCGTATCGTTTCCTGCCATTGCCCGTTGACCTGAATTTTCTCCATGCCGGCGTATTTGCCGACCCCGTGGTCCATGTGCACCACATAATCTCCCGGTTTGAAATCCAGGATTTCCTTGAGGGTCAACTTTTCGGAAGCGGAGGTACGGCCCCGCACTTTGTATTTATGAAAACGCTCGAAAAGCTGATGTTCGGTCCAAAAAACGGCAGCTTGATCATGGTCCGTAAAGCCTGCATGCAATCCCAGCGGCAAGGGTTGCATACGGAAGCCGGCCTGCAGATCCTCCAGAATTTGATCCAGGCGCTCCATTTGCTTGGAATTATCCCCACACAAAAAAAGTCGGTAACCCTGTTCGGACAGTTCCCGACCCGTGGCAACCAAACGGTCAAATTGCTTGCGCATGATGGGTTGTTCGGTGGTGTGAAAGGTCCATTCGTAGGGAGGTCCCTGTCCAAAGGCCGCTTTGGTCCGGGGGTCCTGTCCTCCGTCCGCTTCCAAAAGAACTCTTTTGAAACCCATCAACAATTCAAACCACTCGTCCGGGCTGGTCAACCATCGCTGTAAATCATCGGGTACCCCATTCCAACGCTCTTCGGCCGAGGCCATGAGCATGGACCAATTGCTGTGCCATAACACCGCCTGCGTTGGAAAATACGAGACCAAGGATTGTTGGCCCTGTTCCAGCAAATCGGCCTGAAGATTGGGCAGAATCACGGCCTTGTCGATCTCCTTCACGGTCAACTGAGATTCGGGATCAAAGGTGCGGAGGCGCTCGGCGCAATCGCGATAAAGTTCAAGCCGGTACGGCCAGTCCGATGCGTAACTAAAGACGTCCAAAATCCCTCCCCGGATGGCATACTGACCGGGTTCGTACACAAAATCCACCCGCTCAAAACCCATTTCGCTCATCAATTCGATCAAAAAATCCAGATTGACGGCTTCGTTTTTATTGATTTCTAGTGTGTTACGAGCAAGGGTTGTGTTGATCACCACCTCTTCCATCAAGGCCTCCGGCCAGGTCACCAACCAATGAGGAGCATCGTTGTTGCGAAGGCTCATCTGACCCAAAACCCCGGCTCTTTGCAAAACCAAATACGGGTCCTTTTCGCTATCCCCAAATTTTCGCTTGTACGAACCTGGAAACAAGGAAACATGGGCACCGCCTAGCAAGGCTTCCAAATCGGAACAGGCGTACATCGCTTCTTCACGATCCGCCAACAAAACCACCTGCAAACCTCGAAGTCCAGCCTTCTGGGCCGCCGCAGCCATCCACCACCGGGCTGACCCTGCCAATCCTTGGGCTTGAACCCAACAAGGACGGCCTGCGACCTTCTCGTTTTGGTTAAGAAATGAAACTCCCCCAAGAATTCGCTCCGTACGGGCGTATTCCTCCAACAATCGCTCGGTATTCCAAACTTCCTGCTCCAAAATCGCCCGCAAAACTA
>JBMTCP010000033.1:0-10827 GCA_049431025.1 Bacteroidia bacterium | reverse complement strand
TGGTTAAGGCCTATCAGGCCCTTATTTCACCCCATCTTCCTCCTTCGTGCCGCTACAGTCCAAGCTGTTCCCACTATGCCGTGGAGGCTTTGGGTAAATACGGGGCCTTGAAGGGGACTTGGCTGGCTGCCAAAAGAATTTTGCGTTGCCATCCCTGGGGTGGTCATGGCCACGACCCCGTACCCTAAATTTGAAGGTTAGACCCCTTAGACCTATGCGCCTTTTCTCTTCCTTCCGTTCTATGTTGCTCACCCCAAGACTCCGCCGCGTAGTTCTGGTTTTGGTACTGGCCGTGGGTAGCCTCGCAGCGACCAACAACTATTTTGAGATTTCCAAGCATATTGAAATTTTCGCAACCCTCTTTCGCGAAATCAATATGTACTATGTGGACGATGTGGATGCCGGCAAATTAATGAAAACGGGGATCGATGCCATGCTCAAGAGTCTGGATCCGTACACCGATTATATTGCTGAATCGGATGTTGAGAATTTCAAGATCATGACCACCGGACAATACGGAGGTATTGGTGCTCTGATTGCCAAGGTTGGGGATACCGTGGTGGTGGCGGATCCCTACGAAGGGTTTCCTGCCCAAAAAGCTGATTTGAGAGCGGGAGACCAATTGCTCAAAATCAACGGTGAGGAGGTCATTGGTCGCAATACCGACGAAGTTTCCAAACTTCTCAAAGGCCAGCCAAAAACCGAGGTGAAGGTTTTGATCGCGCGCATTGGCCTAGCCAAGCCCATCGAAAAAGTATTGTTACGTGAAGAAGTTAAGGTTAGTTCCGTGACCTATTCGGGCATGCTTGACCAGGAAGTAGGCTATGTTAATTTGAGTGCATTTCGTGTGGATGCCGGCAATGAAATCCAAAAATCCATGTTCGATCTCAAGTCCAAAGGCATGAAATCCATGATCTTAGACCTAAGGGGTAACCCGGGAGGTTCCCTTGACGAGGCAGTACGTATTAGTGGATTTTTTATACCGCGCGGTTCCAAAGTGGTGGATACTCGGGGCAAAGTCAAGGAATGGGACAAATCATACCAAACCCCCAATGACCCGGTGGATGCCGAAATGCCGGTGGTGGTTTTGGTGGATGGATCTTCGGCCTCGGCCTCCGAGATTGTTTCCGGTGTTTTGCAGGATTACGACAGGGCCCTTGTAGTTGGTCAAAAAACCTTTGGAAAGGGATTGGTTCAAACCGTTCGACCACTTACCTACAATACCCAAGTCAAAGTGACTACCGCGAAATACTATATCCCCAGCGGACGTTGCATTCAGGCAATTGAGTACAGCGATAAGGATCCCGAAAGCAAGAACCGCCGGGTTGCGGACTCATTACGCCGGGCCTTCAAAACAGCCGCCGGCAGGGTGGTTTACGATGCAGGAGGGGTTACACCCGATGTGGCTATGCCCTCGGATACCGCCAGTAATATTTTGATTACCCTGGTAAACAAGCGTTATCTCTTCGATTTTGCAACCCTTTACCGGTCAAAGCACGAATCTTTGCCCGAGCCGGAGCAATTTGTAGTGAGCGACAGCTTATTCCAGGCTTTTGAGGCGTATTTGCAGGGCAAGGATTTGTCCTATACCACCGAATCCGATCGAGCCCTTCAGGATTTCAAAGACAAAGCCCAGCGTGAAAAGTATTTTGAAGCCGTCAAAGACGAATACAACGCTTTGGTTGCCCGCAAACATCACGATAAGTCCAGGGATTTGCACAAGCACCGGGATGAAATTTCGGATTACCTGAAGCAAGAAATAGTCGGGAGGTATTATTTTCAGAAAGGCCGACTACGGGCAACCTTTGCTACGGATCCCGAAGTCCAAAAGGCCTTGGCTCTTTTGAAGCAGCCTTCGGATTACCGAAGGTTATTGCAGGCTCCTTGACATGGAGTCCTGGCTCTTGCTTTTGGGCTTTGGTGTCTTGGCTGGGTTCCTGGGGGGGGTGTTTGGTGTTGGGGGTGGTGTAGTTTTTGCGCCGTTGTTGACTTGGTGGTTAGCACAGCAGGGTTACGGCGGTTCCCTCTTGGTGGAGTTGGTTTTGTCCAATTCCTTGGCGCTTACGTTACTAACCGGAGTTTTGGGATGGGGCATTTGGCTCCAAAAGGGTGTATTCACGGGTTGGGATGTTTTGCGATTGGGTTTGCCTTCGGCAATAGCGTCTGTTGTTATGGCTCATGCCATTCGGAACGGAGCCTGGTATGATCAATCTGGATTTCGCGTTTTTTTTAGTTTTATGTTAGGCCTGGTTTTATTTCGTAATGCCCAGCATTTACTTTCCATTAAGAACCCGCCTATCAACGGGAATACAGGTTCAATTCACCAATGGGCTTTGCCCGGTTTGGGGCTAATAGCCGGAATTTTCTCGGCCTTGTCAGGCTTAGGAGGTGGGGCCATTATGGTTCCGATTTTGCAACGTTGGCGGTATCGTGATCAGGCCTCAATCAACGCTTTAAGCATGGGGTCGATAGCGGTTATGGCCCTGGCCTCGACCGTGTATTACTGGACCATGCCATCAACTCCGGCAGTGGGATTATCGTTGGTAGGCCGATTAATTCCCTCGTTTTTGGCACCTTGTGCTATGGGAACGCTTCTGGGTTTGTTGCCTGGAATACGATTGGCAGGGTACCTTACCCAAAATCCACAGGGAGAACGAAACCTTCGCTGGGCTTTGTTGTTTTTTTTGGGATCGGTTTTGTTATGGGTCAACCGTTCTTTTATGTTGAGTTTTAATTCTAATTTTTGATGAAGAGGTTGAGGTATAGTATTCGATTTTTATTTGGCACGTTGTTCTTGACGACTTGGAACATCAACGCCCAAAATCTGGGGGATTCGTTGATTCTTAACCTCCGTCATCATGTGGGTTTTTTGGCCCATGATTCGTTGTTGGGTAGGCAGACCGGTTCCCCTTCGGAGCGTAAGGCCGCCGACTATTTGGTTCAAGAATTTCAATCCATAGGGTTGAAGCCTGCAGGGGATTCAGGAACTTGGTATCAGTCCTTTGGTATAACGGTCCGGCAAGAGCCCGACCCCAAGTCCACCCTACGGGTTGGACGCAGAAACCTGGTCTATGGCGAGCACTTCCGGGTTTTGCCGGGTAGCGCGAACGGTTCCGTTTGGTCCAAGGGAATCAATGCGGGGTACGGCATCCAGGCGGATTCGCTTGGGCACAGGGATTTGGTGGATACAGCTTCGTTGAAGGGAAGGATTTGGTGGATCAGGTGGAACGGGCCCTCCGGTTCCAATCCACACGGCCCTTGGGGTAGTCATCTGCCCTTGTCTCAAAAAATAGCTTGGGCAGAACACTACGGTGCGGCAGCTGTCGTTTTATTCCCCGGTTCCACGAATGAGCCCTGGCCCGATACGGCTTTTGACCGCCGAACGCGTTCCTCAACAATACCTGTCCTTAGTCTGACTCCTGCCGGGGTGGAAGCCCTGCCCGAAGGTTTTTTTGGGTCGGATTTGCGTATTCGTTTGGAGGTTGGTGTTCGGGCACACAAGGTTATGGCCCGCAATGTTGCCGCATTTTTGGATCGGGGAGCTGCAAGGACCTTGGTTCTGGGTGCTCATTACGATCACTTGGGATTCGGTGAATACGGAGGGTCCAGGCATCGAGGAGAGCCACAAATCCATAACGGAGCGGACGACAACGCATCTGGAACGGCAGGTTTGTTGGCCTTGGCGAGGTACTGGGCTCAGCAGCCAGATTCTCGCTTTAATTTTTTGTTTTTGGCTTTTTCGGGGGAGGAAATGGGGCTCTTGGGTTCGGCCTATTTTGTCCGCCATCCTTTGGTTCCTTTGGATTCGGTTGTGGCCATGTTGAACATGGATATGATTGGACGTTTGCAGGACAGCACCCGGCAATTGGGGGTACATGGGGTCGGAACGGCGTTGGAATGGATGCCAATGGTGGATTCATTGGCCGGGCCTTTGCACATCAAAGTCAGCTCAGCCGGAACGGGTTCATCGGATCATCAATCGTTTTATCTGCAAGATGTCCCGGTTTTGCATTTTTTTACAGGAACGCACGAAGATTATCATAAGCCAAGCGATGACGCAGACCGATTGAATTATCATGGTATGCAACTTGTGTTGGAATACATTGCACGTTTGGTTGAGGCCCTACCTCGCCACGGTCGTCTTAGCTTTCGTAAAACCCAAAACACTGAAAATCAGGCTACACCTCGTTTTCGCTTGACCTTGGGGATCATGCCTGATTATTTTTATGAGGGTGAAGGAGTCAAAGTGGATGGCGTAACCGAAGGCAAACCTGCTGCCATCGCGGGTGTCCTCAAAGGGGATACCTTGCTGGGCTTGGGGGATTTTGGGGTTAGGGATATGCAGACGTACATGACCGCTTTGGCTGCTATGGAAGCCGGTAAATCGGTTACATTGCGCGTTCGGCGAAATGGTGAAATCTTGGAATTGAACGTGCGTTTTTGATGATGCTTGATTTGTCCAAGCCTGTTTTGCTCTTGGATCATGCGGGACCTGCTTGTTCCGTATCGGTGGTCCAGGTGGATGGCAAGGTGCTTGCCGAGCGTATCCAAAAAGAGCCTCAGCGCCAAGCTGAAGACTTGGCCTCTATGGTCAGGGATTGTCTTCACGATTGCCAATTGGGAGCCCGTGATTTGAAGGCGATTGCATGCCAAAGAGGTCCAGGATCATACACCGGCCTGCGCATAGGCGCCTCCTTGGCCCAAGGCTTGGCTTTACCGCATGCCTTGCCGGTGATTGGGGTTGGGTCCTTGGAATGTATCGCGTATGCCTATTACCATAAGTCACTTCATCAGGGCACGATTCCGCAGCAAGAGCCCATCCGCTATGTCCCTTTAATGGATGCACGACGGGATGAGTATTTTGTCGGAGAGTACACCTTTGAGGGCAAGGATTCCCTGGGTTTTCCCCTTCTTAGGGTCGAAAAAGAGGCTCAATCCTGGGTGCAGGACGAATTTTTTTTAAAAAAAATTCAGGACCAGAAAGTCTTTTTTTTGGGCGACGGGGTTCAGAAATGGTATAATACATTATTAAAAAACGAATATTTAGACACTTGGAAACAAGCCGAGTTCGTATTTGATTTTGACGTTGTATCTTCAGGTTGGTTTGGCTTGGTAGCAAACTACTTAAGCCGTGGTGAGGTTCAGGAAGCCGCCTCCTTGATGGTGGATTATCGAAAACCCTTTTTTGGTACTACCTTAGTATAAATCTTATAGAATAGGCTAAAAATTTGCTCCATTCGGTAAGAAAATAAATACTTTATATAAATACTACAAGGATTTAGGGGGTGTCAACCATGCTTCGTCAACTCAAGGAGTTGGATCTCGAGAAGGCCTATGCGTTGTGTCATGCAATGAATCATCCGTTGCGATACGGAATTGTACAATTGCTTGACCAACACCAGGAACTTACCGTGACGCAGATTTATTTTAAGCTACGTATCAGTCAATCGATTGCTTCTCAACATTTGGCGGTGTTGCGACAAGCCAGTATTGTCCTTTGGCGCAAAGAAGGGAAACAGGTTTTTTATGTCCTGAACAAGCCGTGCTATAGTACGCTTTGTCAGGCCATCCAATCGATGAATTCCGTTTGATTCACGGCCTTTGGAGATAAATCTCCTGCATATCCCAGCCTCGTCGTCCCTCTGCATCCTCCCAGTTTAATCGCAAGATGGTATGTCCGTTTCCATAACGAGACCACAAGTCTTGTTTAGTTCCGCTGTTCTTGCTTCCATCCCAAAACCAGGTACTCAAGGAATCGGCCAGAGTTTGATTACAAATACTAAACAAAGATTTTCCGGTCCAATCTGTAACATCAAGCGATACCAATGCAGTGGATGGCCCTTCCAAGCCGATTTGGATACGTCCATCCAGCGATGGGGTAAAGCCTTGCTGGGATACCCGGATTCGGTACAAGGATGGTCTCCTTCGAGGATGGCTAGGTAGCCAGGCCGCAGTAGATTCTCGACGGTTGGGAAAGCAGCCGGGCCCCGCACGTTGATCAGGAGTACTGGTCCACCAAGTTGTTAATGGATGGCCGCTGCGCGTTTCTGGTTGGGCATTGGGCAGACGTTCGAGTGAAAGTCCTGTTCGATTAGGCGTAAGGGGGTGGAAGCAGGAATCGTGGTACGCAATTCGATCCAGGCGTTGGCCCCATGGATCTTGCAATTCCACAAAAGCGCCGGTGATGGGTAGGGGGGGGAGGGCAAATCGAAGGCTACGGGCGAGGGGTTCGTTGGGTTCACAGGCTTGAAGGCCTTCATTGAAGAGCATTTGTTCACTTCGGCTCAAAACATAGCATTGCTCAGGTTGTAACGCATCGTACGAATTTCCTATTGGGTTGGCATCCAACACCTTTCCTTCCAGGTCTGTTCGTGCGATCCAAACCCTTGAAGCATCCAGGACCTTCTGCGAGCGGTTGCAAAGTTCCACCCAGGGCCACGATTCTTTGAGGGGTCTGGGGTAGACCTCGGTGATTAATATGTCACCAACTTGGGCAGGGGCTCCAAGACCGGTCGCTCTTCTTTGCTCGGGAATGGTATCGCCGTTGCAGGTCAGCCATCCTCTGCATATAACATAGCACACATGACCCGCTGGGGGTACAAGGTGTAGGGGTACCTCCAATGACCAAACGGTCTGAGATAGCTTATGGTGGTCGGAAGTTTCAAAAAGCTCTGCCGAATCGCCGTTGACTACAAGAATAACCCGGGTCCCGTTATAGGGATGAACGGCGGCCCCAAAACGCAAATGCAAACGTCCTGAGCCATCCAAAGGTGCATCCACCAATACGGGTAGTCCTGAGGTACGGCATACGGTATCATGGATAGCAGGTATCGAACCCGGATCTCCTCCGGATGTATGCTTGGATGGTTGCCATTGCAAGGAATCTGCGCAGCGGCAGAGCGCATTGGTTTTGGTTAGAGACCAACCTCCTTGCTTTTGAGGCAAGGTTCTCCAGAATTGAAGAGAATAACGAAGGGTATCCAAAACTACACCGTTCGGACTTTGAAGGCTCAGTCGGTCTTCATCGTTATTTAGGGAAGGCCAAGGCTCCAAGCCCAACCAGCGGATATTTTGACCATTGGCTTGGTAATTTTCCCATGCCTGCCATGTAGATAGAGCTGATTTTGGCACCAAAACAACGACGGAGTGGGGTGGCATTAAACATGGGGGTAAAACGACGCTTGTGTTGAGGTCGCTGAAACGGTAACCTTGCAAATCCAATGGTGTTGGTCCCGGATTGTAGATTTCGACGAATTCTTCGGTAGGCAGACCCTGAGGTGGGGGTTGCAGTGGTGGGTCGGGATCGCTCATTATTTCAGTAAATACCAATCTTCCGTGGTGCCAATGGTTTTGGTAAAGGACCAAATCGGTATCGCAGCGGTTGCCGGCTAAATCTTTGATTTCTCTAATGCGTAGGTTTTGGTAAATTTCAAACGGGAAAGGTCTTCCAAAATCCAATTCGAGCAACGTATCCCCATGCCATTGCCTCCAAGCAGCCGTTCTCCCGTCATCAATCCAGGTTAAACTAGCGATTGATAACGAACTTGTATCCATGGATTCATTCCATAACAAATTAATTTTAGTCGGTGGATTGATGCTCCATGTTTTGACGGAAGGAGGCATCGTATCGGGTACGGGAAGGCCTTGAACCTTCAAGAGGTACCAGGAGAACAAGGTGGATCGGGTAGCCGAATACTGAACATGCCAACCTGTGAATCGGCTCTTGGTTAAAGCCGAATCCCTTAAATCCCCCAACCATTGCCATCGAGGAGCTGACAACGAAGTTTGGGAACTGTCTGCCCAAAAATACCAGAGGCCATTGAGGTATCTTTCTACGCGAATGGCCATGGGATTGAGGTCCCGGTTTAGCCAACCCGAGGCCAGCGAACCAATTCGCACCAACGAGGCCCCGTTTTTGCGGTAAAAGGTCAGGTTATCTTCTGTTCCCCCAATCCGCAAAAAATAACTTTGACCGGACAGATAAGGAAGGGAATCAGAAGCCATGAGGTACCAGTCCATTTGATTCGCACTGGAGGGGTTAAAACGAAGTTCAAATCGAAGTTCCCATTGGCCTTGATGAACAGCTCTGCTGGGCGTTCCCAGCCAGGCTTGCCCGCTGAAGGCAGGAGCTTGTAGTTGAAGGTAAGGGCCGGGCAATTGAACCCGAAAACGTGCGGTGTCCCCGAACCAGGCTGGTTGGGAGGAGATGTTGGAATCGGCAAAAGTCTCGATAACCTGAGCCCCTGTGGGTTTTAAGGCGAGTTGGAACGCAAAGAGCAGTACCCAAGTTTTATTGTTGGCCATACCCCCAAAAAGGAACTTTACGGTTTTAATCGACGCCACGTTTTTTTTAGCATTTTTGTGTCCTCAAGACCTTGACCAAAATTCCATGACCAAAACCCAATCCTACCGCGTAGCCGTCGTTGGTGCATCGGGCCTGGTGGGCTCCACCATGCTACGCGTTCTTGAAGAGCGCCGATTTCCGGTTAGTACGTTGATTCCCGTGGCATCATCGGCCTCGGTAGGTAAAACCCTGGCATGGAAAGGTCAGGATTGGACCATCGTTTCTCCTGAAACGGCCATTCACATGGGGGCAGATTTGGCTTTGTTTTCTGCGGGTGGTTCAGTCTCCCTGGAATGGGGGCCTCGTTTTACGCAAGCCGGAATAAGGGTAGTGGATAATTCCTCGGCCTGGCGTATGGATCCTTCTGTTCCCTTGGTGGTTCCCGAAGTCAATGCACATGCATTGCATAGCCCCTCGCTCTTGGTGGCTAATCCCAATTGTTCCACCATTCAGTTGGTGGTGGCGTTGAACCTGCTCCACAGGGAATACCAAATCCGACGCATCGTGGTCAGCACCTACCAAAGCGTGACCGGAACGGGCGTCAAAGCCGTCACGCAGTTGATGAACGAACGAGCAGGTATCGATGGCCCTATGGCTTACCCGCACCGAATTGATTTGAATTGCCTCCCGCATATCGACCTATTCCTGGATAACGGCTACACCAAGGAGGAAATGAAAATGACCAACGAAACCCGCAAAATCATGGAGGATGAGGGCATAGCCCTTAGCGCAACCACCGTTCGCGTTCCCGTGATGGGGGGCCACAGCGAAGCGGTCAATGTAGAATTCGAAAAGGATTTTGATTTGGATCGAGTTCGTGAATTGTTACAACAAACTCCTGGAGTCGTTTTGCAGGATGATCCTTTGCATAACAATTACCCCATGCCCCTGCATGCCCACGATAGGGACGAGGTTTTTGTAGGCCGGGTTCGACGGGATTTTACCCGCGATAAATGCCTGAATATGTGGGTTGTAGCGGATAATCTTCGCAAAGGCGCCGCGACCAACGCGGTCCAAATTGCTGAAGCCCTGGTCGCCGAGGGGTTGCTCTAAGCTGAAGGTTTATTTCAATAGTCCTGATAGGTTCATGGCCAAGGTTCAATACCCAATAACGGGACTTGAATTTAACTCAGGCTAATTCGGGTTAGGCGATCAAAGATGCGGAGGCGATCGTTGAGAACGTCTTCGGTCACGGCTTCGAGACTGCTGGTCCCAAAAGCCTCGACTGTGCAGGAGGCCAGGGCCGAACCACATAGAATCCCTTGTTTGAGGTGTTCCAGGGTGATTTGGGGCTGAGAGGCCAGGTAACCCATCAAACCACCTGCGAAACTATCTCCAGCACCTGTTGGGTCGCAAACTTCTTCCAGGGGCATGGCCGGGGCAAAGAAGATTTCGCCATCCCCGAAGAGCAGGGCCCCGTGTTCGCCTTTTTTGATGATCAAGTAACGGGGGCCCATGGTAGCAATTTTGCGAGCCGCTTTGAGCAAGGAGCGTTCCCCGGAGAGCTGTCGGGCCTCCTCGTCGTTGATGGTGAGGAGGTCAACCCGGGCGATGGTTTCCAGGAGGGCATCCCAGGCAATGTCCATCCAAAAATTCATGGTATCCATGGCGATCAAAGTGGGCCTGGTCTCCATTTGGTCCAGGACCCGCATTTGGACCGAAGGGGTCAAATTCCCGAGCATCAGGAGGCGGGGGCTACGGTAAGCCTGGGGCAGGACCGGATCAAAATCCGCAAGTACATTGAGCCTGGTTTCAAGGGTATCGCGGCTGTTCATGTCCAGGTGGTATTTCCCGGCCCAAAAGAAGGATTCTTGTCCGGCAACCCGTTGAATACCCTCCGTATCAATCCCCCTCGACCGCATCATAGCCAGCGAATTCTCCGGAAAATCATCCCCAATTACCGAAACCAGCCCAATCCCTTCCGTAAAGTGGCTCGCCGCCAGGGCCCCGTAGGTCCCCGCCCCTCCAATGACCCGATCAGCTTTGCCAAAAGGGGTTTCGATACTGTCAAAAGCGACGGTTCCGACAATTACCAAAGAAAGTTGCTGTGCCATGGGAGGATGAAGGGGTCTAAATAAAGAAGTTTGGAGCACAAATATTGGAACTTTAGCGGTTAAATGCTATCATTGCAGTCCTTTTGGGGGCAACTTTAGGTGCAACCCAAAATTCCTCGGTAGCTCAGTTGGTTAGAGCACTTGACTGTTAATCAGGGGGTCGTTGGTTCGAGCCCAACCCGGGGAGCAGGTAAAAAAGCAAAAGGGTTATACTTGTATGGTGTAACCCTTTTTTTTTTAAGCTTTCTTAAACAAGTGAAACAATGACAACCGAAAGCCGAAAAGTCGCAGGTCTCGTTCTGATAAGCATGCCAAGCATTCTTTACGGAGGGTATTTTTTGTTATCGATATTGAGCGGGGAGCAGGAAGCGCTTGGTTTAACTGAATTCCAGAAAGCCATGTTCAGGGCTGGTCATGCCCATGCCGGTG
>JBMTCP010000032.1:0-11175 GCA_049431025.1 Bacteroidia bacterium | reverse complement strand
TTTGAGGCCAAAAATCCAAGCTTGGCCCGTTGGCTACCCGCTGCATTCTTCGGTTTTTTGGAACGTTTGGTGCACCAAGATGAAATCAACCGTTTTTTGGAACAAAGTGGTCATCTCCGGGATCTTGCTTTTGCCCGAGAGGTCCTGTGTTATTTTGGAGTAAGCGTCCTTGCCAAGGGAACGGAACATTTACCCAAGGACGGGGCCTTTGTCCTGGTTGCCAATCATCCTTTGGGCGGTTTGGATGGTTTGGCCATCTACGATATTCTTGGGCAACACCGGGATAAGTTTGCCTCGCTGAGCAACGATATCATGATGCAGGTGCAGCCTTTGAACGGACTTTTTATACCCGTCAACAAACACGGTAGCCAATCCCGTGATAACCTCAAAATCCTTACAACTAGAATTCAGGAAGGGTTCGGCATCATTGTTTTTCCTGCCGGTTTGGTATCTCGGCGTGAGCAGGGCCTTGTACGGGATTTGGAATGGAAAAAAACTGCCGTGAGCCTGGCGAGGAAATACGATCTAAAGTTGATTCCGGTCTTCATCGAGGGCCAGCTTTCGGAGCGTTTTTACCGCACCTATACCTGGCGTAAACGCCTTGGAATCCGATTGAATTTAGAAATGTTGTTTTTGCCCGATGAAATGTTTCGCCTCCGTGGTCGTCAAGTCACCTTGCATGTGGGTCAACCCGTTTTGCCTCACGAATTTGATAACGGCGAAGACGACCTCACCTGGACCCAAAAGATACGCGATGCTGTTTATCGACTAGAACCTCAACAAAACAACCAAGAACGACATGCAACCTCTCGTTGAAGCCCAAGACCCGGCAACGCTCGAAGCGGAATTGGTACCGGAACGCTTGCTGCGGACCACCAACAAAGGAAACAACCTTCTTTATGTGGTTGATGCAGGGAATGCCCCGGCTTGTTTGCAGGAAATAGGCCGCCTTCGCGAGCTCAGCTTTCGGGCTGAAGGTGGAGGAACCGGCAAATCCTGCGACTTGGACGACTACGATTTGGAACCCAATGGGTACGAACAATTGTTGGTTTGGGATCCAGAAAACCGGCAGATTATGGCCGCCTATCGCTTTGTGGAATGCCGCAAAACCGGACCTGATGCCCAAGGCAACTTCAGGCTCTCGTCCAACAGCCTCTTTGAGTTCAGCGAGGACTTTTGCAAAAATGTGTTACCCTATACCATCGAGCTGGGGCGGGCTTTCGTTGCCCCTGATTATCAACCGGAAGGGCTGTATCGCAAGGGGATTTTTGCTCTGGATAACCTCTGGGATGGCCTGGGTGCCTTGACCCTTGTCCGTCAGGACATTCGTTACCTCTACGGTAAGGTCACTGTGTATAGCGATTACCCCCAAGATGCCTTGATTGAATTGCATAGTTTCTTGTCTCATTTTTTTGGGGATCCTGAGGGTTGGGTCGTACCCCGTCGTCCACACGCATTGGAAATTCCGCTGTCCCCAACGGTCCAAGATTACTGGACCGGCTTGGATTACGAGAAGGCTCTGGTTTCATTGAACAAAAAAGCCCAAGAAAAAGGCTGTCGGGTTCCCCCTCTTTTTCCGGCTTACATGAGCCTATCCTCCACCATGCGGTATTTTGGTTTTGCACACAATGCCAGCTTCGGGCAGGTGGATGAGGCTGGAATTTTGGTCACCATTGCGGACATTAACTCGAGCAAAACCGAGCGCCACATCCGGTCGTATACCCCACCTCAGATCTAGTTCATCTTTTCTTGGAAAGCCAAGAAGTCCTGGACCCAATCCGTAGGTTCCAGGGCAACCTGAACCGAGCCCGATGCCTCCAAATTTTGGCCCGTGATTTGACGGTACAGGTGTTGGTACCGATCGCTGATTTCTTGAATCCACGCGGTCGACATGGGCGGTATGGCTTGCCCGGGTAAGCCCTGAAAACCGTTGGCAATCAACCATTGACGGACAAATTCCTTGGACAATTGTTGTTGGGCCTCCCCCTTAGCTTGCAGTTCATGGTAGGTATCCGCATAGAAATACCGTGAAGAATCGGGGGTATGCACTTCATCCATCAACAGGATTTGACCATCCAGCAAACCAAATTCGTATTTGGTATCCACCAAAATCAATCCCCGCTCGCGGGCCATTTGGGTGCCTTGCTCAAACAAGGCCAAAGCATACCGCTCCATCGTTTGGTAATGGGCTTCACTGACCAAGCCTTGTTCCAAGATTTGTTCCCGGGAAATATCCTGGTCATGTCCTTCCGAGGCCTTGGTTGTTGGGGTAAGTATAGGGCGATCCAATGGATCGGATTCGCGAAGACCCTCGGGCAATGGCACTCCACAAAGTTCACGGGCACCCTCCCGGTAACAACGCCATGCGTGTCCGGATAAGTACCCCCGCACCACCATTTCAACCGGCACCGGTTCCGCACGGTACCCGTATGAAACCCTAGGATGGGGGCTGCCCAGCCACCAATTGGGAACCAAATCCCGTGTTGCTTCCAAAAAATAAGCGGCGGTTCGGTTGAGGACCTCCCCTTTGTGGGGGATGGCCGCTGGCAGAACCACATCAAAGGCCGAAATTCGATCCGAAGCCACCATCAAGAGGCGATTATTCTCCAAGAAGTAAACATCACGGACCTTACCCCGATAAAAACCGGTCATCCCGGGCACTTGAACAGGGGCTTGAGAAAAGAGCTTAGTCATGGCTGTTGTTCTGTTTTTGATAGGCTTGGACGATAGCTTTGACCAAGGGATGTCGTACCACATCAGACTCGTTCAGTTCGACCACCGCGATGCCCTGCAAACCTTGGAGTACCTTCAAGGTTGGTCCCAAACCCGATACCATTCGGGAAGGCAAATCCACCTGGGTCAAATCACCCGTAACAATAAACCGCGCCGAAGGACCCATACGGGTCAAAAACATCTTGAGCTGGGTAGGGGTGCAATTCTGGGCCTCGTCCAAAATAACAAAGGCCTTATCCAAGGTACGCCCGCGCATAAAAGCCAAAGGCGCCACCTCAATCACGCCTTCTTCCAGGTACTTGGCCAGTCGTTGCGGCGGTAACATATCTTCGAGGGCGTCGTATAGAGGTCGCAGATACGGATCGACTTTTTCTTTGAGGTCACCAGGCAAAAAACCAAGACTTTCTCCGGCTTCAACCGCGGGTCGGGTAAGGATAATTTTTCGGACTTCTTTGTTTTTGAGGGAACGTACGGCCAGCGCAACTGCCGTATAGGTTTTTCCGGACCCTGCCGGTCCCAAGGCAAACAACAAATCACAGCGATCCATGGCTTCAACCATGCGCTGCTGATTGGGGGTTCTGGCCTTGACGATGAGCCCGTTGGGTCCATGAACCAAAACCGTCTTGGGGGTAGGGTCGGAGAAATTTCCCTGAGGACGATCCAGAACTTCCAATCCGGACATGGCTTCGTTGAACGCGTCATCGCTCAAGAAACCGTTACCCAAACTGCAAAGGCGGAGCAGGTGTTCCCACAAGGCCTGAAAACGCGTCAGATTCGGTTCGTTTCCCTCCAGGAGCAGGCGACTGCCTCGGTGGGTCATTTTAAGTTCCGGAAAAGCGGCCTGCATTCGGTCTTGCCTGGAATTACCAGGGCCGTAAAAGCCCAAAGGGTCTATACCGGCGAGTTCAAAAACCAAGGGTTCGTGCGAATTGGACAAGGGGTGTGGCTTGAGGGGACTATGGAATAAATTTGAGGTCGTTCTTCGCTTCCTTAGCGTCCCCTATGGCCCTTCTCACCCTGACAACCGATTACGGACTGCGCGATCCCTACGTAGCCATGTTGAGGGGACGATTGCTGAGTAGGTTTCCGCATGGACGAATCGAAGATATTTCACACAATATTAGCAAATATGACTTGGTTGAGGCTGTTTATGTGCTCAAAACCGCATTTGCTTTTTTTCCACCGGGCTCCATCCATTTGTTGGATGCCGGATATCGTTTTACGGACCAAGCAAGCCCCTGGCCTGAATTCGTGGTGGTACGCTACCGCGATCATTGGTTTGCCTTACCAGACCAAGGTTTAGTTTCGCTTTTGGTCGAGGGACCCGCCATCCCCCCGGTTCAACGCTACCCCATGACGGTACCCCGGCTCCACGGTGGTTTTGCCCTGCTGGATTGGTTGGATGGCCCCTTGGGCATGCTCATTCAGGCTCTGGACCAAGACCCAAACCGGACCAAAGCCCCTGAACCCTGGTTGGAACCAAGTCCGGAATCACGCTCGATGTGGCTGGAACAGGTTTACGAACAAAACGGGGTGTTGAATGGCCGGGTTTTGTACGCTGATAGTTACGGAAACCTGCACACCAACCTGGACAAAGCCACCGTCCAGGCCTTTGTGGGTGATCAGCCTTTTGAGATCATGCTGCGTTCCCCTTTGAGCCACGAAAACCGGGCCTTTCGCATACAGGACCATTACCGAAGCAACGAACGTGACCCCCTTAACCTGCTCTACAACGCGATGGGTTACCTCGAAATCGCTTTGGCCCAAAATCATGGGGAATCCTTGCTCGGTCTTCGCGTGCAGGACAAAGTCATGATTGTTCGCTCCTGACAGGAACCTTTGGCGGGATTATCTTTGGGGCCATGACGACGTATTTACCCCTGCAAGGCCAAGTTGCCTTGGTCACCGGAGCAAGCCGAGGCATCGGTACCGGCATTGCCCGCAAATTAGCATCGCAAGGTGCAGCCATAGCCTTCACCTACAAATCCTCCGAACAAGCCGCCTTGGAGCTCCAAAAAGAACTGCAATCCATGGGCGTCAAAGCCCAAGCCTATGCATCGGATGCCGCCAATTACGCTCAAGCGGAACAACTCATCGAAAAAATCCTGACCGACTTTGGAGCCCTGGATATTGTGGTCAACAACGCCGGTATAACCCGGGACCAATTGCTGATTCGCATGACCGAAGAGCAATGGGACCAGGTTATGGACAATAACCTCAAGTCGGTCTTTAATGTCTGCAAGCATGCCGTGCGGCCGATGATGAAGCAACGCAAAGGCAGCATTATCAACCTTTCTTCGGTCGTTGGTCGCAGCGGTAACGCCGGACAAAGCAATTATTCGGCATCCAAAGCCGGCGTAATTGCCTTCACCCGTTCGTTGGCCAAAGAATTGGGATCCCGTAACATTCGATGCAATGCCATCGCTCCCGGCTATATCGAAACCGAAATGACCGGCCAATTGGACCCCGAAGTATCGGCAGCATGGAATGCCAAAATTCCTTTGGGTCGTCCGGGCACGGTGGAAGAAGTGGCTGAGTTGGTAGCGTTTTTGGCTTCGGACAAAGCCTCTTATGTTACCGGTCAATGTTGGAACATTTGCGGAGGGTTGGACCCGGCCTAATCCGCTAACCCATGGGATATCTCGAACTGGCTTGGGGTTCCCCGGCATGGGTTCTACCCCTCTGCCTCCTGACGGGCTTTGTTTGGGCCTATTTCCGGTACGGGCGCAACCTACCTCATCATCCAGCCCCTATTTGGCGATGGGTCTTGGGAGGCCTTCGTGGGTTGGCCGTTTCCCTCTTGGTGCTCCTGTTTTTTAACCCGACGTGGATACGTGAGGAGCGGGTGGTCGAACCTCCCGGTGTAGTCCTGGCGATCGATCTCAGCCAATCCATGAACCGTCCGGGTATTAGCGCTGAAGGGCTGGCGGCATTGGCCCGTGATTTGTCCCAAAACCTTGAGGGTACGCATCGTGTTGACGTCGTAGGGTTTGGCTCAGAAGCCATCTCCCTCCAGGCCAACCGACCGGAAACTTTCCGTTTGGACCAAAGCCTTACCTCTCCCGATGCGTTGAACCCATGGATGGACGATCCATCCCGCTCCAAGTCGGTGGCGGCCTGGGTCGTCGTGAGCGATGGCCTCTTTAATCAAGGCATGGACCCACGTTCCTATTTTGGTCGTTACCAGGTCCCCGTTCTCGGTGTAGGTTGCGGACCACTTCAAAGCCAAAGCTCCTCCTGGACATTGGGAACCCCCGCCGTTCCTGACCGGGTTGAAACCCATACCGACTTGGTTATCGAAGTACCCATTCGAGGCCAGCGTATGGATGGGCTATCCCTTCAAATTGAAGCGTGGGTAACCTACGGCTCCGAAGCCCCAGCCTTATCCGAACGCAAAATATGGCAACCCAGCAGCGGCACCTTTCAAGAATCGCTCCGCTTCAAAATTTCTTTGGGCCAAGAGGGGCTCTACGCCATCCGCTTCAAAAGCCGCGCAATCAACGCCGACACCTCCCTCAAGGTTGCCGGATCTCCGGAGCGTTTAGTATTTGTTGAGGCCGTGCGAACCCAAAAACAACTTTACATTTTGGCCAAAGCCCCCCATCCTGACTTGGGGGTCTTGCGACAAGTATTGGAACAAACCAAAAACCTTCGTGTCGAACTTGACTATGGCTTGCCTGGACTCCGAAAAGCGGTGGATCAAACCCCGGCGGATTTGTACATCTGGCATCAATGGCCATCGGCCAACCCCGAACCCGGCGAGGCTGAACTTCTCCAAAAAATTCAAGCCAAAGGACAGCCCCTTTGGTGGATGGGCGGAGCAAGAAGCGCATGGGGTCAATGGCCTTCTGGTCGAGACGCTGGACAGAGCGCGCTCACACCGGCCTTGCCTGCCCTCAACCCAGATTGGAATGCCTTCCTTCCCAGCGGACCCTTGGCCGAGGCGCTACGTCGACTTCCTCCCTTGTTGGTTCCCGGTCTCAGCCCTACCCAATCGCCAGCGGGCAGTACCTTGCTGTATCAGCAAAAAGAACGGGTGGTTACGCAACGTCCTTTGTGGGTGGTGGATTTTCAAAGCAGCCCTGCACGGGCTTATCTCTGGGGCGAAGGTTTGTGGCGTTGGCGATTGGCATTGAACGCGAGTCTTGGTGAAGCTGCTTCGTTGGAAGCACCTTACTCCCCTTTGTCTGACCTTGTTCATAACACGGTTTCGTTACTTACGGGCGTTCGTTCCTCCGAAGGCTTGGACGTGCGTCCTGCTCGGCCATTTTTTAACGAAACCCAAAGCCTGGTCCTGGAAGGAAGCCTCCGAAACGCCCAAGGCGAATTTGACAATCAAAGCGCAGTCCGGGTTCGACTGTACCAAAAAGATCGCCTCTTGAACGACGCTACCATGAACGCCGACGGGCTGGGCTACCGCCTGGATTTGGGACGAAGACCTGCAGGGACCTACCGCTACATCGCCAGCACCACAGCGGGAGGTCAGGTCCTGGAAAAAAGCGGAGTCTTGTCGGTACAGTCCTTTGGGCTCGAAAATTCCGCGGAGCCCAGCGATCACCAACTTATGCAATCCTTGGCTCAATCCACCGGTGGCGCCTACTTTCCTATGACCTCCTGGGATCAAGAAGCCCGACAAACGTTGTTAAAATCCCTTATCCCCAAAATCAAAAACCACCCCACCATCCGGCCTCAGAGCAGCCTCAACCTGGTGACCACCCCTTGGATTGAAGCGGTGGGCCTTTGGATCTTTGTGTTTCTCTTGCTCGCTGTCGAATGGTTGATGGTCAGAGCATTGGGTGGAGTATAAATTTCTTGCTTATGAAATTGCCCGCTTTTGGTATTCTAATCGCCAGCCTTTTGGCGATGGCCTCCTGCACGCCGATACGTATAGCTCTGGATCCGGGTCTGCAGGGGCAATCCTCCTGTTACCCGGTTCACGGGCGCCAACAATTGCGCCTCAAGCCCCACCTACAATACGGGCCGTATTCCACCATCAAAGTGAGACGGGGTGCTGTCACCTCCTACCAAGTCAATTTTAGAGTCCGATTCAGCGGAGCAACACAGCGAATGCGCATTCTTCAAAGACAAAAAGACGATGCCGCTGTGGATACGATCATGACCTATGCCCGTTTCAAACAGAGCGATGTTCCCCTATGGCAAGGACGCATTGCTTTGCCACTCTCCTACAGCCATCTCATGACCGGTGAAATACGTTGTTCGGGAGAACCTCTCGTTGAGTTTGTGATGTTTCGCCCCGAAACCACCTTGCGCCGTCAAAGCCTCTGCGGTCATTTGGATATACCCGGTCAACCTCTAATCGAAATCCATAGCATTCGAACGCTGGAAGGGAATCGTCGCTGGTTGGGTGCAACCCATGCCGGACTGCGGTACGAACAGGATGGTCGGGTCCTGGGGCAAATTTCCCTCTTGAACCGTGGTGAAGTTTGCCTGGCCTCCGACCTTCAACCCCGGGTAGAGCGATGCCTGGCCGCTATGAGCACGGCCCTGCTGCTCAAGCAGAATCTGGAATAAATTAAGGGGTCTGACCAGCCGAATCCAAAACCCAAAAGACGGATTCCCCGGGTTTGATCATTCGGTATTTTTCCCTTGCCAATCGTTCCAACAAAAGCGTATCCGATTCCAAGGCTGCTTTTTCACGGGTCATTTCCTGAATGGATGAATCATAAAATGACTGTTCAGCTTTTAAGCGGCGCCACTCTTTTCTAACCTTGGCTTGACCCAACCAGTGGTACTCGTCCAGCAACAATAACCAAAGTACAAAACCCAAACCCGCTAGAAAATAACGGTTTTTGAGGAGGCGAATCAGGTTGCCGGCCATAAATCACTTAGAAAGGACGATAGCGAAAACCCAACCCTCCGAAAAGGGCAGAGTCTCCCAACTCCTCTTCAATCCGAAGCAATTGGTTGTATTTGGCCATGCGATCCGAACGTGATGCGGAACCGGTTTTGATTTGGCCGGTTCGAAGGGCCACCGCTAGATCGGCAATGGTACTGTCTTCGGTTTCGCCGGAACGATGGCTCATCACACTGGTGTAGGAGGAGGAAGCTGCGGTTTGAACCGCCTCAATCGTTTCGGTCAAGGTTCCAATCTGATTGACTTTAACCAAGATGGAATTGGCCACTTTGGATTCGATACCCCGACGCAAACGTTTGGTGTTGGTAACAAATAAATCATCCCCAACCAACTGTATCCGATTGCCCAGCGCTTGGGTAAGTTGGGCCCAGCCCTCCCAATCGTCTTCGGCAAGAGCATCCTCCAAAGAGCAGATGGGGTACTTTTCGCACCAAGAACGCCAGAATTCCACCATCTGGGCCGAATTCATGGTTTCACCACCTGACTTATGAAACCGGTAGGTACCGGAGGCCGCATCGTACATTTCGGTGCAAGCCGCATCCATGGCGATGGCCACTTGTTCTCCGGGGCGGTAACCAGCCGATTCAATCGCTCGTAACACCATTTCGAGCGCCTCGGTATTGCTACGCAAATTCGGGGCAAATCCACCCTCATCCCCAACATTGGTTGACAAACCCTGATCGCGGAGGACTTTTTTGAGGTGATGGAAAACTTCGGTGCCCATACGCAAGGCTTCGGAAAAGGTTGAGGCCCCCAAAGGCATGACCATAAACTCCTGAAAATCAATTCCATTATCGGCATGGGCCCCTCCGTTCAGGATGTTCATCATGGGCATGGGAAGAACATTGGCCTGCAAACCACCCACATAGCGGTACAAGGGCATGCCCAATGAAGCAGCCGCAGCGCGAGCACAGGCCAAAGAAACCCCTAGAATTGCGTTAGCTCCCAGATTGGATTTGTTACCGGTTCCGTCCAAATCAATCATGACTCGGTCAATCAACTGTTGCTCGTATACCGACAAACCTTCCAATTCGGCAGCAATACGATCGTTGACATGGGCGACCGCATTCAGGACACCTTTGCCCATATAAACCGAAGGATCATTATCCCTCAATTCCACCGCTTCGTGCATTCCGGTGGATGCCCCCGATGGAACAGCAGCTCTCCCGGTGCATCCATCGGATGTCATCACATCAACTTCTACGGTGGGATTACCTCGGGAATCGAGAATTTGGCGAGCAAAAATATCTTGAATAACGGGCATGAGCTATAGGGGTTTTAGAATCGTGTTTTGGGTTCAGGTTTAGGCTTCGCCATCAAAGCGCTTACGCCATTAGGGCGACAAAATCATCAAACAAATAATGAGAATCGTGGGGTCCAGGATTGGATTCGGGATGGTATTGCACCGAAAATGCCGGTAAATCGCGCCATGCTAACCCCTCCACGGTTTGATCGTTCAGGTTGATATGGGTGAGTTCAAGGTTGGTGGCCGATCGGGCCTGCTCCAAATCAACGGCAAAACCATGATTCTGCGAGGTAATTTCCGAGCGATTAAGGCGAAGGTTTTGAATTGGATGATTCGAACCACGATGGCCGTTATGCATTTTGAAGGTGTCCAATCCTGCTGCCCTGGCCATCAACTGATGACCCAAGCAAATACCCATCATTGGTATTTGATGGCCCATCAAACCACGGATAACCTCCACTTGGTCGGTCATAGCAGCCGGATCACCGGGGCCATTAGAAAAAAGTATGCCCTGGGGTTGAAAGGCCATAACTTCATCCAAAGTGGAATGGGCCGGAAAAATCTGCAAATCACATCCACGGCGGGTTAAGTGGTGTAACATATTTTGTTTGACACCGTAATCCATTACCGCTACGCGATGAGCCCGACCATCCAAAGCCGAAGCTATGCGGTAAGGTTGGGCGGTGGTTACTTGAGCGCTTAGATCCAGTCCAGCCATTCGGGGCAAGGCCTCGAGGGCTCTTTGGGCAAAGGCACCAGCGTCCGCGCCATCAAGAGCCTGATGCGACACCATCACCGCATTCATTGCCCCGGCATGGCGAATATGACGAACCAATGCTCGGGTATCTACGCCGCGAATCCCCATAAGACGCTTAGCGAGCATATAATCCTGCAAGGAGGAGTCGGCCATAGGCCTCGAGTGCTTTTCGGAGAAATTGCGGACAATTACCCCACTGATTTGGACAGCCCCGGATTCCTGGTCGGCCGCATAAGCCCCGTAATTGCCCAAATGGACATAATTATGAACCAACAATTGCCCTTTGTACGATGGATCGGTAAACATTTCCTGGTAACCGGTCATGGACGTGTTAAAACAAAGTTCTCCGCCGCAATGACCGGCGTCATAGCCGATAATCCAACCATCAAATACGCGACCATCCTGCAAATGCAGGGAACCCCGGATTTCGTTCTTAGCTGCCATACCGCAAAAATAGACTTCTCTTCGTCAATACCCCTCCAGGCCATCCCAAGAAAAACCCCGCCGAGGCGGGGTTTCTAAAGGGAATTAAGCTTTGGACTCTTCATCAGACTCCGCTGAAGC
>JBMTCP010000031.1:0-12539 GCA_049431025.1 Bacteroidia bacterium | reverse complement strand
TCCTGGCAGCCGGGGCAGGACTGGGTCTCAAGAAGGCCTGGGATGCCCGCAAGTCGAACAAACCGGAAGAAGCCACCGACGAGGAGGCCTAATCCTCCATAGCCTCCCTTCCTTAGGGCCCCTTGGAGCCTTGGTGTTTACCTTTGAAGGTCAACCAAGGCCTATGTTCCTTCAGCCCCCCCTTTCTACCACCGAGGAGAATTTCCGCCCTAAGCGAAATGCTCGGATCATGCCCCCGTCGGCATGGCTTTTGGCCTGGGCTCTGCTCCTGCTGAATGCCGGACTGGTAAGAGCCCAATGCGCCCACAACCCCACCATTACCCCGAATAACCTAATTTTTTGCCCAAACAGTGGTTCGGATACCCTGTGGACCCAACCCTACCAAGCGTACCAATGGTTCAAGGACGGGGTTCTTCAACCGGGGGATACCCTGCGCTACCGCCGGGTTACCAGCGCCGATGCAGGTTCCATGTTTTCGGTGGATGCCACGTTGAACGGCTGCACCGAGCGATCACCCCAAGTTATGGTGGACGGCTGGGTCTTCTTGTTACCCGTGGTTTCCACCCAAGGCTTGAGGAATCCACTCTGTCAAGGCGACACCCTGAGGCTAATCCTCCTGCCCCCTTATGAAATCAACATTCAATGGACCAATGGAGGTCTACCCATTCCCGGAGCCAACGACGACACCCTCATCGTCACCACCGACGGGGATTACTCGGTGAGCGGTGCTCCCGAAATTTGTCCCCAATTCAACCAACAACTCGGCGTTACCATGTCCTACCGATTCCTGCCTTGCAGTAGCGGTTGGGATGGACCTGTCTCATTCAGCAAAAATTCCCCATCCTGGCACCCCAACCCCCTGCGCGGAGAGCAACTGCGCCTCCTGGGTGATGACAGCGATCAAGAAATTGAATTCCAACTTTTGGACCCCTTGGGTCGTTGTGTCTTGCGCCAAATCTTGCCTTCCGGTAACACAACCCTGAATTGGGCCAACGAAGCCAACCAAAAGCCAGCGGAAAACGGGATTTACACGATTGTATGGACCCGTGGACAAAAGACCCGAACCCAACGCCTGGTCGTCAACCCGCATTAACGTCTACCGGAAATGCTGCAGCGAATCGTTGATTTTTCGGTAAAACAACCCCTCTGGGTCGCCCTTCTAACCTTGGCCTTGGTCATCACGGGGGTTTACCAATTAAGGCATCTTCCCATTGATGCCGTTCCGGATATCACCAACAACCAGGTACAGGTCATCGCCGTTTCCCCTTCGTTGGGGGCGGTGGATGTCGAAAAACTCATCACACAACCCATTGAGGCCTCCTGCCGCAACATTCCCGGATTGGTTGAAATGCGTAGCTTTTCGCGGTTGGGCCTGTCGGTTATTACGGTGGTTTTTGAGGAAGAAGTGGATATTTATTGGGCTAGACAACAAGTCAACGAAAGACTGATCAGTGCCCGCGATTTCATTCCCCAAGGCCTGGCCAGTCCCTACCTGGCACCGGTAACGACCGGACTGGGTGAAATATACCAATATGTGTTACGAACCAAGCCCGGTTACGAAGACCGTTACAACCTTACCGAACTTCGCACCTTGCAGGACTGGCAAGTCCGTCGGGCCTTGTTAGGGGTTCCCGGTGTGGCGGATGTCAGCAGCTTTGGAGGCTTGCTCAAACAAATCGAAATCAGCATTCGACCCGATATTCTCCAAGCCCAAGGGGTTACCCTTCAAGAAATTTACGATGCCGTTCAGGCCAATAACCAGAACGCAGGCGGGGCTTATATCCACCGGGAAGCAACCCAGCTTTCGATTCGTACCGAAGGCATGGTCCGAACCCCCCAAGACTTGGAATCCATTGTCGTCAAAACTTCGAAGGCAGGCCTACCCCTTCTGATTAAGGATGTGGCCGAGGTCCGCCAAGGGCACGCCATTCGTTACGGCAGCCTGACCTACAACGGCCAAGGCGAGGTCGCCGGAGGGGTGGTCATGATGCTCAAAGGCGAAAATTCAGGGCGGGTCATTGAATCCGTGAAACAAAAGATTGAAACCATCCAAGCCGGCCTCCCGGAGGGCGTCGTGTTGGAACCCTTTTTGGATCGAACCAAAATGGTTAACAGTTCCATCCGAACCGTGGCCATCAACCTGGCGGAAGGAGCCCTTATTGTGGTTTTGGTCCTGGTCTTCTTTTTGGGTAACCTGCGGGCCGGTCTTTTGGTTGCGTCGGTCATCCCCTTATCCATGCTCTTTGCGGTCTGCATGATGAATTTGTTTGGGGTCAGCGGCAACCTTATGAGCCTGGGTGCCTTGGACTTTGGACTGATCGTGGATGGAGCAGTGATCGTCGTTGAAGCGGTCCTGCATCGCTTGCATCTACGCCATGCCGCCTTGTTAAATGAGGGCCGCAGCATCCTACCGGGCCAAGCCGAATTGAAAGAAGAAGTCCGGCGCTCCTCGGGCAAAATGATGGGAGCCGCTTTCTTTGGCCAGCTCATCATCCTCATGGTGTATCTGCCCATTCTGAGCCTCCAAGGCATCGAGGGCAAAATGTTTATCCCCATGGCCCAGACGGTTCTCTTTGCGTTGCTGGGAGCCTTTATTCTGAGCCTGACCTACGTTCCCATGATGAGCAGTTTGGTTTTGCGATGGAATGCCCGCGAATGGGGTCCAAGTCGTCGCGTAATGCAAGGGTTGGAACGTTGGCAACAACAGATTTTGGTCAAAACCCTGCAACGTCCTCGCCCCGTTTTGGGAGGAATCCTCCTCCTGGCCTTGGGGAGTTTTGCGCTCTTTACCACCTTGGGCGGTGAGTTCATACCTGATTTGCCGGAAGGTGATTTTGCAGTTGAAACCAAATTGCTACCCGGTTCAAATTTGAAGACAACCACGGATGCGGTGCTTCAAGCATCGGCCCTCATCAAAGAACGCTACCCCGAAGTCATCAAAGTGGTCGGCAAAATTGGTAGCGGCGAAATCCCAACCGATCCCATGCCCATGGAGGCTGCCGACCTCATGATTATCCTCAAGGACCCTTCCGAATGGACTTCGGCGTCTACCTGGGAAGAACTTTCGGCCCGCATGGCGGCTACCCTCCAAGAAATTCCGGGCGTTGCCTTTGGCTTTCAGTACCCGGTGGCCATGCGCTTCAACGAACTCATGACCGGTGCCAAGCAAGACGTTGTGATCAAAATCTACGGGGAGAACCTCGATAGCTTGAGCCGACTGGGCAAGAAAATAGGTTCTTTGGTCCAAAAGGTGCCTGGAGCCGTGGAAGTTTGGGTTGAAACGGTGGAGGGCCTCCCCCAAACCGTGGTTCGTTTTGACCGGGCATCCCTGGCGCGCTATGGCCTGGATATTGCGGATGTCAACATGCAAATTCAAACGGCCTATGCCGGGCGCAAAGTCGGTGAAATAATCGAAGATGAAAAGCGATTTGATCTCATGCTGCGGATGCCGGACGAACTTCGTCAAAATGCGGATGCAGTCCGTGATTTGCCCATCGCCTGCCGCGATGGTTCCCGAATTCCGCTCCGTGAAATCGCCACGGTTGCGGTGGAACCCGGGGTCAACCAAATCCAAAGGGACGATGCCCGGCGACGGCTCATGGTGGGCTTCAACGTACGCGATCGGGATGTGCAATCGGTGGTTCGGGATGTACAGGCTTCCTGCAAAAATTCTGTATTGTTACCACCGGGCTATACCCTGCACTACGGGGGGGCTTTTGAAAACCTCCAAAAGGCCAGCGCTCGTTTGGCCCTGGTTGTTCCCTTGGCCCTAGCCATGATTGGCTTTTTGTTATACCTGGCCATGGGCTCCCTTCGACTGGCCGGCCTGGTTTTTGTCACGGTCCCCTTATCGGCGGTCGGCGGAATTTTGTTGTTATGGGCCAGGGGCCTTCCCTTCAGCATCAGCGCCGGCATAGGATTCATCGTGCTCTTTGGGGTGGCCGTCCTCAACGGGATTGTCTTGATCAAAGAATACCTATCCCTCGAGGAGGATACTACCTTGCCATTGCGGGATGTGGTCCTTCAGGGAACCGCCAACCGACTTCGACCGGTATTAATGACCGCCTCGGTAGCCTCCCTCGGTTTTTTACCGATGGCCCTAAGCCAAGGCGCCGGAGCCGAGGTCCAAAGACCTCTCGCCACGGTGGTCATCGGCGGCCTCTTGCTCGCAACCCTTATGACCTTGGTGGTCTTACCCGTCCTTTACCTGTCCTGGAGGAAACGTAAATCGCCGACCAACCCTAATCCTATCGCTACATAACCATGAATTACCATCTTTTTGGGGTACTAATCCTGGCGATTTGGGGTTGGATTTTGGGTGGTACTTGGACCCCGGTACTGGCCCAAGGCATACCCAGGATCGACCTCAATGAAGCCTTGCATCAAGGTCGTCTTCATTGGATACTCCTTCGGTCCGACTCCCTCCGTTGGCAAGCAAGATCCCTGGAACTAAAGGGCGGCCCCCTTCCGGATCCTGCCCTCCTGCAAACCGAATGGGGCCAATTCAATTCGGCCCTTCGAGATCAGTCGATCGAGTTAAGCCAAACCATGCGCTTGCCGGTTTACCATCGCCGCAGCCGTGATCTGGCCAAGACCCGCTTGGAAGGCGCCCGCCTGGAACAGGCGAGGACCTTAGCCGAACTCGAAGCCGGCATTATCCGTCTCTATTACCGCTACCTGGTTCAGGAGGCTCGATGCCAGCTCTTCGAGTACCGGGATTCCCTGCTAAAAGTTACCCTTGGAGCCATGCGGCAGCAACAACAACAAGGTCAGGTTTCGGCAGCCGATCTCAATGCCTTGTTATTGACCGATGCGGAATCGAAGCTTCAATGCGCCAGTTTGCGAAGGGAGCAGGACCAAATAATTCGGGATTTTCAATTTTGGACCGGTAAAAAAGCCCTACCTGACTCCCACAAAATTGATCTGCGTTGGGTCCCTGCAGCCCCTGCCTTGGTGGACACCTTGACCCATCCGGAGGTCTTGCGGCTTCACAACCAATGGCAGGAGGCCAAGGCCATGAGCAGGCTCACCCAAGCCCAACGCCTACCCGGACTTAGCCTGGGCCTTCGTAACATGAGCATCCAAGGAATGGGGCCTGATGGTCAGTTTTATCCATTGTCCAGGCGATTTAACACCCTGCAAGCCGGAATCAGCCTCCCACTTCGTGGTCGGCCTTGGCGCTTACAAGTCGAAGCCGACCGACGAATCGCAGAATCTGCCGCTTTGCAGTATCAACACGGCCTGGCGTACGCCGCCAATGAGCGAACCCGGGACCAAGAGCAAATGCGTAATTTGTTGGAACAATATAATTTTTCGAAACTGAACCTGTTGCCTTTGGCCGATACCCTCCAAAGCCAGGCCAAGACCCAACACAACTTGGGCGAATTGAGTTTTCTCCAATGGACCCAACACATGGAACGCATCCTTTTGACCCGGGCTCAGCACCTGGATCTTATTGAACAACTCAACGACGCCACGATTCAGTGGCACTATCCGAACCGAACCAACCAACCCCGATAATCCCTGTGAAGACCTTACCCCCCACCTTGGGTTTCCTCGCTCGCTGCTACAGACTCATGATCCTGTTCACGGGACTCACCCTGACCGGATGCAGCAACCAACCGGTTGCCAATCAAGACGAGAAACCAAGCAGCCAAACGGAAGACGAAGAAGTCCTCACCCTGAATTCGAAACAGGCCCAAAACGCCGGACTGGTTTTGGACACCCTTCGTTTTTTGCCATTAAACCGCGAAATTTTATTAAGCGGGCAGGTCGAGGCTCCTCCTCAAAACCTCATTTCGGTTTCGATGCCCATGGCCGGGCAATTGCGCACAACCCACCTATTGCCGGGCATGAAGGTCCAAAAAGGGGAAATCCTGGCCTACATGGAAGATCCCGCTTACCTGCGTTTGCAAGAAAATTACTGGTCCACACGAATCAAGGTAGAGAACTTAGGTGCAGAACTCCAACGCCAGGAAGAATTACTCCGAAATGGATCGGGCAACCCCAAGACCGAGAGGGACCTTCGTAGCGAGTGGCGAACAGCCAAGGTTCAAACCAAAGCCCTTGAGGAACAACTACGCCTGTTGGGCTTGGAAATTAACCAACTGAACGAAACCCAAATGATCCGTCAAATCCCGGTTCGTTCCCCGGTTCAGGGATATGTTACCGAAGTCCATCACAGTACAGGTCAGTACATCAACGCCGGTGAAACCCTATACGAGTTGGTGGATCCTTCGGATGTGCATCTTCGCCTGAATGTTTTTGAAAAAGACCTACCCTACCTCCAAGAAAACCAAAAGCTGTACGCCTACACCAATCATCAGCCCAAAGTGGAGCATCCGGCGCATATTCTCTTAATAGGCAAAGAGTTTGCGGCTGATCGCAGCGTCGAAGTTCATTGTCATTTCGACCGTTACGATAACAAGCTCATTCCGGGCATGTACATGCGCGCCCGGCTGAACGTACCCACCGAAGCCCTTCCCGCCATTCCGGTAGCAGGGGTCCAATACCATCAAGGTCAAGCTTATGTCTTTGAAAGGGTTTGGAATTTTAAGAACCCGTCCAGTGACCTTCAATTTTGGCGCCGACCGGTTCGCGTAGTGCACCGGGATAAGGATTGGGTTTGGCTGGAATTCCAAAAAACGGAAGATGGCCCATTGCAGGCGAGGTCCTTCGTTACCCAAGGATCATATAACCTCCTCATGTTGTCCTTTAACAAGGCTGACGAGGACTAAAACCTTCGCGATGTGATCCCGACTGGGGTCGAACCAGTAACCTACTGCTTAGAAGGCAGTTGCTCTATCCATTGAGCTACGGGACCTGCAGAACCGGTATGTATCGAAGGCTTTGAAAGCCCTCTTGGTTCAGGAACGGGCAAAGATAATCGGGCAGGTAGGGTTATTTTTGCCCCATCAAGCCGCCAAACGGCTTGTCCCATCCCATGTCAGTACTCGTCGGCCGCAAGGCCCCCCTCTTTACGGCCCCGGCCGTTCTGGACGGTCAACGCATCGTCTCCGATTTCAAACTCGAAAGCCTTATCGGAACCAAGACCATTGTTTTGTATTTCTACCCCAAAGATTTCTCCGGCATCTGCCCCAAGGAACTCTTGGCCTTTCAGGAGCAGTTGCCCGAATTCGAGAAAAGAAATTGCGCCGTTTTGGCGTGTTCAACCGACAGCGATATCTGCCACAAAGCCTGGCTTAACACCCCTGTTTCGGCTGGTGGCATCCAAGGAGTTACCTACCCCCTCATCTCCGACTTTACCAAAACCATCACCGCCCAATACGGTGTCCTGGCAGGAGAATACGATTACAACGAGGAGGGCCAACTGGTCAGTGAAGGCCCCATGATGCCTTACCGGGGTTTGTTTATTATCGACAAAAACGGCGTGGTTCAACACCAGGTTGTGAATTTTTTCACCTTGGTTCGTTCGGTCAAAGACGCTTTGCGGATGGTAGACGCCCTCCACCTGTTTCAGGAAAAGGGTGAAATTTGTGAGGTCGAACGCTAACCGCTGATTGTAGTAACTGCTGATTATAGCTAACCGCTAACGGAAGCCAACCACTGATTCCCCATGTTTGAAAAACTAAGCGATCGCCTCGAACAGGCGATGCGGACCCTCAAAGGTCAGGGTCGAATTACCGAGAATAACGTTTCGGAAACCATGAAGGAAATCCGGCGGGCTTTGCTGGATGCCGACGTTGGCTTCAAGATCGCCAAGGAATTTACCGAGGAAGTCAAGGCCAAAGCCCTGGGCCAAGATGTCATCAAGAGCGTATCCCCCGGACAACTACTCATCAAAATCATGAACGAGGAGCTTACCCGATTGATGGGTAAGGAAGCTTCGCCCCTGGCCCTCAAGCCCAACGGAACCTCGGTGGTGCTGATGTCGGGATTGCAAGGCTCCGGTAAGACCACCTTCACCGGCAAATTGGCCTTGCTGCTCAAATCCCAAGGCAAGAAGGTGCTGATGGTTGCTTGCGATGTTTACCGTCCGGCCGCGGTGGACCAGCTCAAAATCCTGGGTGAGCAAATCGGGGTGCCGGTTTACGCCGAACCCGATCAAAAGAACCCGGTCCTTATCGCCACTCAGGCCGTCAAACAGGCCAAAACCGAAGGTTATTCGGTGGTCTTGGTGGATACCGCCGGACGATTGGCGGTGGACGAGGCTATGATGAACGAGATTTCGGAAATCCATGCCAGCATTCAACCGGACCAGACGCTCTTTGTGGTGGATGCCATGACGGGACAAGATGCCGTGAACACCGCGGCAGCCTTTAACCAGCGTTTGAATTTTGACGGGGTTGTTTTGACCAAAATGGACGGCGATGCCCGGGGCGGTGCGGCGCTAACCATCAGCTACACGGTAGGCAAACCGATCAAGTATGTTTCCACCGGCGAAAAACTGCAGGCCCTGGATGTCTTTCATCCGGACCGCATGGCCAACCGCATCCTGGGTATGGGCGATGTGGTTTCCTTGGTCGAAAAAGCCCAGCAACAAATCAACGCCGAAGAAGCTGCCAGGCTCCAGAAAAAAATCTCCAAAAACCAATTCGATTTGCAGGATTTCTACGAACAAATCCAGCAAATCAAAAAGATGGGGAACATGAAAGATTTGTTGGGCATGATCCCCGGGGTTGGTAAGGCGATCAAGGATATGGATTTTTCGGATGAAATGTTCAAACAAACCGAAGCCATTATCCAGTCCATGACCCCCCTGGAGCGCCGTGAACCCGAAATTCTCAACGGAAGCCGACGCGAACGCATCGCCAGGGGTTCCGGTACCAAGGTCCAAGAGGTGAACCAATTGCTCAAGCAATTTGGGGAAATGAAGCAAATGATGCGCAAAATGAACGGTGGAATGGCCGGAGGGGCCATGGGGCAGGCCATGAGCCGGATGCGCTCGCCTTTTGGGCGTTCCTAAGCTCGCTGAGCAAGCGGCTCCCCAATGAGGGTTTTGGGTTATCTTTGCCCCTCATTTCAAAAAAGCCTCAATGCCAGCTAAAATCAGATTACAGCGTCATGGTAAAAAGGGTAAGCCTTTTTATCATATTGTGGTGGCGGATGCACGTGCTCCAAGAGACGGGAGATTCATTGAGCGTTTGGGTTCCTACAACCCCAACACCAACCCGGCCACCATTGACATTCAACTGGACAAGTCCGTCCAGTGGCTCCAAAACGGAGCCCAACCAACCGACACCTGCCGAGCCATCCTCTCCTACAAGGGGGTTATGATGCGCAAACACCTGCAGGATGGCGTCGCCAAAGGAGCCATCACCCAGGAGGTGGCCGATCAGCGATTTGCCGAGTGGATGACCGCCCGCGATGCCAAGGTTCAAGCCAAGGTAGATGGCCTCAAGGCCAGCGGCGAACAAGCCCGCAAAGCCGCTCTTCAGGCCGAATCCAAGGTCAACAGCGAGCGCGAAGCCGCTTTGTTGCGCAAGCGCTCCGAATTGGCTGCTGCCTCCGAAGCTGCTGCTCTGGAAGCTGCCCGCGAAGCCGCCGGCGAAGAAATCGTTGACGAGGCTCCCGTAGCTGAAGAAGCTCCCGCCGCTGAAGAAGCTCCCGTAGCTGAAGAAGCTCCCGCCGCCGAAGAAGCTCCCGCCGCCGAAGAAGCTCCCGCCGCCGAGGCAGCTCCTGAAGCACCTGCGGATCCCGAATAAGCCACTTTCCTGTTTGATCATGCCCTCGGGATCTCCGACCTGGGTAGGTCACATCCAAAAAGCGCACGGCCTCAACGGGCGTTTATTGGTCCATTTGGACGATGGTATCGCTGGCGCCCAATGGCCCAAGCGCATAGAATTCGTTTGGCTTGAAACCCGCGGCCAAAAGGTCCCCTACCGTTGCCTGGAATTTCAGTTCAAGGTGCCCGGCGGACTCATCCTTCATTTGGAAGGCCTGGAACGTCCCGAGCATGTAGCCCCTTTGCTCAAAAGCCGCGTCGGCCTCGAAGGCCTGGCTCTCAAAAAAGCAGTTCTAGCGGAAGCGGCCTGGGGCTTTGACGAAAACGACCTCCCCGGGGCTACGCTGGTGGATCGCAACCGTGGCCTTCGCGCCCCTTTGGTTCAATTGCATCGTCGGCCTCCCCAGGATTTTTTGGAATTCTCCGTCAACGGTACCTCGGTTTTTCTACCCTTGGTCCAAGAATTGGTCCATCGTTGGAATCCGGTGGACCGGGTATTGGACGTATCGTTGCCGGAGGGTCTTCTGGATCTTTACCTTTCCGATACCGACGAAACCCAAGTTCCCCCTCATGCGGATTGACATCCTGGCCGCCGTGCCTGAATTATTGGATAGCCTGGTTCATCACAGCATTTTGGGCAGAGCCCAAAGCAAGGGCCTGGCTCAAATAATGGTTCATAACCTCCGCGATTACGCCACCGGCAAATACAAAGCCATCGACGATGCACCCTACGGCGGTGGCGCCGGAATGGTATTGATGATCGAACCCATCGATCGATGCCTGGAGCAATTAAAATCAGAACGCTCCTACAGCCAGGTCATCTACCTCAGCCCAGACGGCCTAACCCTGGACCAGCCGCTTTGCAATCGCCTGGCTTTGGAGGGTAACCTTATCTTGCTTTGCGGGCATTACAAAGGCGTGGACGAAAGAGTCCGGGAACACCTCTGCACCATGGAGGTTTCGGTGGGCGACTACGTGTTGAGCGGAGGCGAATTGGCTGCTGCTGTTTTGACCGATGCCGTGGTTCGCCTGCTACCGGGGGTTTTAGGCGACGAAAGCAGCGCCTTGACCGACTCCTTTCAAGACGGCTTGGTAGCCCCACCCGATTATACCCGTCCCCCGGTTTACCGAGGCTGGGAAGTGCCCGAAATTCTTCGCAGCGGCCACGAAGCCAAGATTGGTGCGTGGCGCCACGAACAATCCCTACAAAGAACCAGGGAGCGTCGTCCTAACCTTTTGGATAGCCTCTCAGGGGATTCTTAACCCAAAATCGCTTATATTTGCAGCCCTTTGGAGAAGTAACGCTCTCCTGCTACGCTAAACGAAACGCCATGAGCACTGTTCTTGACCCCATTTCCTTTGTTGAAAGCCAAAAGGCTACCACCAATTTGCCTACTTTCCAGGCCGGTGACACGGTGGCCGTTCATTACAAAATCCGTGAAGGAAACAAAGAAAGAACCCAGGTATTTCAGGGTGTAGTCCTTCAGCGCCGAAACCCAGGCTCCAACGAGACCTTTACGGTCCGTAAAATTTCGAATGGCATTGGTGTAGAGCGTATTTTCCCCAGTCTTTCTCCTTTTATCGAAAAAGTGGATATTGTGTCCCGTGGGGTTGTCCGCCGAGCTCGCTTGTTCTACCTACGGGCTGCCAAAGGCAAAAAGGCCAGAATCAAGACGAAGATCGGTTAAGACCTTCTTCCAGGCAGCGGTGAAATTCCGCCAACCATATTTCTTTTACCTCCCCCAAGCCCGGTAATTGATCGGGGCCTAATCCTGTGCGCAACAATTCGTGGTGCATGGAGGTTACGGATTTGTCGGCGATACCGCAAGGCACGATATGATCAAAATAATCCAAACGGGTGCTCACGTTCAGGGCCAGGCCGTGCATACAGACCCAACGGCTGGTTTTGACCCCCATGGCGCAGATTTTGCGGGCCGTCGTTTCACCCGCATCCAACCAGACTCCGGTATAGGCACGATCCCTTTGACCCTCCAAACCCCAATGGGCCAGGGTGCGAATCACAGACTCCTCCAGAGACCGCATATACCAGTGAATATCCGGCTTGAGCGCTTCCAAATCCAAAATCGGGTACGCCACCAATTGACCCGGACCATGAAAGGTGATATCGCCCCCGCGACTGCTTCGATGAAATTCGGCCCCCAGACGCTGAAGGTCCGGATTGGATAACAACAAATGATTTTGGTCCCCGCTTTTGCCCAGGGTATAAACGGGTTCATGTTCGACGGTTAGGACCCATCCCACCCCGTGGTCTGTAGATTTCTCCCCGCGCAATTTAGCCGACACCATCGGTTCATATATCTTCAATTGTTCCTGCAAAGCAGGCTCGTAAGCCATGCGGCCCAAATCTACCGTTCGGAACAAAGGATAAACACGCATTCTGCAAGGTTGGTCCTGTTGGGCTACGAAGGCCGTGGAATACATACCTCCAACCATTGACTATCGGTTTGGGCCTGCCAAACATACCCAGGCTCAGCTGCCGGTAACATAATGGTTTGGACGCCGCTCACCACCCGTTGACCTCTTTGGTGTTCCAAGACAGCCTTGCCCCTAAGGTTCATGAGAACAACGGGGGAATCCAAACCAACATGGTCCCTGCGGCATTCCTGGCCGGCTTGCAGGTCGAAGCTATGGCATTCAAAATAAGGACCGCGGGCTAATAGCTGGCCAGGCAGTCCCTCCAAAGGCTGAGGCTCGGCGGGAAGGCCCGGCCCATCGCATTGAGCCACCGCAATGGCTTCCTCCAAATGCAAAGCCCTGGGCTTGCCTTGATCGTCCAACCGTCCAAAATCATCAATTCTGTAGGTGGTATCGCTGCTCTGCTGAATTTCGGCCA
>JBMTCP010000030.1:0-12693 GCA_049431025.1 Bacteroidia bacterium | reverse complement strand
CCCAAGAAAGCGACTACTACGCTTTCCTCCAGAGCAAACCTTCTTTGGTTGGTTCTTCCGGTTTTGTTCGTGTATGCCAAGGTTTGGGGTTACGAATTTTTGGTTTGGGATGATAATTTGTACATCAACGAGAACGAATCCATTCGTGGTCTGGGTTGGGCCCAATGGAAGGCCTTTTTCACGGAATTCTATGTCGGCAATTACCAGCCCCTGACGATTCTCAGCTATGCTCTGGAATACGCCTTGGTTGGCGAAAAAGGTTGGCTTTTTCACGGAACCAATGTCTTGCTGCACGCAGCGAATACGGTTCTTGTTTTCAAGGTGGTCAAGCAGTGGGTTCCATCCTCATCGCTGGTCCCTTGGTGGACGGCCTTCTTTTTTGGGGTGCACCCCATGCACGTCGAATCGGTTGCCTGGGTTTCGGAGCGAAAGGATGTTCTATACACCTTCTTTTTCCTGCTGTCCTTGGGTTTCTATGGTCGATACCTTCGAGATACCGCCAAGAAGAACCTTGCTTTGGCCTTTGGGTGCTTTGTTTTGGCTTGTATGAGCAAATCAGCGGCCGTGGTTTTGCCTTTGGTGTTGTGGCTCTTGGATGATTACCAAAACCGACGCCCCAGCCTTGGTGTGTTCCTCGAAAAAATCCCATTCCTGGCGGTTTCTCTGGTTTTTGGTTTGGTGGCTTTGGAATCACAACGGGACGCTATGCCTGAAACCCAATTTGTGGGCATGGGGGACAAAATTTTGATTGCGGCTCACTCGCTATGGCTCTATGTTATCAAGGCCCTTGTGCCAACGGGTCTTTCTGCTTTTTATCCCTACCCACCGGAACTGGGCCAAGGCCTGCCGGTCGTGTACACCGTGGCCGCTTTAGGGGTTCTTTTGCTGCTTGGATTCCTCGTCTATTCAAGGCGTTGGACCAAAGATTACTTTATGGGTATGGGTTTTTTCGGAATTACCATTGTGCTGGTCCTCCAAATTGTCACGGTGGGCAATGCCACGATGGCGGATCGTTATACCTATGTCCCTTATATTGGATTGTTTTTTGTGTTAGGGAAAATTTGGGAGTCTTTCAGGAATCGCTCGGCCCATGGCAATCAAGTTGTTTGGAACGGGGTAGCCATCCTTGCTCTAGCTGTGATGGCTTTGCTGGCTTTTCGGAGGGTGGATGTTTGGAAAGACGACGAGGCCTTGTTTTCGGATGTTATTGAAAACTATCCGAATGCACAGTTGGCATACAACAACCGAGGCTGTTGTTATTTGCGTTTAGCCAATGTAGCATCCCGCAAAGAGGAATTTTATAACAAAGAATACCTTGCCAAGGCCTTACAAGATTTTGATCGTTTGATTCAAATCAACGACGGTTACCGTGCTGCTTATCATAACCGAGGCCTGGTCCGCTTTTACCTGAAGGATTACCCGGGAGCAGTGGAGGATTATTCAAAGGCTCTGTCAAAGGATACCACCAACAAAGGGATTTATTTTGACCGGGCTACATCCCGTTCCGAAATTGGGGATCATGCCGGGGCCCTTGAGGATTTTGATCTTGCCATCCAGCATCAAATTCGCTTGGCGGAATCTTATTTTAATAGAGGGAATACCAAGCGCAAAATCAATGACTTGGATGGAGCATTGGTCGACTACAACCGTGCCATTGGGGTCAAACCGGATTTTATGGAAGCCATCCAAAACCGCAGCTTGCTTCATATGGTTTTGAAGGATTATCCATCGGCCCTCAAGGATTTGGATCGCATTCTGGAATTGAAGCCCGATGACCAGGTGACGATTCAAAACCGTAAGGTCATCAAGGCTTTGGTGGACTCGTTGGGGAGCAAGGCTTCCTAAAGGGCGATTTTCGGGGGGATTTTCGCTACCTTTGGTTCGCTTGGTGGTTTTTGGCGAGAGCCAAAACGAAGAGGGAACTCCGGTGCAAGTCCGGGACAGTACCAGCTGCTGTGAGGCCTGTACAGGTTTCGAACAAGGTGCCACTGTTGGAGTCGGACAACGGCCAAACGGGAAGGCGTTCGAAATGGGCCAAGTCAGAAGACCTGCCGCTATAGCAAGAGTACCGGGTTTTCTGGATCAAAAACCTAGGATAACATAGGCTATACCTCGAAAGGGGAGGGGTCGTGGTTGGTCCTGGTTTTTTTGGAAGCCCGCATAAAAGGCAAACTATGGGGCACTGGCTCAAGTTCGGTATTGTTTTTTGGGCCTTCTTTTGGTCCTCCTGGAATTCGTGTGCTTTCGCGGTTGCTTCGGAGCAGGATACCGTACGCCTCAAGCCCTTGGTATTGAATGAGGTATCGGTTCGAACTTTTCGGTGGAACCGGCTAACCGATTCGGTTTGGCATAAAACCATGCCGCTGGCTTCTTTGGCCGATGTTATGGGCATGCAGGGGGCATGGGTGACGCGACAATCCTTGCCGGGGGGGCTTAGCACCCTGGCCTACCGGGGAGGAGGTGCTACCCACAACGATTTGTATTGGGGCGATTTCAGTTTGAATCACCCGATGAACCGTACGACGGATTTGCAGTTAGTGCCGATTTGGCTTTTTCAAGGTTTGGCAATCGATAACGGGGGCGATGCTCTCCAAACCGGGGGATACGGTATGGGAGGAGGCTTGGGTTTGGCTCTGTTAAACAGTCCCCGTGTGGAGGCTGTCGCTTCGGTGGGAACTTTGGCCGATAAGGCTTTGGGTTGGGGATGGTCAACGGCCAAGGCGAAGTGGCGGAGTCAAACCCGTGGTCTCGTAACACGAAACGCCAACCGCTACGCCTATCCCAACAGGGCTTTGCCGGATGCCCCCGAAACCATGATGCAAGGGGCTGATTTTGGTCAAGAAGCTTTGATGAACCAAACCCAAGTTCAAGGTCGCCGTGGTCATTCCTACGAAACCGCTTGGTGGTTGCAAGGAACCCGCCGGGGAATCCCCAACTCCATGACGGCCCGATCCGGTTCTGCCCGTCAAAACGATAGTCTAGCCCGTTTTCAAGGGAAATGGTCTTGGCAAAAAAACCGTCGTTTTCTATACTGGTCTTCGGTGGCCTTTCAACGGGATTTGAATCGTTATACCGATACCCTTAACGGTGTTTTTGGTTTGCATCAAACCATAAGCTACCAGGCCCGTGGGGGACTAAACTATCAAAAACGAGGCTGGGCACTGCGTCCCGTGGCCTTATGGGATCGATACCTTGCGAGGTCCTCCCAATACAACGCGCCCTTGGTCCAAGAGCGATGGGCCGTGATTTTGCCCTGGGGCTTGGATCGTGGCCATTTTGAGTTTTCGGGTCAAGTCAAGGCCGAGGTTCTGGACGGGCAACTTTTGCCGGTCGCAACTTTTTTGAGAGCCCGATGGGTGAGGAACAAGGCGGCTTGGTGGATGGAGGCCCGGACCGCTGTCAATCCTCCTTCGCTCAACGACCGTTTTTGGGTACCCGGCGGCCGACCCGATTTACGCCCCGAAAGAGGGCGACAGCTCGAAGGTGGAGGCCGCTTCTTTTGGGTTCGTCAACGATCCAAAATGGATGTTACCGTGCTTGCTTTCTGGAGGGATATGCGGGAGCGCATTCTTTGGCAGCCTATGCCCAACTCGGCCTTTTGGTCTCCCATCAATGTGGGGGTTAGCCCCGCATTGGGTTCGGAGGTCCGGGCCCAGGGTTGGGGATCCTTCGCATCGATCAAAGACATGGCATGGACCTGGCAATTGGATTACAGCCTTCAACGGGTTTGGAGTGCCCTTGAACAAGGCGATAGAACGCAGTGGCCCTTTGTTCCTGTTCACCGATGGGCCGCACAAGGCAGCCTGCGAAAAGCTTCTTGGTCGGTGATGGGTCAAGTTCAGGGCGTTTCTACTCGTAACACGCTAACCGATGGCTCGGAAAGCCTTCCCGCTTATGCGCTGCTCACTTTCGCCGGATCGTACGAAAAAAGAGGACATCGTTTGTCCCTTCAAATTCGCAATTTGACAGGAACATCGTACGAAGAAGTGCCTTGGTTTCCACGGCCCGGTCGCAGCTTCCATTTGACCTTGTACACCTCCATACCTTCATCGCCTTCTCAAAAAAAATAAACCATGCAGAAACCATCGCCTACCAATAAATTCACGACTTGGACCTGCCTCGTTATTCTGGCTGCAATCAGCTTGTTGACTTCTTGTCAAAAAGACCCCGTCCCTCCCCCCGCCTCTGCGTATAACAATGGATTTTGGGTGGTTAACGAGGGACCTTTTGGTTCAGGAACGGGGACCTTAACCTGGGTTGCAAGGGACGGTAGCCGTACCGAGCAGGACGTGTTTGGACGAGTGAATCAACGCCCCTTGGGTAACATTGCTCAAAGTATGCTTATTCACGGAGGTGTGGGCATGGTGGTTCTCAACAACGCCGGTCGTCTGGAATGGGTCAATCCCGCAACGATGCAGTCATTGGGTTCCTTATCCGGCTTTGAGCTACCTTCTGCCGTGGCCTTGGACCCGATCAGGTCCAAAGTTTACGTGAGCGAATGGGTTCGCTTTGGCGGGGCTGGTCGAGTGGCTATCCTTGATTGGGGTAGTCGGCAAGTTTTGAAGCGCATACCGTTGGGACCATTCCCCGATGCCTTGGCCTTGTCCGGGCAACGCCTGGTGGTGGCCAACGGGGATTCCAATACGGTGACTTTGGTCGATACCGAGGCGGATACGGTTCTCAAAACAATCACCGTCGGAGATCGCCCCAATAGCCTGGTGGTTTTGGGGAACACAGTGGCGGTCCTGTGCGGTGGTAAGCCGTCCTGGGTTGGCACCGAAACACCGGGATCCTTGCATGTGTTGCGCTTGTCGGATGGGGAATCGCTGGCTCAATTAACCTGGGGTCGCAGCGATGACCACCCCAAGGACCTCTTGCTCACGCCTGACGGGGAGACCCTCCTTTATCAATTGGAAAGTCCGGTACGCTCCGGTCTCCATCGAATCAGTCTGCCCCTAAGTAGCGGCACGATCAATCCAACCCAGCCTTGGTTGAATCGTTTGTTTTACCATACCGCCTTCGATCCCAGCGGGAGTCGCTACTTGGTGACCACCGATGCCGGTGATTTTGCTTCGGCGGGCAAGGTCTTTCGTTGGAATTCACAGGGCGCTTTGGTGGATAGTTTCGCCACGGGGATCGCACCGGGGCATGTGGTTTTTGTACCCTAGAGCAGGGGTAGGTAATTCTCGGCCAGCATACAGCGGGCTGACCCTCCACCGATTTTTTCGATGGTGGGTATGGATACCGAAATAATTTCGCCATCGGCCTCTACCCGTTGTTTTAACTCTTTTCCCCAGGCTTGGACGGCAGTCTCGGAAGCAATCCAGCAGCGATGACCTGCAGGATGTTGCACTTGAAGCACATTGGCCCCAAAGGAATCAATTTGTGCAGGACTTAACCACAAAACGTCTCGGCCGCATTGCGCAAGACCACGATGGAGTTCTTCCCGGGCCGTAGGATTCATCGCATCATGGGCCACGAAAGCAAGGTTTTGGCCCAAGCTCATCAGGACATTGGTATGGTAATACGGCATTCCGCGGGCATCCCTGGTCTCAAACCCCAAACCCTGGTAACCCATTTCCTGACACCAGCGCTCAAAGAGCTCAGGGCTCGTGCGTGTCGAATAGGCCGCATAAGCCCAACGGTGGTCATGGTCCAAAACCATGCTACCCGTCCCCTCCAAGAACTGCCCTTGGTCGGCCCAGGCACTCCAGTCCGATTCGTAAGCTACCCGGTACCCGGCTTCAATCAGAAGGTGGGCCAGATCCTGGCGTTTTTCAAGGCGTCGGGAAGGGGCCTCCATGGGGAAATGGATCAAACCCCCATCGGGCAAGGTGCAAAATAAATTGTTAAGAAAAACCGCATCCGGACTGTTCACGTCTTCCCTATCGTCCAGAACCATCACGCGAAGCCCGGCATCCAGGAGGCGGCTGTGCATCGCATCAAATTCCCGAAGGCCTTGCTTAGCTGTAAGATCAGGTAGGCTCTGTGGTTGATGGGTTTGAAAGGCGTTGCTGCTGCTGGTTTCGGAATTCCAGCCAAAATGAGCAGGCCGTAACATTAGAAGACCCGGTGCCATGGCGCATCGTGGTGGGCTACTTGAGTCCCCCGGTGATCCCGGCCGAGATCTTAACCACCCATGATCGGGGTGCCAGGCCGGTGGTTGCTGCCATCAGGGCATTCATCCAGCCGTGAATCGCCACGGACTGGCCGCGCATCATGGCACGGTACCCGTACCGAGCCACCGTGGCCGAGTCCGGAATGCGCTTGCTGGTTAGCATAGTGGGTGTTTTACTCCCCGGTTCTCGCATGGCCTTGGCAAAACCGCTTTGGGTTGGTCCGGGACAAAGCGAAGTAACGCTAATGTTATGGCGTTTTAATTCCAAATGAAGGGCTTCTGAAAAATGCAGCACAAAGGCTTTGGTAGCAAAATAGACCGCCATACCGGGACCGGGTTGAAAGGCTGCGGTGGAAGCAACATTCATGATGCGACCCCCGCCTTGGTTTACCATATCACGGGCATAGAGTTGGGTCAGATGGACCACCGCCCGCACATTAAGGTCAATCATCGAGGCATTCCTTTCCCAGCGGGAATCCACAAAGGCCCCTACGCTTCCAAAACCTGCATTGTTAATCAAATAATCAACCTTCAGTCCCGATGCCGTGGTGCTCTGGTAAAGCCGGTCGATATTGGCGGGTACACTCAAGTCCATTTCGTAACAATGAACATTAACGCGGTAGGTAGCCACCAATTCTTCGCGGAGTTTCTCCAGCAAATCCAAACGCCTGGCGACCAGGATCAAATCGTCGTGAGCTGCCGCGTGGATGCGGGCTAATTCCAATCCAATTCCGTCCGATGCTCCGGTAATCAAGGCTGTTGCCATGTAGTCTGGGGTTGAGTTTATACCAAAGGTACTTAATTTTGATACCATGATGCCATCCTTCTCTTCCCTTATCACGGTCATTTTCCTCACCTGCGCTCTTTCTTTCGAATCCGGCGCCCAATCCACCAGTCGCATCCGGGACTATACGGATGCCGACATTTACCTCAAGGGCGTATTTGGTCCGGATTGCCGAATGGATGAGTACGGAAATCTCCGCTTAAACGGGCAGGAATTTGGGGGAGGTCATGTCGTGTTCCGATTGAGCGATGTGCGCATTCGGATGGAGGAAATCAAGGAAGGCCCGGCGTGTCCGGCTCCTTGCCGGCAACGGGTCATATTGCGCTTTGATTGCCGTAAACAAGCCTGCATTACCAATTATCTCAACGAAGGAAGTATTCCCTGGCCTGCCACCCATTCTTCCTACAAATTGGAATTTGAGGACCTGCGCAAAGGCCGCAAAATGTTTTCTGTTTTTTTGGAAATGCAGCGATTTGTGCGCCAAAGTAATTTGGCAACGGCGCCCTAAGCGTTTCCTGCGCCCTGAGGGTTTTCCCTTACATGTTCCTCCGGTAACGACCCCCAACCTGGTAGAGGGTCTCGGTGATTTGACCCAATGAACAATACTTGACGGCTTCCATCAAAACATCAAACAAATTTTCTTGGCGCAAGGCAGCTTCCGATAATTTTCGCAGCCATTTTTCGGCCTCTTGGGGGTAGCGCTGATGAAGGCTTTTTAGGGTACTGATTTGGGCCTCTTTTTCGGCTTCGGTGGCGCGAATGACCTCACCGGGAATGAGGGTAGGTGAGCCTTCTTTGCTTAGGAAGGTATTGACCCCGATGATAGGCAAATCCCCGTTGTGTTTGAGGGTTTCGTAGTGCAAGGACTCCTCTTGGATTTGGTTCCGCTGGTACATGGACTCCATGGCACCCAGGACACCGCCTCTTTCGGTAATGCGATCAAATTCCATCATCACCGCTTCTTCCACCAGGTCGGTCAGCTCTTCGATAACAAAAGATCCTTGCAAAGGATTTTGGTTGAATGCCAAGCCTAGTTCACGGTTGATGATCAATTGAATGGCCATGGCCCGGCGCACAGAGGCTTCGGTTGGGGTGGTAATTGCTTCGTCAAAGGCATTGGTATGCAATGAATTACAATTATCATACAGGGCATACAAGGCCTGGAGCGTGGTTCGAATATCGTTGAAATCAATTTCTTGGGCGTGCAACGAGCGTCCGGAGGTTTGGATATGGTATTTGAGCATTTGGGATCGCTCATCGGCACCGTATTTTTCGCGCAGTGCCTTGGCCCAAATTCGTCGAGCGACTCTACCAATCACAGCGTATTCGGCATCAATTCCGTTGCTAAAGAAAAAGCTCAAATTGGGGGCAAAACGATTGATATCCATGCCCCTGGACAAATAATACTCCACGTAGGTAAATCCGTTGGCCAACGTAAAAGCCAATTGGGTGATGGGATTGGCCCCGGCCTCGGCAATATGGTACCCGGAAATGGAAACCGAGTAAAAATTTCGAACCGCATGGTCGATGAAATATTCCTGCACATCCCCCATCAGACGGAGGGAAAATTCGGTCGAAAAAATGCAAGTGTTTTGGGCTTGGTCTTCCTTGAGAATATCGGCCTGCACGGTCCCTCTGACTTGGGAAAGGGTGGACTTTTTGATGCGATGGTAATCTTCTTGGGACAAAATGGCGTCTCCGGATACCCCCAGCAACATCAGGCCCAGGCCGTTGTTTCCTTCGGGTAGGGAAGACTTTTTGGAGTCGTTTTCCGACCCAAAAGCTTGGTATGCCGGCCAGTCCTGCCGCCCCTCTCGAAGTTTATTGAGCTTGGCCTGTGTCTCCTCGGTTAGGTTGTTTTGGGCAATGAACTTTTCGCATTGCTGATCAATGGCCGCATTCAAAAAGAAGGCCAAGAGCACCGGAGCAGGTCCGTTGATGGTCATGGAAACGGAGGTGGTCGGATCGCAAAGGTCAAAACCCGAGTAAAGTTTTTTGGCATCATCCAAACAACAAATACTAACCCCGGCGTTGCCAATCTTGCCGTATATATCCGGTCGACGGTCCGGATCATTACCGTAGAGGGTTACCGAGTCAAAGGCGGTGCTTAAGCGTTTGGCGGGCATCCCCAGCGAGACATAGTGGAAGCGCTTGTTGGTTCGTTCGGGTCCTCCTTCTCCTGCAAACATCCGGGTAGGGTCTTCTTGTTCCCTTTTGAAGGGAAAAACGCCTGCGGTATAGGGAAAGGATCCCGGAAGATTTTCTTGCCGAAACCAACGTAACAAATCACCGTAATTGGCGTATCGAGGGAGGCTGATTTTGGGCAATGGAAGTCCCGAAAGGGTGGTGGTGCGGGTATTGACCTTGATTTCTTTGCCCCTCACCTGGTAGCTGAAAACCTCTCCGGCGTAGGCTTCCCGAAGTGCAGGCCATGCTTCCAGGGCACGAATGCTTTGGCCGTGCAGACCTGACTTTGCCTTTTGGAGGGCGGCATGCAAGGCATCATGGGCTGGGGATGCCGATGGCCCACCGTCTTGTTCTTGGAGAATCCGGAGGCTCTGCTCCAAGGCAAACCACTGTTCAGCACGTTCCGCTTGTTCCTCGGTATCCCGGTTGTACCGACGAATATGTTCGGTAATCTCCGAGAGGTAACGGGTCCTGGCCGGGGGGATGATGTATATTTTTTCGGAGAGTTCGTTGTCTTGAACCAAGGGCCGGCGATCGACCTTGAACCCGCAACGCGTTTCCAAAAGGCCCATGAGCCGGCCAAACAAACGGTTCATGCCCGGATCGTTGAATTGGCTGGCAATGGTGCCTTCTACAGGCATTTCGGAGGCTGGGGTGTCCCATAAATTGTGGTTCCGCTGCACTTGTTTTTTGACATCACGCAGAGCATCCTGTCCCCCTCTTTTGTCAAATTTATTGACGGCGATGAGGTCGGCAAAATCCAGCATGTCGATTTTTTCGAGCTGAGTGGCCGCACCGTATTCCGGTGTCATAACATAAAGCGAAACATCGCTGTGATCGATGATTTCGGTGTCGCTTTGTCCGATTCCCGAGGTTTCCAACAGGATGAGATCAAATCGCGATGCTTGCAAGAGGGTCAGGGTATCCCGAACATGCCTACTTAACGCCAGGTTGGATTGCCTGGTCGCCAAAGAGCGCATGTAAACGCGGGGATGATGGATGGCATTCATCCGAATCCGGTCCCCAAGCAAGGCGCCTCCGCTCTTGCGCTTGGAGGGATCCACCGAGACGACGGCAACCCGGGGTCCAAGGTTTGGGTCGGAGAGGTCGCCGGTTTGGGTAATAAAACGCCGAATCACCTCGTCCACCAGGGAGGATTTGCCCGCGCCGCCGGTACCGGTAATTCCGAGGACTGGGGCTTTGGGGGTATTGGTTTTTGGGTCATCGGAATGAAGCAAGCGACTCAAAGCCTCAAACAAGGAGGGCTCGTTCTCGGCCATGGAAATGCCTCTTGCCAAAGCAGGGTCTTCACCGGCTCGAATACGTTCAGCTAGACTTTGGAGATCTTCCTTCCTTTCTTTTACAACGGCAAAATCGGATTGTTGCAACAAATCATTGATCATGCCCTGCAGTCCCATGGACCGGCCATCATCGGGAGAGTAAATTCGGTTGATTCCGTAGCGATGCAGTTCTTCGATTTCGGTGGGCAAAATGGTTCCACCACCCCCCCCAAAGAGACGAATTTCGGGCCGACCCCTATCCCTTAACAAGTCGTAGAGGTATTTGAAGAATTCCAAATGGCCTCCTTGGTAGGAGGTTATGGCAATGGCTTGGGCGTCCTCTTGGACGGCGCAGTCCACAATTTCGGCAGCGGATCGGTTATGCCCGAGGTGAATGACTTCGGCTCCGCTTTTTTGGAGAATTCTCCGCATGATGTTAATGGCGGCATCGTGACCGTCAAACAACGAGGCGGCGGTGACTATGCGGACCGGGTTACGGGGCTGATAAACGGGAATTTCCTGCATGGCCGCCAAATTACAACCGGGATTGGGGTAGGAGGTTTGTTCGGCCTGCTCCCAAGCCCTACTTTTGCCCCGTGCCCCGCTATTTGCTGACCGCTGCTTTGCCTTACGCCAACGGCCCTGTTCATATAGGGCACCTGGCCGGCTGTTATCTACCCGCCGATGTTTATCACCGCTATTTACGGGCCAGAGGGGAGGATGTGATATTGATTTGCGGGACGGACGAGCACGGGGTGGCCATCACCCTTCAAGCCCGTAAGGAAGGGGTTCATCCCCGCGAATTGGTGGATCGTAACCATGCCCTCATTCGGGATGCACTCCAAGGTATTGGGGTGGAATTCACTCATTTTTCGAGGACTTCCGGGGAAGCCCATCACCGGGAGGCTTCGGCTTTTTTTGAGGTTTTGTACCAAGGCGGATTTTTGAGGGAGCAAACCACGCGCCAATTTTACGACCAGGCGGCCGGTCAGTTTTTGGCCGATCGCTACCTGGTGGGAACCTGCCCACACTGTGGATTTGATGGCGCATACGGCGATCAATGCGAAAAATGCGGCACCTCCCTAAGTCCGGATGAGTTGATTCAGCCGCGTTCTGTCCTGAGCGGAACAGAGCCTGAACTCCGTGAAACCAACAATTGGTTTCTTCCCATGGATGAATTGTTACAACTACCTACGTTTGCTCAATACACCGAACGAATTCAGGGTTGGAAATCCAATGTTAGGGGACAATTTATGTCGTGGGTACAGCAGGGTTTGCAACCCCGCAGTATGACCCGGGATTTGGATTGGGGTGTTCCTGTTCCTTTGCAAGGTGCTGAAGGTAAGGTTCTTTACGTTTGGTTTGATGCCCCTATCGGCTATATTTCGGCTACAAGGGAGTATTTTGAGCAAAGGGGTGAACCAACGCGATGGGAGGACTATTGGAAAGATCCAGAAACCCGGTTGATTCATTTTATTGGTAAGGATAACATTGTTTTTCATACCTTGATTTTTCCCATGATGTTGGCGGCGCATGGCTCTTTTGTTATGCCTTGGCAGGTTCCTGCGAACGAGTTTCTCAACCTGGAAGGTCGCAAAATTTCCACCTCCAGGGGTTGGGCGGTCTGGTTGCATGAATACCTGGAGGAAATGCCCGGTCGGGAAGATGAATTACGCTATACGTTATTGGCCAATTTGCCGGAAACCAAGGATGCTGATTTTTCCTGGCATGATTTTCAAACCCGAGTGAACTCCGAATTGGTTGCCATTCTGGGGAATTTCATTAACCGCGTCGTGGTCCTCACCTACAAACTCAACGAGGGGCGCTGTGGTGCTTTGGCTACGGACCCATCGTCCGATCCGGGCAAGGCCGAAAAGACCCTGATGGAGGCTTTATCCGAAACCCGAAGTGAGATTCGTTTGGCTATGGATCAGTTCCGATTGAGGGAGGCTTTGGCCGGAGTAATTCATTTGGCCCGTCTTGGAAATCGTTATTTAGCCGAAACCGAGCCTTGGAAATTGCTTAAATCCGATCCCACAGCGGCCTTAAAGGTTCTGCGGTACGGGGCCGAACTTGCAGCCGAGTTGTGCATTGCCTTGGAGCCGTTTTTGCCGCACGGCGCTCAACGCTTAGCGACCCAATTGAATTGGACTCCTTCGGTTGAGGAGCGTCGGGCTTGGTGGTTGGGTTTGGAAGGGACCGCCTACCTCAAGGACGGCCATCTCTTGGCCTCCCCAAGCCTGCTTTTTACCCCTATCGAAGACGCTACCGTTCAGGAGCGCTTACAAAAACTTCAAATCATGGAAAACAACGCCGCAGCGACG
>JBMTCP010000029.1:0-12962 GCA_049431025.1 Bacteroidia bacterium | reverse complement strand
TATTGCTGCTGTTGGGCGATAGAGCAGCTCTTTCCAAGGAGCGCTGAATCACCTCATCCGGCACCGGGATCTTGGCGTCAAAAAGTCGGTTGGAACGTCGAAATTCGACGATTTCCTGAAAGGCTGTGGATTGCATGCACGAAGGTACATCCACCCTCCCCCTGCGAGACACGGCCTCAAGTCCTGCCGTACACCCTCACCACGGGTCTTTTGTTCCTCAGAGAACGGGAATCGTACCAGAATACAATTTCGCGGATGTACCGTTCCCTGCCCGGTAAGTCGATGAACATGCTCCGGCCTCCCCTCCGTATGCTTGGTCGTAGATTTACCTCGTGCACAGTACCGTTACCAAAAACCACCTGCATTCGGTGAAAATCAACCCGACCCCTCACGACATGAATTTGAAGTGCACTGTAATCCCACCTCCTCGAGCCTACCTGAACGACATCGCGATCCAATCGATCGGTTACCACCGTTTGACCCAACAATTCCCAGCGACCCTGACCCGAAACATCCAAACAGGTCAAAATGTTAATTATCAGCAAAATAAGCCCAACAAAATGTTGATTTACTTGATGATTTTTCATGGTTGGTTTCACGATTGTTTTCATGGTGTTAAGACCTTGATTCGAACCCTGGGTTTAATTCTTGGTATAGGGCTTTTGGGATGTCCACTCATGCTGAGAGCCCAAGTCGTCAACACCGGTTTTGCGGACTCTACAGGCGGTATTCGTTTGGGCGCTGAGCCCTTGGTCTTGGGGGCCCAATTGGATATTTACCGAAATTGGGGACCGACCAGGAGCCAACAAATTCCGGACCTGGTCAGTTCCTCCTCACTTAACCAGTGGGCCATTAACCTGGCCCTTTTGGACCTGCGCTACCAAAGCGCACAAATTCGGAGTCGCTTGATGCCGGCCTTTGGCACCTACATGGAAAGAAATTACCTGCCCGGAGAACCCCGCCTTCTCGAAGCCAGCCTGGGGATCAAGCCTTGGAAAAAATTGGATTTGTGGATTGATGCAGGTTTGTTGGGGTCGCCCTTCACCAACGAAAATCCCTTATCCAAAGATCAACCGACCTATACGCGTTCGTTATCGGCCGAATTTGTTCCGTATTACCTCAGCGGGGTCCGAATCGGTTATAACTGGGGCCCTCGATACAGCACCTACGTTTACTTGGTGAACGGTTGGCAACAAGCCGTGGATCGGGTCGCCGGCCAAGGACTGGTAGCCCAAATGGAAATCCGACCAAGTTCCCAATGGCTGATTAACCTAAACTATTTTGGGGGTCGTGAGGAACATGCATCGCGAATGGACCCCGGTAACAACAAACCAGTGCTTGGCTGGAGGTCCCTCTTCGATTCCTATGCCTTGTACCGCCCCACCTCCAAAACCCTTCTAAGCAGCAGCTTTTACCACGGCTGGCAAAACGGAGATACCTGGGCCCAGGGAAACATCGTTGCCGAACATTTTTTGAATCCGTTTTGGGCTTGCAATCTACGGGCCGAACTATTGGATGATCCGGCCGGGATTGTCGTACCCAAATCCGATAACAACAGTTCTTCCTTTTGGAGGGGTTACTCGATGGGCTTAAAATACAGACCCAACCATCACTTTGTGGGGCGTTTGGAATTCAGGAGACTCACCAAAGGCCGAGATTCGATTGGAGCCGAAAACTGGCCCTACCTCACCCTCAGCGCCACCGTGGCGCTCTAAATCCAATTGAATACAAAGTCGGTTAAATTCACTTCTCGAAAACCCGTCAACCTTGGATACGAAAACCCAAAACCCAGGTCCTTGGTGTTGAGGGACCGTAGATAAAGTTGCTATCCCTTCCCGGACCCCGGTCAAATTCTCTTTGGTAACGGTTCAACAGGTTTTTGAACCCCGCAAAAAACTCAAAATCCGTATGGAGGCCTTTGAAATTGAATTTTTTGGTCCATTGACCGTTCCACTCGACCATGGTGGGGGATCGAAAAAATAGGTCGTTGGGATTGGCCTCGGAGCCTCCAAATCGAGGGACCCACATCGGGCCTGTTAGCAACAAATTCAAATTCAACGTCCATCCCCGCTTGGACCACCAGGTACCTTGGCTGTACCCGTAAAAGTTGGGGGTCCGCATAAAAAGACGGGTTGCGGGAGCTTGAGATAAAACTTGAACGGGCACATCCCAACGATTGAATTGCCAAGTCCAGGACGTCTCCCATTGGAATCGTCTTCCCCATTGGGCCCGGCCCTCCGCGCTGATACCCGCAACAGTTGCTCCGTTGCCGTTGCGCTTAAGAAGCTGTTCGCCCCAGGGATCCGAACCGATGTTTTCCAAGACAAAAGCATCGTTCAAACGTGTTCCAAACCCTTCCAAATCAAATCCGTACACCCAATTCGCGGTAGCTTTTTCGTAACCCAACGAGGTATGAAAACTATGGGAATATTCAGCGCCTAATCGCGGGTCAAGGGTAACACGGGATACCCCACCCCCCGCAAAGGCGGTATGCAAATCCGTGTCAAAGGCTTGGGGAGCTCGAAAACCCGAGGCATACCCCAGACGCCATTGCCAGCCGTTTTCTTTCTTGAATAACAAGGCCAAGCGAGGACTCCAAACCGGTTGTTTTAACATCGAATGGATGTCTATCCGCAAACCACTCAGCAAGCGCCATCGAGCATGGAGGAACCATTCGATTTGAGCAAATTGTCCCCAATCGCGGATATTTTGATCCACCAAGAATCGGTAAGCCGGAATGCTGTCGGTAACCCGATCGCTCAGGTACTCCATACCGGCCGTTATATTCATCGGTCTTCCTGCCACCTCCCATCGATGACCTACTTGTATCCCCGTTTGACCTGTTAAAGCGTTGGACCCACCGTAAGGAGGACTCGCCAAATGCTGGAGAATTGCAGCCGGGGAATCCGGGAAAATCCCGGTATAGTGCTCCCGCTGAACCCCTTGCCATGCCGTATAGGCCACAACGTTGGAACGTCCTTGATTCCAGGTTTTTCGGTAGTCCAGATGTCCAAGTTTTGCCCTGGTCTTGCGCTCTTCGGCCTGTGAGGCCAGGTAGACCGGCCCAAACACCATGGATCCACCGTAGCGGTATTCCCGCATGGTTTGCAACGATAAATTCCACCGTCCACCGGCTTTGGGTCGCCAATAGGCGTTCAGGGACAAGTTATCAGCTTTGGTTTTGGGAAGTTCGCTCAAGCCATCGCCGTTGGCATCCCACCACTGTCTGCTGCGGTGGTTGTAAAGAACCTGAACCGCTCCTTGTCCTTTTGCGAACAGCCGACTCAGTTCCCCGTCCACCAAGCCATCGGACGCGCCCCCTCCTACCCGACGGTAGGTGCTGCCAAGCGAGAAGCCGTTTTGGTCCGGAGTACGCGTGATAATGTTCACGGTACCCCCAACGGCATTGGAACCGTACATCGTGGACCCTCCACCGCGAACAACTTCGATTCGCTCGACCATGGAAGCGGGCCACATGTCCAGACCGTAAAGACCCAACAACGAACTCACCACCGGTCGACCGTTCCAAAGGATTTGAGAATAACCTCCAGGTAAACCATTCATGCGGACCTGGGTATAATGGCAGGTCTGGCAATTGGTTTCGGTACGGAGTCCGGGGATCAACCGTAAGCCTTCCAACGCATTGTTGGCTTGAATTCCTTGAAGCGCCCGACGATTCACCACATGAACCGCAACAGGCGATTCACGACGGCGCTGAAATTCCCTGGAACCGGTGATGACGACTTCATCCAATTGCTTTAACAACAGAGAGTCCCTGCCGGATAACATGGGAGAATCCGCATGAACCGAGGGTTTTAGGCTATCAACGGGAGCAGCCTGCAATGAACAAAACAGGAACGCGCTCCACAACATCTTGATCGACTTATCGCAAATCGTAGCGGTCAGCGTTCATGACTTTGACCCAAGATTTGACAAAGTCACGAACAAACTGTTCTTTGTTATCGTCTTGGGCATAAAATTCCGCATAGGCCCGTAACACCGAATTGGAACCAAAGACCAAATCCACCCGCGTTGCGGTCCATCGGGTATCCCCCGAAGTACGGTCAACCAGGTTGTAGGAATTACGGCCGGTAGGTTCCCAACGATAGCGCATGTCGGTAAGGTTCACAAAGAAATCATTGCTGAGAACACCAACGCGATCCGTCCAAACCCCATGGCTCTTGCCGCCGTGATTGGTTCCCAAGACCCGCATGCCTCCAACGAGGGCCGTCATTTCGGGGGCGGTTAATCCCATCAATTGAGTGCGGTCCAACAAGAGTTCTTCGGGTTGCGCATCGTAATGTTCTTTGAGCCAGTTTCGGTAACCATCGTGAAGCGGTTCCAAGACGGCAAAGGATTCGGCATCGGTCCATTCGGCAACGGCATCGGCCCTTCCTTGATGAAAGGGGACCTGAACGTGGACTCCCGCTTGATGAGCCGCTGCCTCGATGGCCGCGGTCCCCCCCAAAACGATCAAATCCGCCATGGAAACCGGGTGACCGCAGGAAGCTTGAATTTGTTCGAGAGCGGCCAGAACGCGAGCCAGGCGCTGAGGCTCGTTGCCGGCCCAGTCCTTCTGAGGGGCCAGACGAATCCGGGCACCGTTGGCACCACCGCGGAAATCCGAACCCCTGAAAGTGCGGGCGCTGTCCCAAGCCGTGCAAATCAAATCGCTATGGCTAAGCCCGCTGTTCAAGAGGGTCTTTTTGAGCGCAGTGATTTGGGCATCGCTCATGGGAGCCGGTGCCGATGGCAAAGGATCCTGCCAAATCAAATCGACTTTGGGAGCATCGGGACCCAAATACCTGGAGCGAGGACCCAAATCGCGATGGGTTAGCTTGAACCATGCCTTGGCAAAGACTTCCTCGAAATAAGCAGGGTCCTTGTGAAAGCGTTCGGAAATTTTGCGGTATTCCGGATCCATTTTCATGGCCATGTCCGCATCGGTCATGATGGGGTTGCGACGAACGGCCGGGTTGTGAGCGTCCACCGGCTTGTCTTCTTCGCGAATGTTGATAGGCTCCCATTGCCAGGCCCCGGCAGGGCTTTTGCGCAATTCCCAATCGTAATTTAACAATAGATGAAAATAGGTATGGTTCCAACGGTCGGGGGTCGTCGTCCAGGCCCCTTCGAGGCCGCTGGTGACGGCATCGGCCCCGTGGCCCTTGCCACCGGGATTGATCCATCCAAAACCCTGGGTATGCAGCTCTTCGCCTTCCGGGTTGGGGCCCAGGGCCGAGGCGTCCCCATTACCGTGGGCTTTGCCCACGGTATGGCCGCCGGCCGCAAGTGCCACGGTTTCTTCATCGTTCATGGCCATCCGCGCAAAAGTGGTACGGACATCCTGGGCCGTGCGCAGTGGATCGGGCTGGCCATCCACCCCTTCGGGGTTGACGTAAATGAGACCCATCTGGACGGCGGCCAGCGGATTCGCCAAGGAATTGCTATCTGCAGGGTTGGTGTAACGATCCTTGGTTAACCACTCTTTTTCGCTGCCCCAATAAACATCCTTTTCGGGATGCCATATATCCTCACGGCCACCGGCGAAACCAAAAGTCTTGAAACCCATGGACTCGTAAGCCATGTTTCCAGCAAGGATCATCAAATCGGCCCACGAAATTTTGTTCCCGTACTTTTTCTTGACCGGCCAAAGCAAGCGGCGGGCTTTGTCCAAATTGGTGTTATCGGGCCAGCTATTCAAGGGGGCAAAACGCAAATTACCGGTATTGCTACCGCCCCGTCCATCCGAAGTCCGGTAGGTACCGGCCGCATGCCAGGCCATCCGAATCATCAATCCTCCGTAATGCCCCCAGTCTGCCGGCCACCAAGCCTGGCTATCGGTCATGAGCGCTTTGAGATCGGCCTTGAGGGCTTCGAGGTCCAGGGATTCAAAGGCTTTGCGGTAATCAAAGCCTTCGCCGTTGGGGTTGACTTTGGTATCGTGCTGATGGAGTATATCCAGGTTAAGGGATTTGGGCCACCACGCCATGGGGCCGCCTTGGCCGGATTGCGTATTGGCACCGTGCATGACGGGGCATTTACCAGAATTTTGATCAGAATTATTCACGGGACTGTTGAATTGGTTAAAAGTAGTAATAGAAAAACTAGCAGTTGAGCATACGATTTAAAACGAAAAACAGGTGATTTCGTTTGCGTTTCCGCAAAATTAGAACCGAAAATCGGTCCATTACGCAATCTGTGGACAAGTAAGCGGGGGACAGACGTCCCAAAATGGAGCCTTCTACGGGATTCGAACCTGCGACCTACTCATTACGAATGAGTTGCTCTACCAGCTGAGCTAAGAAGGCCTAATCGCTGGGCACAAACCTATAACGAAAACCCGCATAAACCATCCGCTCAATGGCCGGACCCCATACCAGCGAGGCATCGAAGGTGGAGGCAAAAGGCTCTTGGGCCGACAGAATCAAATCCCGTTGACGAAAATCCCCCAGATTTTCGACCCCCAAATAAACCGAAGCCCTCTTGAAGTTGCGGGTAACCTGCCCAAAGACCACCGCATACCAAGGCGAAGTCCCGGCCATACGCATTCCCTCCGGGTTCGACTGCGTGTTTGGAATTCTTTTGGGGCCAAAGACTTGAACGGTCGCATCCCATTCCCAACGCTTTTTGGTTCGGTAGGACCAATTGAGCATCGCTCGATGGGTTGGAACCATGGGCCGCTGAAGGCGCCTCGATTCCCCGGTCACCGGTGGAAGCCCTGTCGGTGAAGGCATCGCATAATCGGTTTGAACGTCTTGCCAGCGGTAAGCCAAACGAAGCTCTTGCCTTTTTAAGGGCTGCAGATGCAACTCCCCTTGAGCACTGCGACTGTACGAACGACCTTGGAGATTGTACAACCACAAGGCCTGGGGATCGCGATCATAATCAACCACCACCTGACCCGAAAACTCCTGATGCTGAACATCCAGACTCATGCTCGCGTTGCGGTAATTGAAGCGGAAATCATGACGAAAATGCAAACCGGCATACCACGAAGACTCCGGATTCAAACCATAAGCCGACGAGCTTGGACGACCGACCGTACCTTCCTGAGAGGGCACCAACCGCAAGGCCCTGGAACTTACAAGCGCTCCCTGATTCTCGGCCCATACCGATGCCACCCGGAATCCCCTTCCAATCCCCAACCGCAGCTGATCCTTGTCGGTAACATCGTATTTCCAATGCAAGCGAGGGCTGAACTGCCCCCCAAACAGACTGTGATAATCCCAACGAGCCCCTATCACCCATTGTTGACGATGCCGGTCCAGGGTCAATTCTCCGAAAACACCGGGAACTCTTTCCAGCCGATGGAACGATTGCCGCGCATCCGATCCAAGGGGTATCGCCAAGGTATCCACTACTTCGTGGTAATCATCGCTCATCATCTGGAAACCAACCCGGTACCGGTTGCGGCTTTCTTTCCAAACATCCTGGTACAGAACCTGCATCATCCCGGAATTTTGCCGGCCTGTATAGGTTCGGTAACCGTAACGATGATTCAATTGGGTGGTGCCCAGACTCCATAACATTCCAAGGGAACGATACCGGTGCGCCGGGAAAACATAACCCACCTTCCCGAAAAGTTCAGTTTGATCCAAACGATTCTTTAAGCCGTACAGGTTGAGCTGCTCCAAAAAATCCTTGGAATGGTCGAAGGCAACTTGCCCACCGTTCCTGCGGTCACTGACGCGACGAAAATTGATTTGGCCCGTCCATCCTTGACCGTCGTTGTAAAACAACCTGGCCAAACCATTCGCCTGATGCCCTCGAGGAAGGTCCATAAAACCATCTCCGTTGATATCAGGTGCCCCATCCATTCGATTTCCATGAAGGAGCAAGGCCGAGGTCCATCGAGGTGACCAACGGGTCGAAGCCACCGCATTGACCTCGGAACGCCCCATTTGATTCAGGTAACCGTTCAAAAGCAGGGGCTCGTCGAGGTTGGGCTTCTTGAATTCCAAATTGATTTGGCCACTCATCCCCTCAAAGCCGTTGACCGCCGAACCTGGACCTTGGGTAAGCTGTATCTCATCCAACCAAGTGCCCGGAATCAAGGTTAATCCATAATGCGATGTCAATCCTCGCATGGTGGGTAGGTTCTCCCGCAACATTTGTACATACGTACCGGATAAGCCGAGCAGTTGAATTTGTTTAACCCCACTCACCGCATCGGTATACGAAACTTCGACCGAAGGGTTGGTCTCAAAACTTTCGGAAAGATTGCAACAAGCCGCTTTGAAGAGCTCGGCCTCGGTGAGTACCGTGGTTGAAATGGCATCGGCCCGCCGGATATAGGTGCTCGCCCTCTCCTCCGAAATTTCTACGAGACCCAGTTGGTAAAAAGGTTTCATAATCACCCGCAAAGGCTTGAAATCGGTGATGTAAAGGGTATCCGGTTCCATTCCCAGGTAACGAATAACCAGAGCCCTGGTGGTGGCGTTGGTTCCCAAGGCAAAGGTTCCCAAAGGCCCGGTGGTTATGCCTTGGTCGGTTCCCATCCAATAAACATGAGCATTGGGCAAAGGTCTCAGGTCTCCCTTAAGATCCTCCTCCAGGACCACCCCTCGAACGGTATCGACGGATTGGCCATGGACCATACCCGAGTCCAAGATCCCGAGGATAAACCATGGTAGGATCCAAACCTTCAAGGGGATGAAAGGTGGACAAACCATCAATGCGGGCTGTGCTTTTCGCGGTAAAGGCAGCAGTTTGGAAGGCTCTGGTACACCGCAGAGTCCGCTTTCATGAGGTCCGTATCGTGACCCACGGCAGCGATGTACCGATGAATTTGCTCCAAAGTCACTTTGGACGGCCTGTAAACCACCCACACCTCCTGTTTTTCACGATCCCATCCCCCTGCAACAATTCCTTTTTGATCCAAGGCCTCGGTTATGCGTTCTTCGCAAGCCCCGCAATTCCCGTATACCTTGAAACGAGCCTCCACCTTGGTGCTGGTCGGTTGGGCGTTTAAGGACAGCACCCCTACCATACTTAAGAGTAGGAATAGGGACCAAAAAAGTAGTATTCTATTGATTTGCATACACAAAGATGCACCAAATACCTTGTATCAACGGTAGCGACGGTAAAAAACAAAGCCACCCTGGCCCCCTACCGCACGAAGAGGGAGGGCGGTGGTATCGGGAAGCCGGTCCACGCGCGCAATCACATAAACAGGTCGGTCCAAGGGGACCTGCATGATTTCTTCCCCTACCGGCATGGATGAGGCGGGACCTGTGCCATAATGGGGAATTTTCATGTAGAAAAAGGGAGCATAACTTTTGAAACCATAGGTAGCTGCGTAGACTTTTTGACCGGCTAGGGATTGGTAAAAATTCACCGCAGGGGTTTGGGTGACCGAAGCGATTCGAGGCAAATAGGAATAGGTTAAACCCATCACCAAAATCGCAACCCCCAAACCCATTCCCAAGATACCTCGATCTTCTGCCCGGTTTTTAATCTTTTGCCAACCCCATAACATCAAAAAAGGAAAAGGTAATACCCACAAGGACTCCCAACCTATCCATGGTATTGCATCCTTTAAGGCTGAACGAACAAAGACATCCTGGATACGATCGACCCACAAGTCTTTGAAACGAAGCGCCCAAGGTATCGAAACCAAAACAAGAACCCAAAAGACTACCTGGAAACTCAACATCGCGGTCAACCAAGCAGGGCATTTCACGGAACGTCGGAAATCCATCAAAAACGCAGACCCCAAAAATGCTAAAGGCACATAGGTCAAGGACGAATAATGGATGATCTTGGTGGTGCTCAGACTAAAAACAAGCAAAACAACCCAAAAAAGAGTTAACATGGCTTGGTACAAGGTTTTGGAAAAATCTTGGGGCGCAAGGGTAGGCCCTTCCCATCTCAACAACAGAGGCAGGGCCAAAGGAATGGCCGGCAAACAACCCAGTAACAAAACCAAGGCATGGTAATAGAACGGTTGTTCATGACCAGCTACGCCGGTTCGAAAAAGGTCAATCATATAAGACCAAAACAAGATCAATTGCGTAGGGCCCCGAACCCACCATTCCAAAGCTACCCAGGTCAAAACCGGCAACAAAAGCCCTAAGGCAAAAACGCCTCCCCCCTTCCACCATAAGACAGACCAAACCCGGTTCCTTAGCATCCAAAAAAGCGCCGTCAAGGCCAACAACAAAAAGCCCACGGGACCTTTGGTCAAAACCGACAATCCGGACGCCAATCCGGCCACAACCCACCAACCCGGCTTCCATAAACCCTGCAATCCAAGGTGCATGGCTCTAAACAAGGCCCAAACCGAAACCAAAATAAAATAATTGAAAAGCGGATCGATAATCCCCGACTTGAAATAGGCATGGGGCAACAAAGTAGCCCAAAGAAGGACCGCCCATAACCACCCCCCCCGTTGGCTTAGCCAACGACGACCCAACTCATAAAGGGTTAAAAGGTAAATCGATCCAAGCAAAGCATTCGGCAAACGAGCCGCCAACTCTCCCACCCCTAAAATCTTCATCATCCCCGCTTGCATCACCATAAAAAGGGGAGGCTTTTCGTAAAAGGGTTGAAAATTAATTTGAACGGAGCCGTAATCACCAGACGCTAACATTTCTCTTGCAGATTCCGCAAAATTGATTTCGTCCCAATCCAGGAGCGACCAACCGCCCAAGCCCAGGTAAAAAAAGGAAGACAATAACAACAAAAAAGGACGCGCAAAACGCGGCTGTGTATACCAGGGATCCGTTGGGTTTACCCTATGGTTCGTATCCATCGTGCTATCCAAAGTAGACCGAACAAGATAACCAAGACCCCCAAGCGAAATGCCCATGTCCTTAGCGGATCCACCTCGGCTCGTAAAGCGGCTGCCAATGGCAACGGTCCCCCACGGAATCGCACCATGGGGTTCAATAAAATTTTGGCACCCGGATCCATGGCTTCAACCCGGGCGTAGGGTTCCTGGGGACCTATTTCCACTTTCAACGTATCGGTTTGCAAGGATTCCGTTAACAACGTACCGTTTTGACCGATTGCCTGAATTCGTTCCAAGGGATGTGAAAAACGAAAAATTCGTTGGTTTGGAGAAGGTGCTGAACACGACACCAGGGTTTTATGAAACGTTGAATCTTCGGCATAGACCGCGTAATGGCGACCTTCCAAAGCCCTCTGCATGACAACGCGGCTATCGGCACGTTCGCCCATAAGAACATTCCAGCGCTTAAAGGTGGCTTCCCTGTGGAGATCGTGGGTATCGTCGTTAGCCAAAACCCAAGATAGTCGGCCGGCCGTCAAAGCCGCATCGTAATAGGCTTCGGAATGACGGTAATGATTAAAGACTTCCATAAAATGGTATCCGCCTAGTAGGGCCATATCACTTAGACGTCGCCCACCTCCAAAATCCGGATGAGCCATCGCTAAAACGGCACCTCGATCCCTCAATCCTTGAATAATTTGTTGCTGTTGGGATGTGTTCTGGAATAGCGGGAAATCGAAATAGGACGGTTGTTCCAAACCCATCACCAACAAATGGGATTTGAGTGGATTATAACCGCTTTCGTAAACCGGAACATACAAGGGCGCCTTGCCCTGGGACCAGGTACTGATCCGGTGGTAATTGGATAGCGCAGGCAACTGATACCCCGCTTCCCTATACGCCGTGACAAGAACGGAATCCGACTGGTGGCCGTTGGTCCAACCACCCCACGACCGAGAATGGGCGTGAAAATTGGCTTTGAAGCGCAAAGGAGGCATCGAATCATACGGGTTGTAAACCCAATCACCCTCAAAGGGTTGAGGTGGTGCAAAACGATAAATTTCGGACCGTAGGTAGAATCCAACGGCCACAAACAAAACCAGTACGATAAACAAGGCCAGGCCCTGAAGACCTCGAAAAATTAACCGAACCCAACGAAACCGTAAGATGTCAACGAGGATTGACATTTTATTCAAAAATCGAAAAATTCAGCAGTCCCCATTTTTGAAAACGGTATTGAAGGGCTACCCGCAAAACACCCAAACCGTAAATCATGCTACGACGAAAATTAATGGAGGAGGCCTCATCAAAATAACGGGTAGGACAAGAGACCTCGCCAATTGAATAACCCCGGTAACATATCTGAGCCAACATTTCGTTATCAAAAACAAAATCGTCGGAATTCTTTTCAAAAGAAATGTTACGAAGTACATCGGCCGTGAATAGCCGGTACCCTGTATGGTATTCCGATAACTTTTGACCCATCAGAAAATTTTGGGTTAGGGTTAGCATACGGTTAAAAATGTACTTGTACAGGGGCATACCCCCTTGTAAGGCACCTTTACCCAAAATTCGAGAGCCGATCACCACCGGGTACACCTTATGAGCCGCCAGGTAAGCCATGCTTTCGATAAGTCGGGGGGTGTACTGGTAATCCGGATGAAGCATCACAACAATATCTGCATCCAATTCCAGGGCTTTGCGGTAACAGGTTTTTTGATTTCCTCCGTAGCCTCGGTTTTGGGGGTGGACCAAAACATGGCGGATGCCCAAGGCCCGTCCAACCTCGGCAGTCCGGTCGGTCGAATGATCATCGACCAAAACCACTTCATCCACAATATCCATGGGGATTTCCGCATAGGTCTTGGCCAAGGTTTTCTCGGCATTGTAGGCCGGCAGGATGACCACCAGTTTTTGTCCCAAAATCATGATGGGGCAAAGGTAAAGGGCTTAATGCTTACTTTAGCAGCGGAAAAATGCCAGAGTGGTCGATCGGGCCGCACTCGAAATGCGGTGTAGGGGCAACTCTACCGGGGGTTCGAATCCCTCTTTTTCCGCAACCCGTCTACCGAGCCTCCCGAAGGGAGGCTTTTTTTATTTTGCGGGATGAGCCAAGTTTACTTGAGCGAATACCCAAAATAAAAAAAGGCCGGAACCAAGTTCCGGCTCGGTAGACGGGCTGCTGGTCCCCTCCCGGGATGGACAAGCGCCCTGCGCGCCGTCAATCCCC
>JBMTCP010000028.1:0-14056 GCA_049431025.1 Bacteroidia bacterium | reverse complement strand
ATATCGGAGTCGAACCGACGACCTCTTGCATGCCATGCAAGCGCTCTAGCCAGCTGAGCTAATCCCCCGGAGGACTGCAAATATCGTTCAGGGGAGGCCAAATTCAGCCCTTGGGCTCCCGGGCCCAGCGGACAATGCAATCTGCAGCGCGGGCGGCGGCTGTGGCCCCTTCTTCGTCCCCGTTTACGCGGGCCAAAAGGCTCCGCAATTCCTCAAAAGCTTGTTTCTGGGCCATAGCGGCCGCCGAAGCGGGGGCCAAGAGGGAACGAAGTTCGGCCTCCAGGACCGACGGTATGGCCCTGGTCTGCAAACGTTCGGGTACCGCTTCCCGGTCCAAAATCAGGTTGACCAAACTTACATACCGAACCTTGACCAGGGCCTTGCCGATGAAATAGGACAAGGGATGAACCCGGTAAACCGCGACCATAGGACAACCCATGAGTGCGGCTTCTAATGTGGCGGTACCCGAGGCCACCAAAGCCGCATCGGCACAGCCAAGAATATCCCGGGTCTTGCCTGTCAAACAAAGCAGGCTCAAGCCGAGGGAACGCGCCTCGTCCTGTAAGGGTTGATAAACCGATTGATCCACCCCGGGAGCCATGGCCAAAACCGCAGAAACCTGATTTACACCTTGAACCCCTTGGTCCGATACAAAACCATCGGGCTTAAGCTTGGCCAAAGACCGCAACATGAGAGAACCGTGTTTACGAATTTCCTGCAAACGGCTTCCGGGTAACAAAGCAACAAAAGGCCCACCCGGAATCCCCAGTTCCTGACGCGTTGCTAAAATTTCTTGGGCATTCATAGGCCGGCATTGATCCGCCAAAGGATGGCCCACGTAATGCACCTTCAATCCGCGTTGGGCATACCAATCCTTTTCGAAGGGGAGTATGCATAACATCAAATCCACGGAATGTCGAATTTGATGAATTCGACTTTCTTTCCAGGCCCAAATCTGGGGCGAAATATAATAGACCACGCGAATTCCCTTGGCCTTGGCAAAACGCGCCATACGCAGATTAAAACCCGGGTAATCCACCAAGAGCAAAATATCCGGGGCGTAGGCCTCTAGGTCCTTACGCGCCAAATCCAGCAGACCCAAAATCGTCCGCAAATTGCGGACCACTTCGGCAAAACCCATAAAAGCCGTTTCACGGTAATGCTTGACCAAATCCATTCCCTGGGCCTGCATCAAGTCACCGCCCCAGCCACGAACTTGCAAAGAGGGGTCCCTCTTGCGCCATTCAGCCAAGAGACTCGCCCCGTGCATATCCCCCGATGCCTCGCCCGCTATACAATAAACTCTCACGGAATACTAAACGAGCACTTTGATTAAAACCACCAAGATCCCATAAAACAGCGTAGCCGCCAAGACCCCCGAAGCACCTTCGTCCGAACCTTGGCGAAGATGCCACCAAAAAAGCGCCAGGTTGGGCAAAACCATCAAACTCAAGACCGGCCCCATCAAGCCACTATTCCATAACAAATCCCACCAATTTGCCGAATCCGATTCCCTGCCTTTCCACAAAAGCCAAAGCCCCATAAACCCGACAGGGCCCATCAAGGCCGCCATAAAACCACGTCGGCCACTTGTTTTACGCCAAAAAGAAGGCAACATGGTTGAAAATCAAAAAACCCAATCCTGCATTCCCCAGGTCTGCAAACCGGTCAGGGCATGATGGGCGGTCAAATCAAACTGAACCGGAACCACAGAGGCAAAACCATGGCGCAGAGCCCATTCGTCGGTATCCTCCCCCTGCTCCATCAAGTCAAATTCCCCCGTCATCCAGTAATACTTTTTGCCATGGGGATCAATTCGCTCTTCAAAATTTTCCTTCCATTTGGCTGCAGCCTGCCGAGCCACTTTGAGCCCACGAAATTGTCGGGCATCGACTTTGGGTATATTCACATTGAGCAAAGATCCCGGCATCAGCCCACGTTGCAAAACCTGCTCAGCAACCTGACGTGCTACACGGGCCGCTAAATCAAAATCAGCTTCCAAGGCGTAATCGCACAAAGAGAATCCCACGCTGGGAATGCCTTCAATAGCACCCTCCACGGCAGCCGACATGGTACCCGAATAAATAACATTGATCGACGCATTGGAGCCGTGGTTAATGCCCGATAACAACAAATCCGGTTTGCGGTGCAATACCCGATCCACCGCCAGTTTCACACAGTCCACCGGGGTGCCACTGGTTTGGTAAGCCGGAATATCTCCAAAAAGACCTTCCTGGGCCTGCACACGCAATGGAAAGCCAATGGTTATGGCATGACCCATCCCGGATTGCGGGCGATCAGGTGCCACCACCACCAAGTCCCCCAAATCCCGAACGGCCTCAACCAGCGCGCGTATTCCCGGAGCATGAATACCATCGTCGTTGCAAATCAAAACCAGGGGCTTGCTCATGTTAAAGTGGAAGAGTTTGGGTTGGAGGTAGAAGCCGACGTTGCAGAGCGAAGACCTTTCCAAGACGCGAGGCCTACAACCGCTAACAAAGCCAGGTTGAAGGCCAAGGAAATCCTTTCGCCCTCCGTATAGGTAGCCGGCTCAAAGCGAAATTCTATTTTGTGCTCACCGGCAGGCAATTCGAGACCCCTCAACAAATAATTCACGCGCAGATGGGGTACCGCTTGACCATCCACATAAGCATTCCAGCCGTGGGCATAATAAACCTCCGAAAAAACAGCCAGCGAAGGCGAAGAATTAGCGTACGCATAACGCATTGTATCCGGGGCATAGGAAAGCAAACGAATGTAACCGTTCGAATCCACGGCATAGTTCCCCGAACGAATTTTGCCGGCCATGGCCTGGTCAATTACCGCTACCTGAGCCAAATTCACCGTACCCAACGAATCAAATTCGGCCTTGGCGTTGGAAACAACCTCCAGTCGGCGAACTAACCAGGCATTGCCCAAGGCATCCGGATTGGGCATCGCAAAGGGGGCTTGTCCCTGTTCCTGAGGCGGATAAATCAACCAGCGAACATTAAACGCATTCAACAGGTTTTGCTTAGGCCCCTGCCCGTTGCCGCCGAGGTATCCGTTCTTCACATCCTCAAAGCGGCTCAATTTGGCGGCATGGTAGCCTCCCAGCGATTTATGAAAATATCCGGCGCGATTTTCGTTGTACGGGTTTTGTTGACCAAAATCGAGTACCCGGTAATGCAAGGCCGATTCGTTATTCAAAATCACCCGGTCAGCTTCGGTCATTTGAAAAGGAACTTCCAAACGGCTTTTGCGCTCAAAATCATCCTCAGACAAATAACGACGATCCGTCAACCAAAGATCAAGGGTCGAAAGGAGCAAGAGCGCCGGAACCAGGAACTTGGCCTTGAGCCGATCCTGCAGATAAGCCCTCAGGGCGGCATAACCCAAGACAATCACAAAGAGGGACTTCCAAGCATCCTTGCTCAATAAATCCTGACGGTCGTCCCTGAAGGCGTCCACCAAACCGTTGATGCCCTTCCACTGTTCGCTATCGTCCAATGGGGTCGAAAAGTCAAAGAACATAGACCCAGCCACCGCAAACAACAAACACAACCCACCGACCACACCCAAGGCAATATTCATCCGGGATAACAAAAACGCACGATCAATTTCGTTGTTTAACAAAGACCGTACAAAAAGCACCGCCAAGAAAGGAACAGCCAGCGATGCCATCACCAAGCTCATAGCTACTGCTCGGAATTTGTTATAGTACGGAAGGTAATCCATCAACAAGTTGGTGAATCCCGGGGTATTTCGACCCCAACTCAAGGCAATGCTTACCATAACACAAGCCAACAACCAATAGCGCAGAGAGCCTTTTAGGGTAAGCAAGCCCAGCACAAACAAAAAAATCATCAAGGCCCCAAAATATGTGGGCCCTGCCACCCCGGGCTGATCACCAAAATACGTGGGTACTCCCGCCTCCACAAAGGCCAAGGCCTGAGATTCCGGGACACCAGCACTGACCAGGGTTTGGTAGGTGGCGCTGCCCTTATCCAAAGGGGTCTGCGAGGCTCCACCCATAAAATTTGGAATCAACAAGGTTCCGGTTTCGGCGATGCCGTTGCTCCATTTGAGGGCGTATTCCCGGTCCAGGCCATCGTTCCCTTTGTTGTCCACTTTGAGTAAGTCGGAACCCCCACGCATCGTTTCTTTGGCGTATTCGTTGGTCAACGCAAAGTGGGTCCAGTTGGACCCCAGAGCCAAAACCAAAGCCAAAACGGACAAGGCCGATGCCACCGACCAGGCTTTGAGCGAACCCTTCCTCAGGCTTTCGACCAGGGTATACCCAACATAAAGGGCGATCATCAGGCCCAAATAATAGGTGATTTGGTAATGATACGCAAACAGCTGAAGAGCCAAGGCGGGTGCCAATACTGCCAAACCGAGCAAAGACCTTCCGCTAAACAATAAATGCAGCCCAGCCAGTACCGGGGGCATAAGACCTATTGCCAAAGCCTTGGTAACATGGCCCGCATCAATAATTATAATATTGTATGAGCTTAAGGCAAAGGCCAAAGCTCCCATCATGGATAGATTTCGGCTGCATCCCCAAACCGCCAACAAAAAATACATCCCCAGCATGGAGAGCAGCATGAGGTTAGCGGGCTCAGGTAACCAGAGATAAAAAATCCTCCCCACGTATTGAATCAAGGAATACGGGGTCTCCATCGCAATTTGGTAGGCTGGCATTCCGCCGAACAAAGCGTTGGTCCACAGGGGATACCGACCGGTTTGGGCCTTGGCATCCTGCAATTCTTTGGCCATACCCTGAACCTGGGTCATATCCTCCATGCGCAGTCCCTTGCCACTGAGCACGGGATAATTGTACAGCAGCGCCAAGGCAGCCAGGATGACCACCGCGAGCAAATGCCCCTTCCAGGGGGCGGCAACTTGTGGGGATGATTTTTTCATAACACGTTCAACATTTTACTTGATTTCTTCATAATCCACGTACTCACCCTGGGACGATCTGGACTGCGGGCGATTTTTGGACGCCGAACTTTGTTCATTCACCGTGGTCTGCGAGCGTTGTTGTCGGGGAGCCTGCCTCATCTGATCCTGAAACTTTCGCATCCAGCGAAGCATGAGGAAAGGCAAAACCCAACGAAGCAGCCATCCCATCATCCAGATGACCAACAAAAAGACCAAAATCCCTTTAAGCATGCCCAAAGATAGGGGGGAGGACGAGGGTAAATGTGCTGCCAACCCCGACCTTGGACTGGACTTCCAGGGACCCTCCGTGCCAAAGGGCTATTTTGGAAACCAAGGCCAAGCCCAACCCATGCCCGGGTTGTCCACCACTGTTGCTCCCCCGGTAAAAAGGCTCGATAAGCCGTGAAATTTGGTCTTCCGGAATACCTAGCCCCCGGTCATGCACCGCCACTTCCAAGGCATGCCCTTGGATAGTCTTGGTCCGACGCAATTGAACCTGAGTCCAGGGCGTTTCGCTGTACTTAAGGGCATTTTCAATCAAATTATGAAGCGCGGTTTTGAGTAGTTCTTCGTCACCCTGAACCGAAAACAAGCCAGCATCATCGACCCTTTCATCCAATTGCAATTCAATTCGGGCATCGGGCCTATGCCGGCCCCACCACGACTGCACATCCAGCAGAATTTCGTCCAAACCCAACGCATTTTTTCGCAGTGCATCCCCTCCAACCTCCAATTGGACCAAGGCTAATAAACGACGTGCTGTTGAATTCAAGTCCTCCAAGCGCTGCAACAAACCCGATAAAGCGGCACGGTATTCTTCGGGGCTTCGCTCTTGCTTCAACAAGACCTCCATCTCGGTCTTCATGGAAGCCAAAGGTGTTCGGAGTTGATGGGAAGCCAATCCCAAAAATTGCTGTCGCGTTCCTACCGCCTCGCGCAATCGGTCCATTAGGTCGTTAAATCGGCGCGCCAAACGTCCGATTTCGTCCTTACGAGCGGCTTCAGGCAAATTGTATTGCAAAGCCTGTTCAGCATGCAAATCATCCAGCTTATCCAGCAAATGGCTTACAGGCCGTAATGCCCTACCCGCAAAACCATAGGACAAGAGCCAGGTCAGCACAACCCCAAAAATCCAAGCCGTGCCCAAGACCCAGGCAAGTCGACGAACCCGCTCACGACCTGGTATATCCACTCCGCCACAAACCACCAACAAGCCGTTGTATTGATCTTTGCCAAAAGCCATAGCAGCCCATTCGACCAAGCCCTGATGCCCGTAGACCAGGCCTTCTTGGCGTATTTGATCCAGTATAGTTGACCCGAACGTCAAGTCGCCGTTGGTGGAATCCAAAACGTATAACAACTGGTTTTGAATGCTGTACAAAGCCAAGAACCGCGGAGTCTCTTCGGAGGCCTGTAGCCATGTTCTGGGGGTTATGGCCGACCCGTAATCTGGCGACTCCATAAACCTAACTCCTTCGGCATAAGACCTGAGCCTCATGCGTTCGAGGTAACTGGTCCCTCGTTCCCTCTCTGCTTGGACATAAACGCCGAACAAGACCAGCCCCAGAACTCCGGCGACCAGGATCAAAAGGGTTTGGCTCAGTTGATTACGTAAAGTCATTACCTGGCCCGTTTCCCGGTTATTGTGCAGGACCTACGAGCCCTAGCGAAGCTACGATTCAGGCTCGCTGTTTGAGTCATCGGTCATCCGATAACCCTGACCAATATGGGTGACAAGTAGTTTGGTCTCAAAATCACGATCAATTTTTTTGCGCAAAAAATTCAGGTAAACATCCACCACGTTGGTTCCCGTGTCAAAATGAATTCCCCAAACATCCGCAGCCAATTTGGCTCGGCTCAAAACCTTGCCCTTATTTTTCATAAAGTACTCCAGCAAATGAAATTCTTTGGCCGTCAGGGGTATCGTCTTGGAACCCCGTCGGGCTTCCTTGGTCTGCAAATCCAAGACCAAATCCGCCACCTGCAATTGCCTTGGTCCGCTGTCCCCCGTATTTCGCCGTAACAAAGCCCGAATTCGGGCCAACAATTCTTCGAAATCAAAGGGCTTGACCAGGTAATCATCGGCACCGGCCTCCAGTCCGTCCACCTTGTCGCCGGTGGTTCCCAGGGCTGTTAACATCAACAAGCCGCAAAGCGGGCGCTGGGCCCTAAAGCGTTTACACAAGGCCAGTCCATCCAAAGACCCGGGCAGCATACGGTCCAAAATAACCACCCGGTAATCGAGAGTCTCAAAAAGCCTTTTGCCTTCCTGAGCGTCGGCGGCCCAATCTACTTCAAACCCTTCCTGACGCAGACCGCTGCACACCGCTTCGGCAATGCGTTCATCGTCTTCGACCAACAAAAGGCGGGGAGAATCCAGGGCCATGAGACTATTTGCTTAACAAGACCGATTTTAGACCCTAAAAACCAAATAATGTTTAAAATCACCCATTAAAAACGGATGAAAAATTGCCGATTCGGCTAGGAGGATACTTCTTGCGAAGATTTAAACATCATTTACCGGGATAGGTACATCGACTTGCGCTTGTACAAATCACGGAAATACGGATCCCTTAGGTCGCTGATAAATCGAATAGCTTCCCCGGTGGACTTCATTTCGGGTCCAAGAGATTTGTTAACGTTGGGGAATTTATTGAACGAAAAAACAGGCTCTTTGATGGCCCATCCCTGCAGCGCGTACTCCACCTGCAGATCCTTAACACGTTGAACGCCCAGCATCACTTTGGTGGCCATATTCACAAAGGGCACCCCGTAGGCTTTAGCCAAGAACGGCACCGTCCGCGATGCCCGCGGGTTTGCCTCAATCACATAAACGATATCGTTTTTGATTGCAAACTGAACATTCATCAAACCGCGAATATCCAAGGCCTTGGCCAGCTTTCGGGTATAGTCTTCCATTTGGGTTACGACCAAAGGCGATAGTCCAAACGGTGGCAAGACGGCATGGGAGTCGCCGGAGTGTATCCCTGCTGGTTCGATATGTTCCATGATTCCGCAGAGGACCACCTCTTCGCCGTCGCTGATGCAATCGGCCTCTGCTTCCATCGCGCGGTCCAAAAAATGATCAATCAAAATACGGTTACCAGGAATTTTTCGAAGCAAATCAACGACCGCCTTCTCCAGCTCTTCGTCATTGATAACAATGCACATACCCTGTCCGCCTAACACATAACTTGGACGAACCAAAACCGGGTAACCGACTTCGTTCGCAATTGTTAACGCCTCTTCGGCCGTTTCAGCAACCCCGTAGCGCGGATAGGGTATATCCAGTTCCTTGAGCAGATCACTAAATCGGCCCCGGTCTTCGGCCAGATCCATGCTTTGGTAGGAGGTTCCAATGATTTGGTAGCCGTGAGCGTTGATTTTCTCGGCCAATTTGAGGGCCGTCTGCCCGCCCAGCTGGACGATCACCCCTACGGGCTTTTCGTGCTCCAAAAGGTCCAACAAATGCTCCCAGAACACCGGTTCGAAATACAGTTTATCGGCCATATTAAAGTCCGTGCTCACCGTTTCGGGATTGCAATTGACCATGATGGCTTCAAATCCTGATTCACGGGCTGCCAACAGACCATGAACGCAGGAATAATCAAATTCAATACCCTGTCCGATGCGGTTGGGACCGGAACCCAAGACGACCACCTTGGGTTTTTCGCTGACCACGCTTTCGTTTTCTTGGTCGTAGGTCGAATAGAAGTACGGCGTGATGGCCGGGAACTCGGCCGAACAGGTATCCACCATTTTCCAAACCCGCTGCAGCCCCATGCCCAATCGAGCTGCCCGAACTTGCTCTTCGGTCACATCATCCAGAACCATGTGCGAGATTTGTACATCCGAAAAACCGTTTTGTTTGAGCTCGTTCATCAAATCACGGCCGACATCCTTCAGATTTATGGAACGAAGGCGCTGTTCAAACTGGACCAATGTGCGAATCTCCCTGAGGAACCAAGGGTCTATTCGGGTGATTTTGTGAATGGAATTAAGGGGAACCCCCTGGGCAAAAGCATCGTACAGGTGAAAAACCCTCTCCCACGATGGATTTTCCAGGCTCTCCATGATCACCTCGGTTCGTTTCTCGCCTTTGCCATCCCCACCCAGACCAGACCGGTTGATTTCAAGGCTTTGGCAGGCTTTTTGGAGCGCTTCGTTAAAGCTCCGGCCTATACCCATGACCTCGCCCACCGATTTCATCTGAAAGCCAAGGCGACGATCGGCTCCGGGGAATTTGTCAAAATTCCATTTGGGTATTTTGACGATAACATAATCCAACACAGGCTCAAAAAACGCGGAAGTACTTAGCGTGATTTGGTTTGGCAATTCGTCCAATCGATAACCTATGGCAAGCTTAGCAGCAATCTTGGCAATGGGGTAACCGGTTGCCTTGGAGGCCAAAGCCGAAGACCGTGATACCCGGGGATTGATTTCAATGGCTATCAAAGCCTCGGTTTCGGGATCCATCGCAAATTGGACATTGCACCCTCCCGCAAAATTGCCTATGGAGCGCATCATTCGAATGGCCTGATCCCGCATGGCCTGCATGGCCGTATCGCTCAGCGTCATGGCCGGTGCCACGGTAATGCTATCCCCGGTATGAATGCCCATAGGGTCCATATTCTCAATGGTGCAAATAATGCAAACATTATCCGCAGCATCCCGTAACAATTCCAATTCGTATTCTTTCCAACCCAGTACGGCCTTGTCTATCAGAACTTCGTGAGTAGGCGATGCGTCCAAACCCCGATTCAAAGCCGCATCAAAATCTTCTTTGCGGTAAATGACAGCGCCTCCCGTACCCCCCAGGGTATAGGATGGCCTTATGACCAGCGGAAAACCGATTTCTTCGGCCGCCTCCTTGCCTTCGAGGTAGGAATTGGCTATGCGAGAAGGAGCAACATCGACCCCGATTTCTAACATAAGTTTGCGAAATTCTTCGCGGTTTTCGGTGCGCTCAATCGCATCGATATCCACCCCAATCAAGCGTATGTTGTGTTGGGACCACAGGCCCAATTCATCGGCCTCTTTGCAGAGGTTGAGGGCCGTCTGTCCTCCCATGGTGGGAAGCACGGCGTCAATGGAATGTTTGTTCAGAATATGCTCCAGAGATTCCACGGTCAACGGCATCAGGTAAACATGATCCGCCGTGACGGGATCGGTCATGATGGTGGCTGGGTTGGAATTGATGAGGATAACTTCGATGCCTTCTTCGCGAAGGGAACGGGCGGCCTGGGATCCGGAATAATCAAATTCGCAGGCCTGGCCGATGACGATGGGTCCGCTACCAATAATGAGAACGGAGCGGATCGACGGGTCTAAGGGCATAAGAGGGGGATTCAGGCAAAGTTCGGCACAAACCGCCTCAAAACATAGCGCACGACAATCCAAAGGTGGTTGAACAGGTTATTCCAAAACCCATAGTGTCGCCCAAAAATGCGGTATCTTTCTTTCCAGGCAGCTTTGCGGCGTTGGCTCGAAAGGCCCCCATCCAAAAAATGAACCAGGACCCGGTCGGCAAAATGAACGGAGCCTGCAGAGCCTGAAACTTTATCCGAAGCTGGGGGCCCTGGGTCCAAGGCCCGCAAACTGCGTATCATCCAATCGATGTCTGCACAAATCCTATACTTCAAATCGTAAGGCAAAGCCAGTTCCCTTTTGATTACAAAGGCCTGGTGGCTCACCACCATACCAAAACGCAGCGATCTCCAATTCAAGTGTTGAGGCGGCAAGGGCTTTCGTAATCCTAATTCACGACCACCCATCGATTCAACAACCATCGCCTGCCCATAATAAACGGCGGCTCCCTTACTCTCCGACCACAAATCAGCCAAAACACGGGGATGGGCGAGGATATCGCCGGCGTTCAAAAACAAGACATAATCTCCCTGCGCCATCACCAACCCCTTGTTCATGGCGTCGTAAAGACCCCGGTCGGGCTCGGACACCCAACGATAAGTCAATTGGTTACGTTCATCCTGCCCGCCGTCGGGTTCTTTCTCTTCCAACCTTTTTCCAAAGGACCGCAACCGGTCCACGGTGCCGTCCTTGGATGCCCCGTCCACCACCACATAATCGATTTGAACACCTACCTGTTCCGCCACCGAACGCATCGTTGGTTCGAGCAATTCGCCTGGATTGTAAGTAACCGTAACAATGGAAACGAACATACGTTCGGGGTTGCTCATAGGTCCTTGGAGGGTTTCTTTAACATATCTTGAACTAATTCACTGTACGCTCTGGCTATGCGTTCGGGACGGACCAAGTCCAGGCTTTGGTAGGCCCCCTGGCGAAGCAAATCACCTTGGGGATGCTTTACGACCCTGACCATGGCCGAAGCCAGGTTCATCGCAGCCATCGTCTTAGCACTTTCGGATGCCCACGGGTCCACGCCAGGAGCCAACGCCCCGTTCTGTCCCTCAACGATCATATCGGCGATTCCTCCTGCCGCAAAACCAACCACCGGGGTTCCAACGGCAAAGCTCTCCAAAATCGTATTGGGAAAATTCTCTTGCAAGGAGGGTATGACAAAAAAATCCGCTCGGGCATAGGCTTGCTGCATCGCCAAGGGGCCCAGCAAACCCAGCCAAGAAATCCGATGGCCTCCGACCTCCAACGCCTGAACCCGCTGACGTGCTGCATCCGGTACCTTACCAGCCACTTCAACCTCAAAGACCAAACCCTCCCGGCTCAAGTGCTCCAAAGCCATCATCAGCAAGTCCCAACCCTTGCGCGGATCGGAGGGATTCACCGCTGCAAAAAACAAACGAGGCCTGGCCAAACCGTTAACGGTTAACCGGGGTTCTAAACCTTGCCCATCAGCCTCTGAATCAAAAGGATTGGGAATGCAACACACCAAGGCGCCGCTCCCTTGTACAATACCGGATTTGGCAGCCATACTTGCCAGCCATTGGCTTGGAGCAACAAACGCTAGTCGATTGCCGGCTTGGGTCGCCCATTTTTGACGGTCGGTAAACTGTTGACGAGAACGATCATCGGGGCCACGATATCGGAGCTGCGGACACGATCCACAAGACCGTTCAAAAGCCGAACAAGCCCCGGAATAATGACAGCCCCCCGTAAAAGCCCATTGATCATGCATGTGCCATAGGATAGGCTTATCCAATTCCAACAAAGCCTGCAAATCGGCAGACCCCAAAAAACCATGATTAATCCAATGCAAAACAACCGCATCCGCCTCTTGGAGGGCCGGATGGGCCATGCGCCTTGGGTCACCTGACGGCCAGGGGTTCCCGCTAAACATGGCTCCTGGCGTCCAAACCAAAAATTGCTGAAGCTTGTAAACCAAATGTTTGCGCAATGGATACCATCGTCTCATCCACTTCCCAAGTATTCCGTCCGGCCACCAAGTCTCTGGACTCATAACGGTAACATGATGCCCTGCTTGGCTCAGCGCTCTGGCCTGACGCATGCAGGCGATGGCTGCGCCGCCGGATGATTGAGAACTTGTCAGCAGAACCAGTCGTAGAGGCATGGTATTTTGCATGAAGCTCAATGTGGCGCTTTGTCCTTGGTTGCCTTTGCCAAAAAAACAGTGTTACAATACCAGCTTTTTGAGCCCGGATAAACAAAAACTAATGCAGCTGCCAGCAAATTCAGCGGGGCGAGCAAAACTAGCCCCAGCACAAGATTCAAATATTTGTTACGAGTTTCCCATATTTGATACCATCCCAAAATACCCATTTGCAACCAGGTTGCGGTATAGCCGTTGGTTTTGGAACTTCGAACCACCTCAAAACCATTCCGTTCCAACAAGGCCTTAAACCCCCCTTGGCTGTATCGAGCATAATCATAGGGCATTTCGTGTTCATTCCAGGCAAAGGGAACGCTAAACAGAACCAGGCCTCCCGGCTTGAGAACCCGATGAAGTTCCCCTAAAATCAAATCCGGCTCAAAAACATGTTCCATAACCTCGCTGGCCAAGGCATAATCAAAACAATTTGCTTCAAACGGTATGGCCCTGCCATCATAAAAAACATCCACCTCTTCGGTGAGATGGGGATGTCCAGGGTTCTCCATATCCAGCCCCGTATAGCTCTCCACGCCAAATAGATGTTTGTAAGGCTTGGCCCCGCACCCAAAATCCAGCATAGACCCGCCCCGAAAACCGGTAGCCATAGCGGCCAGTGTTTTGTACAAATCCCTCCTGATGATATAGAATGGATTGATCAAGACGCTGTACCATCTTGGCCTGAATTGCTGGGCTTTGTACCAGGTCTTAAATTGTTCTTTCATCGTTTTCACGAACTTGCTGGAATTCGATTGGGTCCAAAGCACGCAGTGGTTTGCGAAAAACGGCAAAGACGGTATGTCCATGAGGGCTGTTGTGCGGACCCAATCCTTTGGCCAACAATTTCCCTAAAAAAAAGGCCGGAATACGCGCCATCCAATTCACCAAGCGATGATCCACCATGGGACGCTTCCAACCAAACATTCGATAAATCGAAGCAATGGTCAATTGATAAATGTAGTCAAAACGATGGTGGGGCTGCAAGGGGTCGTGTTGCACGGTCACCAATTCCAGGTTAAGATGCTGGGCCGCGTGCTCAAACCAGCGATCGGTATAACGGGAGATATGATGCGGTGGCAGATTGAGAGCCAAATTATTGGACTGACTGATATAGGAATCCTCGGATGGAACGGCCATGAGGAGGGTCCCGCCGGGACGAAGGGCTTTCACCATGGCATCCAGGAAGGACCTGATTTCTACGACATGTTCCAAGACCTGAAAAGCACAAACCACTTCGTGGCTTTCGGGATGAGCTTCGGCGTATTCCTGTACGGATTGAACCCGTATATCAATCCCGTACGTTGCAGCCATTCGCCTTGCTTCTTGGCTAAAATCGAGTCCGGTATACGTTAGATTCAAACCCGATTGATGCAAAAAGCGGGCAAAATTCCCTTTGCCCGAGCCTACCTCCAAAACTTTGTTTCCGCTCGCTAAGTAAGGCAGGGCCAAATCAAACTCATGCTTGTGATCAACATAGTACCAAGGCTTGTGTTGAAGGGTGTTATAAAAAGCCTCGTCTCCACCTGCCAATGGCTCGTACCACCGCAAATCACAGGCCGCGCATCGAACAATCGATAACACAGCGTTTCC
>JBMTCP010000027.1:0-15517 GCA_049431025.1 Bacteroidia bacterium | reverse complement strand
GGGTTGGTTGGGTGAGGGTTGGTTGGGTCTTTTCGGAAACAAAAATACCCGTTGGCCAGCAATCCGACGAGGTAGATGCCTTTTTGGCGTTCCAAAAGGCTTTCGGTAATCATGGAGGAGGCCACCAGCAAGACAGCAGCGATGCCCAGCCAATGGCGGTCTTCCCAATGCCAACGCAGCGGGATCAACAGCCAGGCCAGCAGCAGAGCCAGCCCAAGGGGTCCCAAAGTGGCCAAGGTTTGCAGGTACTGGTTGTGGCTGTTAAAGCGATGCTCCAGACCCGGACTAAACTGATTTTGGCGGTAAGTGTCCAGCAGTTCTTTTTGAAAATCACCGGCCCCGGTTCCCAGAACCGGGAACCGAAGGTAGCAGCGCAGGGTATGTTTCCATTTTTCTATCCTAAGAGCTCGTCCACCCCATCGATCGCTTTGGTAGGTTCCCTTGAGGTTCACCATTTCACCGTACCGGGATCGGTTGACCTCGTTGCTTTTGATCAGGACCACCGGGAGGAGGAGGGCCAAGAGGAAGAGAGGGGCGTGAACGAGCCGAAGCCGCTTGGTACGGTACAGAAAATAAACGGAAGCGGTCAGCAAAAGGAAGGCAGTCAGCAGGGCCATGCGCGAAGAGAGCAGGGTCAAAAAGATCAAGGATCCTCCCAAATAAAGGACATGGGCGATGAAAGCAGGGTAACGAGCCGGTTCCAACGGGCCTTTGGGGTTGGCAGGGCCCGCCACCCGGTCTTCGAAATAGGCCAGCATGCCCATGAGGACCCAAATCGAAAGATAGATCGGATGCAAACCACTGATGCGGGCCAGGTTTTCGTAAACCATATCGGCAAACCAAAAGCCAGGGCCTTGGCTTCGGAGCAGGACATCGATAACACAGGCCAAACCAACCACCCCACTGCTCATCCAAGTCCAACGCAGCAAGGATCTTTGGAAGCCCGGGAATTGGTAAGCTGCTAAAGCAAAGGCGATCGGCCAGGTGAACAAAGGGAGCTTACTGATCAATTCGATCCAGCCTTCGTTGAGGTCGCTGGTCCATAACAACGAAATCAACGTCAAGGTAACCAGGAGGATTTGGGCCCAGGCGGGTCGGCTGATGTTATGAATCAGCTTGGCCTGTTTGAACAGGTTGACTTGCGGTCTATTCCAATCTTGCCACCCGAGGTATCCCAACCAGATGACTTGGATCAGGACCTGCAAAAAGGGCGGCATAAAGACCCCGGCCACCAGTAGGGCAGCGATCCGGCTTTCGGGGCTTGGCACCAAACGGCCTACCGAGATCAGGATGCGTTGGAGCATTGTTGGAGTAGGCGTAGATAGGCTCCCATGATTTGTTCAGGGGTGTATTGTTCGGCTAAAGTTTGGCGGTGTTTGGCCGGCCAAGATTCGGGCCAGGGGGTGTCGTTGGCCAGGTACGTGCCAAGGGCGATAGGTTCATCAAAATAGAAGGCTTCATCGCCCAGAACCGAACGGTTAAATTCGTTGTTATGGGCCACGATGCGGCAACCCGAGGCCATGGCTTCGAGGAGGGAGGGGTTGGTGCCGCCAACGCTGTGCCCGTGGAAATAGAGGCGGGATCCCTGGCGAAGGATTTCGAGGGTGTCTTGTTCGTAGATACCACCCAGCCATCGAAAACGGGGACCATCGGGGTAACGGTCCAAAAGGCGACGGGCATAGGCGTTGGCGGGCCGGCCGACGAGGACCAGGGGTGGAAGGGTGGGACGGAGGGCGGCCGCGTGGGCATGGGCCTCGAGCAAGGTGTGGATATGGTTGTCCGGTTCCATGCGGGCTATCAGCAGGTCATAGCCCCCGGGCACCAACCCCAAAGACTCCAAGGCTTGATTTAGCTTTTCGGATGGTACGGGTTCTGCAGGCAGTGCCGCGTAGGGGATAAAGGTGGAATCCAAACCGTAGGTCTGTCGAAGGTATTGGGCAATTCCTTTGGAATCCGATACCAGGGCTTGGCTGCGATGGGCGGCCCTGGCTTCGGACCAGCGCAAAAATCGGCGAACCATTCCTCGGTATTTGCTGCGCTTCCATTCCAGCCCGTCCATATTGGTCACCACCGGGACACCGGACGGGTGCAAGGGGTACCAAAGCGCTGAGCTGGTGTATCCCAACTGAAGGATGATATCGTAGGACTTTCGACGCGCATGCCCTATACTCAGCAGGTCGTAAACAAATTGCCCTGCCGTTCCCAGATGGTTTTCGGGGTCATAACAACGAACAATTTCAACCCCTTGGTAATTGGAATCGCGGTAAGGATGCAAGGATGAATTGTAAACCGTGACACGATGCCCCTGCTGGACCAGGTAAACGGCCAGTTGCTGGGCAAATTGCTCAAATCCCCCGTATTGGTTGGGTATGCCCCTGGAGCCCAGGATGGCAACATGCATCATGCCCAAAAATAGACCCCTATCGGTTGACTTGGTTGCTTTGTTGTAGGTTTGCACCGTGGGACTGGTCGTACGCCAAAGCTTCAAATCCACCCTGGTCACCTATGTAGGCGTGGCTCTGGGCGCGTTGAACCTTCTTTATTTCTTTCCTCGTTACCTCAACCCCGAGCTCATTGGAATTCGGGAATTGCTTTTGGGGGTCGCAATGAGCCTTTCCATCTTCACCCAACTGGGCCTGCAAAGCGCCATGTCCCGGTTTTTCCCGTATTTCCAGGATGAGCAAAGGCAGCACAACGGGTTTCTGCTCTTCTCGTTCGGCGTAGGTGCGGTGGGTCTCCTGATTTTTGGTGGACTCTTTTGGGCTTTCAAGGGTGCCTGGCAAAGCCTCTTTGCGGCCAATTCTCCGGAGGCTAATCGGTATTGGTGGATGATCCTCCCCTTAACGGCCCTGATCATGCTCCAGAATATTTTGGAGATCTGGGCCCGATTGCATTTGCGCATTGTGGTCAACGCCCTCCTGCGCGAAATTTTGCTGAGGGCGGGGTTAACAGTCTTGACCTTGGCTTATGGTCACGGCTACTTGGGATGGGATGCCTTTTTGGGGGGAATCTGCGGTACCTACATTCTCTTGGCTTTGGTTCTGGCTGCGTATCTACAGCGGATGGGAGTTTTGTACCTGGACCCGACTTTCATCCGCGTACGCAGTGGGCTTAGGCCTTTGATGTTTCGTTATTCCCTTTGGATGATTGTTGGGGGAGCGGGCGTTGTTATTGCCGAACGAATCGATGGCTTGATGCTGGCCTGGTTAACCGGATTAGCGGCAACAGGGATTTATTCGCTCTCCTTTTTTGTGGGGACCATTATCGAAATGCCTCGTCGTTCGGTTTCTCAAATTGCAGGAACCCTTATCAGTCATGCCTGGAAATCCAAAGACCTTGGCACCCTGGCCCAACTTCATCGACAAGCCGCTCTGAACCAAATGCTGGTAGGGGGCCTGCTTCTGGTCTTGATTTGGACCCAGGTGGATGCTCTCTTTGCCTTGATACCCAACGGAGCAACGTACAAAGCGGGCAAATGGGTGGTGTTATGGATAGGATTGGCGAGGTGGTTTGATATGTCCAACGGACTCAATACCGATATCATTTTGAATTCGCCCTATTACCGTTTCAACCTGGTCTCTATACTTTTTTTGGGCGTGATTTCCTTCACGGCGAACTACCTTATGATCCCGACCTTGGGGCTTACCGGAGCCGCTGTCGGCAGCACCTTGTCCATGCTTCTTTTTAACGCACTTAAGGGCGGTTTTCTTTGGTTCAAATTGCGCATACAGCCCTTTGGCAAATCCACAGGCAAGGGTTTGCTCCTTTTGCTGGGTATCTATGGTTTGGGTCTTTTGGCCCAAGTAATTTTTCCCACTACGAACCCATCGGTACTGCTCATTTTGTGGACGGTGTTATGGCAATCTACCTTGATGATTGTCGTTTTTGTGGGCGTTCTTTACCAGACCCGCTTATCCCCCGAAATCCATCAAGGACTGGAACAGGCCAGGGCCTTTATCAAACAATTGCGCCGATCAAAGGGGTAGCCTATAGGCCTATGGCTTAGGAAGAAGTTGTGCGGCGTGATTTTTGGTATCCACTTTGGCAATGACTTCTTCGATTAGTCCTTCTGTTCCAATAACAAAAGTTACACGGTCGGTCCCCATATAGGTTCTGCCGTACATGCTCTTTTGAACCCAGGTGCCAAAAGCCTCGTGAACGGTTTTGTCCTGGTCGCTCAGCAAGTCAAAAGGTAATTGGTATTTGGCGATGAATTTTTGGTGTGATGCGGGTGAATCACTGCTTACCCCCAAAATTTGATAACCGGCTTTGAGCAAGCCCGCATAATGATCCCTCAGGCTGCAGGCCTCAGCAGTGCAACCGGGCGTATCGTCTTTGGGGTAAAAGTAAAGAACCAGTCGTTGACCTTTAAATTCGTTTAGGGTGCGGATTTTGCCGTTTTGGTCCGGGGCAGAAAAGGTGGGCGCTGTTTGGCCAACTTGGGGTCTGGGCATGGGGGCTTGGTTTGGGGTGTGGGTAGATTTTGAATTCGGGGTTAGGGCGAGTCAGGCAAATTGTTTGGCGCGTAATCGTCAATCACAAGCATTCGTTGATGGGTTCTTGTGTTGCCGGCTTTGTCTGTAACAAGCAAGTCCAGTTTTTGGTTTCCCAAAGGAACACATTCATCAAGTTTCATGGTAAGGGCGTGGTTCTTGGCGTCGTATTGGCCCAAAATCCATTGGTCTCCGACGCAGATTCGGTAATCGTGTACCCCGGTCATCGCATCGCTCAGACGGTACGTGAGGCTTTGTCCACGTCGGAGGGTTTGGATCTTGGGATTGAGCAAGCAACGGATGGCCGGTGGAACGGTATCGACCACCAGGTTCAAACGACCAAACATGCGAGCCTGGCTCAGGAACCAATTTCCATCCCAGGTCCCCGCGTGATAAGCGGTTTGGGATCCAAGGCCTCTGTTTTCCAAAAAAACTTTGGAACGCAGGGACGGATTGATCCGATGGGGCCCGGCCTGAATCCGTACATCGTACGGTTGATGCACCGGTATCCGTGCGTTGTGAATTTCCCAGGTTCTGGCGGCCAGATTACCCGCGGTTGGAGGGAGGGATCGATGGCGTACCGGCTCTTCATCGTAGAGGGTCCCCGGCGGCAAACGGAGAACCAGGCCTTGATCCCGAAGTATCGTCTCGCGATCGGTGGGGTTCCTTGGGAGAGTGCCCACCGGATTACCTTGGAGGGAATCCGCAACAACCACAAATCCCTGCCCGGTCCTGTTACCGTTAAAATCATAACACCAAAGCTGCACGGAATCCACCCTCCCCAACGGCGGGGGATAAATCAAACCGTTGTTTTGAATGCGTCCATACATAGTCAGCCGATTCCCGGGGCTGACCTGGCAGCGATGCCGCTGGGATCGATCCAAAATTCTCGAAGGGTAATCCATCACCGAATTCCCGTAGCGGGTTTGATCAAAATGAAAGGCATCAGCCCTGAACTCGTACAGGGTATCTCGGTTTTGCATCAAAACAATCCGGTAAATCCCGGTGGTCAATTCGTTGGAATCCTGCCGATCCCTGGCCATTACCTCCACGTAGGCTGGGTATTGGAGGCGTATGGGCCAGGTCTTGCTGCTGTCTTTGGGATTTCCCAAGGCATCAATGGGGTAGGTAAGTGTTTTGGCTGGGATAGGTTTTTTTCGGGATTTGGAATTGCGTGATCCTTTGGTTCGAGAAGAGGTGGTAACCTTGGTTGGAAACAAATTGATGGTTCGTAACACTTTTTGACTCCATCCGGGACCGGGTATTTCCTTTAGGCGCAGGGATTGAAAATAGGGGGCTCTTTGGTCGATCAGACGCAGGCCCATCCGTTGGGGATTGATGATGGCTTCGCTTTGGGTATGGCGAATTTCAAAATGCAAGTGCGGCCCTCCCGATCCCCCGCTGTTCCCGCTGTATCCAATAATTTGACCTTGGCGTACGGGGATTTCACCCGGCTGAAGGGCCATATCCAATTCAAATTGTTGATACAGGTAATGCCGTGCTTTGACCCATTCGGCCAAAGGAGATGCGTAACGCTCCAAATGCGCGTACACCGTGGTATAGCCGTTGGGGTGGTCCAGATAAACCGCCAGGCCATAGCCGGTGGCCGATGTTTTGATCCGACTCACATGCCCCGATGCAGAAGCCAAAACCGGAACACCTGTGCTCCCACCGGTTCGGTAATCCAATCCGGAATGCAAATGGTTGGTTCGTAATTCACCAAATACACCGGAGGTCAAAGGAAGCCCTTCCACCGGATGTTGAAAGAACTGTGCGCTGGTTTTTTGGGCATTGCCAAAAAACAAACCAGCGCCCAGGCTCAGTACCCAAAACCAACCTTTCATCAAAAATTCGGACTCAGGACAAAGCGGCTGTAGAAATCTTCAATCACTTGAACGGCGTCCTGGGCGTCATCCACCAAATGAAGGAGGTCCAAGTCTTCGGGGCTGATGTTCTTTTCGGTCAGGAGTACACTTTGGCGTAGCCAATCCATTAAACCTCCCCAATAGGACTTGCCCACCAGGATTATGGGGAACTTGCCGATTTTGTGGGTTTGAATCAGGGTAAGCGCCTCAAAAAGTTCGTCCAGGGTCCCAAAACCACCGGGCAGGACAATAAAACCCTGGGCGTATTTGATAAACATCAACTTCCGAACAAAGAAATAATCAAAATTCAGAAGCTTATCGGCATCGATGTACACGTTGTGCGATTGCTCAAAAGGTAAATCAATGTTAAGGCCTACCGATTTTCCTCCGGATTCACGGGCTCCTTTGTTACCGGCTTCCATGATACCCGGTCCACCGCCCGTGATAACCCCGTAGCCTCGGGCCACCAGGAGTTTTGCAATTTCTTCGGCAACACGGTAATAGGGGCTATCCGGATGCGTTCGGGCGGAACCAAAAATGGATACGCAAGGCCCGATTCGGGATAGCTTTTCGAAGCCTTCCACAAATTCAGCCATAATTTTGAAAATCTGCCAGGACGAAGAGGCTTTGATTTCGGTCCAGCTCTTTTGTTCAAAGGAATTCTGGAGTTTTTCTTTGGATTCGTTGGCGTTCATAGGATGGGTTCAAGATTTTGGGTTATTGGAAGTTTTCGTTGTTATGGAAGGACGAGACAAAAGCCACATGCCGACATAGGTTAGCATGCCGTTAAGAATCAATAATTCAAAGCCAAATTGATACCCTCCAAGCCATGCATCGGCGTTGGCTTTGAGCAGGTAACAAAGGACCGGGGCAGCGATAGCGATCACGGGAACATAGCGGTCTCGAACCCTCCTTGGGGTGGACAAGCCAAAGGCAAACATACCCAGCAGAGGACCGTAGGTATATCCCGCAACCGTAAACAAGGCCGTAATCAGGGATTCGTTATGCAAGGAATGAAAAATCAAGATTTGGACAGCGAGCAGGAGGGACATGCCTAGGTGGACCGTTTGGCGAGTCCGCACACTCCCTTTGTTTTGGTCAAAGCCCAAAAAATCAACGCAAAAGGAGGTGGTCAAGGCGGCCAGGGCCGAGTCGGCCGTGGAATAGGCCGCAGCGATGAGACCAACAACAAAAGTCAAACCGGCAGCCATCGATAAGTGTTCCAATGCCAAGGTCGGGAAGAGCAAATCCGGTTTGGAAGGGAGGGTGAGTTGATGGTGATCCGAGTAAGCATACAACAAATAACCCAAAACCAAAAAGAGCAAATTCACAAAAACTAAAACCAGGCTAAACCAGAACATATTTTTTTGGGCATCGCGGAGGTTACGGCAGCTCAGGTTTTTTTGCATCATATCCTGGTCCAAGCCGGTCATCACAACGGTAATGAAGATACCAGACAAAAACATTTTCCAAAAATTACGGCTGCTACCATCCGCAAAGAAAACCTGAGCCATCGGTGTACCGCCTTGGTTGCTGTTGTCGGGGCATCGAAGGTTCTGGTTCATCATCGACTGGTAAAGGTCAACGCCATCCCAGCCCAAATCGTGCATGATGGTGTAAACACTGAAGATTACAGCCAATAACAAAAACGTCGTTTGAAAGGTATCCGTAATCACAATGGTTTTCATACCACCCCGGTAGGTGTAGAGCCAGATCAGGGCAATGGTCAAAAAGACCGTCACGGCAAAGGGTATGCCCAAGGGCCCCAAAATGAACTGGTCCAAAATCATCGAGACCAAATACAAGCGAAAGGATGAACCGATGGTTCGGGAAATCAAAAAAAACGCCGCCCCGGTGGTATGGGATGAAGGGCCCAAGCGGAGGCGGAGGTATCCGTAGATGCTGGTAAGGTCAAGGCGGTAATACAAGGGCAGAAGAACGCGGATGATGACCTGGTAGCCGACGAAATAACCCAGGACCAACTGAAAATACGAAAAGGCGTTGTTGCCACTCCCCGCTCCAACAGCCCCGGGAACCGAAATAAACGTGACGCCCGATAAGGAGGCCCCAATCATCCCAAAGGCTACCAGGTACCAAGGGGCTTTGCGGTTGGCCACAAAGAAGGATTGGTTGTCCACGCCTTTGGAGGTGTACCAAGAGGTAAAAACCAAAACACCGAAATAGGCCAGTATCAAAAAGAGGAGGAAGAGTGGACTCAATGGGCGGGGTTATCAGGCGAAGTTAAGGACCGCACGGGTCCGCCATGGCCCGTACTATTTTTGGGCTGTGGAATTGGGTTCACAATTGGTGCAGGATGCCGTCAACGCCTTTGCTCGTTTTCCGGGGATTGGCCGTAAGTCAGCGCTCAAGTTGGTCTTGCACCTGCTCCGTCGTGAGCCCTCTGAAGCCTTGGGTTTGGGTACAGCCCTCCAGCGTTTGGTGGAAGAGATACGGTACTGCGAGCGCTGTTTTCATTTTAGCGACCATGAGCTTTGTTCGGTCTGCACCAACCCCCGTCGACAACACGAAACCGTTTGTGTGGTGGCCGATCCCCGTGATTTGATGGCCATTGAACAGACCGGTCGTTTTCCTGGTGTTTACCATGTACTGGGCGGACTCATTGCTCCCTTGGAGGGGGTACAGCCGGAGCATTTACGTATTGAGGAACTCATGAACCGGGTGAGTTCCGGAGCAGTCACCGAAGTTGTTTTGGCTTTGAACTCGACCCACGAAGGGGAGACAACCGCGTTTTACCTCTCCAGGCGTTTGGCCGCCCTGCCGGTTACGCTCAGTACCCTGGCCCGGGGGGTGGCAGTCGGTGCAGAGCTCGAATACGCGGATGAATTGACCTTGGGCCGTTCCATTGCCGAAAGGGTGCCCTTTAAGGGGTAAAGCAACCCGGGGGGCTGATTTTTCGTAGAACGATGGCTGAAAAAACGCCGACAAAGCGTATATTTGCGGTCCTTTGAGCGGAATAGTCCGCTTTTAGGTCAAATTTCTATCAAAAAGTGGATACGTTAAGTTTCAAAACTGTCTCTGCCAACCGTCAGACGGTTGTGAAGAAGTGGTACGTCGTTGACGCCAACTCAGAGATTGTGGGACGCCTGGCTACCGGCATTGCTTCCGTTCTTCGGGGCAAGCACAAGCCCAGCTACACCCCACACGTAGACTGCGGGGACAATATCATTGTCATCAACGCAGACAAGGTGAGGTTTTCGGGCCAAAAAATGGGTGTAAAAGATTATTTCTTTTACTCCGGTTATCCCGGCGGTAAGCGCCTGGAGACGGCCAAGGATCTGATGAAACGCCGCCCAACCTACGTGCTGGAGAAAGCTGTTCGTGGCATGCTCCCCAAAAACCGGCTGGGTCGCGAGATGTTTCGTCATCTGCATGTCTATGCCGGTGCCGAACACCCGCACGGTGCTCAGAACCCCGAAAATCTAACCTTTTAATTCATGTCCCAGACCAACACCATTGGTAGGAGAAAAACTGCCGTCGCCCGGGTTTATTTAACCCCAGGTAGCGGTAGCATCACGGTCAACGGCCGTCCCTACAACGAATACTTTCCGCTGGAAACCCTCCAGCAAAAGGTCAACAAGGCCTTTTCTGCAACCCAAACCCTGGGTCAATACGATGTCAAAGCGAACCTCAGCGGTGGCGGTGTCTCCGGACAAGCCGACGCTTTGTTGTTGGCACTGGCGCGCGCGCTCAATGAACTGAATCCCGATTTCCACGCCCCGCTCAAAGCCGAAAAGCTTTTGACCAGGGATCCCCGTATGGTGGAGCGTAAGAAGTTCGGACGCCGGAAAGCCCGTCGTCGTTTCCAATTCAGCAAGCGTTAATCGGAGGAAAGACCATGGCACAAGTTACTCAGCAAGAAATGTTGGATGCAGGCGTTCACTTTGGACACCTCAAGCGCAAGTGGCATCCCAAGATGGCTCCATACATCTTTATGGAGAAGAACGACATTCATTTGATCGATCTGAACCATACCCAGTCCAAACTCGAAGAAGCCTCCAACGCCATCCGCTCCATTGTCCGTTCCGGGCGCAAGGTGCTTTTTGTGGCAACCAAAAAACAGGCCAAAGAAATCATCGAGTCCGAAGCTCAGCGTCTCAACATGCCTTACGTCACCGAGCGTTGGTTGGGTGGGATGCTCACCAATTTTGCAACCGTCCGCAAATCCATCAAAAAGATGTCTAACATCGACAAGATGGAGCAGAACGGAACAATGATGACCCTTTCCAAAAAGGAGCGCTTGATGATTTCCCGCGAAAAAGAGAAATTGCAACGCGTTTTGGGAGGAATCGAGGAATTGAACCGTCTTCCTGCCGCCCTGTACATTGTGGACATCAAGAACGAGCATATTGCGGTCAAAGAGGCCCAAAAACTCAACATTCCTACGTTCGCCATGGTGGATACCAATTCGGACCCAACCCAGGTGGATTTCCCGATTCCAGCAAACGACGATGCAACCAAATCCATTGCCCTGATAACCCGGGCGATCATGGATGCCGTCGCTCAGGGCCTTGAAGAAAGAAAATACGACAAAGAGAATGCCGAAGAAACCGAAACGGTAGCCGCCGAGGCTGTAGCGGTTGATGCGGTCGTTACCGAAGCCCCCGCTGAAGCAGCAGCCGACGCAAGTCCCGAAGCTGTCGAAGAGAACTAAACTTAATTTTATGAATATTACTGCCGCCGATGTGAACAAGCTCCGTATGCAAACCGGAGCCGGCATGATGGATTGCAAAAAGGCATTGACCGAGGCCAACGGTGATTTTGAAGAAGCTGTTGTAATCCTCCGTAAGAAGGGCCAGAAAGTATCGGCCAGCCGTGCGGATCGTCAAGCCAACGAAGGCATCGTGGTGGCGCTGACCAACGAGTCCCAGACCCGTGGTTTGTTGTTGGAACTCAATTGCGAAACCGACTTTGTCGCCAAAAACGAAGACTTTACTTCCCTTGCCCGTCAATTGGCTGAGCATTGCATGGCCCATGGTTTGGCCTCGACCGAAGCCCTTCTCCCAACGAGCATGGGCGGTGTGGTTATTTCCGATCTTTTGGTGGAGTACACCGGCAAAATTGGAGAGAAAATTGGCGTAAACCGGGTAGAAGTGCTGGAAGGTGAAGGTATTGTTACCTACATCCACAGCAACGGCAAATTAGGCGTTTTGGTGGCTTTGAACCAAGGCCTTAACGAAGATGTTACCCTGGCCGGCAAAGATGTAGCTATGCAAATTGCTGCTATGAGTCCCATCGCTGTTGACAAGGATGATGTTGATCCATCCTTGATCCAAAAAGAAATTGAAATCGGTAAGGAACAAGCCCGCGCCGAAGGAAAGCCCGAAGCCATTTTGGAAAAAATCGCGATGGGAAAACTCAACAAATTTTACCAAGACCAAACCCTGCTTAACCAGGCCTTTGTTAAGGATAACGCGGTGACCATTGCCCAAATGCTTCAGAAAGTTCAGGCGGGTTTGACCGTTAAGGCCTTTCATCGGGTTGCGATCGGAGCCTAACCTTAATGGCCGTGAAGTACAAGCGGGTCTTGCTCAAACTTAGCGGTGAAGCCCTCATGGGGGCCCAACAGTTTGGTATTGATCAGGCCGTCTTGGATCGTTACGCCTCCGAGATTGAAACCGCCGTTCAACACGGGGTTCAAATTGCTGTCGTGGTTGGCGGAGGAAATATTTTTAGAGGAGTACAAGCGGAATCGGGCGGCATGGAACGTGCTCAAGGCGATTATATGGGCATGCTGGCCACTATGATCAACAGCATGGCCCTTCAGGCTGCCCTCGAAAAGAAGGGAATCAGCACCCGCTTGCAATCCGCCATCAAAATGGAGCAAATCGCCGAGCCCTTTATACGGCGCCGGGCCGTTCGGCATCTCGAAAAGGGCCGCGTTGTGATTTTTGGAGCGGGCACGGGGAATCCCTACTTTACGACCGATACGGCGGCGTCCCTGAGAGCCGTCGAAATTCATGCGGATGTTATCCTCAAGGGAACTCGGGTTGATGGTATCTACGACAAGGATCCCGAAAAGCACAGCGATGCAGTCCGTTACCAGACCCTTCAATACAGCGAAGCTTTGATTGGAAACCTGCAGGTAATGGATATGACGGCCTTTGCCTTATGCCAGGAAAATCGTTTGCCGATCATCGTCTTTGATATGAACCGATCCGGGAATCTATTAAAGGTCATCGAAGGCCAAGAAATTGGAACCTTGGTTCAATAAGGTCAAATTCGGCCCTTTTGCAGTTTTGGGTCGGGGAAATTCTACCCTTCAAAGCGTTTTTTTTTGGATTGCCTGGGTTGGCTTGGTCCTTCCTGCTTCGGTTAAGGCGCAATCTATGGATTCCCTCCAAAAGCGGTATGTTGAAACGTACCGCGATTTGGCCTTGAGACAAATGCGAGAGCATCGCATTCCGGCAAGCATTACCCTGGCCCAGGGCTTGTTGGAGTCTGCGGCAGGGACCAGCCCTTTGGCCACCAGAGGGAACAATCATTTTGGAATCAAATGCGGCATGGGCTGGAGGGGTGATTCGATGCATGTGGACGATGATCGCCCCATGGATTGTTTTCGGGTGTATCCAAATGCCGATTCGTCTTTTGCGGATCGTGTTCGTTTTTTGGCTAAAGCCCGTTACCGATTTTTGTTCGATAGCCTGGTGATTACCGATTACCGCGGTTGGGCCCTGGGCCTCAAAAAAGCAGGTTATGCCACCGATACGGCGTATCCCACCCGCTTAATTGGGCTCATTGATCGTTTGGCACTGCATCGCCTGGATGGGTTGAACGCCGAGTTGCAGGTTGAACAAGTTCAGAACGACGTGGCGCAGGTTGAACAAGTTCCAAGCGAAGAGGCGCAGGTCGAAGTGCCTGCTTCGGTTTGGTACAGCCCCGAAGCCGAAAAGGAAGGGTGGATTGTGATCACCAAGGCCGGGGATAGTCCCCTATCGGTGGCGGAAAGAATGGCATTGCCTTTGATTAAGCTTCAGGCCTATAACCAATTGAGCCGTGACCAAGGTCTATTTGAACCCGGTAGGGTTTTGATAATCAACCGATACCGTTACGAAAAGGATCTTAAATCCCGAAGAGGTCTTGCTCCAGCAGGGCCAGCCAAAGGTGAATAATTCGAATATGCATTTCTTGAACGCGGTCGGCATAGCCTTCGCTCATCACGTTGAGGCAAAGGTCACAAGCCTGGGCAAGCTCTCCTCCCTGACCGGAACTTAACCCAATCACCACCAAACCTAAGTCACGGGCTTTGCGGCACGCCCGTAACACATTGGGCGAACGGCCCGAAGTAGAAATCGCCACCAAAACATCCCCCCGTCTACCCAGCGCTTCGACACCACGCTCAAAGACGGCATCGTAGCCAAAATCATTGGCAGCACAGGTCAAAAATCCAGGATCACTTAAAGCCAGAGCCGCTAATGCTGGCCGGTTGTTTCGAAATTTCCCACTGAGTTCTTCGGCTAAATGCATGGCATCGCTCATACTTCCTCCGTTTCCGCAACACAGAATTTTGGAATCTTGACGAAGGGCTTGGGCCAGGTGAGCGGCGGCTTGCAGAATCTTATCGTGCAGATCTTTATCCGTAACAAAAGACTGGTGCAAACGCTGCATCTGCTCCAGTTCCTGACCCATCAGGGCCTGCAAGGCATTGCGGGGGGCTGGTTCCCGGTTCATGGTCGGAATTTGCGCAAGCCTTCATCCAAAAATCGCCGAAAAACATCGGGATCAGGATCGTACGAAGCTGCCGGGCCCAAGGGACGACCTTCGAGATCCAAGAGCACGTAATAGGGCTGTGAATTGGTTTGGAAAAGGGTGGCTTGTAAATCGCTGCATCGCGCCCCCAGTTGACGGATGGTTTGTCCGCTAAAGGAGGATTGGTAATGTTCAGATTCGGGCAAAGGTGTTTTGTCATCCACATACAACGAGATCAAAACCACGTCGTTCCGCAGGCGTTCCAAAATATCGGGGAGAACCCAAACCGAAGCTTCCATCTTGCGGCAATTCACACAACTGTGCCCGGTAAAATCCAACATCACCGGCTTCTTGACCAAACGCGCATAGCGCATACCCTCTTCGTAATCAAAGAAGGAGGGAAGGTTGTGAGGGGCGTGAAGAATATTGCTGTATTTACGGGTGCTTTGTTCCGTTTTGGCTGGGGTGTTGGGATTGGTGGATGCCCCCATAACAAAATCTTGCGTAGCTAATGGGGGGACAAAAGCGTTAACAGCATGCAGAGGCGCACCCCATAGCCCGGGAATCAGGTAGAGGGTAAAAGCGATGGAGAATAGAGCCAGGGACATCCGGAATAGGCCCAGATGATTCATAGGGCTATCGTGGGCAAATCGGACAAATCCCAGGAGATAAAGCGAGAGCAAGCTAAAAATAGCAATCCATAACACCAGAAAAACCTCGCGATCCAGGATCCCCCAATGGTAGGCCAAATCAACATTGCTCAGGAATTTGAGGGCAAAAGCCAGTTCCAAGAATCCCAGAACTACTTTGACCGAATTCATCCATGAACCGGATCGAGGCAATTGCTGCAGCCAATTGGGAAAAACCGCAAACAGGGTAAAGGGCAGGGCCAGAGCCAGGGAAAATCCCAACATGCCTACCGCAGGACCCAGCAAGGCACCCCGTACAGCCGCTTCAACCAAGAGCGTTCCGATAATGGGGCCGGTGCAGGAGAAGGAAACCAAGGCCAAGGTGAAGGCCATAAAAAACAAGCCGCCCCAACCCCCTTTGTCGGCTTGACGGTCAGCTTGGTTGGTCCAGGAAGAGGGTAAGGTAATTTCGAAAGCCCCCAAAAACGAAAACCCAAAAACCACCAGCATCCCAAAAAAGACCAGGTTAAAGATCATGTTGCTGGCCAAATTGTTCAGGGCATCCGAGCCAAAGAGCAGGGTAACCCCCATCCCCAGGGCAACGTAAATGATGACAATGCTCAAGCCATACCCCAAAGCCATGGTCCAGGTACGCCGTTTGGTTCCACCTTGTTTGGTGAAATAAGAGACCGTTAACGGAATCATGGGGAAAACGCATGGGGTCAACAGGGCCAGCAAGCCACCTGCAAAGCCGGCCAAAAACAGGGCCAGCCAGCCGGTACCCCCGGTCGATGGGTTGGGGCTGGGGGTAGAGGTTTGGTTC
>JBMTCP010000026.1:0-16002 GCA_049431025.1 Bacteroidia bacterium | reverse complement strand
TTTTGGATGGCTTTGTTATGGGCTTCCTTCCAAACCGGTGAAGCCCGAGGGCAATTCTATTGCATCCCTACCCGTTTTGCGGAAAGCCCCGTACCCCCGGCTCCGGATTATACGCAGGAACAATTTTGGGCGGCATTACCCGGTCGCCAGGACCGAGCTGACCGCACACCGCCGGGATACCGAGACAAGCAGGATCAGGCCGGCGTGGATGTTTTTTTTATACACCCCACTTTGTACAGCTCCAAACCCAGAACCAGGTACAAGTGGAATCAGGACCTTTTCGAAAAGAGTCATAACCGTGAAATAGACAGGCTGCCCATGCATTTTCAGGCTTCGGCCTTCAACGGAGCGGGTAAGGTCTACGCCCCTCGCTACCGACAGGCGCATTATTCCGTCTTTTTGACTTCGCATCTGGATGATAAAGCGGCGGCGTTAGGTATTGCCTACAGCGATATCGAAGCGGCTTTTGCGTATTTTTTGGCTCATTACAGCCAGGGAAGGCCCTTTATTTTGGCAGGTCATTCGCAGGGAACCCTTCATGCTGCTCGGTTGTTAAAACACAAGATTATTGGAACCCCATTGCAGGAGCGATTGGTGGTGGCCTATTTGCCGGGTATGGCCATTCCGGCCGATTCGTTGGCCGGCCTTCCGATCTGTGTGGATTCTTCCTCTACGGGCTGTTTTGTGAGTTGGAGTACTTATTTGCGAGGGTATAAGCCTCCGTCGTACTTTCAGGGCCTGCATCGCGCGGTCTGCGTTAACCCTGTTAGCTGGACCTATAATCCAACCACCGATTCCGGATCAAGCCCCAAACCGGACACGGTCTCCGAGTATCGCAGTTCCTCTGGTTGGGTTTCCGGACCCTATGTTCCCAAAAGTCAGCATCGTGGAGCCGTGCTCCGGCCTTTTTGGAAGAAATATCCCGGTATTTGCGATGCCCAGGTTCAGGGTGGTATGTTATGGGTCACCAAGCCCCGTTTTTGGGGCAGTTTCTTGTATCGCTCCCCCAATTACCATACCGGGGACATCAATTTGTTTTATTTGGATATTCGGGCCAATGCCGAACTTCGCGTTCAATCTTTTGAGAAGCGTTCCCCGAATCCTTAGAAAATAACATAAATTTGGGTATGGGAACGATGCGACAATTGCTGCAGGAATTGCAGAACATGGGTTGGTGGGGAAGACTGGTGGGTTGGGGCCGAATCCGGCGTATGTTGTTGGAGGCCAATGCCGAGTGGGAAGCATCCCAGGCGGCGGTCGTTCAGCAAGGGCAGACCTTGCAGTCCATGCAAGCAGATCTGGCCAAAGCCATGCACGATGCACAGTCGGCGGTGACTAGGGCGCAGGACCTGCAAAGGGACAAAGACCGTTTGGAGACCGAGCTCGGGATGAATCGGAAGGAAATTCAGCGATTGAGCAGTGATATTGCCACTTTGACCCAAAATGACCAACACCGTCAGGCCGAGTTGCAGAAGAATCTCACCTCGCTGGAACAGTTCAAGCAACAGATTGCCGAGGATAGAAGGCTGGAACAACAGAAGCAAGTGGATGAAATCCACCAAAAACAAGAGCGCATTCGCCAGACCTGGCAAACCCATCAGGAGAATGCCCGTAACAAGATTCGTCAGGTCGCGGAAAAGTACCATGTAACCGTGGTGGAGAAATTTCCCCTTAAGGGCGAACCGGACAATGTTCTGATGTTATGTGAACAGTACGTGGTGATGGATGCCAAGAGCCCCGGGGGTGAGGACCTTTCGAATTTTGGAACCTACCTCAAGAGCCAGGCCGAGGCGGCTTCCAAATACACCAAACAGGAAGGGGTTTTCAACCAGCTTTTCTTTGTGGTTCCGTCCAATACCCTGGAAGCCATACCCCAGACGGTTTTTCGCTTTGTGGAGTACAATGTTTATGTGATACCGGTGGAAGCCCTGGAGCCGGTCATCCTCAGCATGGTCAGGGTACAGGAATTTATGAATGTTAAGGAAATCAGCCCCGAGGACCGGCGCAATATTTTTGTGATTCTGGGGCGGTTCGCGCACCTGACCAAGCGGCGCTTGCAGGTGGATCAGTTTTTTGCACAGGAAACCCTGAGTTTGGCGACCGATACCGAAAACCGCCTTCCCGAAGACATGCGCCAAGAAGTGGCCGACATCGAAAAGTCCGTTCGCCTGAACCCACCTCTAGAAAAAACGGCCAAAGAAATTTCTTTGAATGGGCTGAAAACACAACACAACAAAATTGACAAAGGCCTACGCGAACGCGGTGTCCTTCCTGAATCCGAAAATTTGGCCAGCGGTCTCAACCAATTACCCCTCTACGACCAGGATACCGAGGGTTAAGGCGCGAGGGAATCAGCGTTGGTTCATGTTTTGGGCCGTAGGCCCTTCGCCGGATCGGTAAAATCGGTGCATGGTCACCACATGAGGGAAGCTCAGGCATGCCAGGAAAACAAAGAACGTCCCCTCGGCCCCAAAGCCCTGCCAGCCTTGGGGAATCGCAAGGGGGGCCAAGGCTTGGGCCTCGCGTATAAACCCGGAGGGTATCCTGGGCAGGGCGTAAAACAAACCCAGCAGAAGCCAGGCACCGGCATGAAAAGGCAGGGCCGCCTTCCACAGCGTCGTAGAATTAAGTTTGAGCCCGTTTTGCAAATCCTGCCAGCCCGTCCGGCTGTGCTGACCGATGAAGTACAGACCAAAGGCATGCATCAACGGGAGTTGCGATGCAATCATCAACCAAAGCGAGGTCCATACCAGGGCTGATTTTTGACGAACCACACCAATGCCCACCCACAACGCCATGGTGGCAGTCGGAAGCGACCAAACCGACGCATGATGGGTCATGGCTTCCACGATTTTGCTGGTTTCCTCGGAATGGGTGCCGGTGATATAGGCCAAAACCGACAGGCCCCAGGCAAAGGATGCCATGGCAGGAAGTCCCCAGGAACGTCCATCCGCTTGTCCAAAATGCCAAGCCGAATACGCCACAAAAAAAAGCAAGCTCCACCAGGGAAACCAAAACCATAACCCCAGCATCAAAGCCCCCAACCCAAGATAGCCGGCGATCATGGCGGCGGTGGGGAGCTTTCGAAGTTGTCCGCTTTGTAACAAATGATCAACGGCCCCGTGCGGTAGGCCCACGGTGATCATGCCCAGAGCCAGGCCCAGGTTGGCCACGACTGTGTACCAACCCGATGCACCCATCGAGGCGGCGCAAACTTGCCCACCCCAAAGGAGCAGGGTTAGGAGCATCAATCGCAGTGGCCAGCCAACGTGGCGTTCCCAAAGGGCGACCAAGAAGGGTTTCCAGGGTAAGCGCAGGAGCATCTTCAGGTCGTCCTGCCAGCTTGATTTTTCGTCCATAAAGCGCAAGACGGCGGACAGGGGCAAGCTCGCAAAGAGTCGTTCAAAGATGGGCTTGCCTTGATGGGGACGTTTTCGAAGGATATGCAGAAGGAGACCATCCAGGAAGGCGTAACGGGGTTGGGGTTGCTCCGTTCGTTGGGGTTGCTCCGTTCGGGTACCTTGATCTGTAGGTAAAGGTTGATCCGCCCAATGCAGGGCCAATACCTGCGCCTGTTGATGCATGGTTTTGAAAGCGTAACCCGTGCTGGGCTTGAGGGCCCGATTGCGGGTGCCCAGGTGCACCACCCCTGGGAATGTGCCGGGGTTTTCGCTTGGGTGCTCCACCATGGGGATAATACCCTCTTCCCGGTGAACAATGCGGTAACCGCCTTGGTCCTTCATAACAACAGCCATGTAATCGACCAGGCGTTGTTCGGCCAATTCGGCAGAGAGTATTTGCGTGCCAAATCGGGTCAACTCGACCAGCACCCTGTTCTCCGAATAGGGTAAGATGTACACAAACTGCGTGGCCCCGTCCTGGGGCACTTGCAGGTCCATCAGGGTAACACCCTCCTTTTTTTGCCAGGGATGGTCCGTCTCCACGATCCATCCGTAAAAACTCTGCAAGAGTACGGATTCGTTGTCTTGAACCCGCGATGTTGTTGGGCGCTTGGGGGGTCGCGAATCCAGGATCCAACGCGCGCGCACTTTCTCCGAACCGCAGACGGCAAAGGGCCCCTCTGCATCCGACCCCACATCGTCCACGGCCAGGGTCTTCCAAGGCCATCCATTGGCCTCGATGCGTCGGCTCAAATCTTCGTAGAGGTCCAGGCTGTTGACCTGGTAATAACGCAGGGGTGCTATCGAAACCATGGGCTCATTCCCGGCTTGGGCCCTGTCCCAGGAATGCCCGATTAAATCCTGGAGGTCCGTTACAACGGTTTCGGATTCTTCGGCCCAAAAGCAAAAGGTCTTGTCGTTGCGCGTTTTGGGGTCCGGGTCCAAAAACATCAAGCGCAGGCCGTTTAGCAGCCCTTTTTTCTCCAAAGCCCGTATCGCAAGGGCCGCCGATGCCCCACGGCCCACCACGAGAATATCAATGTCCCCCGCCATATTACCGAAGGTATTCCAAATGTTGGCATTATGGGACCTAGGATGGAACAAAGGACACCCCTTAAATTGCAGCATGGTTTATCAACGCTTCCAGGAACCCAGCGCCCTCAACCTGGCCGTTTTTGTGCTGACCCTTTATGTTTTGGGAGCCTTGTTGGTGGATACCTTTTGGGCCCTTCCGTCCGAAGTATCTCGTTTGATACGCTTGTTTGACAACGTCATTTGTTTGTTTTTTTTGGCAGATTTTGGCATCCGATTCCAAAGGGCGACCGACAAAAAAGCCTTTATGCGATGGGGTTGGGTGGACCTTTTGGCCAGCCTCCCTATGTTGGATATTTTGAGAGCAGGACGCTTACTTAGGCTGATACGACTGGTTCGGATTTTTCGGGCATTGCAACTTTCGGATCAATTTTACCATCAAATTTTTGTGAATAAAACCAAAGGGACCTTGGTCTCTATTTCTTTGGTTGCTGTATTGCTCATCATGGTTTCTTCTCTCTCCATTTTGTTGATTGAAACGGATCCTCAGAGCAATATCCGAACCGCAGAGGACGCCATCTGGTGGACCTACACGACCATCACGACCGTTGGGTACGGGGATAAGTTCCCGGTGACCACCGCTGGTCGGGTCTTGGCCATGATTCTTATGACCGTTGGGGTTGGCTTGTTTGGCGCATACACGGCCTACGTGGCCTCAGTTTTTGTACGCGAAACACGGAATGGTTGATACGAATTCTTCATTCGAACAAGCCAAAGTTCTGTAGCGTACCGATACCATCGGCTCGATAGGAGTAATTTTACTTTCATGAATGATTTTTGGAACGAACGCTATGCTCATGAGGAGTTTGCCTACGGAACCTCGCCCAATGTTTTTTTGCAAGGGGAAATCCGTCAGCTAAAGCCCGGTCGAATCCTTTTTGTATGCGAAGGTGAAGGTAGAAATGCGGTTTACGCTTCATCCTGTGGTTGGGATGTTGAAGCCTTTGATTTGAGTGAAGAGGGTCGCAAAAAAGCCATGCGCCTGGCAAAAACCAAGCAGGTCACCATCCAATACCGTATTGCGAATGCGATTGAGGTTGAATACCCCGAAGCGTCTTTTGACGTGGTCGCTTTGATTTATGCTCACTTTTTACCCGGTATTCGCTCGCGGGTGCATTCCCAAATTACCCGTTGGCTCAAGCCCGAGGGTCGTGTAATCCTGGAGGCTTTTGGACCTCTTCAACTCAACAATTCCAGCGGAGGACCCAAAGATCCGACCATGCTTTATTCAGTGGAGGACTTGGTGAAGGACTTTGAAACGTTGGAGCATCTACGTCTATCCTACGAACAAATTGATTTAAACGAAGGCCCCTATCATCGTGGTCCCGCGGATGTGGTCCGCCTCGTTGCTCTCAAAAAGTAGTCCTATGTCTACAAGTTTTTCTGAAATTATCAAGAGTGAAACCCCGGTTTTAGTCGATTTTTATGCGGATTGGTGCGGTCCCTGCCAAGCCATGAAGCCGATTTTGGAGGAACTAAAGTCCAGAATGGGGGATCAGGCCAAAATCATCAAAATTGATATTGACCGCAACCAAAACGTCGCCCAGGCCTACCGAATACAGGGTGTTCCCACCCTCATTCTATTCAAGAAAGGGGAGATCGTATGGAGGCAATCGGGTGTTATTCAAGTCGCCCAATTGGAGCAGATTATCAAGAGATTTTAAGGTACATTTATTTTATATAAGATAATAATGATATTTTGTGTTTGACAATTTAAAATAACACAATAAATGTCGATAATATATTTGTTAAGTTAATTTCATCCATAAGTCACATTCCCATCCTAAACCGCTTCAGGACTTTCACCATGGGGCTTGGTTATGTATTTTGATTAGGGGGTTTGGCAGGATTTGCAGCCACTTTGTCATCGGCCACTTTGTCATAATCCTATCAATTTTTATTTTCTGCCTACAAAATGTTTAACATTTTGTACATGCGCGCACGCGAGGCGTTGACCTGATTTGACCAAGGTTTGGCACGATACTTGCGGTGGTGGTCTTGTCGCTGCAGACGATTGTTTTTCCATCCCCATTTCAAACCATCTAACCCAACTAACCCATGAATGCAAACCATGTTACCTCGAATGCGTCCACTCCAAATTCTCCATCGGCATCCCATGATTCCCAATCGGCATCCCATGCTTTCAATGTTCTCGTTCTGGACGAAAGCGGTTCGATGGGTTCAATCGCCTCCTCGGCACGGGAGGTCTTTGAAGGTTATCTGCATCGACTAATCCAGGAACAAAAGGATTTACCCGACCTCACCCAATACCTGAACATGTGGACTTTTGGGAAACCCTACGTGACCGAAAACATTCCCCTCGTTAAGGTGAGTTCCTGGGACAAAGTGTTCCCGGAATACCGGCCATCGGGTAATACCCCCATGTTTGATGCCATCGGTATGGCCATACGCAAATTGCAGGAGTCTCTGCGTTTGCTGGACTTGAAGCCCGATCAATACCAGGTCAAGTTCTTTATCGTATCGGATGGGGAAGAGAACGCCAGCGTTGAATACCGAGCAAGCCAAATTGGCGCCTTGATCAAAGGGCTAATTCAGGAAGGTTGGGGCTTTGACTACTACGGGACCGACCATGATATAACCAACATGGCGGATACCCTAAACATTGAGCACGATCGTCGTATTCGCTTCCAAAAGACCAAAGCCGGTATGGAAAACGCCCGGGATTATTACATGAACGAACGACTTGCCGAAAAGAAGGCCTTTATCGAAAAGCGCAGGCAGCAGGACCATAATCCCAATTCCAAGGCATAGTCCGAACCCTGTCCTTAGCGGTCCTCGTTTTGGGTTCTTAGGAGACTTCCTTGCTCAGATCTTTCAAGTAGGCTAGGAACTCCTTGGAGCCCAGAACGCGGACTTCCTCCGGTAACCGCAAAGCAAAGGCTGCCGGAGCCCGGTAATCCTGAACTCGTGCATTGAAGCGGTAGGTGGGTCCTCCTTTGGATTCTGTTGCAATCGGGGTGAGCTGCGCGGCAGAAGCGGGGTATTGTTCCCGAAGGAGTAGCATACCACGAAGGCTTAGTACCATCTCCACGCCTTTGGTAGGCTCCTCGCCTTGGAACCCAAAAACATCGGGCTTGAAATAGCGGTGTAGATCGCGGTGCTCAATACTTTGGTCCAGGATCTCCACATCCCCCATTCGTTCGATGTTAAAGTATTTGTTGCTCATGCTTGCCGGTTCAAAGGCCGAAAGACTCCGGTACTGCTCCGTGAAGCAAACCGGTTCCACCACCCGGTCTTCAATGGTCTGGCTATGGGCCGATGCGTAGGAAACCAAGCGAATTTGCCGGCCTTCTTCAATGGCTGTGCTGATGACCTCAATCAGGTGCCCCAAATGCCCCAGGTGCAAAGAACCGTTAAGCCCGCCCCCCTCGGCCTGTTGAGGGTCTTCCACCTCCAGTTTGGACAAAACCGATTCGGCCAAGGGATGGTTCATGGCGGCACTTCGAATGACCTGAGCCATGAATTGATTTTCCTGAGGGGTGAACGGTAACAAATCCTGATGGCTACCAACGATTTTGAACCGGTTATTGGTTGGATCGCGATGCAGCTCAAAGCCCAGGTCTTTGAGCATTTCGAAGTAGCGGTAAACGGTGCGCTCGGAAGTTTTGAGTTGGAATGCAATCTGCTTAATAGCCTTGGCAGGCTCACCTCGCAAATAGCGAACCAGCTTGAGGACCCTCAAAATTCGGTGTTGGTTGGACATACAAAACTCTTACTTCGGTGAAGCCGAAAATAAAAGCTGCTAATCTAAATCTTTAACAAATTTTTTCCAACCCTTTGACCCTAATTGTCAAGGTATTATACAGAACACTTTTTATATCAATTTTTGATTTATAAAAGTTTATAGAACACCGAATTGATCTATCCCTCCTTGTGCGCTAAGGCGCTTTCAATGGAAAGCAAAGGCTCCAGCCTTGCTTGAATTTGGTCTATGGGTATGCGTTCCTGTTGCATACTATCGCGGTGACGCAGCGTCACGCAGCGGTCCTCCAAGGATTGATGATCGATGGTCAAACACACGGGGGTGCCCAAGGCATCCTGGCGACGGTAGCGTTTGCCGATGGAATCCTTTTCGTCATACTGGGTAAGAAATCGGAAGCGGAGGCTGTCCTGAATTTGGCGGGCCAATTCGGGCAGGCCGTCTTTTTTGATCAACGGCAAGAGGGCGACTTGCACCGGGGCCACAAAAGCCGGTAATTTTAACACAACACGTTCGCTGCCGTCTTCGAGTTTTTCTTCGGTATAGGCCGCGGCCAAAGTCGCCAGAAACAGACGGTCCAATCCAATCGAAGTTTCAATCACATAGGGCACATAGGAGGCCTCCGATTCGGTATCGTAATAGCGAAGCTTTTTGCCTGAGAAGGATTCGTGCCTGCTCAAATCAAAGTCGGTGCGGGAATGAATGCCTTCCAATTCCTTGAAGCCAAAGGGAAACTGAAATTCGATATCGCAGGCGGCGTTGGCGTAATGGGCCAGTTTGAGGTGATCGTGAAAGCGGTACTTTTCAGCACCTAGACCCAGGGAATGATGCCAGGCCAGGCGTTTGGCTTTCCAGGTGGCGTACCACTCCAGTTCGGTGCCGGGGGCTACAAAGTACTGCATCTCCATTTGTTCAAATTCCCGCATGCGGAAGATGAATTGCCGGGCGACGATTTCGTTCCGAAAGGCCTTGCCGGTTTGGGCAATCCCAAAGGGAATTTTCATGCGACCGCTCTTTTGGACATTCAAGAAATTCACAAAAATCCCCTGAGCGGTTTCCGGGCGCAGGTACAGGGTGCCTCCTTCGCCGGAAACAGCCCCCATTTCGGTGGAAAACATGAGATTAAACTGCCGGACGTCGGTCCAATTGCGGGTTCCGCTGATAGGGCAGACGATTTCCAGGTCGAGAATCAATTGCTGCAGGGCCTTAAAATCGGCGTTTTCGAGGGATGTGCGCAGTCGCTCTTCGATTTCGTCAATTTTGGCCTGAACGCGGACCACGTTGGGGTTGGTGGCTTTGAATTGAACTTCGTCAAAGGCCTCCCCCCATTTGTTGCGCCCTTTGTCAACCTCCTTTTGGATTTTGGCCTCTTGTTTGGCGATGGCCTCTTCCACCAATACATCGGCTCGGTAGCGTTTTTTGGAATCTTTGTTATCAATCAAGGGGTCGTTGAAGGCATCCACATGCCCCGAAGCCTTCCAAACAGTGGGGTGCATGAAGATGGCCGAATCCAGACCTACAATGTTATCGTGGACCTGGACCATGGCCCTCCACCAATATTCGCGGAGACGATTCTTGAGGATGACCCCGTTCTGCCCGTAGTCATAGACGGCCGACAATCCGTCGTAGATTTCGCTGGATTGAAAGACAAAGCCGTATTCCTTGGCGTGGCCAATCAGGTTTTTGAATTGTTCTTCGGGGGTCATGGGCAGAATAGCTGAAAAGAGGAGGGGAATCGTCGAGTAGGGGTAAGGAGCCGTCGAGAGAAGCGAAGCTGTCGAGAGTGTTGGAGCTGTTGGGAAAAAATGTTACGGAGCAATGCGACCGTACATCCGCGGAAAGGGAATGGTTTCGCGGACATGGGGTAATTTGCAAACCCAGGCGACCAGGCGCTCCAGGCCTAGTCCAAAGCCGGAATGGGGAACGGAACCGTAACGGCGCAGGTCCAAATACCATTCAAAGGCTTCCATGGGCAATTGGTGTTCGTGGATTTTGGCTTGCAGCCATTCGAGGTTGGTCTCCCTTTCGCCACCGCCAACGATTTCGCCGTAGCCTTCCGGGGCCAGGACATCGACGCCTTTGGCCCAACGGGGGTCATTTTCGTCCCGCTTCATGTAGAAAGCCTTGATTTCGTGGGGCCAGTTGTACACCATGATGGGGGTTTCAAAAAGTCGGGTGAGGACCGTTTCATCGGAACCACCAAAGTCGTTGCCTGCCTGAAAGTTGGCGGCACTTTCGATCCATTGGGGCAGGTTGCGCTCTTGTTCTTCGGCTTGGTCCAGGCGCTGCCGGGCCGCTTGTAATTGGGCTTGATGGTGACCGATCTCGCCTTTCTTGAGCCCGGGCTGGGCCAGTTTGGCTTCGCGCTCACTAATCTCGGCCCGGGTTTCTTCGATGCTGCGCCGTACTTGAGCCAGATCATCCCGTAACACATCCAATGCGGATTGCCCGTTGACCAGCCGTTCGCCCCGAATGATTTGAACGGCTTCTTCGTAGGGAATGCGTTCAAAGGCCTGGGTGACTTTTTGAAGAGGTTCAATCGGACGCTCAATGAGTTCCAACTCCAGCCTATTTTTCTCCAAGACGGCACCCACCACCGACCGCAAAAATTCCTCGATGAGGTCCATGTTTTGCTTCAAATCGCAGAAGGCCATTTCGGGTTCTATCATCCAGAATTCCGAAAGGTGCCGGCGGGTCTTGGATTTCTCCGCCCGGAAGGTGGGACCAAAGGTGTAAATCTTGCCCATGGCCATGGCCATGGCCTCCCCGTAAAGCTGACCGCTTTGGCTGAGGTAGGCCGGGTGTCCGTAGAAATCGGTGGCAAAGAGGGTGGAAGTCCCTTCGCAGGCATTGTCCGTAAAGATGGGGGCGTCCATTTGGACAAAGCCACGGTCCTGAAAAAAGCCGTGGATAGCCATGATGAGCGTATTGCGAATGCGCATAATGGCCCACTGCCTCTTGGAACGCAGCCAGAGGTGGCGATGGTCCATGAGGAAGTCCACGCCGTGTTCTTTGGGCGTGATCGGAAAGTCTTTGCTTAGGTGCAGGGTGCGGATTTCGCGGAGGCGTACCTCGTGGCCGCCGATTTGACGAGGGTCGGCCACGACTTCGCCACGGCACCAGAAAGCGCTTTCCTGGGTGAGGTCTTCGGCCTCTTGGTACATGGCATCGCCCAGGGTGCTGCGATCGGCCACGCATTGGCAGAGTCCGCTCCCATCACGCATAACCAGGAAGACCAGATCTTTACTGGAACGCCGGGCCATGACCCAGCCTTGCAGTTCTACCGTTTGACCTACCCATTGAGCCAGGTTCCCTATCGCTTGCGTTTTCATAAGATGCTCCAAATTTGAAACATCAAAAATAGCCTATGTACCTTTGATGAAGCGAATGACCTCAAAAACCAAACTCGGCCTTAAACTCAAGCAGCAACATCAGCTGTCACCCCAGCAAATTCTGCTGATGAAGCTCTTGCAATTGCCTTTGTCGGCCTTGTCGGAGCGTATCCAGGAGGAGTTGGAGGCCAATCCGGCCTTGGAAGAGGGTCTGCCGGATTACGATGGGGGGGAGGGGACCGAGGAAGGAACGGCAGAGGGTTCAGACTTGGGTGAGGAGGACCGATTAGGCGATGGGGATGGAACGGGCGATGGGGGGGAAGAACCAGGCGATGGGGATGGCATCGGCGATAGGGGGGATGAATCAGGCGATGGGGGTGATGGCCCGGAGGGCCCGGAGGCCGATGACGCTCTCTACGCCGGCGAATGGTCCGAGGACCAGACCGACGAATACCTGGATCGTAGCCAAGATGCTCCCGAAGCGGATTCCCGCCTGACCAACCAGCAATCCGGGGGTTCCTTTTTGGACGACCTCTTGGAACAATGGCATTGGGTAGCGGATACCGAAGAAGAAAAACAGATCGGCGTGCATTTGATCGGCAACCTTGACCCGGATGGGTACCTGCGCAGGCCATTGGCCAATTTGGCGGATGACCTGGCCTTTCAAGAAAATCTGCAGGTCGAAATACCCCGCCTACAGGAGGTCCTGGCCAAGGTTCAGGAATTGGATCCACCGGGTGTTGGGGCCAGGGACTTGCAAGAATGTTTGCTCCTGCAATTGCGTCGTCGATGGGCCAATCGCAGCCATTGGGCCGTTGAAGAAGGCCATTTCGAGGAAGAGGAAACCGGGGAGTTAGGGGATGCTCTAAAGGATGCAATTCTGTTGTTGGAACATCACTTTGATTCGTATGGTCAAAGGCAATTTGATCGTTTGGCGGCCAAATTGGGCTGGGACACCGAACGAATGCGCGATGCCCGTTCCGAAATACTTAGCCTGAACCCCCGACCGGGTGATTCCGTTGCCCAAGCCGATGATTCTGCAACGGCGATTCCTGATTTTTATGTTTGGCTTCGCGATGGCCGTCCGGAAATGGTCCTTAACGAGGGTTCCGACAACAAAACCCTCAAAATCAGCACCTATTATCGCGAAATGCTGGAGGAATACCACGGTAAATCCAAGGTTACCGGAGCCAAGGAAGCATCGGATTTTATCCGGTCCAAAATAGACCAGGCGCGTTGGTTTATGGAGGCTTTGGAGCAGCGCAGGCAAACACTACGCCTGACCATGGAGGCGATTTTGGATTTACAGCAGGAGTTTTTTTTGAGTGGTAACAAATCCCGCCTCAAGCCCATGATCCTCAAAGATGTTTCGGAACGCATTGGGATGGATATTTCTACGGTTTCACGGGTTGTGAATTCCAAATACGTCCAGACCTGGTTTGGCCATTTTCCATTGAAGTCCTTTTTTAGCGAGGGCATTGCAACCCAAAGCGGCACCGAAGTTTCGGCCATCCAGGTACGGGAAGTGATGGCGGATTTGATAGAAGGGGAGGACAAGTCCCAACCCCTGGACGACGATGCCTTGATGCAGCTACTGTTGGAACGAGGTTTTCGTTTGGCACGTCGTACGGTGGCCAAGTACCGGGAGCAATTGGGCATTCCCGTAGCCCGGCTTCGTCGGAATTTTTAGGGGTAGCCCTTAGCGTCCAAAGGCTTTTTTGAGCATCATCGGGGTACTCAGGGTGGTGAGAACCCCCATCAGGACCAGAATTGAAAAGAGCTCGGTGCTGATCATGCCGTTCTTGTAGGCAATGTTTGCGATAACCAATTCCATGATACCTCGGGCGTTGAGGCCTATGCCCAGGGTCAAGGCGTCGCGTTGGCGGAGATCGGCCAGTCGGCCCCCCAAGTAGCCACCGGCGATTTTGGATCCGTACGAAACCACAAGAACGGCACCCAACAAGGCCAGATTGTGGATTGACGAAACATTAAATTCAAGGCCAATACCTGCAAAAAATATAGGCGCCAAAAAGCCCATGGCCATGTTGTTGGTGGTGGTTTCGATGACTTTGAGGTTCTCTTTGCCAATGAGGTTTTCGCTGATAAGCATGGCGGCGAAAAAGGCGCCAACAATAAAATGCAACCCTAGAATTTCGGTGAACGTCGCAAAAAGAAGGACGAAGGCAAAGAATAAGGCATGCAGGGGTTCCTTGCCGCGGAGCAAGGCTACGACCTTATCCAGGGATTCCTGAATATAGTCTCCTTTGCGTAAGATTCGTTGAATAACAAAATACACCAGGGTCAGAATGCCTCCAAAAACAGCCAGTTTAAAGACCGAGACGGCCCCGGCGCTGAGTACCAGGTTCATGGACATGTCGGTTCCTTTGAGGCTCAACAACACCCCCAGGATGGAAAGGGCAAGGACATCGTCAAAAATGGCCACAGAGATAATTTGTTTTCCCACCAGGGTATTGACTTTGCGCAGGTCCATAAGGATGCGTATGCTTACGGGGAGGGCGGTAATGGCTACGCAAAGCCCGATAAATAGGGTGGAGGGTAGGTCCTGACCAAAACCCATGCCAACGGCGATGCCGCTCAGGATAGGAACGCTAAAGGCGGTCATGGAGATAATAATGTTACGACCACGGAGGGTGCGCAGGATATCATCGATATTGATTTCCAAACCGGCCCGGATGACCAGCAAAAAGATTCCAAGCTCCGAGATGACTTTGATTTCTTCGGTACGGTGGATGAGGTTCAGCAAGCTCGGTCCGAGGAGTATACCCGCCAGAATTTCCCCAATCATGGCCGGCTGGCGGAAGCGTTCCAGAACTTCGCCCAGTATGCGGGCAGCGACCAGCAGGATGAGCAAATTGGTAAAAAACGGTAATTCGTGGAAGGTCTCCATTTTGACTCTAAATTAGGACCATAGTATGAATTCTATGTTCGGTCATCAGGCGGTGAAAGGGGCGAGCAAGGCGGTCGCATGGTTGGCCCATCCGATTTGGATGCCTCTGTATATCAATGCTTTGGCCTGGACGTCGGGTTTGCCTGCCTTGGAGGCCTACCCACCAAGCGTCGGTTGGTGGTTTACGGCGGCCTTGGCTTTGATGGTGGTGTTGCTTCCTTTGTTGGCCATGGTGTGGATGAGGCGGGCGGGTTGGATTGATTCGTTGGAGGTGCCGGAGGCTGGTCAGCGATTGTACCCTTATGTTGTGCAGGCGATCTGCCTCCTGGGGTTGTGGTGGATGACAGTGGATTTGAACCTAAGCCCTTGGTTGACCCGTCCGTTGTTGGCTTCCTTTGTTTTGGTGTTATGGGCGTTGGCCCTGCTATCGCGGACCAAGGTATCGGCCCATGCAATGGGAATGGGGGCCCTGACCGCCGTAACAGCCTGCCTCTTCCGCCTGGGTTTGGATTGGGGATGGGGTGAACAGCCCTTGCCGGGGTCTTTTTTTGGGATTCTGCCTGTTCCTTTGGCGGTACTTTCTTCCGGGGTTGTGGTGGCCGCCCGTTTGAATTCAAAAGCCCATACCCTAGGGGAATTGCTCCACGGCTGGGTGGCGGGTTTGTTGGTCATGGGCCTGGCTTTGTTGGGTCTTGGGCCTACGGATTAACCCTTTTTGGGGTTTTATTTGACCTGTTAGATAGTGCCCCTCCTATTTTTGCCCCCGAATCCCAACCATGTCCACCGTAGTACTCCAAATCGAAGATGGTGTCGCCCGCATCACCCTCAATCGCCCCGATGTTTTCAACGCTTTTGACGACGAGCAGAGCTATGCGCTGCAGGCGGCCCTCAAAGAAGCTTCCCGAAACGACGAGGTCAGGGTAGTGGTTTTAACGGGGGCAGGCAAAGCCTTTTGTTCTGGTCAGGACCTCAAATCCATCAAGGATTCCAAGGACAGGGACCTTAGTGAATCGTTGCATAAGCGCTACAACCCCATCATCCGGGCAATGCGAGAGATGCCCAAACCCATCATCGGCCGGATTAACGGCGTAGCGGCCGGAGCGGGATGTTCCCTGGCCTTGGCCTGTGATTTGACGGTTGCTGCCCATTCGGCCAAGTTTATTGAGGTTTTTGTGAACGTTGGATTGGTCTTGGATTCAGGTTCCAGTTATTTCCTGCCCCGTTTGGTGGGCTCGGCCAGAGCCTTTGAAATGAGTACGCTGGCCAGCCGTATCGATGCGCAAACCGCTGCCCAATGGGGATTAATTAACAAAGCCGTCCCGGACGATGAACTGGACCAGGCCGTTAACCTCTGGGTGGATCATTACCGGCAGGCCCCTACCAAAGCCATTGGCCTGATGAAAAAGATGTTGAACCGCAGTTTTCACTCGGATTTGGACCAAATGTTGGATTACGAGGCCCTCTGCCAAGGCATCGCCGGTCGAAGCGAGGACCATAAGGAAGGCGTTGCCGCTTTCAACGAGAAGCGTACCCCCCATTTCAAAGGGC
>JBMTCP010000025.1:0-16224 GCA_049431025.1 Bacteroidia bacterium | reverse complement strand
GCTTCCGGTTCGGCCGGCGCTGTCTCCAACGTTTCCACCGGTGTTACCGCGGTTTCTTCCATCACGACAGGGGCCTCTTCCACAACCGTTGGAGTTTCTACAGCCATTGGAGCTTCCTCAACCATGGCAGCAGACTCCTCCATTATAGGGGAGGCGATTGAAGCGGCCACCGAGGCAGAAGCTGTGGATGCCGTTGTGGCTTTTTTACTGGTTCGACTACGACGGGTAGTTTTGGCTTTGCGCGAAGCAGAATCGGCCAACAACAGCTCGTTAAAATCCACCAATTCCATCATGCACATTTCAGCGGCATCCCCTAAGCGAAAACCGGTTTTGATGATCCGGGTATATCCACCGGGGCGGGTTGCGATTTTTTCGGCAATGGTGCCAAACAATTCCTTGACCGCTTCCTTATCCTGCAAATCAGCAAACACCATACGGCGGTTGTGCATGGTATCCGATTTGGAACGGGTCAAAACGGGTTCAACAAACTTTCTCAATTCTTTGGCCTTGGCCAAAGTTGTGTTAATTCGCTTGTTGAGAATCAAAGAGACAGCCATATTACGGAGCATCGCCTTGCGATGACCGTAGGTCCGACTGAGGTGGTTTATGGTATTTCCGTGGCGCATATCGTTGTCTTTAGCGGAGCTTTTTGAGGTTCCGGGTCTTCTTAATCTTCGTCGAGTTTGTATTTATGAATATCCATGCCAAATGTCAGGCCCTTTTCGCGCACCAAATCTTCCAATTCAGTCAGGGACTTTTTGCCAAAATTGCGGAATTTCAACAGGTCAGCAATGTCAAATTTAACCAAATCCGCCAAGGTCCGTATCTCTGCAGCTTTAAGGCAGTTGAATGCCCTCACCGAAAGATTCATATCACCCAAATTGGACTTCAAAAGCTTACGCTTCGCTAAGAAATCCTCGTCAATTTCCATCGCTGAATCGGAGGACGCCAGTTCCAAAGCCATGGTTTCATCCGAAAACAAAGCAAAGTGTTGAATCAAGATGCGAGCGGCTTCCTTGAGGGCATCTTCAGGATGGATTGAACCATCGGTTACGATATCCAAAAGGAGCTTTTCGTAGTCGGTTTTTTGCTCAACACGGGTATTCTCGATTTGGTAACTCACGTTCTTGATGGGCGTGAAGACTGAGTCCACCGGGATAACCCCCAAAGGAGCATCCTCGGTTTTGTTATCCTCAGCTGCAACATAACCACGACCACGGCGGATGGTCAATTCCAATTCCAAAGTCATTTTGCCATCCATCGTACACAGCACCAAGTCAGGATTCAAGACTTTGAAATTGCTGGAAAACTGTTCAATATCACCAGCGGTGAATGCGCCTTTGCCTTTGAGTATTACAATAAGTTTTTCGCCGTCTATACCATCACCCTTGGGCTTGAAACGAACCTGCTTGAGGTTTAGAATTAATTCAATAACATCCTCAACAACTCCTTTGATGGTGGAAAATTCATGATCAACACCGGGAACGCGGATTGACGAAATGGCATAACCCTGCAACGAAGAAAGGAGAATACGACGCAAGGCGTTTCCAATGGTAACCCCGTAACCGGGCTCCAAAGGCTTGAATTCAAAAGACCCCTGAAACTCGCTGGCCTTGTGCATGATAACCTTCTCAGGTTTTTGAAAAACGATAACGGACATAGGGATATTTTAGGTTTATGAGGTTAGGAGCCGGCGGATTACTTGGAATACAATTCGACGATGAGCTGCTCCTTGAAATTTTCTGGAATCTGATCGCGCTCGGGGAAATCGACAAAACGACCCTCCAGTTTTTCACGATTCCATTCCAACCAATTGAATTTGGAAACCATTTTGGAGCCTACGGCATCCACGATGACCTCCAAGTTTTTGGACTTTTCGCGCACCCCAATTGTATCACCGGGATGCAATTGATACGATGGGATGTTAACGACCTTGCCGTTAACTACGATATGCCGGTGGGATACCAACTGACGAGCAGCTTCCCGGGTAGGGGCAATTCCCAAACGAAATACGGTATTATCCAAACGTGCTTCGAGGAACTTGATGAGGTTTTCACCCGTGCTACCCTTCTTGCGGTTAGCCTTGGCAAAGGTGAGCGAAAACTGCCGCTCCAACACCCCGTAGGTGTACTTCATCTTTTGCTTTTCACCGAGCTGTACAGCGTATTCTGACTTCTTGGGGGAGCGCTTGGATGGGCCGTGTTGCCCTGGACCGTACTGCTTCTTTTGCAGTCCTTTGTCTGGCCCAAAAATGGGTTCTTTGAATCGGCGGGCAACTTTGGTTTTGGGACCTGTATATCTGGCCATGGGATCGATGTATGGTTAATGGATGGTTTACAAGTAAAAGATTAAACGCGGCGGCGCTTGGCTGGACGACAACCGTTATGCGGCATCGGCGTAACATCATTGATGGCTGTCACCTCAATACCAATAGTAGAAACCGCGCGAATCGCCGACTCACGGCCAGCACCAGGTCCTTTCACAAAGACTTCTGCCCGACGCATCCCCAGGTCGTAGGCCACCTTGGCACAGTCCGAGGCGGCTACCTGGGCGGCATACGGGGTGTTCTTTTTGGAACCCTTGAAACCGGCCTTACCGGCCGATGCCCAGGAAATTACCTGACCCTCGGCGTTGGTCACCGATACAATAATGTTGTTGAAGGTGGAGTGAACATGCACCTGACCGGTGGCATCCACACGGACCACACGCTTTTTGACGACTTTGGTTGATTTTGCCATGAATTAATCTGGATTAGAAACGAATTACTTGGTAACCTTCTTCTTGTTGGCCACCGTTTTGCGCTTGCCTTTGCGGGTACGCGAATTGTTTTTGGTTCGTTGGCCACGCAAAGGAAGACCCTTACGGTGACGCTGACCCCGGTAGCAACCAATATCCATCAATCGCTTGATGTTCAGCTGAACTTCCGAACGAAGCTCCCCTTCAACCCTGAACTCGTCGGTGATGAGCTTACGTATGGCGTTAAGCTGATCATCATCCCACTCACCCACTTTGGTGTTGAGGTCTACCCCGGCATTCGCCAAGATTTTGCGGGAGGAGGAACGTCCAATCCCATAGATGTAGGTGAGCCCGATTTCACCTCTTTTGTTACGGGGCAGGTCAATACCAGCTATCCTTGCCATAATTATCCTTGTCTTTGTTTAAACTTGGGGTTCTTCTTGTTAATGACATAGAGCTTTCCTTTGCGGCGAACCACTTTGCACTCTATGCTCCTTTTCTTGACGGAGGCTTTGACTTTCATATGCGCTCGTTTGGGGTGTGAATAGGTTTAGTATCGGTAACAGATTCGGCCTTTGGTGAGATCGTAAGGGGACATTTCCACCTGTACTTTATCGCCGGGCAAAATTTTGATGTAGTTCATTCGCATCTTGCCAGAGATGTGGCAAACAATCACATGGCCATTTTCCAATTCCACGCGAAACATGGCGTTGGATAAGGCTTCCAGGATGGTGCCGTCTTGCTTGATGGAGGTCTGTTTGGCCATACGATGTTTAGGCTCTTGGGCCCTCCATGATGTTGTTGGAACGACCCTTAATTCGACCCGATTTCATCAATCCATCGTAGTGACGGTTGAGGAGATGGGTTTCGATTTGGGCTAAACTATCGAGGATAACACCAACCAAAATCAGCAAGGAGGTTCCCCCGTAAAATTGAGCAAACTGAGAATTAACCCCCAGAATAATTGCCAGGGCCGGCAAGATGGCAACCACCGCAAGGAAAAGCGACCCGGGCAAGGTTATTCTCGATAACACATCATCGATATAATCCGCCGTGCTTTTACCGGGCTTAACCCCTGGAATAAAGGCTCCGTTTCTTTTGAGGTCTTCCGCCATTTGGTTGGCGTTTACGGAAAGCGATGTATAGAAGTAGGTGAAGACCACGATGAGGAGGGCAAGGACTACATTATAGGTTACCCCGGTATAATCAACAAAGGCGGCCATAACCCCGGCACTAAAGTCCGATTCAGGAAAAAACTGAGCAACCGTAGCCGGCAGGAACATGATGGCCTGGGCAAAAATGATAGGCATAACACCAGCCGCATTCACCTTGATTGGAATATGCTGACGTTGACCGCCGTAAACGCGGTTACCAACAACACGTTTGGCCACCTGCAGGGGGATTTTGCGGGTGCCCTGAACCAAGAGGATGGTCAACCCAACAACCACGGCTAACATCGCCAATTCAACCAAGAAAGGAATCAAACCACCACCGCCGGCACCCGAACGGAACTGGAATTCGGCAATCAGAGCATCGGGCAATTGGGCAATGATACCCACCATGATAATTAAAGAAGTTCCGTTACCTAGACCTTTATCGGTGATTTTCTCCCCCAGCCACATGACAAACATAGTTCCCGCTGTTAAGACCACCACGGTAGACAAAACAAAGGAGAAGTCCAGGGTATCGCCTGAACGTAGAATGATGGCCTCCAAGGACTGGGCTTTGAGGTTGATGAGGAAGCCAAAGGCCTGGGCTGCCGTTACTGCAATCGTCAGATAACGTGTTATTTGGTTGATTTTGTTCCGGCCACTTTCACCCTCTTTCATCATTTTTTGGAAAGATGGTATCACCATGCCCATCAACTGCACCACAATGGATGCCGAAATGTAGGGCATGATTCCCAAAGCAAAAATGGAGGCCCTCGAAAAGGCACCACCCGCAAACAGGTCAATCAAACCGGTCAAACCGGCAGAACCACCGGTGGGGTTCAACCGCTCAAGAATCACCGGATCAACACCCGGCAAGACGACGTAGGAACCCAAACGGTAAACCAGGAGTAAGGCGAAGGTCAGAATAATCCTATCCTTCAACTCCTCAATCCGGAAGATATTCCGAAGGGTTTCGATGAATTTGTTCATGATGCGACTTCGATAGACTTGGTTGAAACGGAGCTCACTGCTCCACCTGCCGCTTCAATTCGAGCTTTGGCAGTGGCACTAAAGGCATGAGCCTGTACCCGGATTGCACTGGACAATTCACCACGACCAAGAATCTTGATGCGACTTCCTCTGGAAGCCCCAAAACCATGCTCCGCAAAAAACGCGGGATTCATCTCGGAAGCACCGTGGGTTTCATGCAAGTTTTGAAGCTGGTCCAAATTGACCGCGATGTATTCAATACGATTGCGGCTTTTGAAACCAAATTTGGGAACCCTTAACTTGAGGGGCATTTGACCACCTTCAAAACCGGGTTTTGAAGAATATCCGGTACGCGCCTGGGCACCTTTATGCCCTTTGGTGGACGTACCTCCACGACCAGAACCTTCACCACGCCCAATACGCTTGGTGCGGTGCACACTGCCTTCAGCAGGGGATAATTTACTTAAGTCCATGATTAGATCTCCTCGATTTTTACCAAGTGTTTAACTTTCTCCAGCATACCCAGCACCTGAGGTGTACCCTCTTGCCGGACTGTGCTCTGGTTCTTTTTGAGGCCCAAGGCCACCAAGGTGCGCTTTTGGCGCTCCGTGCGACCAATGGCACTTTTGATTTGAGTAATTTGATAGGTTGCCATAAGGATTAACCGTTGAATACTTTGGATACCGAAACCGAACGATGTTGTGAAACGGTGTGTGGATCACGCAAGGCGCTAAGGGCTGCCATGGTGGCTTTTACTACGTTATGAGGGTTGGATGAGCCTTTGGATTTGGCCAAAACGTCGGTGATTCCTGCACTTTCCAAAACGGCACGCATAGCACCACCGGCGATAACCCCGGTACCGTGGGTTGCTGGTTTGATGTAGACCAAACCACCACCGAATTTGCCTTCGGCTTCGTGAGGAATGGTGCCTTTGAAAACCGGAACCTTGATCAGGGATTTTTTGGCATCGTCAATGCCCTTGGCGATGGCTTCAGAAACCTCTTTGGCTTTGCCAAGGCCGTAGCCCACTATCCCCTGCTCATCGCCAACGACGACAATAGCGGAAAACGAGAAAGTCCGACCGCCCTTGGTCACTTTGGCCACGCGTTGAACACTGACCAGACGGTCCTTGAGCTCAATTTCACTGGCTTTAACCCTGCGAATATCTGTTGTTGACATAACAATAAATCATTTAAAATTGTAGACCACCTTCACGTGCACCTTCAGCAAGGGCTTTAACTCTACCGTGGTAGAGGTAACCGCCGCGATCAAAGACAACCTGCGTAACGCCTGCTGCCAATGCCTTTTCGGCCAAAAGCTTGCCTACCGCTGTGGATTGATCGATTCGCTTGGCCTTCATCCCTTTGAGTGATTTTTCACGGGTTGAAGCAGCACAGAGAGTCCGACCTTGGTTATCGTCGATGATCTGGGCATAGATTTCGGTATTGGAACGAAACACCGATAGACGGGGACGCTCACCGGATCCGGTGATTTTCTTGCGTATCCCCCTGCGTATGCGGGAGCGGCGTTCGGTACGGTCGTAGGCCATGGATTTGGAGGTATGGAGGTTAACGGTTATTTCTTGGAAGCCGATTTACCAGCTTTTTTACGGAGAATTTCATTCACAAAACGAATACCCTTGCCTTTGTAAGGCTCTGGTGCACGCAGTGAACGGATTTTGGCGGCAACCTGACCCAGCAATTCCTTGTCGTGGCTGCTAAGGGTAATGATTGGATTTTTACCCTTTTGGGTTTCGGTTACGAGTTTGACTTCTTTGGGGATTTGCATAACAATCTCGTGCGAATAACCCAGGGCCAATTCCAAGAGCTGTCCGTTGGCGTTGGCACGATAACCTACACCGACTAGTTCTTGCTGCAGAGTGTACCCTTCGGATACCCCGTGGACCATGTTGGCGAGCAGGGCGCGGTACAAACCGTGAAGCGCGCGGTGACGCTTGCTATCGGTTGGACGACTAACGGTTATCACACCGTTGTTCATTTCCAAAAGAATATCCGGATCAACTAGACGGGACAATTCACCTTTGGGTCCCTTCACCGTAACATGATTCTTGTCCATGAGGACCTGAACACCGGAGGGAATACTGAGAGGAAGCTTACCTATTCGTGACATGATGCGATATGGATACTTGTGTGACCTGGTTTAGGATACGTAACAAAGAACTTCACCGCCAACATTAAGCCTTTTGGCTTCTTTGTCGGTCATAATGCCTTTGTTGGTGGATAAGATGGCGATACCGAGACCGTTGATGACCCGCGGCATATCCTCAACGCCTTTGTACTGACGCAAACCAGGTCGGCTTACACGGGTTAGACGTTGAATAACAGGCTCTCCGGTACCGGGAATGTATTTGAGGGCAATCTTAATATGGCCCTGAGGACCTTCATCTTCAAATTTGTAGTTGGCGATGTATCCTTTTTCAAAAAGCACCTGGGTGATGGCTTTTTTGGTATTCGAAGCAGGGATTTCGACAATACGATGACGAGCCTTGAGCGCATTGCGCAGGCGGGTTAGATAATCAGCAATTGGATCTGTCATAAAAAACGGGTCGTAAATTCAAAAAATGAGGATTACCAGGATGATTTAGTTACGCCTGGAATGAGACCATTGGATGCCATTTTGCGAAACAAGACCCTGGAGATTCCAAACTGACGCATAAAACCGCGAGGGCGTCCGGAGATGTTGCAACGGTTGTGAATGCGCACGGGCGATGCATTGCGTGGTAGCTTCTGCAAGCCCAAAACATCACCAGCCTCTTTGAGGGCTTTGCGTTTGGCAGCGTACCGTTCTACAGTCCTTAGGCGCTTTTTGTCGCGGGCTTTGATACCTTCTTTGGCCATGATTTAGTTCTTTGAAGATTTAAATGGAAGACCCAACTCCGCCAACAGAGCTTTGGCCTCTTCGTCGTTCCTTGCGGTGGTTACAAAAGTGATGTGCATCCCGTTGATCTTATTGACCTTGTCAATATTGATTTCGGGAAAAATAATTTGTTCGGTGACCCCGAGGGTATAGTTCCCACGGCCGTCAAATCCCTTGGCAGGAATGCCTTTGAAATCGCGAACCCGTGGCAACGAAACAGCAACCAAACGATCCAGGAATTCGTACATGCGTTCGTTACGCAATGTTACCTTGACACCAATCGGCATCTTTTCCCGGAGTTTGAAGTTTGAAATAGCCTTGCGGGACAAAGTGGCAACGGCCTTTTGACCCGTGATTTGGGTGATTTCACCGACGGCATTGTCGATTAATTTCTTGTCGGAAACAGCAGCGCCAACCCCCTGGTTGATACAGATTTTGGTGAGTCTGGGAACTTCCATTACATTCTTGTACCCAAACTTTTCCTTGAGGGCGGCCACAACTTCGTTGTTGTATTTGTGCTTAAGTCTTACCTGATAACTCATGACGGGATAATTTCCTGGTTGGTTTTGGCGAAACGGACCAGATCTCCGGCCTCGTTGGTTTTGCGTCCTACGCGGGTTGGCTTACCGGCCACGACCAACTGCAAGTTGGAGAGGTGGATGGGGGCCTCCTTCTTGATGATACCCCCATTGGGGGAGGCAGCAGAGGGCTTGGTGTGACGACTTACAAGGTTCAAACCTTCAACAACGGCCCGGTTGGTATCGCGAACCATTTGAAGGATGCGGCCTTGTTTGCCGCGATGGTCACCGGCAATCACCTGAACCAAATCCCCTTTGCGGAGCTTAGGTTTGGCGATCGGGGTTTCGTGATTCTTGGACTTTTTCATAACAGCAAAAATTCTTAAAGGACTTCAGGGGCAAGTGAAACAATCTTCATAAACTGTTTTTCACGCAATTCCCTTGCCACAGGTCCAAAAATGCGGGTCCCGCGTGGCTCGTCTTGAGCATTCAACAAAACAACGGCATTGTCGTCAAAACGGATGTAGGAACCATCGCGACGACGCACCTCTTTGGCGGTTCGTACAACGACGGCCTTGGAGACGGTGCCCTTCTTGGCGTTGCCGGTAGGGATAGCGGATTTGATCGAAACCACAATCTTATCGCCAACGCTGGCATAGCGCTTGCCGGTTCCACCCAATACACGAATGCAAAGAACTTCTTTGGCTCCGCTGTTATCGGCTACGGCTAATCGGCTTTCCTGTTGTACCATGGTGTATGTTTTTCAGATAATGTTGCAGATAATTACTTGGCTCGTTCAATCACTTCAACGAGGCGCCAGCATTTGTTTTTGCTCAAGGGGCGTGTTTCAACAATGCGAACACGATCGCCAACATTGCATGTGTTTTCCTCATCATGGGCCATGAATTTGCGGGAGCTCTTCATGAACTTGTGGTACATGCGGTCTTGGACCTTTTTCTCGACCGAAATCGTGATGGACTTGTTCATTTTATTGGAAACCACCACCCCAATTTTTTCTTTACGAAAACGGCGGGGCTGGTCGGCCGATGTCGCGTTGGACCCGGCTGAGGCGGCGGAGGTATTCATATCTTCCATGAATGGTGGGTTATGCGTTGTTGTTCGTACGTTGACGGGCGTTGAGTTCGGTCATCATTCGAGCCACTTCACGGCGGCTTTGACGAATGCGCGAAGGATTCTCCACCGCGGTTAGAGCATGAGTAAAGCGCATTTTATTCAAATTGGCTTTTTCGTCCCGAATTCGCTCTTGCAAATCGGTAACGCTCAGGGAGGTCAGGTCGTTCTTCTTCATGATAAATCGGTCAAAGGAGTCGGAAAATCTTTAGGCACTTTTGGCTTCGGTGACATAATCGCGACGAACCACAAAAGAGGTTGAAACGGGGAGTTTCTGGGCTGCCAAGCGCAATGCTTCGCGGGCGACTTCCAGGGGAACTCCTTCGGCTTCAAAGATCAGGGTACCCGGCTTGACTACCGCAACCCAATATTCGGGTGCACCCTTACCCTTACCCATACGGACCTCGGCAGGCTTTTTGGTGATAGGCTTGTCCGGGAAAATTCGAATCCATACTTGGCCTTCCCTTTTCATAAATCGGGTGACGGCAATACGAGCCGATTCGATTTGTCTGGAAGTAATCCACTTGGCCTCCAGGGACTTCAGCCCAAAACTCCCGAAGGATAGTTCTGCACCGCGAGTGGCCATACCATGGACACGACCCTTATGGGTTTTACGAAATTTAGTTCTTTTTGGCTGTAACATATCGGTATCCTTTAACTTCTGTTGCGGCGATCGCCTCCACGTCCTTCGGAGCGACCTTCACCGCGTGGACCGCGACGATCTCCACGACCACCACCGGGCCTGTCGTTATTGCGTCCTCCGCCTTGCTCAGAGCGACCGCCACCGGCGCTTACCCCAACGTTTGGAGACAAATCACGCTTCCCATAAACCTCTCCACGGCAAATCCAAACCTTCACACCAATTTTGCCGTAAACCGTTTGGGCTTCCTTGAGGGCGTAATCAATATCGGCTCGGAGGGTATGCAAAGGAATACGTCCCTCTTTGTACTGTTCGGTACGGGCAATTTCAGCACCGCCCAATCGTCCGGATACCATGACTTTGATTCCCTCCGCGTTGAGACGCATCGTGGATGCCAAAGCCATTTTCATGGCACGACGAAACGAGACACGACCCTCGAGCTGACGGGCAATATTCTCAGCAACCAAGGCAGCTTCCAGTTCGGGCTTCTTGATCTCGTGAATATTGATTTGGATTTCCTTTTGGGTCAGCTTCTTGATCTCTTCTTTGATTTTGTCAACTTCCTGACCACCCTTCCCGATAACAATACCAGGACGGCTGGTGTGAATCGTGATGATGATCCGTTTAAGGGTTCTTTCCAGAACTAACTTAGAGATGCCGCTGTTGTTAATACGAGCACTGAGGTAACGGCGGATTTTGTCATCCTCCACAATTTTATCGGCGTAGTTTTTACCTCCGAACCAATTGGAGTCCCAGCCTTTGATATAACCCAGCCTAAGGCTGATTGGATTGGTTTTCTGTCCCATTCGATTAGGCGTTTTCGGGGTTGGTCGTGGCATCAACCACGATGGTTATATGATTGGATCTTTTGAGAATACGATGACCACGTCCCTGGGGCGCAGGGCGAAGGCGCTTGAGCATGCGACCACCATCCACAAAAATTTGCTTAACGTAGAGGTCGGCCGATTCCAGGCTCATGTCTTCGTTCTTTCTTTCCCAGTTAGCCACGGCAGACATCAAAAGTTTCTCGAGACGGGCAGAGGCTTCCTTTTTAGAAAACTTCAAAAGACCCTGCGCTTGAACCACTTTGCGACCTCGGATCATATCCGCAAGAAGGCGCATTTTTTGGGGGGAGGTAGGGCAATCCCTAAGTATAGCTTTGGCTTCCATGGCGTCAATTATTTGCGGTTACCGGAGTGACCCCGGAAGGTGCGGGTTGGTGAAAATTCACCCAACTTATGGCCAACCATATTCTCGGTAACATAGACCGGAATAAACTTATTGCCGTTATGAACAGCAATGGTATGACCGACAAATTCTGGAATGACCATGGAACGCCTGGACCAGGTCTTAACCACGGTTTTTTTGGCACCGTTGTTCATAGCCTCGATCTTACGCTCGAGGGTATATTCAACGAAAGGGCCTTTTTTGAGTGAACGAGGCATAGCTGCGAGTAAATAAAGCGTTATTGAATTATTTGGTACGACGTTTGATAATCAAGCGATCCGATGGGCGCTTTCCGCGACGGGTTTTGTATCCTTTGGAAGGAACACCACTGCGTGAGCGGGGGTGTCCACCGGAGGCACGGCCTTCGCCACCACCCATCGGGTGATCCACAGGGTTCATAGCAACACCACGAACACGTGGACGACGGCCCAACCAGCGAGAACGACCAGCTTTTCCGCTGATTTCCAAAAGGTGATCTTCGTTCGATAGAACACCCATTGTGGCCATGCAAGCCTGGAGAACCATACGGGTTTCACCTGAAGGCAATTTGATGATGGCGTATTGGCCATCACGCGCAGCTAGTACGGCCGAATTTCCGGCAGAACGAACCATTTGACCACCACGTCCTGGACGTAACTCAATGTTATGAATACTGGATCCCAAAGGAATTTGAGAAAGGTAGAGGCAGTTGCCGGTATCCGGGGTGGCCTTTTTGCCGGACATCACCGTGGAGCCAACGGCTAAGCCTTTGGGTGCCAGTATATAGCGCTTCTCCCCATCGGCATAAAACAAAAGGGCGATAAAGGCTGAACGGTTTGGATCGTATTCGATGGTCTTAACGGTCGCAGGAATATCCAATTTGTCACGACGAAAATCGATGACACGGTACATTTTTTTGTGACCACCGCCGATGTAGCGCATGGTCATTTTGCCATCCCTATTCCGACCTCCAGACTTGGAGAGCGGAGCTAACAAAGACTTTTCGGGCTTATCCGTGGTCAATTCCGCGAAGGAATTGGCAACTTTAAAGCGAAGACCCGGGGTTAGCGGCTTAAATCGTTTGACTGACATAGCGGTAGTTTAGATTCCGGCGTAGTAATCGATACTATCACCGGCTTTGAGGGTAACAATAGCTTTCTTGAATGAATCGGTGCGACCGCGGAGGATGCCCGACTTGGTACTGCGGTTACGGGTATCCCCGGCATAGCGCATGGTGTTGACGGATTCAACCGTTACACCGTACATTGATTCAACCGCGACCCGAATTTGAATCTTGTTGGCGCGTTTGTCAACACGAAATGCATACTGTTGATGCTTCTCGGTCAATCGAGTCATTTTCTCGGTTACCACCGGTTTCTTGAGGGTTTCCATAACAGATTCTTAGAGGAGGGTTTCCTTAATTTTTGCTACTGCACTTTCTTGGACCAGGAGGCAGTGGGCGTTCATCACATCGTAGGTATTCAGATCCTGGGCAATCATCACCCGGGCATTGGGAATGTTACGACCAGAGAGAACCAAATTCGGCTGATTATCGCCGGTGACCAGGAGAACACGACGACCATCTAGCTGAAAATTGCGAATTAGGGTCATGAACTCTTTGGTCTTGGGGGTATCCATGGAGAAATCTTCCACAACAAAAAGTTGATTTCCCGATACTTTGTAGGACAGGGCTGAACGACGTGCTAATTGACGCAACTTCTTGTTGAGTTTGAAGGAGTAATCCCTTGGTTTGGGACCAAAAACACGGGCTCCACCGTACATCAAGGGGCTGTTGATATCCCCACGACGGGCGCCACCGGTGCCCTTTTGACGGAAAAGTTTGCGGGTTGAACCGCTCATTTCTGACCTTTCCTTGGCCTTGGCGGTACCCTGACGGCGGTTAGCGAGGTGCAACTTGACATCCAAATAAATGGCGTGGTCGTTGGGCTCGGAACAAAAGACCTGAACATCCAGGTCCACTTTGCGATCGGTGGCCTGACCTGAACGGGAGTAAACGGCGGTTTCCATGACTGAGGCGTATGAATTATTTCTGAACCAAAACCCATGAACCGTTGGCGCCGGGGACGGAGCCCTTGACCACGAGGAGATTTTGTTCGGGATAAACTTTGACTACTTGTAAATTTTGGGCGGTACGACGTACATCCCCGGTTTGACCGGCCATACGCATACCCTTAAAAACACGGCTAGGGAAAGAAGAGGCTCCCAACGAACCCGGTGCGCGCAATCGGTTGTGCTGACCGTGGGTTTGACCACCCACCCCACCAAAACCGTGGCGCTTAACAACACCTTGGAATCCCTTACCCTTGGTTACCCCAATCACGTCAACGGTATCTCCTTCGTTAAAAAGAGTCACATCAACATGGTCACCAAGCTTAAGGTCTTGTTCAAAACCATGAAATTCAGTCACCTTGGCCTTGGGTGTCGTACCTGCTTTCTTGAAATGCCCAATCAACGGCTGGGTTGAGGACTTTTCTTTGCGATCGCCGTAAGCCAACTGAACGGCCTCGTAGCCATCCTTGTCCTTGGTACGGACCTGGGTTACGACACAAGGACCGGCTTCCAGAACTGTGCATGGAATCATGGCGCCATCCGCTGCAAACACGGAGGTCATCCCAATTTTTTTACCAATTATACCTGACATAGCGTTAGACTTTGATTTCGACGTCCACACCGCTGGGCAATTCCAGCTTCATAAGAGCATCCACGGTCTTGGACGAAGAACTGTGAATATCCATGACCCGCTTGTAGGAGCAGAGTTGAAATTGCTCACGGGCTTTCTTGTTAACGTGCGGGGATTTGAGCACGGTGAAGATCTTCTTTTCGGTTGGCAACGGAATCGGACCGCTGACAACAGCACCCGTCATTTTGACGGTCTTAACAATTTTCTCCGCCGACTTATCGACCAGGTTATGGTCGTAGGACTTGAGTTTGATGCGAATACGGTGGCTCATAACGGAATTTAGTCTTTTTCGGCTTTCATGGCCTTGTACTTAGCAAGGACGTCTTCAGAAATGTTCTTGGGGGTTTCGGTATAGTGCGAAAATTCCATGGTGGACGTTGCACGACCCGAGGTCAAGGTTCTGAGAACCGTAACATAGCCAAACATCTCCGCCAGGGGAACCTGGGCTTTGATGACCTGGGCTCCGTTTCGGGAATCCATACCCTGCATTTGACCACGTCTTTTGTTCAAGTCACCAATAACATCCCCCATATAATCTTCGGGGGTAATGACCTCCACCTTCATGATGGGTTCTAAAAGAATCGGGTTGGCTTTGCGACAAGCTTCGCGGAATGCCGTACGGGCTGCGATTTCGAAAGAAAGTGAATCGGAGTCGACAGCGTGGAAGCTACCATCAAAAAGGCGAACCTTTAACGAATCCATGGTGAAACCGGCGAGTACGCCATTGGCCATCGCCGCGGCAAAACCTTTCTCAACCGAAGGAATAAACTCCCGGGGTACAGCACCACCAACAATCTCGTTAACAAATTCCAAGCCCGCTTTTTCGGGATCACCAGGCATGATTTCGACAAAAATGTCGGCAAACTTACCGCGACCACCGGTTTGTTTCTTATAGACCTCGCGATGGGTAACGGGCTGGGTAATGGCCTCCTTGTAATTAACCTGGGGAGCGCCCTGGTTACATTCGACCTTGAATTCACGACGCAAACGGTCGACAATAATCTCCAAGTGCAATTCGCCCATACCGGAGATAATGGTTTGTCCCGTGTCTTCGTCCGTTTTGACTTTGAAGGTTGGGTCTTCTTCGGCCAATTTGGCAAGGGCTGTTCCGAGTTTGTCGGAGTCCGCTTGGGTTTTGGGTTCTATCGCCAATCCAATAACGGGATCGGGGAATTGCATGGCTTCCAAAATAATGGGAGCGTTCTCGGCACAAAGGGTATCCCCTGTTTTGATATCCTTGAATCCTACCGCGGCACAAATATCCCCGGCTTCAACGAATTCAATGGCTTTGCGATCGTTGGCGTGCATTTGGAAAAGACGAGAAATTCTCTCCTTTTCCATAACAATACCTTTATCGGGCTCGTTACGAACCTTCAAAACATAAGAACCGGCATCCAGGCGACCACTGTAAACACGGAAGAATACCAAACGACCGACGAAGGGGTCTGTGGCAACCTTAAACGCCAAGGCGCAGAAAGGGGCATCCACGGATGGCTTCCGGGATTCTTCGGCGTCCGTTTTGGGGTTGGTTCCGGTAACCGCCTCTTGGTCAACGGGGGCAGGCAAAAAGGCACATACCGCATCCAAAACAGCTTGAACACCCTTGTTTTTGAAGGCTGAACCGCAAAGCATAGGAACCACTTTCTGGTCGCATACCGCCTTGCGTAGGGCCGAACGGATTTCTTCTTGTGTAATGGAATCGGGGTTGTCAAAAAACTTCTCCATCAAAGCGTCGTCGTATTCTGCGCAGACCTCGATGAGTTGTTGACGGTATTTGTAGGCATCCTCCACCAAATCGGCAGGCATATCAATCACCTGGAAGGTCATGCCTTTGGAGGCTTCGTCCCAAACGATGGCTTGGTTGGTAATTAAGTCCACAACCCCTTTGAAATGCTCTTCGTCACCGATTGGGATTTGAATAGGCACGGCATTGGAACCCAACATGTCTTTGACCTGCTGGCAAACTTTGAAAAAGTCAGATCCCTGACGGTCCATTTTGTTGACGAAACCCAGGCGAGGTACCTTGTAATTGTCAGCAAGGCGCCAGTTGGTTTCGGATTGGGGCTCAACCCCGTCAACTGCGGAAAACAAGAAAACCAATCCGTCCAATACCCGCAGCGAACGGTTTACCTCGACGGTAAAGTCAACGTGACCGGGGGTATCAATAATATTCACGGCGTACTCCTTATCCTGCCATTTCCAAGAGGTCTTGGTAGCAGCCGAAGTAATGGTGATACCACGTTCCTGCTCCTGGGCCATCCAGTCCATGGTTGC
>JBMTCP010000024.1:0-16322 GCA_049431025.1 Bacteroidia bacterium | reverse complement strand
CGGCTGATCCCGCCAAGATGGCACCTCTTCAATCCAACACCGATCAGACGACCGTTCGGTTTGAGGACTTTTCGGCCATGGATTTACGTTTGGTCCAAATTTTGGATGCCAAACCGGTGCCCGGAGCGGACAAGGTTTTGGAAATCCGTGTGGATTTGGGAGGCGAGCAGCGTACGGTGGTTTCTGGCATCGCCCAGCATTTTGGCCCTGGCGAATTAATTGGTCGTCAAGTCTTGATGTTGACCAATTTGGCTCCCCGAAAAATTCGTGGGATTGAATCCCAGGGGATGTTGCTTTTGGCCGAGAACAGCCAAGGCAAGCTGGTGATGGTTGGTCCCCAAGGCGAGGGCACGGCTCCCGGAGATCGGGTTCGCTAAAAAATGCGAGGCGGCTTGTTTCGGGAATTGCTATGAACCGGGTTTAGCGGCTTTTTTGGTGGTGCAGATGCCTGAATTCTGTGGGCGTTTGACCTTTTTGGGCCATGAACAAGGCGGCAAAGTACGAAGGCGAGGCAAAACCGGTACTCTCCGCAATCTTGGACATCATACAACGTCTGTTTTCAGGCCAATTCATGATTATTTCACAAGCCTTGTTGATACGGTATTGAATGAGGTAGGCTTTGGGGCCCATATTCAAATGCTGCTGGCAAATTTGCTGCAGCCTTACATTGTTGATACCGCAGAGGTTGGCCAATTGGGGAATACTGCAACGGGAATCGGCAAAATGGGTTTCGACCAAGTGGCAAAATTGCGTTACGATTTGTTCTTCGCTCAAGCGGGCGTTACGAAGCCGAAGGGTTCTCTTGATGCTTTTGGCGGCATGGCTGCAATGCCTCAGGCTTTGACGTATTGCTTTGAGGATGTCGGCAGGGTCTGAGCTGCTGCTCCAGGTTTGCTCCAGGCTTTTGTGACGAATTCGTAAGGTTTTGTCGGAGCCTAGGCCGTTCCAATCCAAAACCAAAATATGCCCCTGGTTGGTCGTAATGCGATCGTTTTCTTGGGGTTTGGAGGATTCATAAAGGACGATAAGGGGCAAAAAAGGTTGATGCTGCTCTTCTTCCAACTTGTCAAAAGGTACATTGGCCATGGCACCGCCACTACGATGCTGCCACAACCATTGCAACCAAGCAGGTACAGCGTGGGCTTTGCTTGAATCGGTGCTGGTTTTGTTGGATTCCAATTGGTTTAAACGGGATACTTCCAGATATAAGCGATATTTCATAGGTGAACTTCGAATTATCCCAACTTTATTGGGGATAACAAAACAAAATTGGGCCATGCTCAGCGAGTTTCACGTCCAAAGACCCCCTACAAAAACCCCTACAAATGCGGTAATTTTTTGAAATTCCCCTCAAAAATTTCCATTTTGACTCGTTTTGTCAAAACAAAAGTCCAAAAGTGCCTCGGTATGGTCCGGCCAGGACTTGGGTGCCGGGTTTTCACTTTGAAGCCAAGATCGGAGGGCCTCAAGGGAGGCCGACTCCAGGCTTGGAGATGTGGGTACCCCCAAGCGTCGAAGGGCTTCGGCATTGCACGCTTGTTCGTATTGTTGTTTCATGGGAATGACCCATAACTTTTTGCCCAAAAACAAGGCCTCTGCCGGGGCCTCAAATCCCGCCCCGCAAAGGACCCCTTCGGCATGTTCCAAATGCTGACAAAAGAGGGCATCCCCGGCCGGATGCACCGTCACTTTTCCGATTTGACGGGATTCTTTTTGGCGTTTACTAAAGATGATCCAAGCTCGGCTATCATCCACATTTTGCAAAAAATGGATGAGCAGGTCCTCATGGTAAGCGGGCAAATAAACCAAGATTTCACCGCTTTGATTGGTCGGTTGAAGTCGACGTATCCCTGGTCGGATGACCGGCGTCTGGATAAAATCATCGTAAGGTTCAAAGTGTAACCCTATAGCCTTGGGGCAAGGGGCATATCGACGAAAGAGCTTTTCGGCTACCCAGGCTTCCGGATTCCACCCTTTTTGAGGCGGTCGCGGCGTTTTCGGGGACAAAAACGAGGCTTGATGGCTCAGTGAAACGATACGATCATAGCCTTGCTGGCGAGCCGCCCACGCTGAGACCGGTTCAAAATCGTTGATAACCCAATCGTATTGGCTCAACGGCAAGGAGGCAGCATCCCTCAAGAAAGCCAGCGGATTTTGGATTCGAATGGTTTGGGACCAGTCCAATCCCCCCTTTTGGCCAAAGACAAAGCCGGCCCCGTTAAAACGGTAGCGTAGTGGAAAATCCACCGAAACCTGAACATCCCGGCCAGAAACCAGCAAATCCACCTCACCGCGTTTTTGAAGGGCAGGGAGAATCGCGCCGGCCCGGCTCAGGTGGCCGTTACCGGTTCCTTGTACAGCGTAGAGAATTCGGGTTTTGCTCAAGGGCCGCCGGTTTATTCAAGGGGCGCTCAAAGGACTCCTTGCCGAAACCGTAGCCAAAGAGAAGATTTCCTCCAACAAGGGGTGGGGGACCGCGTTGGGAACCGTGGTCATGGGCGATTCCTCCGGAATAGCGGGCTGATGTTTTTGACTTGTTTCAGATTTGGCGGCGTAACGATGCAAAGTCCATTGCCCCCAATGGTATTCCAAGGCGGTCAAATTCTCGATCCAGTCTCCGGAATTGAGGTAGGTTACCGTAGGGCCTTCTTCTCCGGTGCTTGAGCTTTTGGACGACTTCATGGTTTTGATAACCGGTTGGTGAATGTGTCCACAAACCACGTAGTCGTAGCCTCTTTCAATGGCCAAGTCAGCTGCAATTTGCTCAAAATCGGAGATAAAACTAACCGCTGTTTTTACACCGTCCTTGATTCGCTTGGACAGGCTGATTTTATCATGCCCTAATTTTTCGAGTACCGAGTTCACAAAGCGGTTGAGAATAATGAGTAGGTCGTAGCCGTGACCACCCAACCTAGCCAGCCATTTGGAATATTGCATGCTCACATCAAAAACATCGCCATGAAAAAACCAAGCCTTGCGGCCATCGATTTCCAAAACTAATTTATCACGCAAATACAAATTCCCCATACGGTAATCACTGAATTTTCGTAACATTTCATCGTGATTACCTGTTAGGTAATAGACCGGTATTCCTTGTTCAGCAAATTTTAACAATTTTCGGATAACTTGCATATGCGAGGCCGGCCAATAGCGCTTTTTGAATTGCCATATATCCACGATATCTCCGTTCAAAACCACCGTCCCCGGCTGAACCTCGTCCAAATAACGCAGGAGTTCTTTGCCGTGGCAGCCGTAAGTCCCCAAATGAAGATCGGATAAAACCAGCAAGTCAATCGTGCGTTTTTCCATCATTTTTTGCCTTCTGAGTGCCAAAAATCGTTTTCCAATGTAAATAGAAAATGAAATTTTGACCTGAGTCAGGGTTTGTACACTAATTTGGTCGTGTGAATAAGTTCCAAAATTTGCTCTAATGAAGCTCTTTGACCCTTTTGGTAATCCCCTCTTGATTAAGCGGCTGTTGTTTGGCGTCTTCGGGTCTTTTTTCTACATTGGTTTGTGCGTAATCAACCGTCTGCGAATAGAGGGAACCGATAAGTTACGTCAGCTCCCTACCCAGAATGTTCTCTTTGTGTCCAATCATCAAACGTATTACCGGGATGTTATGGCTATTTTTCATTCCATTTGCGCTGCCAAATGGGGGTACGGTCGTCGTTTGTGGGCGCCCTTTTATTTGCTTTGGACGCCTGCCAGGTTGTACTACGTAGCGGCAACCGAGACCATGAAAAAAAGCGGGATACTGCCTTGGTTCTTTAGCCTGGCCGGCGCAGTGACCGTCAAGCGTTCATGGCGGGAAGCAGGCCAAGAAGTCCAACGACAAGTCGATGTTTCCGAGGTTGGAAAGATATACAAGGCTTTGGATTTCGGCTGGGTTTTGACATTCCCTCAGGGAACCACCAAACCGTACGCCGAAGGACGAAAGGGCGTGGCTCAAATTATCAAGAATCAGCAGCCCATTGTTGTCCCTGTGGTCATCAACGGTTTTCGTCGAGCCTTCAACAAAAAAGGGCTTTTACTCAAAAAAAGAAATGTTGATTTGACGGTGACCTTCAAGGATCCGCTGAATTTGGATTACAGCGCAAGCAAAGATCAAATCATTGCTCAAATTATGGACGCCATTGAGCAGAGCGATCGCTATCGCTTCCCCCATTATGCGCCTTCCCTAAAGTAAAAAATTCTTCTTTTTCATGGTTGTGCAGGGTGATTAGGCCCGCACGGGTCAATTGAAGGAGCATTCGATGAGCCCTTCCGGTAGATAAATTAAACATTTTGCGACAATCGTGAAGGCTCATTCGTTGGTTCTTTCGCAAATACGCTAACACGGCTTGCTCCCGACTTCCAAATTCCAACAAAGGCTCGGTTTCTTGGGCATCATGGTTTTGTAACATCTTGATGCTCATCGGCGAAGCAATTAAGCATTGGTCCCCGCTTCGAAGATAAACCTCCCAATCTCCTTCTTCGTTCAGGTTGCGAATCGGTTTGTCGGAAGCTTCGGAGATTTGCACCACCAAAATTTCTTTCATCCCTACCTTGACGGTCTCAAATTTCAAGGACACCTCGGGTTGGCAAAAATGCCGTGCCGCCCCGAGCAACATTTCAGTTTCATCTGCAGGGCGAATGTTACGAAGGCTTCGGTTGTCCCGAACCCCGACCAGAAGCCGACCTCCTTCGGCATTCGCGAAGGCCGCAAGGGTTCGGGCTATTTTGCGAGATGAGGTGATGGTTTCTTTAAAATCCTGTCGGCGGTTTTCCCCTTCCTCAATCCAACGGTACAACTGAACCGCCGAGATTTCGGAGGCCTGGTGCCGGGCACTGTTGGGTTGGGTTGGGGCGTTTTTGGCCATGGGAATTGGACGCTGCATTACAAGAGGCATTCCGGGTCCCAAAACAAGCGTTCAAATTCCACGATTCGGTCCTCGGAAACCGATATTTTTTCGGCAGCCAAGAGGGCCTCCATGGGGGTATCGGGATTAAAGTGGTGTTTTCCACTCAATAGCCCGATGCGGTTGACCACCCGATGGGCCGGGACCGAGGGTTGTATGCCATGGCAAGCGTTGAGGGCGTAGCCCACTGTGCGTGCGCTTCGCCCTTGGCCCAAAAAGCGAGCAATCGCGCCGTAGGTGGTCACCCTGCCACGGGGAACCTGACGGACCACTTCGTAAACGCGCTCAAAAAAATCCTTATCCATGATCTGCTATTGCAAAGTTCAAGGAGAGGGCTTTATGTTTAACCCATGTCTTGGATTTTAGGGAATACCGACCGGTTAATGGATGCCCGCTTTGCGGCTGCGGCGGGTGCTGAGCGCCTCTTGCTCAGGATGGCTGAGGATAAGCAGGCTTGGAACGAAATTGGCGGATGGGTTGCGGGTCCTGAATTATGGCTCATCGCCAGCCTTTCGACCATTGAACTTGGTCCTACTGCCTTGAGTTCGTACGTTGATTGCAGGGGATGTTTTGTTCAAGATGCGGAACTTTGGGATAGAATCTCCTCCAATCTTGATTGGACCAACCGGGCCGATACGGCATGGGCCGTGGGGCTGACCCCGGAAGTTTTGCAACGGATGCGACAGTCCTTGCCTGAAGGTCGCCATCATCCGGATTGGGTGACCTTGGATTCAAGGGTCCTGGATTCCGAAGACACCAAATTTCTCATAACTGCCTTCGTGGGTAGGCCTACCGCATGGTACCTGGGAATCGCTTTGGATCAGGAGCCCGCTAGCCTGGAGGAGTCCACCCTGGTGAGGTGGTTGGAGCAAGGGGAAGAACTCACGGGTTTACCCTGTTCCGGCCTTTGTTTTGAGGCCCAGGCGGGGCAAGACTCGGATTATGTTACAATTCAGGATTACCTGGATACGGTGGGGGGTCGATGGCTTTAGGGCCAGTGGGCACGAACATAGTGAATAGGTAGGTCTTGGGCCATGTACCTTGATTCGTATGTTGTTAAAACGGAGAGTGTTTTTTGTTCCAACTCATTTCGATCAGCAACGGCATCGGGGTGATGGACATTACGAAGACATCGCTCCAGAACCAGACCTTGCGCTGCCCAAGCCTCCAGGGTATAGTCAAACAAGGGTGTATTATCGGTTTTGAGATGCAATTTCCCATCTTTTTGTAACACATTTCGGTATTTTTTGAGAAAGGCGGGGCTGGTAAGCCTTTTTTTCTCGCGACTTTCCCGAGGCTGCGGATCCGGAAACGTGATCCAGATTTCCGATAATTCACCTTGACCAAAATACATTTCCAGATCTTCCAGCCGGGTCCTCAAAAAACCGGCGTTTTGGAGTCCGTGGGCTTCGATCTGTTTGGCTCCGTGCCACATACGAGCTCCTTTGATATCTGCCCCTAACCAAAGGATGGATTCTTGTTGTAGGGCCATGCCTACCGTCCACAAGCCGGTTCCGCAACCAACTTCAAGAATGAGGGGTGGTTGGGATGTCATGGAAGGTTGGGGGTCCACCTCAAGGGGGTCCATGAGCCTTTGCCTCCAAGTGCCTACAGCGTTTTGGGGATGCTCCCAGACCCGGGGCATACGTGCCATTTCGGCAAAATGCAAGAGTTTTCGTCTGGACAACGAAAATCAATTGGATGGCCTGGGATGAAGCGCTCGTTGATAGAGCCGAATCGTATTTTCTAAACCCAAATACAGGGCGTCGGCCACCAGGGCATGACCAATCGAAACTTCGTGAAGCAAAGGCAATTGCTCATGCAAGAACGGTAGATTGTCCAAGTTGAGGTCGTGCCCGGCATGAACCATGAGACCGAGGTCCAATGCGCGTTGATACGTTTTGCGGTAGGGGGCAAGGCACGCCATCGGATCGGAGCCGGAATCGTAACCTCGAGCGAACGCCTCGGTATAAAGTTCTACAGCATCCACCTCCAGGTCTGCCGCTTGTTCGGCCCGAAGCGGATCCGGATCGACAAACAGAGAAACCCGAATGCCCGCCTTACGCAGGGTTTGAATCAAAGGTTTTAGTTTTGATCCGTCTTGATCCAAATCCCAACCGTGATCCGAAGTTCGTTGGGAGGGGTGATCAGGGACCAGGGTGGCCTGAGCGGGGACCACCTCCAGGACCAAAGACATGAAGGAAGGTTCCAGAGGATTTCCCTCGATGTTCAACTCGGTACGGATGGCACGACGCAGACCGCGGACATCATCGGGCCTGATATGCCGGGCATCGGGCCGGGGATGAACGGTAATGCCGTTGGCCCCAAACCGTTCACAATCCAAGGCGAATTGGACGGGGTCCGGCACCCCATGATCCCTGCTGTTTCGCAACAGGGCAATTTTGTTTACGTTAACGCTTAGCCGGGTCAAAGCGAAAAGCTCTCACCGCAAGCGCAGGATCGGGCGGCGTTGGGGTTATTAAAATGAAAACCTTTGCCGTTAAGACCATCACTAAAGTCCAATTCCGTACCCACCAGGTAAACCAAACTTTTTTTGTCGCAAAGCAAACGCACCCCGTGGTCTTCAAAGCTCTGGTCTTCGGGACGTGCTTCGGCTTCAAAATCCATACGATAACTTAGGCCGGAGCATCCACCGCTAAGGACCGAAATCCGCAGGTAAGATTTACCGGCTTGTTCGGGGTCCTGGAGCAGGCTTCGAACTTTGTCGGCAGCTTTGGGAGAAACTTGTATCATAGCTTAGGCAAAATTAGCTTCATCCATCGATTTCCTGACGGGGTAGTGTCGTTATTTTGTAGGCAAGAAAATACCATGAACCCTGCCCTGGATCCTATTCCTGAATCCGAATCTCCGGTGAATCAACCTGAATTTCCTGCTGATTTAACCCGTATTGAGCACTTGGGAATAGCCGTTCGTTCTTTGGCAGAGTCCGAGCCTCTGTACACCCGTCTTTTGGGTACAGCCCCCTACAAGAGGGAACTTGTTGAGCGCGAAGGGGTTCAAACGCTTTTTTACCAGGTGGGTCCTAACAAAGTTGAATTACTGGAAAGCCACCGTCCGGATTCCCCCATCGCCCGTTTTTTGGAATCCAAAGGCGAAGGCCTTCACCACGTGGCGTATGCTGTGGAGGATATCAAAGCCACCATGCGGCGACTTCAAGATTTGGGTTTTAGGCTATTATCCGATGAGCCTCTTCCTGGGGCTGATCGGCAATGGGTTTGCTTTGTGCACCCCCGCAGTGCCGGCGGGGTTTTGGTTGAATTATGTCAACCCATGGAGGTTCATTCCTAGGCAGGCAGTATTCCAAGTTCTTTTCCAACTTTACCAAAAGCCTGGACCATGTGTTCCAGCTGGGAACGGGTATGGGCAGCCGAAAGCTGAACCCTGATTCGGGCTTGGCCCTGTGGGACCACCGGATAAAAGAAGCCGATTACATAAACGCCTTCCTCCAGCAAGGCATCGGCCATGCGTTGACTAAGGGCTGCATCGTACAACATGATGGGAACAATGGCTGAACCTCCGTCTTTGTAATCAAAGCCGAGTGCCCGAATGCCTTCCTTGAAGAACCGTACGTTTTCGGCCAATTTTTGGGGTAGCTCGTTGCTTTGTTCCAACATCCGAAAAACTTCCAGCGAAGCACCTACGATGGCCGGGGCCAAGGAATTGCTGAACAGGTATGGACGGGAGCGCTGACGTAACATGGTAATGATTTCCGAACGACCGGTGGTGTAACCCCCCATCGCTCCTCCAAGGGCTTTGCCCAGGGTGCCGGTTACCAAGTCAATTTGCCCGTGGACACCACATAATTCAGGTGTTCCCCTACCGTTCGGTCCCAGAAATCCGGCGGCATGGCATTCATCCACCATGGTCAAAGCACCGTAGGTTCGGGCCAGGGCCACAATGCGATCCAGTTGGGCTACGTACCCGTCCATGCTGAATACACCATCGGTAACAATGAGTACGGTTTCGTGGCCGGCTTCCTGGCATTCTTTGAGGCAACGTTCCAAATCCGCCATGTCGTTGTTGGCGTAACGGTAACGGGCAGCTTTGCAGAGCCGTACCCCATCGATGATGGAAGCATGGTTCAGCGAATCGCTGATGATGGCATCCTTTTCGCCCAGTAGAGGCTCAAATACACCCCCGTTGGCATCAAAAGCAGCCGCATAAAGGATGCTGTCCTCGGTGCCATAAAAATTGGCAATCGCAGCTTCCAATTCTTTGTGAATACGCTGTGTACCACATATAAAGCGAACAGAGCTCATTCCAAAACCGTATTCATCCAAGGCACTATGGGCAGCGGCTACCACGGCGGGATGACTGGATAGGCCCAGGTAATTGTTCGCGCATCCGTTGATGACCACGCGGCCATCATCCAGGGTGATTTCAGCATCCTGGGGGGAAACCAAAATACGTTCTTTTTTGAAAAGACCCTGTTCGCGCAGTTCTTGCAATTCTTTTTGGAGTTTGGGCCCCAGACCTAGATGATACGGTTGCATAATAAATTATTGTAACAATTTCCAAATTTCATCTTTGAGTTCAGGTATGCCTTCGCCGGTCACGGAGGAGATAAACATGGAGGGTACGCCGTCCGGCAATTCATGCGACAAACCCTGACGCAATTCGTTATCCGCTAAATCCGCTTTGCTGATGGCAAGAAATCTTCTTTTGCTTAACAATTCAGGATTGTAGGCCTCCAATTCATGAACCAGGATACGGTACTGTTCGGAGATGGAATCGGCATCGGCGGCAACTACAAACAACAGAATCGAGTTGCGTTCAATATGCCGCAAAAAACGATGCCCCAAACCACGACCGGCATGAGCTCCTTCGATGAGTCCTGGAATATCGGCCATCACAAACGAACGAAAGTCACGGTAGGGCACGATCCCCAGGTTAGGCACCAGGGTCGTGAATGGATAGTCGGCGATTTCGGGTTTGGCTGCCGATACGGATGCCAGTAGGGTGCTTTTGCCAGCGTTTGGAAACCCAACCAGGCCTACATCGGCCAATAATTTTAGCTCCAGTATACGCCAAGCCTCTTGGCCGGGTTCGCCGGGTTGAGCAAAGCGAGGGGTTTGCCGGGTTGCGCTCTTGAAATGATGGTTGCCCTGGCCACCGCGGCCGCCGTGAAGAAGGATAGCCTCTTCGCCGTCGTTGGTAATCTCCAGGATTTTTTGACCGGTCTCGGCATCGCGGGCTACGGTTCCCAGCGGGACTTCGAGGATGACATCGTTACCCTGGGCCCCTGTTTTGAGTCCTGAGGAACCGCTGACACCGGCATCCGCCATCACGTGTTTGCGGTACTTAAGGTGAAGAAGGGTCCATAATTGGGCATTTCCGCGCAGCACGATATGGCCGCCACGGCCTCCATCTCCTCCATCAGGACCGCCTTTGGCGGTGTGTTTGTCACGATGGAAGTGGACAGAGCCTGCACCGCCGTTGCCGGAGCGGCAACAGATTTTGACATAATCAATGAAATTACTTTCGGCCATGGACGATCAAGGTGCTATTAGCACCCGACGGCCTCCCGAATCCGAGTGTAGATTTCTTGGATGGTTCCGGTGCCGTCCACTTCCTTCCATTTGTTTTGATGTGCATAATATTGAGCAACCGGAGCTGTTTTGGCAAGGTACTCCTCGATGCGTTGGGCAATGATAGCCTCGTTTTGGTCGTCGGCCCGACCGGAATCTTGGCCCCTCAAAAGTAACCGCTGAATTAATTCAGGCTGAGGTACGACCATCGAAACCATGCATTGGATACTTTGACCCAGACCTTGCAACAAATGGTCCAAGGCTTCGGCCTGTGCTAAGGTCCTGGGGAATCCATCAAAAATAAAGCCGTTGGAATCGGGGTTCTCTTCTAAACGGCTCCGAATCATGCCAATGACCACAGCGTCCGGAACGAGTAATCCGGCATTCATGAGACCTTGGGCTTCCAGGCCCAAAGGGGTACCTGCCGCGATTTGGGCACGCAATAAATCCCCAGTTGAAAGGTGTATTAGGCCCAAATCCCGAATCAAATTTTGGGATTGGGTACCCTTACCGGCTCCGGGGGGGCCAAAGAGAACAATGTTGAGCTTCATGAGCCAAAAGTACGAAACAAGGTAGGGGGGCGGGGCCTGTTTCCTCCCCTCTGCCCCCTAATTTTGCGGCCTATGAATCCATCCTTTCATACCGCCCCCGAAGACGCCTTTGTACGTCGCCATATTGGAATTAGTCAACAGGCCTTGAAGCACATGCTCCAAACGGTTGGCGCTCAGGATTTGGAGGCCTTGGTGGCCGAAACCGTGCCGGCCGGCATACGCAGTGATAGCCCGATGAACCTGCCTGCGCCCTTGACCGAGCAGGACCTTCTAACCGAGTTGGCCCGCATTGGGGACAAAAACAAGGTTTTTCGCAGCTATATCGGTTCAGGGTACTACGGCACGTTGACCCCCGGGGTCATTCAGCGCAATATCCTGGAAAACCCGGGTTGGTATACCCAATACACGCCCTACCAAGCTGAAATTGCTCAAGGACGTTTGGAGGCCCTGTTGAATTTTCAGACCATGGTCTGCGATCTCACAGGAATGGAAATCGCCAACGCTTCCTTGCTGGATGAATCCACCGCAGCAGCAGAAGCGATGTTGATGTTGTTTGCCAACCGCAAAAACACCAATCATCGCAAAATTTTTGTGTCCCACAAATGCTTTCCTCAAACCAAGGCGGTATTGGTAACAAGAGCTGAACCGCTTGGAATAGAAGTTGTTACAGGTAGAATCGAAGACCTAAATTTCAACGACGGGTATTTTGCGTGCTTGTTTCAATATCCGGATGGTTATGGGCGGGTGAGGGATTATGCGCCATTCTGCCAGCGGGCCCGAGAGGCAGGGGTTGCCACAGCCGTTGTGGCGGATATCATGGCTTTGGTGCTCTTGCCATCGCCAGGCTCCTGGGGGGCTGATGTGGTGGTTGGTTCGGCTCAACGATTTGGGGTGCCTATGGGGTATGGTGGACCGCATGCCGCATTTTTTGCCACCAAGGATGCCTACAAAAGGCATTTACCCGGCCGATTGATTGGCGTTAGTGTCGATGCCGAAGGCAAAACAGCCTACCGCATGGCGCTTCAGACCCGTGAACAACATATCCGCCGTGAAAAAGCAACCTCGAATATTTGTACCGCTCAGGTTCTTTTGGCCATCATGGCCTCGATGTACGCCGTTTACCACGGCCCGACCGGCCTCAAAGCCATCGCATCGCGCATTCACCGTAGGGCCAGGGTATTGGATGCGGCCTTAAAGGCTTTGGGATTTGAACAAATCAACGACCTGTATTTTGACACTTTGGTCTTCACCCTGGATAAGGAGTCGATCGAAAAAATTAGAGTTATTGCCGAGTCCAAAAAAATGAATTTCAATTTCATGGTGGAAGGGCAGATTGGGATTTCGGTCGATGAGACCACTTCTCTTCAAGATTTGTCACAAATTGCATCGGTTTTTGGGGCGATCACCAATGGATTGCAAGTCGATGTTATGGGTCTTGATGCTCAAATGAAGTCTGAAATTTTGCCGCTCCGTTCGGATGAAATTTTGACTCATCCGGTGTTCAATCGTTACCACAGCGAGCATGAAATATTGCGTTATATCAAAAGATTAGAAAGCAAAGATTTGTCACTTTGCCATTCTATGATTCCGTTGGGATCGTGTACGATGAAGCTCAATGCATCGACCGAGATGATGCCTATAACATGGTCTTCGTTTGCTCATATTCACCCCTTGGTTCCCATCAGTCAATCCCTTGGTTATCAGCAGATTTTTTCTGAATTGCGCCAGTATTTGCGGGAAGTGACTGGATTTGCGGATGTGAGCTTACAGCCCAATTCCGGAGCACAGGGTGAATATACCGGTCTTATGGTAATTCGGGCCTATCACCGTTCACGCGGCGATTATCATCGTAACATTGCCTTGATTCCATCCTCTGCCCACGGAACAAATCCTGCATCGGCTGTCATGGCCGGAATGCAAGTGGTCGTCATCGCATGCGATGCACAGGGTAATGTGGATGTGGAGGACCTTCGTCAAAAGGCCCAGCTGCATCGTGAGGCTTTGTCTTGCCTCATGGTAACATACCCCAGTACCCACGGTGTATTTGAGGATAGGATACGGGAAATTTGCGCTATTGTACACGAGAACGGAGGGCAGGTTTATATGGACGGCGCCAACATGAATGCTCAGGTGGGCTTAACATCGCCCGCTTTGATTGGCGCTGATGTTTGCCATCTGAATTTGCACAAAACGTTTTGTATACCTCACGGCGGTGGGGGTCCCGGAATGGGTCCAATTGGGGTTGCCGAACAATTGGTCCCGTTTTTGCCAGGCCACCCGGTGATCGAATGTGCCGGTCCTGAAGGTATTGGTCCGGTATCGGCTGCTCCATGGGGTAGTGCCAGTATTTTGCTCATATCCTACGCTTATATCCGCATGATGGGGCCCCAGGGTTTGACGGAGGCTACCCGTTACGCCATTTTGAATGCCAATTATATCAAGAACCGCTTAGAGGGCGCTTATGGTGTCCTTTATACCAACTCCAACAACCGTTGTGCTCACGAGATGATTTTGGATCTGCGTCCCTTCAAGACCAGCGCAGGAGTTGAGGTGGAAGATGTTGCCAAGCGGCTAATGGATTACGGTTACCATGCTCCAACGGTGTCATTTCCGGTGGCAGGAACCATGATGGTGGAGCCAACGGAGTCCGAAAGTTTGGAAGAATTGGATCGTTTTTGCGAGGCGATGTTGTCCATTCGTCGGGAGATTGCGGCGATAGAAAACGGGGCGGCTGACCGCCAAAACAATCTGCTTAAGAATGCCCCCCATACGGCCAGGGTTTTGGTTGAGCAGGATTGGAAGCGGCCTTACAGTCGTCAAGAGGCTGTTTTTCCCGCCCCATGGTCGGAGCAAAACAAGTTTTGGCCTACGGTTGCCCGGGTGGATAACACCTACGGGGATCGAAATTTGGTTTGTGCTTGCCCTCCCCTGGTGTCGTATGCGGTTTGATTTGCTATAGGCAAACACCTTTCCTTTTAAGCCATTTTAAGGTCCATAAAGCCCTTTTATGGCACTTTAATATGTAACTTTGTTAATTCCATGGTTATCTCCGATGGCGATTAAAAACAATTTTATGCCCAAAAACTTAACTTTTTTACCAACCGCTGTTCTTCTTGTATTGGGCTTTTTAGCCTCTCAGGGGGTTTCAGCCCAAAATCAGCGTTCTGAACCGAAGAGGTCCTATCCAGGCAGGCAAGCCAACGAAGTGCTCAACCTTCCTACGGCCCCTCAAACATCCGGTTTGGGCACCGAAAGCACAACCTCTTTGTGGACCTTTGATTTCAGCGGTTCAACCGGATTAAGTACCTTGGATGATGCCAACGGCGGTGCTCGTTGGAAAGTGGTTTCGGCGTTGGAGCCTAACTTGACCGTCCAAAACTTCGGCCCAACCTTTAATTCAACATCCGGAGGATCGTTCGCCCTCATCAATTCCGATTCTTTTCCGGCCGATACCCAGGATGATTACCTCATTCTCAAAGTTGGTGCCAGCTTAGTGGGCCTAAGCGGTGTACAGTTAAGTTTTCGCCATTATTTCCGTCGATTTGCCGAAGACCACGTGGTCGAAGTCAGCAACGACTCCTTGTCCTGGGTTTCATTCTACAGTTCAGCTGCGTTAGTTGCTAGAAACACCACCATCAACAATTCCACGTTGACCCGTTTGAATATTTCTTCGGTTGCAGCTAACCAACCTCAAATTTGGATTCGCTTCCGCTATGTAGGGGCTTGGGATTGGTTCTGGGCTGTGGATGATATCGAAATTGCCAATCTACCGCCCAACGATTTGATTTTGGAGGATTGGGATATAATCCCCAAAGTCGGACTTTGTTTTAATGCCCAAATGGCACGCGCTCACCTTCAGGATTCCCTTATATTCTCCGGCGCGGTCCATAATTTTGGCGTGAATACTCAACCGAATGTCCGGTTGAACGCCAGGGCATTCCAAGGGGCCTCTCCACTTTATAACAACAATTCGCCTGCTGTCGTTGGCATGTCATCCAATAGCCGCGATACGCTGGAGGCTAGGCCTTATTTGGCGATGGTCAATCGTCCGGTAGGAAATTATACCTTGCGCATTGAAGCCTTATCCGATTCAACCGACGGCTCACCCTCCAACAATGTAGATACCACCTTGTTGATGGTCACCGAAGACCGAATTTCCCCTTTTTATCCGGCATCGACAAGCCTAGGGACCCTGGGAACGTCCAGTTTTACCGGCGAAGAGGACGGTGTTATCGTAACATCTCTTGTTAACTTGAGCGTTCAGGATACGGTGACCGGAATTCGGGTCTATTTGCGTTCAAATACAGTTCCCGGGGGCCTTATTGCGGTAAGTATGCGCGATACCGACGGCATCGAAGGATCGCCTGCCATTGAGTTTCCTGTTTTGGTTGAATCTGATTTGACCACCGTCACAGCCGCTGACGTGGCACGTGGTTATTTGGATATCCCCATTCCAGCAATCTTGGCAGGAGTTCCCCAAGAAAGAATTCTTCCCGCAGGTCCCTACTATGCCGCGGCACAGTTGTTTTCCAACTCCGCTACGAGCCATATTCGTATTCCCGATGATTTGAGTAACGAGGCCTTTATGCCTTGGTATGCCTCTATGGTCTATTTACCAACCGATGGAAGTTGGTATTCCAATGGAATTGCCATGGGAATTGCGGCCCTCTTTTCCTCAACGACCTCGGTCCAGGAGCTAGGAACAAGCAAGAACACGGTCGTGGCTTATCCTAACCCATTCCGGGATGAATACCATTGGAAATTGATATTGGAGCAACCCGCACAAGTCCAGTCGTTTTGTTACGATATGCAAGGGCGTTGTGTCGTTCAGGGTCCCATCGTAGCCGCTGATGCCGGAAATTTGGATTATGTTACCAACACCGAACAAATCCCCAATGGTTTATACCGTGTAGAATTACGGGCAGGACAACAGCGATTGGGTTCACGCCTCCTTGTCAAAAATTCTCGTTAATCAATTTCCTCGTTGAAGCCTTTTTCTTTTAATTTGTAATTCCTTAACTTATGAAAAATCTACGTTCTTTGATTTTAGGGTCCATCCTGATGGTAGCCCCTGCTACCGTCTGGGCTCAATCCAAACTTAGCCCCCACCCTTTGCCTTCGCTACGCCAATCGGCCGCTGAGGAAGTTGGCGGAACTTCGTTCGTTCAAAACGGTAATGCAGGTACTTCGGGAACTGCTTTTCAGACCGAGGCCATCAACATTTGGACGGAGAATTTTGGTTCCAATCCCAACAGCCGTGGTTGGATGAATTATGGTTTTCGCGGGATCAATACCGGTAATACTCCCGATACCAACGGTGT
>JBMTCP010000023.1:0-18680 GCA_049431025.1 Bacteroidia bacterium | reverse complement strand
ACCCGTTCATCGTACGGGGATCGCCCCGAGCGTCCTGCTCGGGATAGTCAACGTACAGGGCCGTCCATGCCCCGAGCGCAACGTATTGATCAGCTCAAAAAAAACCTGGAACACCTGGACCGTCAACCCGGTCTGGATTTGGCAGCAGAATGGAATGAACTTCAGATCCAAGATCTGAACCATGAATTCAGCAAGGAGTCGGAACCGGATACGGTAATTAAACCCAGACCCCGAACCAAAACCAAATCGGCGCAATCCGGTGATGCTTTGGTATGGCCTATGCGCCTCAATCGCTACGTTTCGTTATCAGGGTTATGCTCCAGACGAATGGCCGATGAATTAATTAGTGCAGGTCGAATTACAATCAACAACGAGGTCACTGATGTTTTAGGAACTAAAGTCGAGGCCAAGGATGTGGTCCATTACGACGGTGAAGTTTTGACTCTCCGGCGCTATGTTTATGTATTGTTAAATAAACCCAAAGATTATATCACCACCTTGGATGATCCAGAAAATCGTCGTACGGTGATGGAATTGGTCGAAGATGCAACCAGCGAGCGCATTGTTCCAGCCGGTCGATTGGACCGTAACACCACCGGCTTGTTACTCTTGACCAACGACGGGGATTTAATCCAAAAACTGACCCACCCGTCTTCGGAGATTTCCAAGATCTATGCCGTAGAATTGGATAAGCCATTGTCTCAGAAGCATTTCAATCAGGTTCTGGAGGGGATAACCTTGGACGATGGGCCTGCGCAAGTGGACGCCTTGGCTTGGCCCGAACCCAGGGACAAAAAACTAGTAGGCCTGTCTCTGCACAGTGGCAAGAACAGAATCGTCCGCAGGATTTTTGAGTCCCTTGGTTACGAGGTTCAAAGGCTTGATCGGGTTTCTTATGCCGGCCTGACCAAGAAGGATTTACCCAGGGGGCATTGGCGGTACCTATCCGAAAAGGAAGTTCGCTTCCTCAAGGCAGGAAAAAAAGTGTTTTAACACCAAACGGATCAATCCTTACGGATGAATAAGGACTTTGTGCCGCAATAGAATGCCGTTGTTGTCCGTTTTGAGCTGCAGGTAATAAAGTCCGGTAGCTGGGGACAGCTCGCTAAGTCCAAGGCGGGTGTTTTGCAAACCACTTTCCATGTTTTGCAAGGACCATTGCCCCATCATTTTTCCGTCCAAGCCGAGGAGCTCCCAACGAGCCTGACCAGGCTTTTGTTGATTCCATTGGACATTAAGTTCGTTTTGAGCAGGTTGTGGCCAACAACGGAAATCGGATTTGGTTGAAATTTCTTGGACCGAAACCGTGCTTTGGGGAATGCTTAGCGTTTGACGAAACAAATTGCTGTTACGGCCAGAAATACCACAAGCGTAGAACCCAACCGTACCGCTGCCTGCCGGTGGCGCAACCCAGGTAAAGGTCCAGGTTGCAGTAGGTGCACTGCTGGATGAGCGATGGGTAATCCAGCGATTTTGCTGAATTTGTAGTGAAGGTGGGGCCGTCAAGGTTCCCAGGGTATTTCCCGACGCCGACTGAGCGCTGAACTGAAAACCTTTGGCACCTGAACCGCTCACGGATATAGTTATGGTATAACTGTCGCCGGGAACATAGCCCGATGCCAGGGAGGGGCTTGAACTGATAAGGGTATTGACGATGGTATTGGAGGCGGGGCTATGACAACCACCCGCCGCGCAAGTTGCCCCGCTCTCTGCGGGTCCACCACTACGACCGGCGGGGGCTCCGGTAGGATTACCTGTGAGAGGGTTCAAGGCGTCCAAACCAAAGGAAACGACCAAGGCCAGAACGGCTGTCGACAGTAATAGAGGGGTTTTTTTCACGATTTTGGGATTTGTATCAAAAATCAACGAAAACCTCCAATATTCCTCTATCTTTCGGCCTTAAATTTTTATTAACCATGAACGAAGGAACAGTAAAGTTCTTCAACCAAACCAAAGGTTTTGGTTTCATCCGGGAGGAGAACAGCGGCACCGAATATTTCGTGCACGCAACAGGGCTCATCGACAAGGTCCGTGAAAACGACCGAGTCAATTTTGAGCTCAAAGAAGGCCGTAAAGGTCTTAATGCTGTGAATGTCAAATTGATCCAGGAATAATCCGGACTTTGCAACCACCGCTCACCACCGCCCTTCGGGGCGGTTTTTTTTGGCCCTCGCTTTAGGTTCTTGGGCCATTGAAGCGTCTTCAAGGCCTATATTTGCCCTCCTTTTGGGAAAATTCCCCTCCAAAAACCCGAGAATTAACCATTCCATGACCACATCGGCCTCGGCCAACCCCACGCAGACCGCTCACGGCATGAAGATTTTTGCCGGTCAAGCGACCCAGGACCTGGGTGGCCGTATTGCCTTGGCTTACGGGGATCCTTTGGGGAACTCTTCGCTTTTGCGTTTTTCGGACGGGGAATTTCAGCCAGTCATCAACGAATCGGTGCGAGGCTGCGATGTTTTCCTGGTTCAGAGCACGTATGCCCCTGCCGATAATTTGATGGAGCTCCTCCTGATGATTGACGCCTGCAAGCGGGCTTCGGCGCATTACATCACCGCGGTAATCCCCTATTTTGGCCTGGCACGTCAAGACCGCAAGGACAAGCCCAGAGTTCCCATAGGGGCTCGTTTGGTTGCCGATATGTTGGGAGCCGCCGGGGTAACCCGCGTGATGACCATGGACCTCCATGCCCCGCAGATCCAGGGGTTTTTTAACGTGCCCTTTGATCATTTGGACGCCAGCACCATTTTTGTTCCTTACGTCAAATCCTTGGGGTTGGACCAAGTCGCTATAGCCGCACCGGATATGGGGGCTGCAGCCCGGGCCAAGTTTTTTGCCTCCCACCTGGATTGTCCCATCATTGTTTGCGACAAAACTCGGGCCAGGGCCAATGTTGTTGCCAAAATTCAAGTCATCGGGGAGGTCAAAGGAAAGAACGTGGTGATTGTCGATGATTTGGTGGATACCGCCGGTACCATCGTGATGGTAGCTGATCAGTTGATGCGCAAAGGTGCAGCTTCGGTCCGTGCCGTTTGTACCCACGGTGTTTTGTCCGGTGAAGCCATTGAACGTATTGCCAACTCGGCACTGACCGAATTGGTGGTTACGGATACCATTCCACTTCGTCGCGAGTCCACCCCTAAAATCAAAGTCTTGTCGGTGGCCGAACTCTTTGCCCAATCCATTCGAAGTGTTCGGGAATTTTCATCCATTAGCCACCTGTTTGAGGTGAAAGTCAAATCCAACTAATTCGCATTAAACGATTATCCAAAGAATACCAACTCATCCTTTAAAACCAAAACACCAAACCAAACGCTATGAAATCGATCAATTTGAGCGGTTCTCTTCGGGAGAACGTAGGGAAGTCTGATTCGAATCAATTGCGTGCAGAAGGCAAGATTCCTTGCGTATTGTACGGCAATGCAGCTTCTCAATCCCATTTCTGGGCCCATGCCTACGATTTGAAGTCTGTCTTGTTCACGCCAGAAACCTTCAAAATCACCTTGGATCTGGATGGAACCCTGCATACTTGCGTAGTCAAGGATGCTCAGTACCATCCGCTCAACGGCGCGATGCTTCACGTTGACTTTATGTTATTGGATCCTGCCAAGCCTGTTAAACTTAATTTGCCTTTGGAATTTGTGGGGACTTCCCCTGGAGTCCGCGCCGGTGGAAAATTTGCATCGCGCATGCGCTCCATTACCGTTAAAGGCTTGCCAAATCAATTGCCTGCATCGGTCAAGGTGGATATTTCCAACATGGAATTGGGTGGTGTCGTGCGTGTTAAGGATATTGTTGCGGATGGTTTCACTTTGGTGGCTGCACCCAACAATCCGGTAGCGGCTGTCACCATACCGCGTGCCATGAAAGGCGCTGTGGCCGAAGCTTCCAAGTAAGGGTCTCTTTCCTGAGGGGAGGGCTGTTTCCGTGATAGGTCCTCGTTTTTGGGAGAGGTTCTTTGAACCGATGCGATTATCATCATGAAGTTTCTCGTTTTTGGCTTGGGCAATCCCGGCGCCGAATACGCAGACACACGCCATAACATTGGATTTATGGTGTTGGATTCTTTGTGCCGCGAACTCAGCTCGGCAGAGCCTTTTGTGAGCGGCCGATATGCATCGGTAGCGAGTGGGAAGCATGCCGGGAAGCAATTTCTTTTGGTTAAGCCCCAAACCTTCATGAACCTTTCGGGTCAGGCCGTACGGTATTGGATGCAAAACGAAAAGGTGGATGCTCCCGAGCGCATTTTGGTCATCACGGACGACCTTAGTTTACCGTTCGGTCAAATCCGATTACGGGGGTCCGGAAGTGCAGGGGGCCATAACGGTTTGGGTCATATCGAAACGATACTGGGACATAACCGGTACCCTCGATTACGTGTTGGTATTGGTCGCGACTTTGCTCCGGGTCGTCAATCCGATTATGTTTTGTCTCCTTTTGCGAAGGCAGAACAAGAAGCTTTACCGGCCTTATTGGATCGTTGTGCTCAAGCCGCAATGGCCTGGGCCTTACGAGGACTTGCTCCGGCGATGAACGAGTTTAACCGAGGTTAGCAAACCTTGCAATGTAAATTGGGTCGCCCGTTGAGGTGCCCAACGAGTTGGTCACCGATACGGACCGGTCCTACCCCGGCAGGGGTACCGGTATAAATGATATCCCCCATTTTGAGGGTAAAATACCGAGAGACAAAGGCGATAATTTCTGCGAAACCAAAGAGCATTTCCGAACTATGACCGCTTTGTCGAAGTTCATCTCCGACTTTGAGGGTAAATGCGAAGCCTTGTTCCAAACCAATAGGATCAATTTCTTGCCATTCACCCAGGATTGCGGAACCATCAAAGCCCTTGGCCAATTCCCACGGAAGACCTTTGGACTTCAATTCCTCTTGGAGGTTTCTGGCGGTAAAGTCTATGCCCAAGGCGACCCGGTCAACATAGGATAAGGCGAATTTGGGTTGAATATGTCGGCCGTTTCTTCCAATCCGTAAAACCACTTCAATTTCGTGATGCACCTCCCCCAAATGATCGGGAAGGAAAAAGGGTTTTCCATCCTTGACCAGCGCGGTTTCGGGCTTCATAAAGACCACTGGCTCGCTGGGTTTGGGGTTGTTCAGCTCGCGTGCGTGTTCGTCGTAATTACGACCTATACAAATGATTTTCATGGTATTGCATTTGGTTTAGGGTCCAGGAGGTTAGGTCTTTCAAGTAGGTATCCTTGGGATCAAAGGGAACGCCAGCTGTACGGTAGACTTCCTTAATCGAAGTTGTGTTACCCAAGGCAAGGGCCTCACGGTAAGCCGACATAGCCATCGTTGGATCCGAGGCGCTGTTTCTCCAAACGCCCAGGGCGCCGATTTGTGCGAAGCCGTATTCGATATAATAAAAAGGCATTTCAAAAAGATGCAATTGTCCCTGCCAAGCAAAGTCCATCCAATCCTCCAACCCATTCCAATCCATCACTGAACTATGGTATTCGTTCATAAGATTTTGCCAGGCCTTGGACCGTTCATCTCGGCTATGGCCGGGGTTGGTGTACAGCCAATGCTGAAAGGCGTCAATGCAGGCAATCCAGGGGAGCACTCCTACGGCTCGCTGTATTTGTTCCAAACAGGCCCGATGCAAGTCTTCTTCCTGCTCAAAAAAATGAGGATAAGCAATCATGCTGAGTAATTCCATGCTCATCGATGCCAATTCTGCGGTTTCCGAAGGGGTTTGTCGAAAGACATTGAGGCGCAAGGGGTGAGCCAAAAAGGAGTGCACCGCATGTCCTCCTTCGTGCATCATGGTTTCCAAATCTTCCATGGAACCGGTGGCGTTCATAAAGACAAAAGGCGCCCCACTTTCCATCATGGGATAATTGTATCCCCCAGGCGCTTTGCCTTTGCGGGATTCAAGGTCAAATCGCCCCATGCGTTCCATGGTGGCCAGACATTCCCCAAAAAAGGGGTCCAATTGGCCAAAGGCAGCTATACTCTTTTGGATTAAATCCGAGGCTCCTGCGAAGGGTTTTAACGGGGTAATTCCTGCAGGAAGTGCTTTGGTATCCCAAGGGCGAAGGCTTTCCAGTCCATTAATTTGGGCTTGTTTTCGGTCCAGACGTTCTTTGAGGGGAACGAAATAATCGCGAACCAGGCGATGAAACGAAAGGCATTCCTGAACCCCGTATTCAAAACGTTGAAGTTCACGAAAGCGATAATCCCGGTAATTCGTAAATCCAGCGTTGAGGGCGACTTGGTGCCGCAATTCCAACATTCGATCCATGAGGTTTTGTAGTTCCTGGCTAATCCCCTCCCGTTGTTCCATGATAAGGCGATACACCGTTTCACGCTGGGTGCGATCATGGGATTTTAGAAATTTTTGGGCTTGGGGTAGGGTGTACTCCTGACCTTCCAACACGATACACAGGCTACCGGTAAGGGCTGCGTACTGGCTTTCCAAGCTCTTGAGCTCGGTTTGAAGAGGTATATTTTCTTCCCGGTAGATATCAAGAGCCGATTGAACACTTCGGAGCAGGCGATCAAAGCCGGGTTCACGGTAATCGTTCAGTCCGGGGAAAGATAACATTTTACGGTTTAGCGCATCGTCCAGCGGCGCAATTTTGGGGTAGATTTCTTGGATAAAAAAATCGTAAGCCGCTCTTTTATCCGTGTTCTCCGTATCACAGCTTAGGGCTACATAAAGCCAAGCCTGGTGTTCGTCCAGGCAGGATTCTAATTCAGAGCGGTTTGCGAGCCATGTCTCGAAAAACGAATTTTGTTCTACATCAGGCCAATCGGCATTAAGCAAGACTTGGTAATACGGTTCAATAACCTCAAAAGAAGTGGGACGAAAATTATCGCTAACGAAGGACCGCTTACGGGTAAGTTCTTGCATGAATGGTATTCGTTCAATTACGCTGAGCGGTAAGCAAGGCGGGAAAGGCGCCGCAGGAACCAGCGACGGCGGGTCGAATTGCGCTCAGCGATATAATACATTGCTGGCAATAAAATCAGCGTAATCAGGGTGGAGAAAGACAATCCAAAGATTATCGTCCAACTCAGAGGGCCAAAAAAGGCCACCTGATCACCCCCCATGTACAGATGGGGCTCAAAGCGTGCAAAGAGACCGGGGAAATCAATGTTGAGCCCAACGGCCAATGGAATTAGGCCCAAAACGGTGGAAGCAGCGGTCAAGAAAACTGGTGCCAAACGAATTTTGCCGGCCTGCACAATGGCTTCACGCAGAGGTAAGTTTTGTTCTTTGCGAATCAGGTCGATAAATTCAACAATCAGGATCCCGTTTTTGACCACAATACCTGCCAAGGCCACGATACCTATTCCGGTCATGATGATAGACATGGTCATACCGGTGATAACATAGCCTAAAAGGACCCCAATAACCGAAAGAAGAATCTCCGAAAGGATCATGAGGGTACGGTTCATGGAATTGAATTGGAACATCAAAATCATGAAAATTAAGCCAATGGAAATCATCAGGGCGTTGGACAAGAAATTACCCGCTTCGGCCTGCTCTTCCTGCTCGCCCGTCATGCGGATAACGGTGCCTTCGGTGGCTTCAAAGCCGTTCAGAGCCTCTTTGATGGAGGCGACCACTTGATTGGGGGTAAAGCCACTTAAAACATTGGAAGATAAGGTAATGACACGCTTTTCGTTCTTGCGTTTGATACTTCCAAGCGATGAGGTGTATTCAATGTTTGCAACAGCTGAAACCGGCAATTGGCGCACGGCTCCCCCTGCATTCATGTCCCGGAAAGTAATTTTGGCATTGAGTAGCCTGTTGAGATCTTCGCGATCCACCCGGGAATAACGAAGCTGGATCGGGATTTCATCGTTGTTGCTTCTGAATTTACTGGCCTCTTTGCCAAAAACGGCCGCCCTAATTTCGGAGCCAATCTGAGCGGTACTAACTCCTTCACGCTGCGCTCTTTCGCGGTCAATACGCACAAGTAGTTCGGGTTTGCTACGCTCCAAATCAATTTTGAGTTCTTCGACACCGGATATATTGATGGAATCCAAGTAAGCTTTGAGAGCCTGGGCATTTCGACCCAAAATAGCAAAGTCCTGACCGGTCACTTCGATGTTAATTGGCTTTCCGGTAGGTGGTCCGCCGCGTTCTTGGTCCACGGCTATTTCGACCCCTGGAATTCCTTTGATACGTGCACGGATGGAGTCCAGCAAGGGAAGGGTTCGAAGTCCATCCCGCTCTCCAAATGCAATAAATGCAACGGTAACCTTGCCTTTGTGTGGGGCTACGGATTGATCCCTTTCCATGGGATCGCCTGCCCCGATGGCGACATTGGTAACGACCGACTCGACGAGAGGATTGCGGGGTCCTAGTACCTCCATGACTTTGGTTTCCACGACTTGGGTCAACGAGTCGGTTACCTCAGCCCGGGTACCGATGGGTGTATTCAGGTAAACATAGACAAAATTCGGTTCTCCGGTTGGAAAGAAGGCAATTTTGACCCTTCCGCTGCTCACGGATAATCCGGTGAGGACAAAACTCAGGAAGAGGAGGGCCATGGTGCCGACCAAAAGAAAGGTGGGACGTCGTCCTTGCAGACACCAACGAAGTAGGTGTTCGTATTGTTTTTGGACGGCGGGCCAGATATGGTTTTGGAAGCGTTCAATCAGCGGGCTAAGAACCAAACGGTTGATCCATAACAACGGAATGATGAAGTAAATAAAATTCGCAAATCCCGTGGAACCTACCAGGTGCAGGAGAGTTCCTAATACGAACAAACCCGCGGAGGCGATGATGAGGGTACGACGTGACCGAACACGGTCTTTTTGAATTTCATCGGGCGTTTCGGGTTCTGGCTTCATGAATTGAACCGCAAATACCGGGTTGATAATGTAAGCGACCAACAGCGATGAGACCAGGGTCAAAATCAGGGTTACCGGCAAAAAGTACATGAATTTTCCGACAATACCGTCCCAAAAGGCCAGAGGCATAAACGGCGCTACGGTCGTCAATGTCCCGGCTAATACGGGCATGAAAACCTCTCCCGCTGCCATTTTAGCTGCCGTAACAATGTTTCTACGGCCACGGTCAAAGAGTCGGTGGGTGTTTTCGATCACCACAATCGCATCATCCACGATGACCCCCAAGGCCATGAGCAGAGCAAACAAAACAATCATGTTCATGGTAAAACCCAGGCTGGGCATGAACATAAAGGCCAGAAAGGAGGAGACAGGAACCGACAACCCGACGAACATCGCATTGGTGGTTCCCATGAAGAACATCAGGACCAAGGTCACCAGAACAAAACCAATGATAATGGAATTGGTTAAGTCGTTCACGGTGGTCCGGGTAACCCTGCTTTGGTCACCTGAAATCGTGATTTTGAGGTTGCTGGGCAAAGCCGCTTTGGTCTCCGCGATCAAGGCATTGATATCATCCGAGGCCTGTATTAAATTCTCGCCTGATCGCTTGATAACATTCAGGGTGATGACCTTTTGGCCATTCAGGCGCGCATAGCTTTGCTTATCCTTGTACCCGTCGGTGACCGTGGCGATATCTTTCAGGAAGACCGATGAGCCGTTCATGGAGGTGATCACCAGATTGCCCAATTCACTCACCGATTGGAATTCTCCGAGTATGCGTATACTCCTTTGCTTGTCACCGGTGTTAATGTTACCACCGGACATGGTCATGTTTTCAAAGCGTATGGTCCGCTCAATATCGTCCATGGTCATCTTGGCGGCTTGTAACTTGAACATGTCCACGTCTACTTGAATCTCCCTATCCAAGGCGCCGACCATGTCCACCCGATTAATTCCCCGAACGTCTTCAATTTGGTCTTTGAGATCGGTTGCGTACTTCTTGAGTCGGTCAAGGTCAAAAGGCCCCGAAATATTGACAAAGAGGATGGGGATCTCCGAAATATCCAGCTCCATGACCCGGGGATCCTGGGGCAGATCTTTGGGTAGATCGGTTCTGGCCTTATCAACGGCGTCTTTAACTTTTTGCTTGGCCGCAGCGACCGAAACTTCGGTTCCAAACTCGACCACCACGTTGGCAAAGTCTTGCTGGGAATTGCTGGTCATTTTTTTGACCCCGGATAAGGTTCCGAGCTGCTTTTCGAGGGGCTTGGTAACCAGGTTCTCCATATCGGCTGGAGAAGTACCGGGATAAACCGTGGTTACAAAAAAAGTGGGGACGACGACCTCCGGGAATTGCTCCTTGGGAATTGAATTATAAACTGACAAACCAGCCAGTGTTATAATAACGGTCAGAATGAAAACCGTAATACGGTTATCGATAGCCCAGCTTGTGGGTTTGAATTCTTTGAAGGGGTTCATGGTAGGGTAATGGCTTGTCCGTCGTTAAGATCGTTGTAACCGGTCGTAATGATACGGTCTCCGGATTGGAGGCCTTGGAGGATTTCGGTTTCTATTCCGTTGGAGCGTCCAACCTTGACAGGTACACGCGTAGCTTTTAGGTTAAGGCCTTCTCCTTGGACAATCATAACAAAGGGGCCCTCTTCGGAGTTCTGGACCAGGTTGACGGGGATTTTGATGGCCTTGTTGGTGGTATAATCGTTGATTTTCATCCCTACGATCATGTTGGGACGGTACAGCCCACTCCGGTTGTTCAAGGGTACCTCGGCTCGGAATGTACGGTTGAGCGCGCTAATAGAACGCGCAACATAGGCTATGCGGCCCTCTGAACTCGCGTTGATGTCTTTGAATTCCAGCTCCACCGTAGCCCCTTCGCGCACCCGACTGACATAGCTCTCCGACAAATCGGTAATAACCCGAAGGTCATCAAAATTAACAACCCGAACCGCCGGCATTCCCATGGCGGTTGATTGGCCCAGCTTAAGGTAAACCTGGTCTACCGTTCCACTCACTGGGGCTTTGATACGCGTCAAGTCTAGCTGGGATTGGATGGTAGCCAACCTTCGTTCCAGGCTTTCTTTCTGGTTCTTGGCGCTCAAGTATTGGACTTCGGAGCCGATATTTTGCTTCCAAAGGTTAGCTTGTTTGGTGTACAATTGCTGGGCAAAGTCCAATTGCCCTTTGATTTCTTCGATACTTTGGAGCAAAACGGTTTGATCCAATTCGGCCAAAACTTGCCCCTTGTTTACTTTTTGTCCTTCTTTGACTTTAATGTTACGGACAACCCCCATGCTTTCGGCGGTGACTTCAATGCTTTGACGGGCATCTACGGTACCTTGGACTTCAACCCAGGTTCGAAAAGGCCCTTCTTCGAGGGTCATGGCTTGAACCAATTTGGTTTTGACATTGGAAGCCCCAGCAGCACTCGGGTTGGAACCACTTTGGCGTAATTCTTGCTGAATCTTTTGAATTTCAGCACCGATACGAGCTTGTTCTGCCTGGAGTTCTTTGAGTCTGGCGGCAGGGTCAGCAGTTTCTTGGCCACCGCAGGCGATGAGTAAGGTGGTCGAAAGGCCCAGGAATAATCCCAGGATATGGTGTTGTTTGTGATTGAAGAACATAATTTTCATGATAGTAGGGGGTATAATTTATTCGTTGTTACCGGTTAATTTGCCGCTGGCTTTGAGGTAATCGACTTTGGCAATGTAGTATTCGTAGAGACTGTTGAAGTAGGCAGCCTGTGCTTCACGGTAACCGGCCTCGGCTTGAATAACTTCAAGATTAGACCCTACCCCTTCGCGGTATTTAATACGCGTTGTTTGAAGGATTTGAAGGCTGAGTTCACGGTTATCGTTTTGTTGACGTAAGGAGACCAGGGCGTTTTGGATTGCGGTCCGGGCCTGGTCTTGTTGCAAAGCGGAGGCTTGTAAAAAGTTCATGAGAACCCTCTCGTTTTTGATTTTTTCAATTCGTTTTTGTTGAATCTTGTATTTTTTGTTAAAGGAGTCGAAAACGTACCAATTGATCCCTATACCTACCGAGCCGTAGGCAAACCAATTACCCCCGGGGTCCAGGACTTTGTTAAATTCCCCTGCCCCGGCCAATGCCCCCCGCTGAACTTGAAGTCCAACCGAGGGCAGGTAACCGGCCTTTAGGTTTTTTATTTCCAATTCATTCCCCTTAATTTGTAGGGCAAGTAGCTCGGCTTCCGGACGCCCTTTGAAGGCTTCCAGTTGGCTGTAGGCAGGTGGAACTTGTTCTGCCATCAGCGAAGGAATTTGTTCCAGGCGGTCGCTCAAGTTGAGTGAGTCACCCAAGGGATAGCCCATTTGAAATTTGAGAAGTTGCAAGGATAGATAATGGATTTGTTTGATTTTGGCAGTTTCATTGGCTAATTGATTCCTTTGAAGTTCAATTCTTTGCACATCAAGCCGTTCAATCATTCCATTTTGCAACATAATTTGCATTTCTCCCAGGCTGGAATCCAATCGCATCAAACTGGCTTCCAGCAATTCGTTCCGATGTTGTCCGACCAAAACCCCGTAATAGGCTTTTTGAACATTTTCGGAGATTTGCGCGTCGGTCATTTGCCGATTTTTGGTCGCAATTTGACGGTAGGTTTGGGCTGCCTTGAGACCGACGAGGTAGGAGCCGTCAAAGAGTAATTGGGTCAATGTCAAGTTGGCATTACCTCCGTACTGGGGTTGAAATTCCAAAGCAACGGGACCCGGAGGTGCGTTGGGGTTGAACAGGCGACCATCCGGTATAATGACCTTTTGAATAATAAAATTGTCCGTTAGTCCGTATGTGGCCCTGATTTGAGGTAAACCAATAGAGGTAATTTCTCGAATTCGAGCCCCGGAGGATTCAATATCGTCCACCGCATTGAGGGCGCTGTGGTGATGGTCCAAGGCGTACTGAATGGCTTGATTCAGGCTCATGGTTCTTGGTGTCGGGGTGGACCCGCTTTGAGCCTTGGATCCCAAGGAGAGGCCGATGAGGCCTGTAATCAATAGGAATTGGATCGGGTAAGGAATCATGGATGGGTGAGGTTGTTAAGGTTTAGGGCTTTGCTCCAAACGCGAAGGCCTTTGGGAGTAGCGATCCCCCTGATGAAGACATCTTGAATGGTCGTAAAGACAATGGGGAGGGGTTTATTCAGATGACTAAAAACGTGAGGATCCAAGAGCAAGTTGGTATGTTGCAGGTGCATGATGCTCACGAGGTCAGGATCCAAATCGGTACGAAACAAGCCCTCCATTTGACCCCGTTGGAGTAGCCTTTTGAAGATGCCGGCGATTTCGACTTGTCGGTATCGTTCCAGTTCCATCCACAATTCAGGGTAGGATTTCTGGAGATCAAAAAGCATGGTTGGGGTCAGGTTACGCATTTTTTGGAGCCCGATCGCTGCCATATTCATCAGGTTTTCAACGGCGTTGCGGCTGCTTTTTTCGAGGGCCTCCATTTCTGTTCGATGCTCTTGCAAAAAACTACCCAGAACTTGGTGGACGAGGATTTTTTTGTCGCTATAATGCTCGTAGATCGTTTTTTTGGAACAGCCCAGCTGACGTGCCAACTCGTCCATGGTCATGCTTTTGAGCCCGTAGCGAAAAAAGAGCTCGCGGATTTGGGGTATATGTTGAGGACCGAGGGACATAAGGAGGTGCGAAGGTATAGAAACTTTAAAAACCAAAAAAGTTTTCAAGGTTAAATTTTTTTTGTCCCTAACTTGGGCCATGAATCCTTCGACGATGGCTTGGCTGGACGTGCGATCTCCATCGGAATACGCTGCTGGGCACATTCCAGGGGCCTATTCGCTTCCTTTATTGTCCGATGCTGAGCGGCACGAGGTGGGGCTATGTTACAAGCAGCGGGGTGCTGCCGAGGCGCTGGATTTGGCCTGGCTTTACGTGGGCCCCAAAATTCCGACCTTGCTAAAGGATCTGAGGGCCTTGTCCCAAGGAGCGGGCGTGGGAGAGGCCAAGCCCTGGATGGTCTATTGTTGGCGCGGTGGGCAACGATCGCGGGGTATGGAGGTGTTGGTGCGGCAGGCCGGGTTTCCCGTAGAGCGGTACGAGGGCGGTTACAAGGCCTGGCGGGGCCGGATGCCCGGAATTTGGGGAAGACCCTGGCGTTGGTTTGTCCTGGGTGGTCGCACCGGTTCAGCCAAAACCGAGGCACTCCAGGCCCTCGCTTCCGCAGGACATCAGGTTCTGGATTTGGAAGGATGGGCAGGGCATCTTGGTTCGGCATTTGGAAACCTTAGCGGTCAACCTCAGCCTAGCCAAGAACACTTTATGAATTTATTGGCCCATGCTTTGGATACCCTGGACCCTCAACGACCGGTTTGGGTAGAAAGTGAAAGTCGTCAAATCGGATCGGTGCATTTGCCTGATGAATTGTATTTGGCCATGCAGCGTGCTCCGTATTTTCGCTTGAACCGTACCATGGATTTTAGAATTCGACATTTGTTATCCAATTATGGAAAGGCTGATCCTGCCCAGCTTCGGGATGCCTTTTTGAAAATCAAACGGAAGATGGGACCTCAACATTGCCAAAAGGCGCTTCTCGCTTTGGAGCAAGGTCAACTGGATGAGGCTGCGCGCTGGGCCTTGACCTATTACGACCGAACCTACGATCATTCCTTCTCGCTGAGGCCATGTCCGGATTGCGCCGTTGAATTGCGTAGTGATGCGACCGGATTGCGCTTGGTCCAGGTGCTTTCCAAAGCTGCAAACCGTGTTTTTGGTCAAACAAATCCAACGAATCCATGAGCACAATCCCTTTGGAACCCTTGCGTTTAACCCAAAGAACCAAAGCCTCGGGTTGCGGTTGCAAAATGCCTCCTGCACAGCTCAAGGCGATGTTGGAAGGTCTGGATCGAACCACCCATCCCCAGGTTTTGGTGGGCTTTGAACATGCTGATGATGCGGCGGCTCTCCGTTTACCGGGCACCAATCAACTGTTGTTATCGACAGTTGATTTTTTTAGTCCGGTAGTGGATAATCCCTACGATTTTGGACGCGTTGCCGCTGCCAATGCCCTGAGTGATATCTACGCGATGGGTGGACGGCCTTGCTTGGCCTTGGGTCTTTTGGCCTGGCCTGTCGAGGACTTGGGGCTGGCTTCTGCAGCCGAGGTGATGCGTGGGGCTCAGGACCTTTGTGCCGAAGAAGGCGTGCCTCTGGCCGGTGGGCACAGCATTATCGCTTCGGAACCTTTTTTTGGTTTGGCGGTCCAGGGACTGGTGGCCGACGAACACCTCAAAACCAATCGAGGCGCCTTGGACGGCGATGTACTTTATTTAACCAAACCTTTGGGAAGTGGAATTATGGCCGCGGCCCTTCGCAAGGGTCTCTTGGATACCCCTGATTATTACGGTCTTTTGGAACAATTGTCGGTCGTGAACCGCGTTGGAGCCACCTTGGCCTTGTTGCCCGAAGTCCGCGCGATGACCGATTTGACGGGCTTTGGTCTTTTGGGCCATGGTCTGGAAATGTTGGAGCCACCGTTGGGATTGGAATTGTGGACGGATCGGGTTCCTCTTTTGGTAGGACTGGAACATTATTTACAACAACGCATCCTACCGGATCAATGTTACCGAAATTGGCAACATGTCGAGAGCCGAGTGCAAGGGGTGCAAGGGGAGGATTTTGCGTGGCTTTGTGATCCCCAAACCAACGGAGGTTTGTTGGTGGCGGTGGATCCAGGGGCTACGGTCAAAGTGGAAGCTATCTTGGAATCCGCCGGGGTTCGCTGGGCCTCTATTGGTCGTTTCACCGAAGACTACGAGGGAATTCGCTGCGTTAAGGCCGTACCTTCGGCCTCGACATGAGTGAAGAATCCGGATTTGATCGGTTTGGGCTGCACCCCGACGTGCTGGATGGCTTGGCCGCCATGGGTTTCAAGAAGCCGAGCCCTGTACAAGAGCAAGCTATTCCCTTGGTCTTGGACGGTCATGACCTCATTGCATGTGCTCAGACCGGAACCGGAAAGACGGCGGCCTTTGTTTTGCCGCTCATTGATCACTTGATTTCCCAAGAAAAACGCCACCTCAGTGCGTTGATTTTGACCCCAACCCGGGAACTGGCCTTGCAGATTGACCAACAAATCGAAGGTTTATCCTATTACAGTCCGATTTCTTCCATTCCGATTTATGGAGGTGGTGACGGGGCTTTGTGGGATCAGCAACACAAAGCCCTCCGTCAAGGGGCAGACCTGGTTGTAGCTACCCCCGGCCGTTTATGGTCCTTCATGGCTACAGGGAATTTCAATTTCGATAGCCTAAGGTTTTTGGTCCTGGATGAAGCCGACCGAATGCTGGATATGGGGTTCTTGGAGGATATCATGCGTATTGTTGCGCGCTTACCCAAAGACCGACAAACCCTGATGTTTTCGGCCACCATGCCCGATCGTATTCGTCAATTAGCCCGAAGTATTCTGCGGGATCCGGCCCAGGTCAATATTGCGGTATCCCGGCCAGCTGACAAAATTGAACAAATGGCTTTCAAGGTCATGGACCCTCAAAAACTGGAGGTACTTACCGCCTTGTTGGAAGAATTTCCTTTTCGTTCGGCCTTGATTTTTTGTTCCTCCAAAGAAAAAGTAAAGCAATTGCATCAAACCCTCCGAAAAGCAGGGGTGGTGAACGAGGCTTTTCATTCTGATTTGGACCAAAACACCAGAGAAACCCTCATGCGGGCGTTCAAGGCCGGACGATTACCGGTTTTGGTGGGTACGGATGTCCTGTCGAGGGGCATCGACGTGGATAATATAGACTTGGTGATTAATTACGATGTTCCTCCGGACCCCGAAGATTATGTTCATCGAATAGGTCGAACGGGTAGAGCCGAACGAAACGGTCGGTCAATGACTTTCGTTAATCCAATGGACGTTCGTCGTTGGAAACGGATTGAGGAATTGGTTGGACGAAGCTTGCCATGGACGGAGCGTGCAGGATGTGGCTGGTCCGAAACCCCGAAATCTTCGGGAACCGGGGAACAGCGCGGAGCCAGGCCGCCCCGTAAAGGGGGGTATCGCCCCAACCGATCCAAAAAGTAAACGGCTTAACTCCCGCAGGCTTCGCAGGCGTCCGGATTATCCAGGGAACAAGCGACCTGGGCCAAGGCCTCGTCCTTGTTGAGGATGGATGCGGTAATTGGGGCTGAGCCAACACCGGTGCCAGAGACCGGGCTTGCTATTGGGGCTTGGGCTAAAGGTGAACTTTGAAGAACGCTTGCCGCTTGGGCCACTTGAACGGGTTGAGCTTGTTGGCTATCCAAGGTAAACTTCACGGCATTCACCGCGGCTTTGGTACGGAGGTAGTACATCCCTGTTTTGAGTCCGGCCTTCCAGGCATAAAAATGCATGGAGGTTAATTTAGCAAAATTGGCTGCGGGCATGAAGATGTTCATGCTTTGGCTTTGGCAGATATAAGCTCCCCGCCCAGCCGCCATATCGATAATGGTTTTCTGGGAAATCTCCCAGGCAGTTTTGTAGAGGGCTTTAAGGCTTTCGGGTATTTCGGGTATGTTTTGAACCGAACCGTTCTGGGCGATGATTTTGTTTTTGAGGTCCAAAGACCAAATCCCGGCATCGATCAGATCCCTAAGCAAATGCTTGTTGACCACAACAAATTCTCCGCTGAGAACGCGACGGCTGTAGAGGTTGGAGGTGTAGGGTTCAAAGCACTCGTTATTCCCCAGGATTTGGCTGGTTGAAGCCGTGGGCATTGGGGCCAAAAGGAGACTGTTGCGTACCCCATGCTGGGCGACCTGGGCTTTGAGTCCTGCCCAATCCCAACGCGGACCGGGCTGCACGCCCCACATATCGTATTGAAAAATTCCTTTGGAAACCGGCGAGCCCGCGTAGCTCTCGTAGGTCCCGTGCTCCTTGGCCAATTCCATCGACGCCGTCATGGCACCGAAATAAATGGTTTCAAAAATTTCGCGGTTCAGGGCAGCGGCCTCTTCCGACTCGAAGGGGTAGCGCATGGTGATAAAGACATCGGCCAACCCTTGGATTCCGATGCCTATAGGTCGGTGGCGGAAATTGGAATTGCGCGCCTCGGGTACCGGATAATAATTAATATCAATAATTCGGTTGAGGTTGCGGGTAATCGTTTGGGTAATATCAAAAAGGCGCTGGTGGTCAAAGGTCAAATCAGGTTTGACAAAGCGAGGCAAAGCGATGGAGGCCAGGTTACAAACGGCCACTTCGTCGGCACTCGTGTATTCCACAATTTCGGTGCAGAGGTTGCTGGACTTGATGGTCCCCAGATTTTGCTGGTTGCTTTTGCTGTTGCAAGCGTCCTTGTAAAGCATGTAAGGGGTCCCGGTTTCGATTTGGGACTCCAAAATGGCGAACCACAGGTCTTGGGCCTTGATGGTTTTGCGTGCTCTCTCTTCTTTTTCGTAGCGTAGGTAGAGGGCTTCAAATTCTTCTCCCCAGCATTCGTGCAGTCCAGGGGCTTCGTTGGGACAAAACAGGGACCACTCGGCGTTTTGTTCGACCCGCTTCATGAAAAGATCCGGAATCCACAGCGCGTAAAAGAGATCGCGTGCCCTCAATTCCTCTTTTCCATGGTTCTTTTTGAGTTCCAGAAAATCAAAAATGTCGGAATGCCAGGGTTCCAGATATATAGCGAAGGAGCCTTTGCGTTTTCCGCCGCCCTGGTCTACATAGCGGGCGGTATCGTTGAAGACCCTAAGCATGGGGACAATACCGTTGGAAGTTCCGTTGGTCCCCTTGATGTAGGAGCCGGTTGCTCTCAGGTTATGGATGCTCAAGCCAATCCCCCCGGCACTTTGGGAAATTTTGGCGGTTTGTTTGAGGG
>JBMTCP010000022.1:0-19018 GCA_049431025.1 Bacteroidia bacterium | reverse complement strand
AGCGGATGAACCGCATCCAAAATCATAACACGATGAATATTCATTGATTAGGATGATGTCTATTGATCAGATAAGGTTTCTTCGATGGCCTGGGTCAGCTCTACGAAGGCCTGCACAGGTAATTGCTCTGCGCGCAAGTGAAGGATGTTCATGCGGTCGCTGTATCCTTCGGGCAAAACCTGTCCCAAAGCATTGGATAACATTTTGCGTCGTTGATTAAAAGCCGCTTTGACGACCCTAAATAACAAACGGTGATTGCAGGCTGGTGGATTCCATCGGTTCTTGAGCCTTAGGGCCCCGGATTTAACCTTGGGTGGCGGAAAGAAAGATCCTTCGTTGACGGTAAACAGGTATTCCGTTTCAAAAAAGGCCTGGGTCAAAACGCTGGTAATGCCGTAGATCTTGTTGCCGTGGACGGAGCAAATTCGCTGAGCCACTTCGCGCTGAAACATGCCAACACATTCACCAACCACGGCATGATGCTCCAAGACCTTGAAAACAATTTCGGTGCTTATGTGGTAAGGAAAATTCCCAACGACTCCCCAACAGGCTTTGTTTTTTTCTTGGTCTTGTTCCGAATCAAGGGTTCCCGCAGGGCCGGTATCACCAGGGCAGGGCAAGGGATTCCAACGAAGAAAATCCCCGACCATTTGTTCAGGTTGGGCGATTCGGTGTTCCAGCAGGTATTGGATGGACTCTTGGTCCACCTCGGCCAGCCACAAACGGTAGGGAAGTTTGAGCAGGTGCTGGGTGAGTTGACCGGTTCCAGGCCCGATTTCAAGCAGGTTGGGGTAGTTGCCCCAGCCCGTGAGGGACAGTGCAACCTTTTCGGCAAGTCGCACATCGGTCAGAAAATGCTGACCCAGTTGCTTTTTGGGGCGAACGCGGTCCATGGCCCGGCTAAAATAGGTTAATTTTGGGCTGTGGAATCGTTTTTGCCCTTCGTTTCCTGTTCCCCATCGGCTTTATGAGCAAGGTACAGGCCCAACACAAGGTCCTAGGCGTCTTGGGAGGCGGACAATTGGGAAGCATGATGCTGGATCCGATTCACCGACTTGGACTCCAAGCACGTTTCATGGACCCTGATCCCCTGGCCCCGGTGGTCATGCGCTATCCATCGACGGTTTGTGCTCCCTTTTCCGACGCCCAGGCCGTTTTGGATTTTGGAAGGGGTTGCGATGTCTTGACGTACGAGTTGGAGGCCGTCCATGTGGGCGCCTTGGCTCAATTGGAAGGGGAGGGCATCGAAGTTTGGCATCGCCCCGAAATTCTCGCCCTTCTTCAGAACAAGATTTCCCAAAAGGAATTTTATGTTCGTGAAGGATTGCCGACGGCTCCTTTTCGGGCTTTTGAGCGTCTCGATGATCTCAAGGCGTTTTGGCTAAAGCCTGAGGGGGAAATGGCCGGTTTATCCTATCCATCGGCGGTCTGGAAGGCGGCCCGTGGGGGTTACGATGGCAAAGGTGTTCAAGTTTTGGATTCGTTGGAGGATTTGGTTGATTTGCCCGATGCGCCTGCATTGTTGGAACAAAAGATTGATATCGCTTTTGAATTGGCCGTTATTACGGTTCGAGATCAAAAGGGGAATATTCGCTGTTACGATCCTTGCCTGATGCAATTTGATCCCCAGGCGAATTTGGTCAGCCGTGTTATGGCGGGCTCTGCGGCGGAAACCGAGGCCCTTTTGCCCAACCATTTGCGTTTCCAAGCCATTGAAATGGCTGCAGCGGTGGCCGAAGGTCTGGGCACGATTGGCGTTCTGGCGGTCGAGTTTTTACTGGACACCCAAGGCCGTCTTTTGGTGAACGAGTCCGCGCCGCGGCCCCATAATTCCGGACACTACACGATTGAGGCTGCTCAGTGTTCTCAATTTGAGCAGCATATCCGTGCCGTGATGGGCTGGCCGCTGGGTGATACCTCCCTGCGCTCTGCCGCGGTCATGGTCAATTTGGTAGGGGCCGAAGGTTTCCGTGGGCCGGTGGTTTACCCAGGTTTGGATCAGGTTTTGTCCTTGCCAGGGGTTTTTGTTCATCTTTATGGCAAAGCCGAAACCCGCCCCTTCCGCAAAATGGGGCACGTGACCGTGGTGCACCCGGATCTCACCATCGCAAATCAAATCGCCGACCGCGTTGAAGCATGTCTACGCATCGAGGCTGCAAACTGAATGGAGCCCACCAATTTTCTTAGAACCTTCCGCTCTTAACAACCAACCCATGAGCCCATCCACCCCCCCATCGCCTGCCGAAGTAGCCATTGTTATGGGAAGCACTTCGGATTTGGAAGTTATGCACAAAGCGGCCGAAGTTTTGGATTTTTTTGGCGTTGCTTATGAATTGCATGTCTTGTCTGCGCACAGAACCCCCGACCGCATGACGGCTTATGCCAAGGAAGCGGCGGGTCGTGGTCTTCGGGTTTTGGTGGCAGGGGCAGGAGGTGCGGCCCATTTGCCTGGGATGCTGGCGGCCTCGACTCCATTGCCTGTTGTTGGCGTTCCGGTTCGGTCTTCCAACTCCATCGATGGCTGGGATTCCTTGTTGTCCATTTTGCAAATGCCCACCGGGGTGCCGGTGGCTACCGTGGCCGTGAACGGTGCGGCCAATGCGGGCCTCCTCGCCGTTCAGATTTTGGCGACTTCCAAGCCTGGACTACTTGCGGCGATGCAGGCTTACAAACAGAAAATGCACGACGATGTCACGGCCAAGGACCGCGAATTGCAGGCCATGGGCTGGGAAGCCTGGCTCAAAAAGTAAGACCGTCGTTCGGTTCCAGTCGAAACACCGCTTCGCCCATTTCCTTCTGGCGGAGGTCCATCATCTGTGGGCGGCATTGATAAGGCAGTCCATCCTGCTTTAGGAGGGGCCCTACCAAGTAAATGCCTGGGGTCAAATCATTGAATTCAAAGTAACCATCGCTCAAGGTTCGTGTTTTTTGGGCGTTGTTCGAATCATCCAACAAGCCTAACGACGCCCTATTACGGAGAATGGAATCGATGGATTGAAAGGCATCCTTTTCCAATCGAAGGGCATAAATCAGAATCCCGCCTGCTCCGCTGCCAGGGGGTCTTGAGGGTCGTTCCTTGGTGGGGATTTCAAATTGGACGGTCCCTGATATTTGACGGCTCCGCAACAGGGCGATACGGTATTTGGCCGTGGAGTTTGGTAGCGAGACCAATTCCAATTCCTTTTGATCGCTAACCCAACCAGGACTGAGCATGGTTTGAGGTGTTAATCGTATTCGCAGTCGGCTGTGGTTCGGAAAGGGGCCGAGGAGTGCTGTACCATTGTCCATCATTTGATAAGGGATGCCGGCAGGGACCTCAAATCCCCCGGTGGCATCCAAAACGGCTTCATCGGGGTCTTTGTCTTTGTTATGATTTCGATCTTCAAACCATTCAAGGTGTATGAAGGACAAACCATGGGCGGCCATGAGCGGGTATTGGTTTGGTAGATGCGGTACCATCAATTGTCCTTTGCACTCCCAGCGTCTCCTTTGATCATGGAGGCTGACACGGAAGGCTCTACTTCCATGAAGGCCTATCCATTTCCACTCAAAGGACCAGGTTGAATGAATGGTATTCGCATAAGGTCCGGGGGATGCTATGGGATTGGAAGTTGAATAGGTAACATTGAAATGGTGACCTGAGCGCAAATGACATTGCAAGAAGGCCTGCCAGCCTTGTCGTTGACCGGTAATTTGGTACACCAAGGAGGCGGGAGATCGCTTGGGTTGAATTCGACCCTGCCAGGATAGCCTTCCTTCAGGTATGCTCCAAAACCAAAGCTGTCCCCATGTTTCAAATTGCATGAGCCAATGTGCATTCTTTCGATCGAACAATCCTCGCTGTAGCGCCTGAAGTGGGGTTTCCAAGCGGAGCATTTTGAGCCCATATCCTTTTGGGAGGCTCCATTGAGCAAGAAAGTCCAAATGCTCCCGTGGAGTCCGATCGGGACCTAACCCAGGGCTCGTACGATAAGCCCGCTGAAGGTGCCTCCTTTGATACCTCAAAGTCCCTTGGAAATGGTTGCTGGGATGGAGATGAACTTGTTGTTGAAACTGCTGCAGGGTGTTGGTGAGGGTCCAGCTTGTTTGGCCATTCATGAATCGCCCCGCTGTCCATGCTCCGGCCCATGTTAACATCCAGTCAGCTTGCCTTGGTGCTTCACTCCTGGGCTCTAGTATAATTTCTGTACGCAGACTTAGGAAGGGATGGAGGCCGTAACCCAAGAATCCGCTCGACTTGAACCTATCGGAAATTTCATACCCGTAATTCCAACGTTTTGGCGGAATCATACCCATAGGTATATTCCACATCAATCGATGATTTGAAATCCCTCCCCATGGATTTAGACGACGGTAGTCTATTCGGTTGTTTCCAGGAAGAAGATGAACGATGATTGGTTTTTTGGAGGCGGCAGGGACGGTCGCTCCGTGGTTTAGGGACCATTCGGCCAGTCCCTCCGGAGGATGCCACCGTCGTGAATGGATTCCAGAAGGTGCATCAAAGTCAATGGTTCGGTTCATAAGGGAGTTGCTACCCGAAATTTTCCATGGACCCGAGACCGAGGAGGGAGAAATCAAGCAATTGATTTGTTGTTGGCGACCCCAGGCCCATTGCAGCTCCAGGCCCGGCCCGGCCCAGTCCAATCGGTTCAAGGCCGTCGTTGCCGATCCGAATAACCTGAATCCAATGAATCCGGCATGGCCCACAGCCTCCCATTGGAGGGAGGCTAGGAAAGAAGCATCTTCTAGGTTGATATGATAGCTCCCTGTCCATGTAGAAATTTCGAAGGACTTCCTAGAAAGGCTCGCGCGTTCTGTTTTTCCAATGTTATGGTTCGACATCGCGGTGGTCTTCGTGGTCGATTTACTCAACCGGGAGGTATAATCAAACCACTGACGTACCGGGGCCAATATCGTTCCCTCAAAATCGAGTTCCAAGGCCTGTTCTCTAAATCGAGCCGTCAATCCGTACTCTTTTTCAATCCATAAACCGTTGACCCAAACGCATGAACGATCATCGATGATCAGGTTTTGCGTCGCATTTGTTTTGGTGCCGGAATGAAAATCAAAACGCTTTGCCTCCCATCGCCTGAATCGTAGGGGTGAATACCCCTTAAGAATCGTATCAAGGGCATTGGGGCCTCGATTGATAATGAATTTTTGATAGGTGAACCCACTCTGATCCAACCAATCTTTGAGCGGAAACCAACAGTGGTTCCCTGCTTTGAGGATCGTCAGCCAACCTACGCTGTACCCTGAGTAACGGGTGAAGGCTTGGTATTCCACGGCATCCTGAAAGGAAGGCGAGGAGATCAAGGAGTCGCTTTGACTTGATATGGTCGCAAAGCACAAGGCTAAACATTCAGGAAAGGTCATGAAGGTTCAATCATGGCAGATCAAAGCAAACCCTATCCCGATAATCGGGAGAAATTCCATAAGTTAAAGCGGGGTAATCACTTCGGCCCTTGATAATTTCCAATTCAAGGCAATGCTTACCGGGGCTGAGTGATTGAGGCCATGGTAAATGGAAACGACGGTTGCCTTCAAAATAAAGGGCTATTTCCATTTCTCTCCATGACGTATCCTGTTCGCTGACGGCAGGCCAATCCTTTCCAATCGAGTGAGTCTTCACGACCGATTCTGAGAAGAGACGGTAACGAAGTCGGCCCAGATAGGGCGTATGGCTTGAACACTGATATTCAAAATTCAGCAGTCCGTTTCCGGAATCCGCTTGAAGAGTCTGGTTAGCGATTTTGAGAGCAGATTCCAGTTTCCCCTGTTGGTAAAATACAGGAAGGAATTGTTCAAAACGAAAAGAAACCTGGGTTCCAACGGAGCTGGTATCGACCGTTCCAGCATCTGGAACGGCTGTTTGGGAGTTGATTTTTATCCTCGAGAAATAAAGCCCATCTTGAGGAAATAGGCGTTCTTTGAGGAGTAGTCTCACCATTTGTTGGGATTGGGGTTGCAGGGTAAAGGCGGAGGGATAGGCTTTTATCGAAGGACCCAATCCGTACGATTTTTCACGGATGGTATCCCCGTAGATCATCTGTAGGGCACCCATCGAATCTTGTCCGGGGTAACCAAATTGAAATTGGATCCGAACCTCTTGGGGTTGGCTGCCGGTATTGCCAATGTACATGACGCCTTGGCCTCGCCCGTCCAAAAGAAGTCCCGTTGGCGCGATGCTAACCTGGGCATGGCAACAGTGAGACACCGAGTAGAAGAGAAGGATCCCTATGCTCTTTTTCATTGATAGGATTTTTTGAAAGAAGATGGAGGTTTTGAACAAAATCAGTCCCCCTCCGCCCAACCGAGGAGGGGGATGATGGCTATGTCAATTATACTCAACACGGAAATTGGCAATCCCCGTATAAACGCCCGTTGCTTGGGCGTTCAGATTGGCGGCACTGCCGGCTGTTCCCCCTACTTTTCCGCCCACATAGAGGTAGTATTTTCCAGCGACCAGCGTGACATCGGCTGTTGCAGCTACGCCCAATCCACCTGTTCCAAGAATGGTGGATCCAGAGGCCAGATCGCTGCCGTTTCCATTAACCTGAAGGTTATAAATCAAGGTATTGGATCCAATCGACGAGTTAAGAACAATGTTGGCAGGCCAGGTAACCTTGACGGATCCGCTAGTTGATCCCTCTACGGTGAATTTGCCTACCGAAGTGCTAACCCCGGTATTGGTGTGACCGCTTCCGGTGGGTGAAAGAAAAACATGGCCCGGTGTGGTGGCTGAAAGATTGCCGAATTGAACATCGGAGTTATTGGTTAATTTGAGCTGGGCAAGGACCGTGGCTCCAACATTGAGGTTGGTATTGATAACGCCTGTATTTTGGGCGTATAGGTTGTTGACCGTCAACAGGATAGCAGCCATGCTCAGGCTCTTAAGGATTTGGAGAGAAGAAGGCTTTTTCATTTTTTTTGGTTTGGTTTTTTGGGTGGTTGTATAGGAGAGGGTTGGTTGGGTCTTGGCAGATTGGATGGCCTTTGATGGGTGGTGGTGGAAGGATCGTTTTGATTAGTACCATACTTGGATATTGATTGGGTTGGTGTAGAAACCGGGGGTAACCATTCCTACGGGACCCAACCGACCGTACACATACAAATAGGCTTTGACCCTGTCATCAATCGGTTCTGGATTACCGGGGATGGACTGATAATCGTTCATTTCAAACTGAAATTGATTTTGATTTACGTCCAACGGAATGGCTTGCCGTCTAGCCATTCGCTCGTCGTTGATCCCTGCATTGCAAAAGGCCGCCTCCCATGCAAATGGGATCGATTCAGCTGGCGATACGGCATGGTTCCATATCTGTTGGACGGATTGAATTTGAACCATGAGCGGCGTTTTTGGGGGAGCTGCAATCTCCAGAACCAGGGTCCTTGGGTCCAGAATTTGGATATTGTACGATTGTTGGTTACCGCTTACAATGGGCTGGCCGGGTTGGTCAAAAATCAAACCACGGTAGGCGTTCATTAAGCGGGTCTGCACCGACCCACCTTGGGCATGCAGATCTAAGTAGCTCAGCAAGAAGGCCAACCAAGTAACCAATTGGAATGCAGGGTGCTTCATTCGATTTCCATTTGAATCGTAACATTCACGGGATTTCGGATCAACGAATCCATGGAAGGGAATTCCAATAAGTTGTGCCAGCAATTAGGCCGAAGGCTCAAAGCCTTGGTTTTGGAATCCGATTTGGCCCCCCACAGAAGGGTTATGTTCGACTCACCGCCAAAATATCCGATCCGTCCTTGGCCGGGGACTTCATCTCTTCGCGGTAATTCGCGGACCCAATAAAATTGGCGCAGAGATCGAACTTGGGCCGAAACGTTCAGGGTTCCCTGTACGCCGGGCGATGGGGATTGGGCCCCCAGGGGATTTCCGATTTGGGCAACGGAAAGGGCACCGTAACAAAGGAGCAGGGTTCTCATAGCCCCTGCAAAAAAGCAGGTTTTCGAACCTGCAGTCGGTATTAAACGTTTATTCCCTTAGGGTAGTTGCTTGATGATTTGGGCATCCATCGGCGAAACCGATGAAGGGTAGGTAGCGATCCATTGACCCTCTCCGTTTACCAAAAATTTGGTAAAATTCCAGCGCACCACAGCGTCCGATAAGCCGTTGAGGGACTTACTCATGAGCCAACGATAAACCGGATGCCGATTTTCGCCTTGGATGTTAACCTTGGAGGCCATAAGGAATTCAACGCCGAAATTTTTGGCACAAAATCCTTCAATCGCTTTTTCATCCCCGGGTTCTTGACCCCCAAAATCATTGCAGGGAAAGCCGATCACTGTGATTTTGGAACCGTATTGTTGGTGCAGCGCTTGCAGATCTTTGTATTGCGGTGTGTACCCACATTCCGATGCCGTGTTAACGATCAAAACATACCGACCCTTAAATTCCGACATACTGCGAGACCTCCCGTTAATGTCCACAAAGGTCAGGTCGTGGAAACGAAGGTCGGATAATCCGGAATCTAAGGGTTGGTCGGCTGAATGCATGGTGCTCTGAGGGGCTTGTTGAGATACGGTATTGGACCAGGTAGGGTCCGTAGGATCGGAGGGGGAGGCGCAGGCCAAGGTGATGCCCAGGAATGTTACCCCAAGGAATTTTGGTAACATAAGGTGGATTTAAGGGAATTTGGGGAAAGAATCAAAGTTGGGATCGCGTTTTTCAATAAAGGCGTTTTTGCCTTCCTTGGCTTCGTCGCTCAGGTAGTAGAGAAGGGTTGCATTCCCGGCCAGTTCTTGGATACCGGCCTGCCCGTCCAGCTCAGCGTTGAAGGAGGCTTTGAGCATACGAAGGGCGATGGGGCTTTTGGTCAGGATTTTGCGTGTCCATTCCATAGTCGTTTCCTCCAGGCTTTCGAGAGGGACTACTTTGTTGACCAGGCCCATTTCCAAGGCTTCGGCTGCGTTGTATTGGTCGCAGAGGTACCAAATTTCACGAGCCTTTTTTTGCCCAACAATACGAGCCAGGTAGGACGCCCCGAACCCTCCATCAAAACTACCAACCTTGGGACCTGTTTGGCCAAATCGGGCGTTTTCGGCAGCAATGGTCAAATCGCAGACCACATGCAGAACGTGCCCCCCACCGATGGCCCAACCGGCTACCATGGCAATCACAGGCTTGGGAATCCGGCGAATTTGCATTTGCAAATCCAGAACATTGAGCCGGGGTACCTGGTCTTTGCCCACATAACCCCCGTGCCCCCGCACACTTTGATCCCCACCGCTGCAAAAGGCCTTGCCCCCTTCTCCCGTTAGAACAACGACACCGATGCGTGCATCTTGACGGCACATTTCCATGGCCTGGGACATTTCCTGAACCGTCAGCGGAGTAAAAGCATTGTGCTTTTCAGGGCGGTTGATCGAAATTTTCCCGACCCCTTCGCAGAATTCGAATTTGATTTCTTCGAATGTGGCCAAGGGGGTCCAGGTGTAGGTGCGCTTGTTCATGGTTGCAAGGTTAGGGTGTTTTCGTATTGAATTAGGCGGTCGTTAGGGTCGATGTAAAGAGTTGTTCGGCTTCGCGATTCGCGGACATGGTAGTACAAACCTCCAAGACCGCACTTTGGTTTTGGTTTTTAAGCCAAGCCAAGGCTTGTTCCCAATCCTCTTTGCTTAGTACCTGTCGCCAGGGAAGTCCGTATCCGGCACACCAGGAAGCCCAATCAATGGTTCTTGGTGTAGCAAACAAAGGCTCGCATTCTTCTTGGGCGGAAGACCCGGGGAGTTGGCGGAAAATATCACCTCCGTTGTTATTGAAGACCACTACCCTGACCAAAGGCCGCGGTTCAACCAGCCAAGCTCCGGCATCGTACACGGTGGCCAGATCGCCGTTGAGGAGCCAAACCTCCTGATCCGAATTACGTGCCAAGGCCTCACCCAGTGCGGTTGATACGTTTCCCTCAATGCCGCTGGTTCCTCGATTTCCGTGCACGATGGCCTGGAAATGGGGAAATTGGGGTATCGCCAAAAACTTCCGAATCAAACTGGAATTGCCTACGTGAATAACCGCCCGGTTAAGATGGGGCTTTAAAGCTTCAAGAACCCAGATATCGGAGAAAGGAAGAGGGGAGACTTCGTGGTAATCCGGACGATGATGGGGGTACTGGTCTTGCGTAACAACAGGTTGATTTTTTTGCAGTTCATTTGGTCCGTGCAGGCTCCGGGACCATTCCAAAAGCTGCTCTAAGCCGACCGATGCCGTTGTCGTCCAAACCCCGTCCAGTCGGTCGTAGGTGTCGATAGCATCACCCCGTGGGTCCAATCGCCAATGTTGCATCGAGGGATTTAGGCTCAGGCATCGCGCCAAGGCCTTGGAAACCAAGGGTCCTCCCCAGGAAATCATAAGATCAGGAGCTTGGGGTGGAAAGCGATTCCATGAGATTTCGTTAATTCGACTTCCGACTGGAAGGTTGGCAAGTTCCTCGCTCCAAAGGGTGCATTGAGGGATTTGTTCCAACAAAGAATGAAGTAATTGATGGACAGCCTCGGGATACCGGCCCATTCCAGCCAAAAGCCAAATTTTTTGGGACTTGAGGATGGCGTTTTTCCATGCTTCCTCCAGACCAAACGGGGGATCGGTCTTGACCGAAGGACTCGGGCTAGCGTCCATGGTATCCATGGTATGGCTTTGAGCAAGGATATCGGGAGGCCGTAATGGTTGCGGAATTTCGTAAAGGGGTTCTTGCAAGGGTATATTGAGGTGAACCGGTCCGGTTTGTTGGATAGCGGTTTCAAAAAGTCCTCTTAAGGCCCCCATGGACTCATCGTGAGCTTTTGGGTGGTCCGAAGGGTTGACCCAGCAGAATGACGCTTGGGTATGAGCCTGGAATACCATGTTTTGACGAATGACCTGGCCTTTTTGGTGATCGGCATAGCCCAAGGGTCGGTCTGCGCTCAAGACGATGAGCGGGATTCGTTGGTAAAAAGCCTCGGCAACCGCAGGGCCCAGGTTTAGCAAGGCAGTGCCCGAGGTGCAAACCACGGCGACAGGAGATTGGGTCGGCAAGCTCATCCCCAACGCAACAAATCCGGCCGATCGTTCGTCAACACTGACGGCGTATTCAAACAAACCGCTTCGCACCAGGCTCAACGTGAGGGGGGCACTGCGGGAGCCTGGGCAAAGGACCAACCGGCGCACACCGGCTTGATGCAGACTGATGGCCAGCAAGGGCCAGTGAGAGGGGTGCAACCAGGTGGGCTTGGTCAAAGTTTCGAGGGGCTTAGGTGGTTGGGTCGTCTTGAATCAACAATTTCAAAAGGGTTTCCGATTTGCGGCATGTTTCTTGCCATTCGGCATCGGCATCAGAATCCGCCAAAATGCCAGCCCCTGCGAACAATACGGCCTGTTCATAATACCAACGAAGGCAGCGAAGGTTAACCGATAGCCTACCGCAACCATTTTGGTCCAGATACCCCCAAAACCCCCCATAAAGTTCCCTGTCGTGGGGTTCTTGGTTGACAATAACTTGCAAGGCTTCTTCTTTGGGCTCGCCCGCTATCGCCGGACTGGGATGCAATTCCCAAGCCAAAGGAAAGGAATCGGTTGACGTCGCGGCGCTGACCACCGTGTGCAAATGCTCGATCGATCCGGCACGAAAATTCCCCGTAGGACCGATTTGGGGGACCAGGCCCAAGCGGGTGAATCGTTCTTGAAGGTATTCCACCACCAGTCCTTGTTCCCGCATTTCTTTGGGCCTCCAAGGCCGCGCCGTTTTTGTGTTGTTGGGTGTTGAAACCGGTCGGGTTCCGGCCAGAGCCATACTGTAAACCAGGCCTTCTTTCTTTTCGATAAGTATTTCGGGACTGGCGCCTATCCACAAACCCAAAGTTGGATGATAACACAAAACCGCATGTACCTCGGGATAGGTATCGCAAATTTTTTTGAAGAATTCGTAGGGCTTAAGTCCTAAGGGCAGTGCGGTGGTTATTGTTCTGGACCAAACGACTTTTTGAAGACGATGGGAAGGGGATTTTTTTTGAAGGGATTCAATAATTTCCTGAACTTTTTTGCAAAACTCTTCTTGACTTTGATCGCGATTTACAGGAATAGGTTGAGTTTTGGAAGGGGCCTTGGGTTCCCTGAACCAGGATTCATGCTGCAGTTGATCCATGGCCAAGGTGTCTCCGGTCCAGGTCAAGGCAGCTTCCATCCACAAAGCCTTCTTATTTTGTAAATCAAAGGGCGCAACCACAAAGCCGTTCCTATCCCGCTGTTGCCAAAACCGGTTAAGATGAGCCTGGGGGTCAATCATATGCCTTACCTCGTTGGGTAATGCCCGGTCCTGAGGCAATCGAAAGCTAACCCATCCTAATCCCTTGTTGTAACAATCATCAAATAATTCTGAACTTGATACCAAGCCAGTTTGTTGTGGCCTCATGATCGATCGCGCAGAGCAGCGGTGAAACGGGATATGCAGCAAAGCTGATCTTGGTCATCGCAAATCCGGATTTCCCAAACTTGACTTGAGCGCCCGTTGTGGATGAGTTTGGCTGTTCCGGTAACATAACCATCGCGAACGGCCCGAAGGTGGTTCGCGTTAATTTCCATACCAACAGCAAATCGATCCGGTCCAGCTAACATATTGGCACCTATACTTCCCAGGGTTTCGGCCAAGGCAACGGAGGCGCCCCCGTGCAGAAGCCCAAAGGGCTGCCGAGTTCGTTGGTCTACCGGCATGCGGGCTTGGAGATGCCCCATTTCGGCGAGCAGAATTTCCATGCCCAAGGTTTCACAAAGGTTGCCGCGCATCGTTTCGCGGACGGTTTCAAGGATGGCTTCGGGGGTCATGGTTGGCTGGGGAGGTATTGGGGTAGGCAGTGTGGCGGTTTTGGATCGCGACCGGCTCCATGGTAGCGACGCCGGTAATAGTCTTCGTCAAGGCTTGAAACAATAACGCCGGCTTTGGTGGTGGCGTGTATAAATCGTTGGTTACCCAAATAAAGGCCGACATGGGAAATTTTGTTTTTGCGTATTTTAAAAAATACCATATCGCCCTCCTGAAGCTGGTCTTTGGGGATTTTGATCAGTTTGGGGTAGATGTCGGCAGAACCTCCGCTGTAGGATCGCCCGTAAATCTTTCGTTGTATTTCGCAGACCAGTCCGCTGCAGTCAATGCCCTTGGATGTTCTTCCGGCGTAGCGGTAGGGGTATTTAACCCAAGTGGCCATCATGGCGTAGAGTTCGGGTCGCTGTACACAATCCGTCTCGATAGGAATATTCCCCATCAGATTGCGCAAAACGATGGGATTGCAAAGGGAATCGGGCCAGGACAATAGACAAAGGGGCCTGTTCGAGCTATCGCTTTCCTGCTTTGTCATGCCGTAGATGGCCTGGCTTCGCTTGGTTCCTATACCAAGCACCAGCAAAACCAGGGGAATAAGCGTGAATGTCCTCATTGTTTGGAAGAGGCGCAAAAATACAACCCAGCGAGGGGTAGGCTTAATTTTGGAGTGTGAATGTCCATCGAATTCCATCGGCTCTGCGCTTTGGCTTACCCAACGCCTTGACCTTGGCAAACCTGCTCTGCGGGTGCATTGGCCTAGTCGGGGCATTGAACGGGGGGTACGCATGGGCATGGTGGATGATTTTGGTGGCCGGCATCTTGGATTTCGGGGATGGAGCGGCCGCGCGTTGGCTCAAGGCCCCCAGCGCCATGGGCAAAGAATTGGATTCTTTGGCGGATTTGGTTTCGTTCGGGGTGCTTCCGGCCTGTTTGGGCTTGGTTCATGCCCGTAGTTTGTTGCCCAGCTACGGGGCATCACCCTGGCCGACGGATGCGTCAGACCCTCACTACTGGCCCATGGAGCCCTGGTCCAACCATCCCGAAAGCTGGTGGCTGCTTGCTTTTGCAGCTATACCACTGGCCTCGGCCTGGCGCTTGGCTCGTTTTAATTTGGAAGACGGCTCTACGCGTTTTTTTAGCGGATTACCCACGCCAGCTCATGCCATCCTGTGGATGAGTTTTTTGGGTTCAATGCCGGTTTGGCCAGCCGAAATCTTGGTAGGCCTAAAGGCCTGGCATTTGTCAGGAGCTGCTTTGGTAGGTTCCTCATTGCTGGTATCCCGATGGCCCCTTTTGTCTTTGAAGTTTGAGTCGGGAGCAACCCGCTTGAATTACGCTCGCTGGGCTCTGCTGGGTTTGGGTCTTTTGGCTATCTTGGTCGGTGGATTGGCCGGCTTGTTTTTGGTTATGTTGTTTTATTTCCCTTACTCTTTTTTAATCGCCCGTTTTTTATGATCCGATTTGTCGCAGAAATTGATGTGATGCCTCACGATGCTTTGTTGGACCCCCAAGGCAAGGCTGTTCTTACCGGCTTAGCCGCCTTGTCCCTAAGCCAGGTTCACGATGTCCGGGTAGGAAAACATTTGCGTCTCCGATTGGAAGCCCATGACCAAGCTGAGGCGGAAGCTATGGTCAACAAAGCATGCCGTGAATTGTTGGCCAATCCGGTCATGGAGTCTTTTGCGTTTAGGGTCTTGGAAGAGCAATGAGTGAGGGGGCTACCCCATCCCAGGGCCGTTTGGTCTTGGTGGCTACTCCTTTAGGTAATTTAGGGGATATCACCCTTCGGAGCCTGGAGGCCCTACGATCAGCCGATACCGTTCTATGTGAAGATACCCGCAGCACCGGGTCTTTGTTCAAACACCTCGGAATATCAGCAAAGCTGCAACCGTACCATGCCCATAATGAGCACGCCGTTTTGGCCAAAGTCGTGGACCAAATCAGGAACGGACGCATGGTGGCTTTGGTTTCGGATGCGGGAACGCCGGGAATTTCGGATCCGGGATTCCTTTTGGTTCGGGCCTTGATCGAAGAAGGCTTGGAGGTGGATGTTTTGCCTGGACCGACCGCTTTGGTCCCCGCTTTGCTTTTATCCGGTTTTCCCTGTGATCGTTTTGTGTTCGAAGGATTTTTGCCACTCAAGAAAGGCCGCAAAACCAGAATTGAAAATTTGAGGAACGAAACCCGCACTATCCTCCTTTACGAATCACCGCATCGAATTCAACGGACTTTGGGCGAACTCAAAGCAGCCCTGGGGCCGGAGCGTAGGGCCTGTTTGGCTCGCGAATTGACCAAGTTGCATCAAGAAACCCGGCGCTTCTCTTTAGGCGAATTGGAAGCAAGTTGTATCCAACGTCCCCCCAAGGGTGAGATTGTTTTGGTAATCGAAGGGAGCCTAAGCAAGTCATCAGCCCAGGAACCTGGAGAAGAAGCTTAACCTATGGCCCGGGGGGTGAGTACGAGGCGTTGACATCCCCGGCGCAAAGTCCCTGCCAAAGTAGATTGTTGTACGAGCCACCGGCCACAAGTTGAAGGTTAACGGTTCCCCAAACCCAATCCTCCAAAGGAAAGGCCGCTATGATATTCGAAAACCTTCGGGATACCATCAAAGCATCGGTGGAATTGACAGCGCCGGAATTGTTGGCGTCTGCAGCCATCATAGGTAAGCCAACTAAAGGAGCCAGGTTCCCAAAATGCCGGTTAATGCCCAAGGCATCGGTAGCGTTGACCCCACCCCAGGGCTTGTTCGTATGGTATTCCAGGGTATAGGATCCGGGGGCTTGAAAACCCAAATTGAATTGACCCAAGGCGTCGGTGGTGTCTATAGCAACCACCGTATTGTTTTGTTTGAGGTTCACCACCACATTGCTGAGGGAACTTGAAGCGTTGTTGGCGTAGACCAACCTGCCGCCTACCGGTAAGCCTGCCGGTTGCCCGCTGCTGTTCACTTGAAGGTTCGTTAGGTACAAATTGTTACCGTAATCGTTAACCGCAGTCATGCGTAGGCGTATGCGTTGTCCGGCGTAAGCACCCAGATTAACACTATCCTTACGCCATTGACCTGCGCTGGTTGGGGTGAATGCCGTGGTACTGGCAGGAACGGTCCCCAAGGCCGTGCCGCTTTTGTCATACAAACCAAGGGTATACGAGGTCCCGCAATCGGAAGACACATCGACCCGCAGGCGATCCACGTAGGTGGTGTTGTAGGGTGCGTAGGCAAGGTCAAAGGTTAGCCAGGTATTTTGGGGGTTGGCGTTGCTCAAATCCAAGATGGGACTGACCAAGCGGTCTTCCTGACCACGGGAATTGTAGGAAAAAAAATTCATCCAGGCCATGGTGGTGGTTGTACCTGCGGGTCCAATTCCGCTTCGGTAAACCCAGGTTGCGGCTGTATCGGGATTCTCCAAGGTCCAATCCGAAGGGAGTGCAAGGCCTGAAAAGTTCACCGAGACAGGAAGGCTTTGCCCTTGTCCAACGCTGATCAAAGCAGCACGCAAGAGGGTATCGTTTCCAAATTGGTTTCCGACCACCAGGGTAACGGAGTAAGTGCCGTTTGCCGTGAATTGAACCTGGGGATTTCGGGTTGAGGCATTGGTGTTATTAACGTAAACAAACGAAGCAGGGGTGATGCTCCATTGCCAGGTCGTTGGGTTGTTTTGGCTTTGATCCAACAAGGTTACGGTTTGGTTGAGGCAGGCCTGCAGAACGGATCCGCCAAAGCCAGCAACCGGGGCTGTTTGACAACCCGTGGTGGTGTTCAAGGGCTTGGCTACGGCTAAACTTCGCCGACCTTGCCAGGCGTTGGCTGTTCCAACGGCGGTTACAGCGTACCAATCTTCGCTACTTAAGTTGGTGCCGCTTACGGTAAAGGAAGTTCCTGAGGTTGTGCCGATGGAGTCCATGGTATGGGTCCCCAACCGATGGACGATGTATTGTCCGGCACCGCTGACAGGTGACCAAACTAAGCCCAATTCGGTAGGGCAGATGTACCCAAAGGCCAAGCCGGTCACCGCAGGACTCACACTAAACGGTTGCGCGGATTCATCGGCGATGCTACCCGAAAGGACACGGATTTTGTATTGACCTCCAGTTGTGGAAGGAACCACCCATGAGGTATGGCGAACGCTTGGACCCAAATTGGTGGCAAGATTATTCCACGTTGTTCCGTTGTTATTGCTCCACTGAACTGTGAAGTTTCCTGTGTTACCGGTAGCGTCCCACCGGATGATTTCGGTTTCGCCAACAACAAACCGCTCACCACCCATGGGATAGGTTAGTTTGATTTGGTCGGTATGCCACTCGTAAACCACCCAATAGGTTTGAGGCCCTTGGGCAACGGCCGTGCCGTGGATTTGGACCGTGTAATTTCCCGGCACCGGATTTAAAATGCGGACTTGCTCAACATTATTCAACGAATCCAATCCAGGAATGGCTGTGGCGTTTAAGGCAGCGACGGTGGGTGTTGGGTTGAGCACCAGCGGCAAAGCAAGGCTGCCCCCGGGTTGTAAAACGCGTAGATCCAGGTTATTGACCAAGGCCCTCGTTGCGTTGGCAACCCCTGCGCGATCGGCCCAGTAAAGCATAACCCTTAATTGCCTGGTGAGCGGTGGAATATCCAAAACCAAGGTTTGGCTATCACCCTGGTTAAGGGTTCCGGTTTGGTAACGATTGGCTTGCAGCAAATCAACCGCCCGGAGGGCATTGATACGGCCCCAACCAAAACGAAAATCAGGCCCGGGGTTTCCGAGGTCTTCTGCCGTATTCAGAACGGCAGCTTTGAGGAGGGCTGCCGGGGGTCGTGTACCGTTGAAGGTTCGGTAAGCATGGCTAATTTGGGCCATAGTTCCCATGATGCTGGGGGATGCCGCAGAGGTACCACCGCCAACCTGGTAAGTATTGTTAGGACCTGTTGACATTTGGTTGTACCCGTTGGCGCAGATATCGGGCTTGATTCGGCCATCCCGAGCCGGGCCGCGACTCGATGAGTTTTCGAGGGAATCGGTATTGCGCAGGTTGCCTACGGCAATGACATTTTTGCCGGCTTTGTATCCACCGGTTATATTGCCCCATCCGGTACCGGCACCGTACCCATGATCCGAAGTCCCGGCATTGCCCGCAGAAAAAACATGCATCAGCAAGGGGCTGCTGTTTAATTGGGCATCGATGCTGACGGCACTGCTGTTGTAGAGGCCGCCGTTGACTTCGGAATACGACGTTGAGGTTAAGGTGGTGCCCAGGGTGTTCAGGTTGGTCACGGCATTGGATACATGGGGATAGCCCGAGATTCCGTACATGTGCAGGTAGGCTTTGGTGGCTGCTCCCACACGGGTTGGGTTGAGGTTGCCGTTCCCAACCGAAATACCGGCCACCATATCGCCGTGGGTGTTTGCGGCCGCCTGGTTGGTGGTGTATTGCGTAAGACGCCCCTTAAAGTCAATATGCGGTCCGATGGCCCCGTCATCCGCAATCCCAACCACAACACTGTCTCCATCAAAACGACGACCCCCGATCAAAAGGTTGTCAATGGCATGGCCTCGGTGCAGGGTGCGGGCCTCACGATCCTCAGGCAAACCGGGCTGGCTGCCGGGCTCAACCCAGAGAACGGCCGGGTGCTGAAGCAGGGTAGGTAGCCAGGAGGGTTCAGCGCGCAATGCGATGCCATCCTGTCCTTGCGGGGATTTCACCCATTCGATACCCGGACGTTTGGCCCATTCCTGCATCCACTTTTGGGCGGAGGCATTTTGGAACAAGAGCACATGAAGGCTCACACGTCCATCCGCGTCCAGGTCCAAATGGGGTAACCCATTGCGCACAAGCAAGGAACTGAGTTTGATCAAGGGGTCAACGGGGACCAAAGCCTGAACCATAGACCCGGGTCCACTCAGGAGGGAGAACAACTCCCTGGAGAAATGTTCCGGAACGGATACCAAATACCCCAAGGGAGGCAAAAAGCCCTCAAAACGCAGGCCTTGTTGATTAAATTGATTCCATTCGGACGAGGTGGGCAGGCGCTTGCAGCCCATAAGCAGGTAATGTCGGCCGTCCCAACTTGTCCAGGTCTCCCAAATCTTGCGCATAACGGAGGCGCGATGGGTTAGGACAGGAGCTTCCAAGACCCCACCCTGATGCTGGAATTGGTAGCTCTGGGGTTGGTTTGGGGTCTGTGCAAAGGCTTGATTCGAAGTGTGGATTCCCAAAACCAAAAAGAGGATGGG
>JBMTCP010000021.1:0-20311 GCA_049431025.1 Bacteroidia bacterium | reverse complement strand
CGTGCCTGCCGGGTCCGTTGCCGTTAGGGTTTCGGGCGGGGACGCCCCCAGGGAAGGGGATTCCACAAAAAAAGGCGGTGTGATGAATGCTTTTTGGTCAGTTCGACCCCCTTCGGCCAGGAACCAGGCCAATCCAGGAACCAGGATTAAGGTCCGCAGTGACAAAGTTTTTAGGGGTTTTTTGGGCAACATAGGGCTCCAAAACGACCTTAGAGGCTGTGCAAGACAGCTTTGATTAAACCCTCGGCGTCCAAGGGCGCGTTATTCTGGGCCAAAACGGTTTGCAAACTTTTTTCCATAGCAGGGCGCGAAAATCCCAAAGCGACAAGGGCTAATAACGCTTCTTCATGGACTTTCGTGCGGGTTGACCCTATTGATGAGCCGGCAGACGTCGTTGTTGCTTCGCCGGATGCGTCGATCCGGTCCCTAAGGTCCAGGACCAGGCGCTGGGCCGTTTTGGGACCGATGCCCTTGATGCGTTGGATTTCATGGACTGCCCCGCGGCGAATAGCGTCTTGTAATTCACTCGGGGTAACCGAACTCAAAACCGTACGTGCGGATTGTGGCCCGATTCCTTGTACCGTTAAGAGGTTTTGGAACATGGCTTTTTCGTTCGCTTCTGCAAAGCCGTAGAGAATATGGGCGTCCTCCCGGATACTTAAGTGGGTTAAAACGCGACAGTTACCCTCGTTGGGCAACAATCCATGGGTATGCAATGAAATATGAATTTCATACCCTACCCCGCCGACTTGGAGTAAGAGGAGGGTAGGGCTCTTGCGAACAATTTCGCCCTGAAGAAATGCTATCACCGCCTTCGGATTTGACCGCAAACATACGATTTTCGTTTGTTTGTGGAACAAAACAGCCGCTTAAGGGCTATTTTTCAGCGCATGAAAGGCCTCTTGACCCGCCGAAATCTCCTGGGGACCTTGTTTTTGCTGGCCCTGCTTGCGGTATCCGTGGGGGGTTATGCCGGTCCGGGTTTCTTGTCGGTCGTTCCTCCCTTGGTGGCAGTGCTCATGGCCTTGTGGTTGCGGGAGGTCTATATTTCATTGTTATTGGCGGTATTGAGCGGAGCATGGATTTTGGCCTTGGAACAAAAAGGCTTACCGGCAGGCCTCTTAAGCGGTTGGATTTCAGTTCTCGACCGTTACGTGATGGGGGCTCTGAACAACAGGGATCATCTTTCGGTCTTGGTTTTTTCTATGCTGATCGGGGGCATGGTGGCTTTGTTATCCCGAAACGGAGGAATGCAGGGGGTCGTCGTTTTTTTGTCCAAATACGCCAACAATACCCGATCGGGTCATTTGGTTACGTGGTTTTTGGGTATTGTTATTTTTTTTGATGATTATGCGAATACACTCTTGGTAGGACATACGATGCGTCCGGTGACCGACAGGCTTCGAATATCGCGTGCTAAGCTGGCGTATCTCGTGGATGCAACGGCTGCACCGGTCGCTTCGGTTGCTTTTATTTCGACTTGGATAGGCGCCGAGTTGGGTTATATCAAAGATGGGTTGAGCAGCATCGGTGAATTAAATATGGCTCCATACCAGGTATTTATGTCTTCGGTTCCGTATTCATTTTATTCCTGGTTGACGCTGGCCATGATGTTTTTTTTGATTTGGCAGAGGCGGGATTTTGGACCAATGTTGACTGCAGAACGCGCAGCTAGAGGGGGTTCGGATCCAACCCGGGCAGGTTATATGACAGGCGGTTATGAGGAGGCCAGCCTGACCAACCAAGGCCACAATGAATTTGAAATGAAAACCGGTATTCAGCCCCGTGCCTGGATGGCCTTGGTTCCCGTTTTGACGGTGATTTTTGGGGTTCTTGCGGGGTTGGCTGCAACCGGATGGGACGAGGCAGTTTGGCACAACTCCTCGTTGAGCCTGGGGGTACGATGTTCCACAATCATTGGTCAGGCCGATTCATTCAAGGCGCTTTTGTACGGCTCATTTGCCGGCTGTACCGTGGCCTTAATGATGACCCTTGGAACGCGACGTCTTTCTTTGCAAGAGTCCGTTGATTCCTTCGTGGTGGGCTTTAAAACCATGCTGCCTGCTTCGTTGATTTTGGTTTTGGCCTGGGCCTTGGCCATGTTGACCGAAGAGTTGCATACGGCCGACTACATCAGCCAGCGTTTGGTCGCCCTCCAATGGTCGCCCTTGTTCCTTCCAACCTTGGCTTTTGTTGCCGGTGCCATGGTGGCCTTTAGTACAGGGACCAGTTGGGGGACCATGGCCATCCTCTATCCCCTTTTGCTTCCTGCCGGTTGGGCCATGCTGAGGGCTCAAGGCTGGGGGGTCGAAGAATCGTTGCCTATTTTTTATCAGTTGGTGAGTTCGATTTTGGCCGGGTCTGTTTTGGGAGATCATTGTTCTCCGATTTCTGATACCACCATTATGAGCTCTTTGTCTTCTTCCTGTGATCACCTGGCCCATGTCAAAACCCAGTTGCCTTATGCGCTTACGGTTGGGGTGGTTTCAATCCTTTTGGGTCTCTTGCCTGCGGCTGCGGGTTGGTCTTTGTGGCTGGTTTACCCGCTTTGTTTGGGGACCTTGTGGGTTTTGGTGAGATATTGGGGTCGAGTTACCGAAAGCTAAAGGCAGATAGGGGTCTAGGCTTTAAATTTGCCCTCCTTCAAAAGACTCCTAGGTTTTGTCCATTCAAGTCCATAAGCTCACTCGCTTCTACGGCGCTCAAAAGGCCGTGGATTCTTTGAGCTTTGAAGTTCAAAGCGGTCAAGTAGTCGGTTTGCTGGGCCCGAACGGGGCGGGCAAATCCACCACCATGAAAATGCTCACTTCGTACCTCAAGCCGGACGAAGGTTCGGCCTTGGTGGGCGGGAAAGACGTCGTGAACGATGCCCTGGAGGTTAGGCGGCTCTTGGGTTATTTACCCGAGAGCAATCCCTTGTATACGGATATGTATGTTCGGGAATACCTCAGTTCAGTCGCCGCCTATTATCGCCTGGATGGTATGCATCGTCGGGTGGAACACATTCTTGAGCAAACGGGCTTGGGTCCCGAAGCACACAAACGCATCGCCCAGTTATCCAAAGGTTATCGTCAAAGAGTGGGCTTGGCCCAGGCCCTGGTGCACGACCCCAAAGTCTTGATTTTGGATGAGCCAACCTCCGGATTGGACCCCAATCAATTGGTTGGTATTCGCGAATTGATTATGGGTCTTGCGGCGAACAAAACCGTTTTGCTTAGCACCCATATTTTGCAGGAAGTTGAGTGGATGTGTCCCCGAGTATTGATTATTCATAAAGGCCGCCTGGTTGCGGATGATACCTTACAAAACCTTCGTTCACGGGTTGGCCTCGAGGGCCTGGAGGTCGAATGGGATCGTGAGCCGGATTGGAATAGCCTGGGTGGGCTATCCGGGGTTCAAGCCCTTAAGCGGCGAACCGCAAAAAGTTGTTCGATGGAGGCGGCCGAGGGTGTAGATCTTTCGCCACTGGTTTTTGACTGGTCGGTTGCTCAAGGCCTTCGGGTTGTTCGTATGGAAAAACCGGCAGCCAAAGACCTGGAATCGGTTTTTAGAGAGTTAACGGCCTCCGGGTCAACAAACAAGGCATAAAATGTGGGCGATTTGGCGTAGAGAATGGAACGGCTTTTTGAACAGCTTGGTGGCTTATATCGCTATGGTTGTTTTTTTGCTCATTACAGGTTTATTCATGTGGGTTTTTCCGGACTATTCGGTCTTGGAGTTTGGGTATGCCCAATTGGATCAGCTTTTTGTTATTGGCCCCTGGGTTTTGATGTTTTTGGTCCCTGCGGTAACCATGAGGTTTTTTTCGGAAGAAAAGCGAAGCGGAACAGCTGAACTTTTGTTCACCAGACCCGTAAGCACGACAGGTGTGGTATTGGGAAAGTTTTTGGCGGGTTGGGCTTTGGTTTTGTTTAGTGTTTTGCCCACCCTTTGTTATGTTATAACCCTTTATTATTTGGCCGAACCGGTGGGCAACGTGGATTTGGGTGGCATTGCGGGCTCTTACCTGGGATTGGTTTTATTGGGCGGCGTCTTTGCCGGTATAGGAACCTGGGCATCAGCGGTTACGGAGCATCCGGTGGTTTCTTTTGTATTGGGAGTTTTTCTTTGTTTTTTTCTTTACGCCGCTTTTGATTCTTTGCGGTTTTTGCCGCTTCCGAATACCACCTTGTTGGTTATTGAACAATTGGGTATAGGGGCACATTTTGAAAGTATGAGTAAAGGCGTCGTGGATTTGCGTGATTTGGTCTATTTTGCCAGCGTAACCCTGTTTTTTCTGTTTTGGACACGAACCGTTCTGGACCAAAGAACATGATGAACCGCCTTCTTAACTCGATGCAAACCTCCGTGCGTTTGGTCTTGGTCCTGGGCGCCTTGGTCCTGGTTAATGTCTTGGTTTCGTTTGTGAACCTTCGCCTGGACTTAACCGAAGAACAGCGTTATTCTTTGCATTCCAATACTCGCAATTTGATGAAAGAATTGCCGGACGTCGTTTTTGTGCGGGTTTATTTGGAGGGCGATTTCCCGCCAGGTTTTCGGAAACTTCGGAATGCAACCGAAGATTTATTAAGGCAAATGCGTCGCGAATCCGGGGGGAAGCTGGAGTTTGAGTTCAAAGACCCCTCGGCCCAACCGGATCAACGAACCCGCGATGAGCTCTTTCAACAGCTCTACAAACAAGGCTTGCAACCTACTGATTTGCAGGTTAGAGGCGAAGACCAATCCTTGAGGAGGCAGGTTATTTGGCCAGGAGCCATGGTCTATTACCGGGGGCAGGAAAAACCCATCAACCTTTTGTTGGGGGGAGGATCGGGTTCCTCTCCGATGCAAGTTCTTAATGCCTCCGAGGAAAACCTCGAGTTTGCTTTGGTCGATGTTATAGATAAAATAATTCGGGTTAAGAAGCCTAAAATAGCTTTTAGTGAAGGCCACGGGGAATTGGAGCCCGCCTTGGTTTCGGATTTTGCCAAAAGTCTGAGTGAACATTATACCGTAACGCGTTATGATTTAAATCGAACCGAGGCGGTTCCCGAGGATATTGATTTGTTGGTCGTTGCTAAACCCTCTTTTTATTTCAGCGATTGGGCACGCTATAAGTTGGATCATTTTGTGATGCGAGGCGGTCGGATTTTATGGTGTTTGGAAGGGGTGGGTGCCTCCATGGATTCCATGAATTCCGAGAACGCTTTTATGGCAATGCCCTTGGAAACTGGCCTGGAGGATCTGCTTTTTCGTTACGGAATCCGAATAAATGCGAATTTGGTTCAGGATTTTCGGGCAGCACCTATACCCATTGTTTACGGGAGCATGGGAGGTCAGCCCCAGACTCGCTTGTATCCCTGGTATTATTATCCCTTGGTCATTGGAGATGGTCAACATCCCTTATCCCGCAATCTGGATCCGGTTTTGATGCGTTTTGTGAGCAGTATCGATACCGTGAGCGCCCCGGGATTAACCAAGAAAGTCCTGCTGACTTCTTCGGATCGCAGCCGGGTTTTGGCCTCCCCACTGCGGGTCCATTTGGGCACGGCCACTGAGGCTCTGGAAGAAAACCAATTTCAACGGCAGCCCTTGCCTTTGGCGGTTTTGTTGGAAGGGACCTTTTATTCGGCCTACCGTAAGCGAATCCTCAACGAATTTGCTCTGAAAGCGGTGGATTCTCTCGGAATGAAGCCGATCGACAGTGTTCGAAATGGCCGCATGATTGTGGTTGCGGATGGGGATATGTTACGAAACGAAGTAAGACCAAGCACCGGGGATATTTATCCCTTGGGCCTGGATCGTTTTACCGGCCAGCAATACGGTAACCGGAACTTTGCTTTGAATACGGTGGCTTACCTTTTGGAGGACCGGAGCACGATTGAGTTACGTGCCCGCAGTATCAGCTTGAGGCTATTGGATGGTCGCAAACTCAAATCTCAGAAAACGCTATGGCAAGCCTTTAACCTGGGAGTTCCCTTGGTGTTGTTGTTGGCTTTTGGGGGTTGGCGATTTTATGCCAGACGCCGACGTTTTACCAAGCCTTTCCAAGACTAATCCGGCTCAGAATGAAAAAGAACCTCCCCTATTTCTTGGTTTTTGCGGTACTGGCCATGGTGAGTTGGTATGTTTGGCAACAACGAGGAAGTGGAACATTGAAGGTGTCCGAAACGGCTTTTGGTATTGAGGATACCGCTTCGGTGGTCAAGATTTTTATGGCTGATCGTCAAGGCAAAAAACTTACCTTATCCCGGAGCGTGGGTGGGCCGTGGAAGCTCAACCAAAACAGGGTTCCCCGCCCAGACGCCATGCATACCTTGCTGGAGACCCTGCGCCGCTGGGAGGTTAAAACACCGGTGCCCCGGCCATCGGTTCAAACGGTTTTTCGAAATCTGGCGACTTTGGGGGTTAAGGTTGAGGTCTATTTTGCGGATCAAACCAAAAAGGTCTATTATGTAGGTTCTGGTACGCCGGATATGAGGGGCACCTACGCTATGCTGGAGGGTTCATCCTTACCCTATGTTTTGCATTTGCCGGGATGGGAGGGCTACCTCAGCACCAGGTTTTTTACGGACGAGGAAGAAATGAGGGAAAGGGTTTTGTTTCGACTTAACCCGGACTCCCTGGATCGTCTGCTGGTGGAATACCCGAACGAGCCCACGGAGAGTTATTCAATAACCCTGGTTAACGGGAAAGGCCTGGTTTTGAGGGGCTATGATCCGGTATCGGGTCAAGTCGGCCCGGACCTCCAGGCCAATCCGGATGCCGTTGCTTCGTTATGGCAGGGGTTTCGGTTCTTGCCGGTCGAAGGCTTTGAGAACAATCAACCCATGCGCGATAGCGTTCCGAGCCGGGTACCCCCCAAAATGAAGGTTCGTTTATGGGAGAAAAACGGGCGTTTGCACCTCATCTCGGTTTACCCCAAAAGTCAGCTGAATCAGCTGGATGTGGTTCTGTTGAATGTTGCTCCGGATTTGGATAGGGATTATTTCTATCATCACGGAATGAACGAATTTGGGGTTTTACAGAAAAGAGTAATTCCCTGGTTTTATGCCCGAAGGAGCCAGCTGCTTGGCGGTTCTTGAGTAGGGAATCCTATTTTTGGGGAATTATTGTGCGAACCCACCCAATCCCAATCCAGAAAGCCTAAATTGCTTATTGAATCTTCATCTAAAGACCACCCATGAAATTTATCGTCTCTTCCTCAGCCTTGTTACGTCAACTTCAGGCCGTACAGGGGGTTATTCAAACCAATAACGTTCTCCCGATCCTGGATCATTACCTGTTTGATGTGGATGGACGCCAATTGACCATCTGCACAACCGACCTGAATACCACCATGCGTACCCGCCTTGCGGTGGAGGGGAACGGTAAAGCCAAGGTGGCGGTACCCGGGCGGATTTTGTTGGAGACCTTGAAGACCCTGCCCGATCAACCTATTTCTTTGGCGTTGGATCCCAAGACTTTTGCGGTGGAATTGCATACCGATAAAGGGAAATTCAAATTGTCCGGGGAAAACGGAGAAGAATTCCCTACCCTTCCTGAAATGACGGGTAATCATCAATTTGGTCTGCCATCGGATGCTTTGCTTACCGGAATTTCCAATACCCTGTTTGCCGTGGGAACGGATGAGTTGAGGTTGGCGATGACCGGGGTAAAAATGGAATGCGCCGGTAGTACGTTGAGTTTTGTAGCCACCGATGCCCACAAACTGGTTCTTCATCAACAAGGAGGCATCGAGGTTCCTGCCTCTGCCGGATTTATTGTACCACGCAAGGCCTTGAATCTACTTAAGGCGACACTGCCCGGGGATGAATCCGTTGTTCAGATTTCTTATAACACAACCCACGTTGTTTTTGCTTTTGGAGAACTGGAGTTAACCTGTCGCCTGATAGACCAAAAATACCCTGACTATCAAGCCGTTATACCCAAAGACGGGGGTAGTCGTTTATTGTTACGACGAACGGAGTTTTTGTCCTCTTTGCGACGAATCTCCATTTATTCCAGCAAATCCACGTACCAAGTTCGCTTGTCCATCAAAGGAAACGAACTTCAAATGTCGGCGGAGGACCCGGATTTTGCCAACCAGGCCGTGGAGACTCTATCCTGCGAATACAACGGGGCCGATATGGAAATCGGGTTCAATGCACGCTTTCTCATCGAAATGCTGTCAACTATTTCGGGGGATGAAGTACAGTTTGAGCTCAGTTCATCCAGTCGTCCAGGGGTTTTGAGGCCCGTACATCAGGAGGATCAGGAAGACACCCTCATGCTGTTGATGCCCGTAATGTTATCGGATTACCGGGCCTAGTCGGGCATTAACGCCCTGCCAACCAGGGTAATGGATTGACTTTGGCTGTGCCTTTCCATAACTGAAACTGCAAGGTGGAAACTCCATCTTCAGGGCGGATATGGAGGCGACCAATGGCCTGACCGGTTTGAACTTTTTGGCCTTTGCTGACCAGAGCTTGGTCGAGGTGAGCGTAAACGGTGAGGTATTGTCCGTGGCGAATAATGATGGTTTTTTGCATACCGGGTATGTTAACCACCGCGGTCACTTCTCCACGAAAGCAAGCTTTAACCTGGGCACCGGGTTCGGCCTGTAGGGTAATGCCGTCGTTTCGGATGCTAATGTTTTTGAGATGCGGATGCGGATGAAAACCAAAGGTTTCGGTCACCATTGCTTTTTGGAGAGGCCAGGGTAGGCGACCACGGTTTTCTTCGAACGCTTTACCCAAGGCTTTGGCTTCGGGGGTTAATTCCAAAAGCGCTTCGGTTCGGCGTGGGGCCGAGGAGCCGGGACCGGTTTTGGTGTTATCGCCGGTTTTGGCGGCTGCTTGTCTGGCGGCTTCTATTTCTTTTCGAATGAGGTCCTCGATGTTTTTTTGCAAGCGGTTTCGGGCAATTTCCTGGTTGCGTAGTTCTTGGCGTAATTTTTTTTCGTCTTTTTGAAGAGCTTTGACTACTTTATCCTGTTCCTGACTTTCTTGTTTGAGGGCCCTTTTGTTTTCCTCTTCCTTGGACTTGAGCTCTTCCTTACGATCCTTTTCGGCTTGAAGCAATTTCTCTTTTTGGCCCAATTCTACCTGAAGGTCAACGATGGCTGCCGCTTGTTCCCTTCGAAATTGGTTGTATTGTTTCAAATGTCTGGATCTCCGTAAGGCCTGGTTGATGTCGTTGGCCGATAGCACCAAAAGAGGTAAGCTCGGAGCCATTATTTGCCGCTGGTATTGGCGGAGAAGTTGACCATAGCGCTGGCGTAGTCTGGTTAGATCGGTTTGAAGTCCGTTCAGAACGCTTTCTACCTCGGTGATTTGTTCTTCTTGTCGTAAAATCTCGGCGTTGTAATTCCGAATAATTTTTTCACGGTTTTCGATTTGGTTTTTGAGCAACTGAAGTTGTTGCAACCCGGATTTTCGTTTTCGGCGAACCGCTTCAAGTTGTTCTTTGGTTTGGTTGATTTTTTTGGCCAGTTCCAGTCGTTCTTTTTCAAGCTTGGCTCTGGTCGAAGCCGAAGGGCTTTTGACCGGCGATTGGGCCCAGGAGGGGCTAAGAAAGGCGCCTGCAGATAACCAGAAACCGAGGAGAAAACACCATCGAAGTGTCCGTTGGTAGGTCCGAGATAGCATGGTTCAGGGGCCCAATTTAAGTTTGCGGTACTCGGAAGGAATTTTGAGGGCCGGTAAGTTTAAGGCGTCCACAACGGGGCTTTTCCAATTCATGACAAGAACAGCGCGATGCCCCGGGGCATTCAAAGCCAAACTCATTTTGGTTGGCAACGACGCTGATTCAAGGCTGGTGTTTTGGAGGTAGTCAACAGCTAAACTCCCTCTTTGGGATTGCATAGACAGGTGATGGATTTGGTAAGGAAATTTACCCCATTTCAGGGTAACAGAGGCCATGGTGCTGTCCGAACCTTTTTTGAAGTTTAGGCTATCGCTTGAATTGCTCGGTACGTCAACTCGGGCCTGGACCAATCCTTCAATCAGGGAGCCATGCCCGTGAAGGATGGCGTCTTCAAACCAACGGTAATCCAAATCCAATTGCAAGGCTTTTTGGAGTTGGCTCCAGGTTCCACTCCAATAATTTTTGGAGGGACGGCTAAGCATCCAAACGCTATCGGGCTTCAAAACCAAGCGAACCACTTCAATACCCAAAGCAGGTCGGACACTAACCCAAATCCAAGACCCTTGACGGACCATCATGCTCACCGGCGAAGCAAAATCGTATTGGTTGTAGCTGATGTTCCAGGTGCCTTCCAGCTTGACATCTCGATTTTTGAAATCGTAGCGGCCCCATAGTCGGCTCCAAGCGGAAGCCTGAGGTTGAGAGGGCGTCGTCGTGACTTCGGGAGTGGTAGTTCTCGGGGTTGTGGGATAGTTGCGTGAGGCCGATGGCCGTCTGGATTGACAACCATGCGCCAAGACCAAAACGAACAGGCCCAAGAGGAGCGTACTACGGTAAAGCCGGTAAACCGGAGCGGATTTTGGATTGGAGTTCAAGATTGCCTTCGTCAAAAAGGAGGGCCTTGGACCATTGGTTTTTGGCCTCCTCGGTTTGGTTATTGCGGAACAAGATATCCCCGTAATGCTCCAACAGCGTGGGGTTATCGGCGCTAAGGCGCAAGGCTTGGCTCATGGGCTCCAGGGCTTTTTCGTATTGCCCCAATGCGTAAAGAACCCAGGCATACGTATCCAGGTATGAAGCGTTGTTGGGTTCTAGCTCCAAAGCTCTACGAATCATCCCCAAGGCGCTATCCAGGGATTCCTTACGAACGCTCAAGTAATAGGCATAATTATTAAGAACCAAGGCGTTGTTGGGCTGAAGCGCTAGGGCGTCTCGGTAATTCTTGTCCGAAAGTTGGTGGTTGAGTTGCTGATGATAGAGATCCCCTAACAATATATGCATTTGAACGCGAATTTCTTGTTCGTCGTCGGTGGTGTACTCTAATCCGGTTTGCAAAAACTCAATGGCATCGGTTTTTTTGAGATTTTGACTGAGGGCAAGACCCAAAAAGAAGTAATTGAGGGCCTGACTGGGATACCGTTCCAATGCAATTTTGGATTTAATTTCCAACGTATCCATTTGGCCTAAATCCAGCAAGGCGGACAAGTATTGCTGCCAAACGATATAAGGCAATTGGTCCTTGGCCATATCCAATGCGGTGCAATAGTAGGGCAAGGCCTCCATGCCTTTACCTTGTCGCACCAAGGCCTCCCCAAGCAAGGCGTGGACCATTGGGGCGTCGGGATAAAACTCCAAAACCCTACGCAGTTTCTTTTCCTTGACGGACGAGGAGTCCCCCGCTTTTTCCAGGATTCTAAAAACACCCTGAAGGACCTCGTCGGCAGCCAAGACCGAACCTTGCAGGGCTTCGTCAAAAGCTTCTTCGGCTTTTTGGTTTTGGCCCATGGCGCCGTAGAGTTCGGAGGAGGCCAAGAGCAAGCGCGCCCTGTTGGGGTTTTCGGTCAAAGGAAGAGCTTCTTGCAATAGCAACAGGGCTTTGGCGTATTGCCCTTCAACACTGTAGGTTTGGACCAGGCTTAGACGGTGACCCAGTTCGTTCGGGAAAAGGATGATCAGTCGCTGAATTTCTTTGATGGCTTTGTCCTTCTTGCCCATCAAAAGCCAGAGGTTTTTCTTTTGGTCCAGGATTTCGGGTTGGGGACCGAGCCGAGCTTCGAGTTTGTCAGCACAATCCATGGCCTCGCTGTACGCTTTGTTCAGAAGGTGCAGGTTGGCCAAATTTTCGAGCGCCTCCAAGGAATGTTCATTGTCCATGGCGACGAGCTTACCCCAGGCATCGGCCGCTTCGCGGATCAGCCCGTTGTTTTGGTAAACCTGCGCCAAAAATTGGAGGTACCAAGGGTTTTGGGCATCCAATTGAACGGCTTTTTGGGCCATACGTTGGGCCTTGGAGGCATCCCCGCGTTGCTGGGCCATACGGGCAATTTCGTAGGCGCACACCGACGAATTCGGATCAAGGGAAAAGGCCCGCCCAAAAAATTGCTCAGCCTGCTCCCATTTGCCGATTAATTTGGCCGTTGTACCCTCAAAAAAGTAGTATTGAAACTGGGTCTGTTGGGCTTCGCTCAGGGCACTTACCGGCACCGGGTTGGCAACCCGTGAGCGGGTGCAGGATATCCCGGTTAGCACAAGGGCAACCCACAACAGAATTAAGGGCATAGTATTTCGCTGTAGTCGCTTAGGCTTAGTTCAAGTGCCGTAACCGGTGTCGTCGGTTTGCTTGGGCCCATGACCTTGGTATAGGCTCCTGTCATGGAGGAACGGAGGTGAACACCATGAATATAAGCGTGTTCCCTAATGATGCTGTTCTCGACAACGGCATGTTCAATCCGGCTACCACGGCCCACCGAAACATGTGGCCCTAACACAACATGCGATAGGCGGCAGTCTGCGCCTATATAACACGGTGGGATTACGGTGCATTGTTCAAGAACCGCGTTCGGATCAATCAAGGTTTCGTTTTGGCGTTCTTGCAGGTATTCCAGGTAACGGCTGTTGGTGTGTACGGTAGCGTCTTTATTCCCGCAGTCCAACCATTCACTTACGGTACCCGGGAAAAAGGCCGTCCCTTTGGATTTCATGTTTTCCAATGCTGACGTTAATTGGTACTCGCCCTTGTCCATAATGCCTTGCTCCACCAAGTACTCGAGCTCATGACGGAGGTAGGCTCCGTCTTTGAAGTAATAAATCCCAATGATGGCCAAATCCGAAACAAAGTTTTCAGGCTTCTCGTGAAAAGCCCTAATGATACCCGATTCATCCAATTCAACAACCCCAAAAGCGCGGGGGTCGTTCACTTTTTTGACCCAAATGATGCCCTCTTGGGAGGAGTCCAACACAAAATCTGCCTTGAAAAGCGTATCCGCAAAGGCGACGACCACAGGGCCAACCAGGTGTTCCCGGGCACAAAGAATGGCGTGAGCTGTTCCCAGTGCTTCTACTTGGTAATGGATGCTACCCACCGCTCCTAATTTTTCGGCGACCTCCAACAGCTGTTGTTCCACCGCCTTGCCAAAGGTTGGCGATGTAATAAAGGCGATACGGTTCACGGGTTGATCGCAAACTCGGACGATGTCTTCCATAAGCCGCTCCACAATCGGTTTGCCGGCGATGGGCAATAAGGGTTTGGCCGTTGTTAAGGTATGGGGCCGCATACGCTTACCCAGGCCTGCCATTGGGACGATAATGTTCATTTAGTCAACGAATCAAATAAGGATAACCGCATCTATCGGTCAAGGCCAAATTTACGAAAAAGCGGAACACCAAGGACATAAACAACCAAAAGCAGAAATTTAAGCCCCAGGGTTGTCGCGCTGAGGCCTGTCGGCAGGAGAGAATTTAACCCATAAAGGATTAGGGCCCAGACCCCCAACAAGCCCCATCCCAACCAAGGATAATTTACCTTTTGGTAACGTTGACTGGCCAGCACGCTCGCCAAGAGCATGGCGGCATAGCTGATCAGCGTCACCCACGCCGAGGCCGTATAACCGTAAGTGGGGATAAGAAACCAATTGCCTGCCACGGTCAATGCGGCAGCACCCAGCCCAATCCACAGCCCCCATTGGGTTTGGTCCTGGGTTTTGAACCAAATGGAATGGTTATAATACCAGCCCAAACAGAGATTGGCTAATAAAAGGATGGGAACAACCGGCAGACCTTCGTGGTAGGCTGGGCCCACGAGAATTTTGGCCGCATCGATTCCCAACGTAACCCCCAAGAAAATACCCCACCCCATGAAGCTATAATACCAAAAAACTTTTCCATAGGCCGGCTTTTTTTCGCTTGAATCTTCAGGGTTTTTTTGACCAAAAAAATAGGGTTCCGCCCCCATACGAAAAGCCTGGGTAAAGAGGCTCATCAAAACCGCCAGTTTGTACACAGCACCGTAGACCCCGACCTGCCAAAGGGCTTGAGCGGTGGTTCCCCCCAAACGATACTTTAGCAATACCCGGTCCAAGGTTTCGTTGAACATACCGGCCAGCCCTGCGACCAGCAAAGGCCAGGCATAAGCGAGCATGGGACGAAGCACTCGCCAATCAAAGGCAACCCAGGAAGGGAGTCCCCGTAACAAAACCAGAAAAGTCAAAGCGTTGGCTGCTAAGTTGCTAAGAACCACGCTATCCAACGACGTAACCCACGCCAAGTTTTGTGCAGGCTGGATGACCAATAAATAAATCTGTAATCCGACAAGAACAAGGATGTTCGTTAATTTAATTGTAACATAGGACACGCTTCGGCCCTCCTGTCGGAGTCGGGCAAAGGGTATGGCCGATGCAGCATCCAACGCAAAAATCATGGCAAACCAACGGACAAAGTGAGCCTTGTCGGGGTGACGAAGGACCACGGACAACGAATCGGCATTAAACCATAACACAGAACTCATTAATACCGAACTGATCAGTACCGTATAAAATGAGGTGGCGTAAACGGAACGAGGATGGTGGTCCGGCTTATTGATAAATCGAAAAAAAGCTGTTTCCATGCCGTAGGTATAAATCACCGCCATAAGGGCCGCCATGGCGTAGAAATCGGTGATTACCCCGTATTCCTGCGGGGCAAACAAACGGGTATGCAGAGGAACGAGCAGGTAATTGAGGAGGCGCCCCACCACCGTACTAAGCCCGTACAATGCGGTTTGGGAGGCCAAACGGCGGAGTTCGTTGGGGGAACGGCTCAAAGTGCAGGCTGTTCGTTCGCTGACCAGGGGGGCAATTGAACCAAAAGGCTGTCCCTGAGTTGTCGAAAGGCCGGTAGATCCGACGGGTTCATGGGCTCAGCCTGGGGGCCTTGCAGGCGTTTGGGGTTGACCTGAACGCCTCGGTTCCAAAATCGAAAGCATAAATGAGGCCCGGTTGATAGGCCAGTACTCCCAACGTAACCAATAACCTGACCTTGACGAACCCGGCCGCCTCGACGTACGCCTGATGCAATACGGCTAAGGTGCAAATAGCCGGTGGCATGGTCTTTGGAATGTTGAATTTTAACAAAATTTCCGTTTCCTCCTCGGTAACCCGCTTCCAACACTTGTCCATCCCCTACGGTTCGTACAGGGGTGCCTTTGGGTGCGGCGTAGTCGATGCCCAGATGAGGACGGAGGTAACGCAAAACCGGGTGAAGTCGGCTGGTCGAAAAGCCTGAACTTATACGCGTATAATCCAAAGGAGCTTTGAGGTATCGCCTTTTCATGCTTTGGCCCTTGGCATCAAAAAACTGGTTTCGAAAGCGAATTGCGGTATGGGTTTTGCCTGATGCCATGAACTCGGCCGCCAAAATTTGGGCTTGACCATAAGGTTGGCTATCCACCAGGGATTCGACATAATAAACCCGGTAGGCATCCCCTTTTTGTAATTGAAAAAAGTCCACCGTCCAATCAAAGGTGGCCGCTAAGGCCATGGCCAGTTCGGGCCCGGCACCTGCATCGGTAACCGATTGATACAAAGAGGAATTGATTTGACCAACCAAAGGCCTATAGCGTGTAATTACCGGTTTGCGGTGAACAAAAACCCGTGGCAAGGAATCCCGCAGGTCAAGAACCAGGGTTTCAACCCTGTTTTTGATCAGCATCCAAAACCGAAGGCTTCCCTCGCTGCTATCCCGAAGGGCCAAGCATTGTTGGCCACTGCGTATTTGGCGGGGATTGAAAACCGAGTCAGGCTGACTGACTAAATACGAGACAAAAGAATAGCCCAAGCCCAATTCTTTGAAAAGACCGGAGAGCTGGTCCCCGGTTTGAACGGTGATCGTATCCAATTGCAAGGTATCGACCCGGATTCCTGCCAGGTAGACGGGGGGTACTTGGGGTTTCGTTGGGGTTTCGTTGACTGAACGAAGGCGAGTAACGAACCATACACCCCCAAGCATTGCAATCAACAGGGCTAGTAGGCCAAGAATTTTGGTGGGGCGTGTGATTTTCATAACATCATCGTAGAAGGCCGGTTATGAAGATATTCGGCGCAGCGTGGATAAATGTGTTTGAACCAAAATGTAAAATCTTCGGGGTGCCGTTCCATCCATGCTTCGAGGTCGGCGAGAGAAATCCAAAGAGCCGCCGCTACCTCGGAAGGGTCAATGCGAAACGCATCATCGCTGTACCCCACAAAGACATGATCCAACTCGTGTTCGCTGAGCCCGTTGTCGAAGGCGGTTTGGTAGATAAACCAAAATGGGGATTCCAAAGGGCAATCCATACCCATCTCTTCGCGCAGACGCCGGTGTGCCGCCTCATGGACCGATTCCCCCGGTAGGGGATGGGAGCAACAGGTGTTTGTCCATAAGCCCCCGGAATGGTATTTGTCGAGGCTACGTTGTTGGAGGAGGAGTTCGCCTACTCCGTTAAAAACAAAAACCGAAAAAGCCCGGTGAAGCAAGGCTTTTTGGTGGGCCTCGGTTTTGGGTGCCAAGCCAATTTCACGGTCTTCGCGATCCACCAAAATCACCAAAGGTTCGTCTGTCGTAGGCATGCCGCAATTTATACCCAAACGGCCCCCCAGCCAAGGTTAGGCTTGGAACCCGATTGCCGCTTTGGACAGGGTTAGAACCGGAAGGGGTGGGGGTGGTTTCATAGGCAGGGGACTTTCGTTAACCCCCTCAAAAACGGCCGTTCGAAGCCCATTGAGCCCTTCTTCGGAGAGTTTCAAACGTAGAGCGGAAGGGTGTTCTAAGGCCTGAGAAAGGGAATTAACCGGCGCGGCAGGTACCCGATTGGCCTCCAAAGCAAGCAGCCAGTGGGCGCGGTCTTTCAAGGAAAAACGCTTTTGAAGATGAGCCAAAAGGTTGGTTTTGTCTTGAAGGCGACCCGAAGGGGTTGACCATTGGGCTTGGAGTTCCAGTTGCAGGGTATCGCAAGCTGCCTCGAATTGGGTATTGTTCCCCACTGCCAAGGTTAGCCATAGCCCATCACGGCAACAAAACGTTGAACCGTAGGGGACGATATTGGGATGTTCGGATCCCATGGGAACGGCCTCAACCCCGCCCATCCACCAATTGGTGGCCTGGTTACTCAGCGAAGCCAGTCCGGAATCCAGCAAAGAAACCCTAATCTCCCGGCCTAAGCCATGGGTTCCCCGTTGGAGCAAGCCCAAAAGCAAACCTTCCTTGAGCTGATGGGCGGCCAAAACATCCATTAAGGCCACCGGCATCTTGTGTCCGGGACCACCGGGAGGTCCATTCATCGAAACATAACCACTTTCGGCCTGGACCAGGGAATCGTACCCCGGGCGGGATGATTCAGCCCCGTATCCGTTAATTCGACCCACCAAAAGCCTGGGGTTGATGGCATGAAGTGTTTCCCAATCCAAGCCCAAGGCTTTTTCTTGTCGGGGCAGGTTGTTGGTGATCAGGATATCGGCCTCGGTGATTAAGCGGTGCAGGATGTCCCTCTCGTCCTGGCGATCCAAGGCGCTAAGCAGGCTTGCTTTGCCCCAATTGACCGAACAAAAGTAGGCAGATTGCCCTTGGGCGGGGGCTTCATGGGCCAGGGTCCATTGGCGGGTAACATCACCGGTTAAGGGCTCCACCTTGAGAACGCGGGCTCCGCATTCAGCCAAAAACATGCCGACCGCCGGGCCCGCCAAAACGGTGGCCGTTTCCAAAACCCGCAGGCCGTCCAAGGCTCCCGATTTTTCCGGATGGGATGCGTTGGTCGTATCCCCCAAAGCCTTTTGGTAACACCAATCAAAGATGCAAGAGGGATCCGTCACCATAACTCAAAAAACGATAACCTTGATCCAAGGCGTGTTGGTAGATTTTACGCCAATCATCCCCAACCAATGCGGCTACCAATAGCAAAAGGGTGCTTTGAGGTTGATGAAAATTTGTTATCAATCCCTGGATCATACGGGTTTTGTAGGGAGGCGCAATCAGCAGACCCGTCCTCCCGCTTAATTCAGAACATTCATTTTTTTGGGCCCATTCAAGCAGGATTTCCAAGGCTTCTTTGGATGATAAACCCTTGTCATCCATGGTATAAGGGTCCCATTGCTCTACCCGGGGCAGCTGAACTGAACCCTGCTTGGATGAGGCGTGCAAGGAGTTGTTATGAAGGTGTACCGCGGCCCAGTACAGACTTTCGAGTAGTCGCAAAGAGGTGGTGCCCACCGCATAAACAGGAGTTGGATTGGAATAAAGGGACTCCAAGGCTTCTACTCGTATCGATATTCTTTCGGTGTGCATCCCGTGTTCGGCCATATGTGTTGCTTTGACCGGCTGAAAAGTGCCTGCCCCAACATGCAGAGTTCCTTCGGTTATTTTTCCGCCGCGATGAACAATTTGTTCTAACAACGAAGGCGTTAAGTGCAAACCCGCCGTCGGTGCTGCGACCGCGCCTCGTTCCCGGGCATAGGTGGTTTGGTATCGCTCCCGGTCCAGTTCTTCGCTTTTTCGTTGGAGGTAAGGCGGCAGTGGGACCTCGCCCACCAGATCCAACAACTCTTCAAGAGATTGGGGTTCGTTGGGGCCAATCCCCTTCACGGCTTCCCATGAAAGGTTGACCAGCCATTGCCCATCCCGACTTGGACCCCGTACAATCCGAAGGTGACCACCGGGCAAATCCAAATCCAATACCCCGCTTTTCCAGGCGCGGTTGTTCCCAATCATGCACCACCAAGCCATCCCATCACCCGCAGGGTTGTTTAATTCGGGTTCCAAGAGCAAAAACTCCACCAAGGAACCGCTGGGTAGGGGCCACCGAAGACGGGCCGGTACAACCCGGGTATTGTTCAAAACCAAGTGTACCCCAGCAGGTAGCCTTTGGCCCAGTTCTGCAAAAGTCCGGTCTTGCACGACACCGCCCCGGTATTCCAGCATCCTTGCCTCTTCCCTGCGGTTGGCGGGGTACATGGCGATACGGTCTTGGGGCAATTCGTAATGGAAATCGCTGATGCGCAGATCGCGGGGATGACCTGATCCTGGGGCCTGGCTACCCTGAGGGTCTTGGGGGGCTGTGGTATTCCTAGGAATCATTAGAACCGGAAGGTGCTACAAAAAAACAAACAGCGAAAGGCCAAATTGCACGCATTTTTGTTTTCCTTAACAAACCCTTTTAAGATGTCCCAGTTTTTGAGTCTCAGACTTTGGCTTGTTTTACTTTTCCTTCTTGGTGCGAATGCTTGCCGATGGGGGATAGACCTGGAAGCCTGTTACCGCCTTCAAGAAGGGGATTGGCGGGGAATTCTGGCCACTGAAGGGGGTGATTTACCCTTTTTGTTTCGCCTGGAACGGCAGGCCGGACCCAACCAGGAAAAGCCCTCGGACCGCCTTTTTCAAGCCCAGTTGTTGGATGGGGATACCTGGGTAAAATCGACTGCCGAAGTCCGAGGGGATAGTTTGTACTGGGCTTTTCCGGTCTATGAATCCGTGCTCGTGGCCGCGGTCAGCAGTTTGGGTGATTCGCTAAGGGGTTTTTGGGTCAAAACCAAGAACGATACGTCGGTGATGATGCCCTGGTCGGCCTCCCGCGGTGGGCAATACAAGTTTGCATCCCGCAATGCGAATTTGCCTGCCGAAGTGGGGGGACAATGGAAGGTGGATTTGGGACCAGGTACGCCTGCTCTTATGCCTCTAACCCAAAAAGGCCCGGAAATCAGCGGTACCCTGCGTACCTCAACGGGGGATTACCGATACCTCAGTGGAATTATGGACGGGGATTCGTTGTGGATGAGCGGGATGGACGGCGGCAGCGCTTATCTGATACGGGGACACCTGGCCCAAGACGGATCCATGCAGGGTCAGCTTTATGCGGCTCGGGGGCCGGGAAGACCCTGGACCGCGGTACGGGATAGCGCTGCCACCCTTCCGGATCCCTACGGTTTAGCGACCTTGCAAAACGCAGAGGAACCCTTGGTCTTTGAATACAAAGACATCCAAACAGGTCAGGTCGTCCGCCCCGGCCCCCCGGCCCGCGTTACCTTGGTTCAGTTGCTTGGGACTTGGTGCCCCAATTGCCTGGACGAAACCGAATACCTGTCAGCGGTCTACCCGGAATGGTCGCGCCAAGGCGTTCAAATCATCGGACTTGGTTTTGAACGGACGTATCAACCCGAAAAGGCCACTCAGAACCTCCAAAAACTACGGACCCGTTACCAAGTGCCCTACCCCTTGGTGCATGCCGGTCAACCGGACTCGGCTTCGGTCCGCAAAGCCATTCCTCAATTGGTCCGCCTCAAGGCCTTTCCCACCACCCTCCTGTTGGATGCAGGAGGCCGCATTCGTTATGTGCACACCGGTTTTGATGGACCCGCCACCGGTTCGGCCTTTGAACGTCAAAAGGCTTTGCTACAAAACAAAATCAACGCCCTCCTGCAGGAGT
>JBMTCP010000020.1:0-20584 GCA_049431025.1 Bacteroidia bacterium | reverse complement strand
ATCGGATGCATCCGAATCCGGAAAACGCCCCATGACCTGCCCAGTCGAAGGGTTGACATTCTCCAACCAAGCTCCACCCAAAGCCGGCTGCATTTGACCGTTGATATAATTCAAAAGATCATCGCCAGGCTTCCAAAGAGAGAATCCGGCACCTTGAGGTGTTGGTTTATTCATAAAAAATAATGCTTTATAACATTAAATGACTACAGATTCGGAGTACGTCCCCCGTCCACCGGCAAATTAATTCCCGTGATATAAGCAGCAGCAGGAGAGGCCAAAAAAGCAATGGCTGCAGCCACTTCGTCCGGTGAACCAAAACGACCTGCCGGAATTTCTGCGAGCATTTCCTTTTGGATGTCCTCCACGCTATGCCCCGTGGACGCCGCCTTGCCTTCGATAATGGAAACCAAACGTTGGGTCAGCGTGGCACCCGGCAACACATTGTTAACCGTTATTCCAAAAGGGGCCAATTCCACCGAGAGGGTTTTGGACCAATTGGCCACCGCCGCCCGAATCGTATTGCTAACACCCAAACCCCGTAGAGGCGCCTTCACCGACGTTGATATAACATTGATAATTCGTCCGTAACCGGCCGCCTTCATTCCCGGTAACACCGCCCGCATTAGTTCGTGCGCCGCCAACAACTGCTGCCTCCAAGGAGCATCAAAGGCCTCGGCCGCCACCGCATGCAGTGCTCCAGCAGGCGGACCACCGCTGTTGTTCACCAATAGATGCACCACTTCGTCTGCGCCGCGTCCCCAAGTCCCGTATCCATCGCGGATCTGCTGCAAATTCTGCAAATCCACCGCCCATACCGCGTGCCCAGTACCGCTCAATTCTTTCAATCGCTGCTCCAGTGCATCTGCAGTTCGAGCGGCCATAACAATGCGTGCACCCGCTTCAGCCAAAGCCTTGGCCGTAGCCCATCCAATGCCCTGACTGGCCCCGCAGACCAGGGCCGTTTTGCCTTCCAGATTTCCAAATTGTTGCATTCGCTAAAATTACACCCTCCCAGCAGACTCCTCAACACCCCTCTTCCCCCCTCGGGTGTTCACCCCTTGGCGACTAGCCTTTTTGGCATAATAGGAGCACAAGGCCTGCAAACCACAATCCGTGCAGCGGGGATTTCGGGCCACACAAACCCGTCTACCGTGCAAAATCAGCCAATGGTGGGCCTTTGGAACCAAAGACTCCGGGATATGCCGCATCAATTGAACCTCGGTGGCCAGCGGAGTTTTGGCGCCACGGGTCAACCCCAAACGGGCCGAAACCCGAAAAACGTGGGTATCCACGGCCATGGCCGCCTCACCGTGCAAAACCGAAAGGATCACATTGGCCGTTTTGCGACCCACCCCGGGCAAAGCCATCAAATCCTCCCGTGCCGACGGGACTTCGCCCCCAAAACGCTCCATCAATAGCCGGGCCAAGCCCGACAAATGTTTGGCCTTGGCGTTGGGATACGAAATCGAAGCAATCAGTTCCCGAATAACCTCCTCCCCGGCCGCGGCCATCGTTGCCGCATCCGGCAAACGAGCAAACAAAGAACGCGACACGATATTCACCCGCTTATCGGTGCACTGCGCCGACAAAACCACCGCCACCAGCAACTCAAATGGATTGCGGTACATTAATTCCGTTTCCGCCTCCAACCCACTCTCCTCAAAATACCGTAGCACCCCGGCATAACGCTCTTTGATCGTCATGCCTCAAAGCTAGCTCCAAGGGCCCTTAGGCCCCGCTATATATTTTATTCCGCCATCAAAGATTCCAACCGCGCCAAGACGGCAGGGGAAACGGCAGGTGATGGGGAAGGCTGTAAATCGGCTCGTAACAAATGGAGCAAACTGCTGACTACACGATGCTCTTCCTGAAGCGTAGCATCGGAAATTAAGTGATGCTCAAAGGCGGGCACCCGGTCCGCAGGCAATTCATCAAAAACATACAAAAGAAGTTGTTCCTGGAGGGTCGTGTTTCCGTTCATAGGCTGTTTTGTTCCTATTAACGAAGCATGCGCCGTTTTCTTATGAAAGAATCAACAACCCATCCAAACCCGCGCCGGGCCGCGCCCAACCGAACTCCCCGGGCCGAGCTAGGCCGCGCCCAATCCAACCCGGGACGCGCCAGCCCCCCTTATAGGTTAATCCCCTTCTGGTGAATGAGTTTGCGCAGGTTGCTCAGGGCGTACCGCATCCGACCCAAAGCCGTGTTGATGCTGACCCCGGTGGCATCGGCAATCTCCTTGAAGCTCAAATCCCCGTAAATCCGCATAATGAGCACCTCGCGTTGCTCCTCAGGCAGACGGGCGACCAATTGCTTGACTTTGGCCAGGCTTTGCTTATGCATCAGCTTGTCCTCGGCATGCAATTCCGTATCGCTCATCCGGGCCAGGGGATCCCAATCGTCATCGGCACGGACCAAAGGCATCCGGCTGTTGCGGCGAAAATGGTCAATGCAGAGGTTGTGGGCAATGCGCAGAATCCAGGGCAAGAACTTGCCTTCTTCGTTGTAGCGCCCGGCCTGCAGGGTCTGCATAGCCTTGACAAAGGTGTCCTGGAACAAATCCTCGGCCAGTTCCTGATGCCGGACCAGCTGATAAATCGTCGTAAAAATGCGGGTTTTGTGGCGGTGCATTAACACCGACATGGCGGCCTGATGGCCTGAAACATAGCGCCGAATCAGCTCCTGATCGCTAACGCCCATGACTTGTGAAGACATAGAGAGGGGTTTAGGTTAGCGTAGGGTCTGTTCCGATAGGCGCAATGGGTTTTATAGGGTGTTGTTGGAGACGAAGTTAAACTGATTTTTTCTAATTCCAAGGCCTTGGGTCGTTTTTGTTTTGGTGGCTTCGTCCGCACCTTTGCAATCGCCTTTGCAGGACTCGCTCTGCACGGGTTGGACCATGCCCACCAAAATCCCTGCCAAAACGCCCAAATTGCCCGCCAAGGCGGCAAAAGACATCGCCAAGATGTCCGATACCCTGATAACACCCCCGGACCGCGGTGGAATCGAAATCCGGAACGCCCGCATGCACAACCTGCGCGGTATCAATGTCATCTTGCCTAGGCATCAATTAGTCGTCGTCACCGGCTTATCGGGTTCGGGGAAGTCCAGCTTGATTTTTGATACCCTCTACGCCGAAGGGCAGCGTCGTTATGTCGAAAGCCTTTCATCCTATGCCAGGCAGTTTCTGCAACGAATGCCCAAGCCCGAAGTGGACGATATCCGGGGTCTGAGTCCGGCCATGGCCATTGACCAGCATCATTTATCCCGCAATCCTCGCTCCACGGTGGGGACCACCACCGAGATCTACGATTATTTCCGCCTGCTCTTTGCCCGCTGCGGGCATACCCTGGACCCCCAAAGCGGGGAAGAAGTTCGGGCCTACAACACCGAAGACCTGCTCAAAGAGCTCCGTCAAAAGCGCCTCGAAACCGCCAAATCCGGCGCCGAACTGTTGGTGCTCTGCCCACTGCCCGCCGTCGAGCAGGCCCGCCATGATCACCACGGCCTGCAGGCTTACCTGGAGGAATTGCTGCAGCGGGGCTATACCCGCCTTTGGTCCGAAGGGAATCTGCTGCGCTTGGAGTCTTTTTTGGAACCCAAAGCCCGCTCGGCTCCCAAAATTCCCCCCGCCTTGCATTTGGTCCTGGATCGGGTTGTTTGGGAACCAATCCCTGCCCAAAGCCCCTCCCAAAGCCCCGAATCCGCCCCGGATTTCCCCGAATCCAGGTTATCCGAAGCCCTGGAACACGCCTGGGTCGAAGGAGACGGCGTAGCCTGCCTGGTTTGGAACGGTGACTATCGATCCTACAGCCGGCGGTTTGAAGCGGGAGGAAAAACCTTTGAGCCGCCCTCCCTGGCGCTTTTCAATTTCTCGGGACCCTACGGAGCCTGTCCCCGTTGCGAAGGCTTTGGGTCCATTCTCGGCATCGATCCGGATTTGGTCATTCCGGACAAACGCAGGAGTATTTACGACGGGGCCATTGCCCCCTGGAAAGGCGAAAAGATGGGCGAATGGAACGAGGCCCTGATTGCCTCGGCGGCCAAATTCCGATTTCCTATTCACAAACCCTACCAAGAACTGAGCGACGAATTCAAAGATTTGTTATGGAAAGGAAACAAGCACTTTGAGGGCTTGGATACTTTCTTCCGTATGCTCGAAGAGAACACTTACAAAATCCAGTACAGGGTTATGTTATCCCGTTACCGGGGCAAAACAACCTGTCCGGATTGCAAGGGAACGCGTCTGCGAAAGGATGCGGCTTGGGTACATCTTCTAGGCAAAGACGGTAGTAGCTGGAATTTGCATCAGCTGTTAACCCTGCCTGCCGGGGATTTGTTACGGTTAATGCGGGATTTTCGGATTCAAGACCAGGATGCCGAAGCCGCACTAAGGCCACTGGAAGAGATCGTTCGGCGCTTGGGTTATCTCTGCGATCTGGGGCTTGAATACCTGAGTATGCACCGCCTGAGCAATAGCCTTTCGGGCGGTGAGGCGCAACGCATCAAACTAGCCACCACCCTGGGCAGCAACCTGGTAGGGTCCCTCTATGTCCTTGACGAACCCAGCATAGGCCTGCACCAAAGGGATAGCCGACGCCTGGTACAATTGTTGTATCAACTTCGCGATTTGGGCAATACGGTGGTGGTGGTGGAACATGAACCGGATCTCATTATGGCCGCAGACCATGTGGTGGATATCGGACCGGGGGCCGGGCATTTGGGGGGAGAATTGGTTTTTGAGGGGAGCGTTCCTGAACTCCTTCAATCCCAGGTCAGCCTAACCGCGGCCTACCTTAACGGAACCCGCCGCATGCCCGACCCCCCGGCCTCCAAAAAGAACTCTCATCGAATCATCCTGGAAGGCGCCGGTTTGCACAACCTTCAACGCATCAGCATAGAAATTCCACTGGGCACTTTATGCAGTGTTAGCGGGGTTAGTGGATCGGGGAAATCCAGCTTGATCAAAGGCGTCTTGTACCCTGCTTTGGCCAATGCCTTGGGCCAGGACCCGGCCAAAGCCGGGCCGCACGATCGTTTACACGGGGATTTGCATCGCCTCACCTTCGTTGAAATGGTGGATCAACACCCGATTGGCAAGTCCTCCCGGTCCAACCCGGCCACCTACTCCAAAGCCTACGACCCCATCCGTACCCTCTTTGCCTCCCAGGGCCTCAGCAAGCAGAGGGGTTACAAGGCTTCCCACTTTTCGTTCAATGTCGAAGGTGGTGGACGCTGCGAAACATGCCAGGGTGAAGGTCAAGTCACCGTTTCGATGCAGTTTTTGGCCGACCTGCACTTACCCTGCGAAACCTGCAAAGGTCTCCGATTCCAAGAAGACCTGTTGGAAGTACGCTACCGCGGTAAGCATATTGCCGAAGTCTTGGCCATGACCATCGCTGAAGCTCTTGAGTTTTTTGGTGACCGGCCCGAAATCGCCGGGAGGCTGCAACCCCTTGCCGATGTAGGCATGGGTTACGTGCCGCTGGGTCAGTCCTCCACCACCCTCTCCGGGGGTGAAGCTCAACGCATCAAATTGGCTTCCTACTTGGTTCGGGGAAACAAGGATGGAGCGGGTTTATTTCTTTTTGACGAACCCACCACCGGTCTGCACCTCCACGATATCGCCCAATTGCTGAACGCATTTAGAGCCCTCATTGCCAACGGCCATAGCGTCCTGGTCATTGAGCATAATCCCGAGGTTTTGATGGCCTCGGACTGGATACTGGACCTGGGCCCGGAAGGGGGAACCGGTGGAGGTCAATTGGTTTTTGCGGGTACCCCATTGGACCTGGTCCAAAAAGGCCAAGGCCATACCGCGGAAGCCTTACGCAGCCGCCCCAACCAAGGGGCCTAAGCCCGACCTTTGCAGAATGCCAAGGTTTCTTGCCCTGGATTACGGCCGCCGACGTTGCGGACTAGCGCATTCGGACCCCGGTGGCGTGATTGCAACTCCATTGGATACGGTTCCCACCAGCGAATTATGGGCCTACCTCCGACAATACCCGCATTGGGACAACCTGGACGGGATGGTGGTCGGTTTCCCACGGCGCGTCAACAACGAACCCTCCGAGAACGCCGCACGCACCCTGGCCTTTTGCCAACAAATCCATACCCGTCGTCCCTTGTTACCCCTCTACCTCTTGGACGAACGCTTCACCTCCAGCCTTGCTCAGCAAAGCCTGCTGGAATCAGGCGCTTCCAAAGCCACCCGACAACGCAAAGATGTTGTGGACCGCATTGCCGCCGTTCTTATTCTCCAGGATTTTCTTACCATGTATAACAACGGACGCATCCAGCACGTCAGCCGCTTTGAACCCACCCAACTACCATGATCCTTCCCATTGTCCTTTACGGTGATCCGGTCTTGCAACAAAAAGCCGCCGATATCCCCCCTGACTTCAACGAATTACCGGCTCTTATCGAAAATTTATTTGAAACGATGTATGCCGCTGGGGGTATCGGCCTGGCTGCACCCCAAGTGGGACGTTCCCTTCGCTTGTTTGTATTGGATGCCGAACTAGCAGACGAAGAAGCCTACAAGGGTTGCAAAATGGTGTTCATCAATCCTTTGATTCTGGAACAAAGCGGCGAACCCTGGGCTTATACCGAAGGTTGTCTCAGCATTCCTGAACTTCGCGGGGATGTGTTACGAAAGCCCAAAATCAAGTTGCGTTACGAGGACCAGGAACGTCGTATTCACGAAACCGAATTTGATGGAATGCTTGCCCGCATTATTCAACACGAATACGATCATGTGGAAGGAAAGCTCTTTGTCGACCTCCTGCACCCTTTGCGGCGAAGCCTAATCCAAAAAAAACTACAGCTGATTCGAAACGGAAAACTGCGTCCGGAGTACAAACACAAACCCCGATAATCCTGCTCCCAGGCCGGCTTAATCCTTGCGGCGAAAATCCCCGCGCCGCAGTGCCTGAAAAAATTTAGTCCAGGCTCCAGGACTCAGGAGGGTACTGGGTATGGGAAAAGCGTTGGGCCCACCAAACTGTGCAAAAGGCTGTTGACCACCCGAATAGTAGGTCTGCGCAATGACTTTTTGCATGTAAAGCTTTTGGTTCTCCGAGGCATCCATGCTCATGGCCGAGGCCAATTGCACCAATAATTCTTTCTCCAGGTTGCGACGAGCAATGGAGGTGGCATCATCCTTGAGTTCCAGGGCCAGGAATTCCTGACGGAACGCCTCTTTGCTGGGCCAGGGATAAATCAGTGCCGTAGGCAAATCAATCGTATCCCGCTCCATGGGCACCAATACGGAATAAAATTCCTGGTCCAATTGCTGCGGCATTACAAAAGTGGAGGCTCGATAACCCACCGCCGTGAAAACCAAGGAATCTCCAGGCAACAAAACCATCGAAAAGAATCCTTTGAGATCGCTTACCGTGCCTTTGAAGCGATTCTTAACCAAAACGGTCGCAAATGGAACCACACTCATGCTGTCGGAGGTCAGCGTTAGTCCAGAGAACTGCACTGGTCGAGGGGGGATCTGGGCATTACTAACCGTTCCGACCAAACCCAAGAGGGCAATAACACTGCAAAGCCAACCCACTAAGTGTCTCCGAATTTTGAAATAGGGTAGGCTCATGGTCAAAGATAGGAATTGAAAAGGTTGTGTTTTTTGTGACAAGAGATGTCACATTAGAGGTTCATCTTTGTTTCAAATAACGCAGAAAATGAAAAATAGCGCCCTCAACCGTACCACCATGCTACTTTGGGAAGATTGCATCGAAATGCTGGGGCCCGGCGATGAACCCCAAGAGCAGTTTTTTTTGAGGCCCATGGCTGACCTACGACCCATCCGCAGGCCCTCAATGAGCGAAGCTCCTCCGTCGAGGTCTGCAGGCACGCATTATTTGCAAAAGTTCGTTTCAAAAACCAAAACCCCGGTAGCCGGGTTGCTGTAATTTTGGAATTCAAATTTCTACCTAACCCTTTACAACCACCCCCACCCCATGAGCGTTCAAAACGAAAAATTCAAAGCCTTACAGCTTACCCTTGACAAACTTGAAAAGACCTACGGCAAAGGCGTAGTCATGAAAATGGGCGAAGCCCGGGTCATGAATGTGGATGTCATTCCTACCGGATCTTTGGGTCTGGATATTGCTTTGGGAATTGGCGGCTTTCCCAAGGGGCGTGTTGTTGAAATCTACGGACCCGAATCGTCAGGTAAAACAACCATCGCATTGCACGCCATTGCCCAAGCCCAACGCAAGGGCGGAATGGCCGCCTTTATCGATGCTGAACACGCCTTCGATAAAGGTTACGCCGAAAAATTAGGGATCGACACCGAAAATCTCCTCATTTCCCAACCGGATAACGGGGAACAAGCCCTCGAAATTGCCGATAACCTTATTCGTTCCGGGGCTATTGATATTCTGGTCATTGACTCGGTCGCTGCCCTTGTTCCCAAAGCCGAAATCGAAGGAGAGATGGGGGATTCTTCCATGGGGCTTCAGGCCCGACTCATGTCGCAGGCATTGCGTAAGCTTACCGGCAGCATCAACAAAACGGGATGTGTTTGTGTTTTTATTAACCAGCTCCGTGAAAAAATTGGTGTGATGTTCGGAAATCCCGAAACCACCACCGGTGGTAATGCCCTCAAATTCTACGCCTCCGTTCGCTTGGATATTCGACGCATTGGCCAACTCAAAGACGGATTGGATATCATGGGAAATCGAGTTCGCATCAAAGTCGTCAAAAACAAAGTAGCTCCGCCTTTCCGCCAATGTGAATTCGATATTCTCTACGGTCAAGGCGTTTCAAAGGATGGTGAAATCGTGGATTTGGCCAGCGAACTAAACATCATCAAGAAAAGCGGGTCCTGGTATTCTTACGGGGAAACCAAATTGGGCCAAGGCCGAGATGCCGTCAAACAACTTTTTGCGGACAACCCTGAACTGGCCGAAGAAATCGAGGCCAAAATCCGTCTGGCCACCAAACCAAGCACAGCGCCTGAGCCCGAAGCCCCTGCCGCCTAAGCCCTGTATTGGGCCAAAAAGGCCTCTTTTGGAGCGTTTTGTCCAATGAATTGGACGAAATACGAGTTATCCACGGATTTGGGATATGTTATTATGGGTTTATCTAAATTTGTTTACCTAAACCCTATAACCATGAACAAATTAAAATTGCTTGTCCTCTTTTTGGCCCTTGGCGTAGGTACGTCTTTGGCTCAATCCATCAACAAGCCGGTCAAAGGAGACCGTTTGTTCGAACTTAGTGCAACCGGTATTAATAACATTGGTGCCGGACTTAACTCAACACGCGGTGGTTTAATGATTCGTGATTTCATTGCAGACAACAAGGCTCGACGCTTGGCCGCTAACCTCAATCTGCAATTCGAAACCGCAGAAGGTGGCAATAGGCGATTCAATGAGATTTCGCTAGCCTATGGTATTGAAAACCACATGAAAGGCTCAAGCCGCATGTCCACGTATTGGGGATATGCTGGAGGTCTTAATTTGGAATCTACGGATAATATCGCTCTAGCAGGTGGGGCCTTCACCGGGTTTGACTATTACCTCGCAGATGGATTGTACATCGGCACAGAAGTTGGATACAACGGCATTATTTCTATTCGTAAAGGGGGTGAATCGGCCTTTGGCTTGAGTCTTCCAGGTGCTGCCATGAATGGGGCTTTCCGTTTGGGATACCGCTTCTAAGAACCGATCTTCAACTTTTTGGCTTTTTGCTCTTAAGCAAACTGCTCCCAAGTATTTGCTTGAACGTTCTTGCAGCCCCGCCCTAGGCGGGGCTTTTTTTTAATCCTCGATGAGGTAGGGCGTTTTTCCATCGGTGATAACCACCTTGGCGTTGGGGGATTTGGCCAATTCGGTAAAAGCCTCGATGCTTCGAAGTTTGAGAATATTTTCCGTCAGGCCTTCGGCTAGAATTTTTTGGGCATCCCGGTTACCGTTGGCCTCAATAATCTTGCGCTCAGCTTCCAGCTTTTCGCTTTTGAGAACAAATTCCATGCGCATGGCTTCTTGTTCCGCTTGCAATTTTTGCTCAATGGATGAAGCCAGTCCTACTGGTAGCTGTATGCTTTTCATAAGGACTGCGGTGATGTCGATTCCCTGGGGAGCTAGCACCTCGTTCATCCGGACTTGAATGGCTTTTTCGATATCGGAACGCATACCGGAATGCATGTCTTTGGCCAGGTATTGGGCGCAGATATCGGCGGAAGCGGAACGGAATACGTTGGAAATAATTCCCCGAAACTCCAAACCAACATTCCTAACCAAAGCCGGGGCCTTGGCCCGATTGACCTTGTACAAGATAGAAATTTGGGAGGTCACGCTCAGACCTTCTTTGGAGGGTAAGCTAATGGAAAGCTCAATGTCCTGGATTTGAAGGCTGGTTTTGACCACTTTGGACGTGAGGGGAAAATACCAAACGACGCCTTGAGTCTTGGTTTTGTCGGATAAAACGCCCAATTGTTGTTTCATCCCGACCTGACCTGGCCGGATGACGGTACAAGCATTCAAAAACACAAAAGCAGCAAGAACAGCGGTGACCAAAAAGGGGGGATATTTCATGTTGAAAAAGTATTTAGACAGGTCTAAAACGATTGAAAGGCTCTATTGGTATAACCCTCCCGTTACGAATTCAAGAGAAGGGACAAATAACGCGGGCGGCGGAAGCCGGTCAGGTGAGCCTGGAAATAGGTCGCCAATTCGTTGAGAAACCCTGCCGCATCCTGCTCAGAACGAATCCGACCCCCCAAAGCTTCGGCATACAAAGCACTGGAAACTGCACCCATGCGCCAAGGGTTTTCCATGCTTTCGGAGTCCGGACTCATCCAAGACCCGCTGCTACCATCCAGTAAAAAACCTGAACGGTACTCTTGGGGATCCGGTGCAAAACCCAAATGGCGACTAAGACCGGCCAAACACTCGGCGACCACAGCCAAGGAATCGGCGCGTTGGTGGCCATCCACCAATTGGGCAGAAAATTCATCGTAATAAGCCGCTTCGTTTTGACCCTCGGCCAAAACCGACCCCAGCCATTCCGCCATCAACGCATAACCGACCAACTGCAAGCCCTTCAGATCCCCCAGTACGGGTGGTGCCGGGTACATCTCGCGAACCCTTTGGACTGTGGCCGATGACGCTCCAACCGTGACCAGTTCCAATTCTTGCAGTGGCCTCAATTGTCCGGCACGCAGCATGCCCGATGAGCTACGCGATGCGTAAACGGCAAACGAAAGAGGGCCCGAATCCCTTGTCCACAAATAGAGCATGTACCGATGGTCGCGGTAGGGCACTTGCCGCAAGACCAACCCTCGGTGTTTGTGCATATAAGAAAGTGTAGAAAATAAATTTTATTCGTTGTTACGAGTAATAACAACGACTTTGGCTACGACCGTTTGAGCAGAAAGATCAAAGCTATCGAAGGCCACCGAATGAACCAAGTAAACCCCGCTATCAACCCGCCTTCCCGAAGGATCGCGCAGATTCCAACTCACCTGACCGCCATCGGCTTTGGTTTGGTAAACCAACTGACCGCTAGCGTTGGTGATTTTGATCCAAGCATCGGATACCAGGCCCCTGACCGAAAGATACCCGTCAAAATCGGGCTCTACCGGATTAGGGAAGACATGAACATCGCCCTGAACCTGAACACCTTGGGTAGCTGAGGACCGGTAACCCATAAGCCCTCTGTCGGTTCCCACCAAAACCTCACCGGCCACGGGGTCCACGGCCAGGGCCAAGATTTGGTCAGACAATAGAGGAGAATTTCGGGTTGTGAACTGCGCCAAAAGCTGCGTGCACTCCGGGTTAAAGAGCCAAAGCCCGTTGGTGGTCCCAAACCATTTGCGGTTCGCGCCATCAACCGCCATGGACATAATTTGTTCGGTACCCAGCAAATAGCCAACAAACTGCTCCTGCTGTATTTTGAGCCGGGTTGCGTTAAAGCTGCTTCGGAATACGGACGATGGGTTATAAAAAACAACCGGTCCCTGCGAAGTTCCCAACCAAACGGCACCGTCCCTGTCCATAGCCATGCAAATGACTTGGGAGGAAGGAAGTCCTCCGCTTCCTTCGCTCGTTGTTACCGTAACATATCGGGTATTGGTTGCATCCATAACAACAACACCACCGGACCGGTTACGCATCCACTTATTACCTGACCTATCCACCAACATATCCAGCAATTCGGTTTGGCTTCCGGTCCCAAAAGAATTCCAGGTCCCGTTCGGGTAACGAACAACCAACGGCTTGGGGGCTCCAAAATTGCTCATCCATAAGGCCCCGGATGCATCCATGTCGACTCCGCTTAAGCGCACGACATTGGAGGTTCCTTGCTGAACCTGCAGAGCAGAATTTGAGGTATTGTACGAATTGGCGCTATCGCCATCGACTTGCCACAGGCCTTGGCCCCAGGTCGATAACCAAACCCTTCCCTCGGCATGAGGATCGGGAAACGCTCCCGTCACATCGTAGAGATTGCCAACGCCCTTAAGGCTCTGGCGATTGAGCGCCCGCCAACGGTTGCCCTGTAGCCAAGCAGCCCCGGCAGGGTCAAAGGTGTTACCAAAAACGCTGCTGTATGCGCCCCCTGCCACAGCAGCACCGCGAGCATGAGCCCTCAGTTGAAAGACTTTATCTGTAGAAGGACCTTCGGGCTGGTAGCGAAAGGTCTCCCAGGGTGTAAACCGAAATAAACCACCGCCTAGGTCTCCCATCCAAACCTGGTAGCCGTCGTACAAAGCCATCGAAGGCGAAACCACCCCTTCGGGAATGGGGTAATTGGATGGCGTCAAATTCTGATCGAAACGAACCGTTCGAAAAGCATTGACCACCAGCAATTGACCTGCGGATTCCCCCACAAAAACATTATCCACACCGGGATTGACCATGAAGCGCCTTTGCCCGCCGTCTTTGTAAAAAATCAGGGAATCTCCTTCAAAAGTAACCAGGCTATCCCGGTACAAGGCCAAACCGGGAATCCGCTGCGTGCCCAAAGCAGTATCCCTTTGCCAGAATTCAAAGCTCTGAAGATTAGGCGCATCCTGTCGTGCCCTGTAAAGCCCGCTATCGGTTGCCGCATACCAATACCCTTCCTGGGCGACCAAGGCATTGACCCCCAGGTATCGACCTTGAGGGCCAATAATAAACGTGCTTCGGATCTCGGTTTTGGCCAGGTCCAATTCCACCACGCCAAAACCGTAACACAAATAAGCAAAACGACCGGCCTGATGGATGGACCGTATTTTTTTGCCCTGGGGTATATTGGCCTTGAGTACCGCATCCAGAGCCAACCATTGACCGTTACGGTACAGGTCCAGGTTGCCGTTGGCATAACCAACTACCAAGGTTTGGTAGGCCGGAGAGTAACTCAAGGCAGCGACTTCGACATCGTTCATCCCGTTTACCCGGGTTAGGCGTTGCAAAGAGCCGTCTTCGGTATCAAAAACAAAAATGCCACCCGAACAACCGGCATAGACACGGGTTCCAATTTTCTCAACACAAGATACTTTGTTCAGGGGGAGGTGAGTTCTCCATTGTCCTACCGCTACTTCCGGGTCTTCTACGGACCCTGGCCGGGTAAATTCCATCTTGGACTCGATGTAAACCGTCGTCGAGGCGAAGGTAGCGAACCTCGATGAGAGCCCCACCAAGAGGACGAGGGTAAGGCGTAAAGAATAAGTGATCAGCTTGCTCATGGTCGGTCAGCGAATCTACGCAAAAAAACCGCCCGAAACGGGCCCAGAAGGCCATCGCATGGGGCGTTTAGCGTAGTTTTGGGTGCCCCAAGCCCCCATGGTTCCCAAGCCCCCAATTCTATGAGCGATTTTATTGGTCACGAGTGCGGTATTGCCCTGCTTCGATTACGCAAGTCGATTTCGTATTACCAACGCCAATACGGCACCCCGTATTACGGGCTCCAAAAGCTTTACCTCATGATGGAGAAGCAACACAACCGGGGACAAGACGGGGCAGGGGTAGCCACCATCAAACTTCAAGTACCTGCGGGCACCCGGTACATTAGCCGGGCTCGCTCGGTCGCAGCGCAACCCCTCAAGGACATCTTTGAGCGGATCTACCGAAATTTTAGCGAAGCCGGGGTACGGGGGGAAGATTTTGCAAAAAACCCGGAACAAATGCAGGAAGCCCTGCCCTATTTGGGCGAATTGCTTCTGGGGCATCTGCGGTACGGCACCCACGGCAAGAATACCCTGGAGGCCTGCCATCCTTTTTTGAGGCAACACAATTACCGAAGCAGAAACCTGGTTTTGGCCGGAAATTTTAACCTCACCAACGTCGATCGGCTTTTTGAAAAGTTGGTTAGCCTGGGGCAACACCCCAAAGAAATGTCGGATACGGTCACCGTGATGGAGAATATTGGTCATTATCTGGACCAGGCCCATCGGGAACTCAGCCAAGAACTGGGACAAGATCCCACCCTGGCGGATGATCGGACTGCCTTGGAAAATGAAGTAGGTAGGCGTTTAGATTGGGTCCATATTCTCCGCAAAGCCTCCAAGGATTGGGACGGTGGTTTTGCCATGGCGGGTTTGTTGGGGCATGGGGATGCTTTTGTGTTACGGGATGCCCATGGCATTCGGCCTGCCTATTGGTTCGCCAACGATGAAGTCATCGCGGTTACCTCCGAACGTCCCGCCATGGCGACAGCGTTAGGGGTAGATCCTGAACAAATTCAAGAAATTCCCGCAGGCCATGTGCTTTTGATTCGAGCCGATGGCTCCTACGGTTTGCATCGGGTTTTTGAAGAAACCCGTATCACGGCCTGCTCCTTTGAACGAATTTATTTTTCGCGGGGGAACGATCCGCAGATTTACCGGGAACGCAAAAAACTGGGGGAATTGTTGGTCCCGCAGATACTGGAAAGTGTTGATGGAGATTTGGATAACACTGTTTTTAGCTACATTCCCAATACCGCAGAATCTGCCTTTTTGGGGATGTTACAGGGCGTGGAATCCCACCTCCATAACGCCCGCGTTGAGGCTTTGCATCGTTTGAACCCCCAATCGCTTATAGACAGACAAGGTGATGACTATCATGAATTTATACAATTGATGCAAAGGCGTCCCCGGGTTGAGAAGGCCGCTATCAAAGATGCCAAACTACGAACCTTTATTACCGACGATCACAACCGTAACGACCTGGTTCGCCATGTTTACGATACGACTTCGGGTATCCTTCGTCCGGGCCTGGATGCCTTGGTCGTTATGGATGACTCCATTGTTCGGGGTACGACATTACGCGAAAGCATCGTGTCCATCTTGGGCGGACTCAAGCCCCGCCTTTTGGTGGTGGTGAGTTCAGCGCCTACCATTCGCTACCCCGATTGTTATGGAATTGATATGAGTCGTTTGGGTGATTTTATTGCCTTTCAAGCGCTCATCCACCTGTTGCAACGTGAAGGCCTGGAGGCCCACCTGAAACAGGCCTACCAAGACGCCAAGGCTGACCTCGAAAAAAAGGAACATCCCCTCACCAACCGTTTACAGAATTTGTATGCTCTGGTCAGCGATCAGGCGTTGGAAGAGGAAATAGCCCGTTTACTTACCCCGGAGGGCTTAACCTTTCCGATACGGGTGGTCTATCAAAAAATCCCCCATTTGCACATAGCCTGCCCCGAACATCGCGGGGATTGGTATTTCGGCGGTCATTACCCTACCCCCGGTGGACATCGGGTAGCCAACAGAGCCTTGGTCTACTACATGGACCAAATCGAGGCCAGACCTTATTGAAATCCTTCAGGGGATTAAAAAATGGGCTTTTGAAGGCCCTAGGGCACTCTTATTAACAATTATGTCGATTGTTTGTACAATTTTGAGGCATCGATAGTTGGGGGGGCTTCACGAATTTGGTTTTTATGAAGCACGCAGGCCGCATAATTAGCCTTAAAGTCAAAGAAAGTGGAATCAGTATCTCCCATGTAGCTCGATACCTCAAGGTGCAGCGAACCACCGTTTATAACCTGTTTGAAAAAGAAATTTGGCCCATCCACCGACTCCGTGAAATGGAGTCTTTGCTTCATTTGGACCTTTCGGACCTGTACCCCAAGGAGCTCCCCAACAAGGCGGATACCTATTATTTGACTCCCGACCAAGCTCGTGTGCTCATGGAGGAACGAGAAGAATTCAGACGCTTGTATCTTGAGGCCATCGATCAAGTCAACCTCATCAAAGCCGCCTTTTTTACCTAATGCCTCATCCTCTCGACAAAATTGTTCAAATCAGCGGAACCGGTGGTTTGCACCGCGTTCTCAACACCTCCAAACAGGGCTATTTGCTGGAAAGCCTGGACACTCAAGCCAAACGTTGGCATGCCCCTGCCCAAAGCAAAGTTGCTGCTCTAGCTGAGATTGCTATCTACACCCAAGAAGATCAAACCCCGCTCTGGGAGGTCTTCCACAGCCTTCATCAATTGGGTCTTAGCGAAGACGAAATCAACGAGGCCCTGTCCAACGATAACGGGCTGGTATCCTTGTTCAAGCGAGCCCTTCCCGACTACGATGCAGAACGGGTCTATGTTAGCGATATGCGCAAAGCCATCCGTTGGTTCCTGCTCCTGCAGGGCAAGGTGGACTTTAACTCCCGGGTAGAACAGGGCGGCCCGGCCGAGTAGCGTCGGCGGATCATCGGGCGTTACGGAGCCGGAAGCGAAGAGGCCAAGTACCGGGGATGCCTAAAGTGATACGCCTCCATGAGGTGTTGAGGTTCCACGGTTTCCAAACCTTCCATGGCGGCCAACGTTTGAGCAACCCTGGTTAAGCGCTGACAGGCCCTCATACTCAATCCTCCCCCTTGAACCAGACGATGCATTAAGTGTTTGGATTCGGAGGTGAGATGCTTTTGGCTGAACGGACCAGGATTTGCTGTTAAATTCCTGATGGTCAAATTCGTTGGGGGGATTAAGGTTGCGTCATCGTCTTTGGCCCATTCGTCTGCACCAACCCTGTCCATACAGACCACCAAATCCATGCGATCCAAAAGGGGACCGCTAATCCGGCGCTGATAGCGAATAACCAAGGATTCGGGGCAACGGCATCGGTCCCCCGAACTTCCGTAATAACCGCAGGGGCAGGGATTCATGGCGGCGATTAACAAAAAACGAGCCGGGTAACAGACACTTTGGCGATGGCGATTGAGCATTACCGTGCCTCGCTCAAGGGGTTCACGCAATGCTTCCAGGACCTCCCTTCGGAATTCGGGCAATTCATCCAAAAAAAGCACCCCGCTGTGAGCCAAGGTAACTTCACCGGGCATGGGCCAGGCGCCGCCGCCTACCATGGCCGGAAGGGATACGGATGGATGCGGCTGCCGAAAAGGACGATGCAAGGCGGCGCCTGTTCGGTCTAGGAATTCGGTTCGTTCCGGGCCATTGTGTAACAATGAATAAATACGGGCGAGGTCCCAGGTTTCTTCGGGGGTCATGGGCGGCAATAAGGCGGGGAACAGGTTGGCCAGCATGGTTTTGCCGCAACCGGGGGGACCCATGAGAAGGATGTTGTGGCGGCCGGCGGCAGCGACCTGCAGGGCCCGCTTGGCCAAGGCCTGACCCTTCACCGGCTGCAGAGGTCGCGGGGCGGCTGCGCCGCCCGGTACCGTAGGTACCGCCGCCGGCCCATGAACCAACGACGGGGCATCCTCCAAACAACCTTGCATAACAAATTCCACAACATCGCGTAGGTTTTCAAAAGCAAAAGCTTTGACCCGAGGGCACCACGAGGCCTCCATCCCATTAGCGCTCGGCAAAATGACGCCACGATACCCCTGCCGCTCCGCCAAATCCAATACCGACAAGATTCCCCGCACCCCTTTGATCTTACCATCCAAAGACAACTCTCCAATCACCAAAAATTCTCCCAAGAGCCCCGCATCCAAAACCCCCGCCTCGGCCAGCAAACCCAAAGCGATAGTCAAATCGTAAGCCGCTCCTTCTTTGCGTAGATCAGCAGGCGCCAGGTTCACCAAATGCCGGCATCGGGGCAAGTGATAGCCCGAATTACGCACTGCATTTTGAATCCTTAATTGACCTTCGCGCACTGCCGAATCCGCCATCCCCACCAGGTAAAACCCAAAAGACCGGGAATCCGAATCCACTTCCACCGTCAGCAAACGGGCATCCAGACCCTGCAATAAACCGCTGTAAACCCTCACCATGTGGACGCAAAAGTCCAACCCACAATCCCCTGTACCCGTAATCAAGCGTTTAATTACCCTTGTTTAAACACCCCGGTTGTTGCGTATTTTTGCCCACCCTCGGGTGATTAGCTCAGCTGGTTCAGAGCACTGCCTTGACAGGGCAGGGGTCACAGGTTCGAATCCTGTATCACCCACCCAAGACCCCACTTTCCATCGCGCCCATGGCCGTTTTGCACAATCCGGTAAACCGCGAGCTTCTTCGCAAACAACTGATGGAGGAAGCCTTTCACCGGGTCACCCTCTCTTTTTATCGGTATGTCCGTATAGCGGACCCTGTGGCTTTTCGCGATCAGCTCTACCGGGAATGGCATGCCTTGGGATGCTTTGGCCGAATTTACTTGGCGGAAGAAGGCATCAACGCCCAAATGTCTGTTCCGGAACACGGTATGGATGCCTTTCGTCATAACCTTGAAGAGCACGATGTCCTACGCGGTATTCCCCTCAAAATCGCGGTCGAGGACGACGGAAAGTCCTTTTATAAATTGACCATCAAAATCCGTCCCAAAATTGTGGCCGACGGCATCAATGACCCAGCCTTTGACTCATCCCAGGTGGGACGCCATCTCAATGCGGCCGAATTCAACGCCGCCATGGAAGAACCCGGGACCCTCGTGGTGGATATGCGCAACCATTACGAAAGCAAAATTGGCCATTTTGAAGGTGCCCTCCTTCCGGATGTAGATACGTTCCGCGAGGAATTGGAGGCGGTTCCCCGCCTATTGGCCGGACAAGAAGACCGCAAAATCCTGCTCTACTGCACAGGTGGTATTCGCTGCGAAAAAGCTTCGGCCTGGCTCAAGTATCGGGGTTTCAACGATGTCAATCAGCTTCATGGAGGGATTATTGATTACGCCCGTCAAATTCGCGAACAAGGTCTCCCCAACAAATTCAAAGGACGCAACTTTGTCTTTGATGAACGAATGGGTGAGCGTATCAGTGAAGATGTGTTAGGGAAATGTGATCTCTGCGGCGAACCCTGCGATCACTACACCAACTGTGCCCGTAAAGCCTGTCACCAGCTTTTTATCCAATGCCCTGCCTGCAGCGAACGACTACAAGGATGCTGCGGTCCCACCTGCCAGGAACTCCTGGCCCATGCCTCGGCCGAGGAAATAAAGACGCCAAGCAACCCACTTCCCGGCAAATACACCAAGGGAAGGCTAAAGTCTTAGGAGATTTTATTCAAATTAAGGCTCTTTGGCATTAAATTCAAGCCATGAGCACGGCAGTTTTGATAACCCTTTGTTTATTGCTGCTACTCGCTTATGTTTTTGACCTAAGTTCATCCAAAACCAAAATCCCCTCCGTCATCCTTTTGATAAGTCTGGGTTGGGGAGTTAGCCAACTTGCAACCGCACTACGTCTCCCTATACCGAGTCTTTCATCCGTACTTCCCATATTGGGCACCGTCGGACTTATCCTGATTGTCTTGGAGGGATCCTTGGAATTGGAATTAAATCCATCCAAAAAATCAATTATCTCCAAATCAACTGCTCTGGCCGTTGCTCAACTGTTGTTAACCAGTTTTGGCTTAGCTTATGCTTTTTCATCTTTCGGGGGATGTACCTTCAAGGATGGACTAATGAATGCCATCCCCTTATCCGTCATTAGCAGCGCCATAGCCATACCCAGCGTCCGAAATCTCAAGGCCCGACATAGGGAATTTATCACCTACGAAAGCAGCCTTTCGGATATTTTCGGTGTTGTATTTTTTAATTTTCTTGTCCTCAATGAATCGATAGACTTTGGGGCTTTTGGGGGATTCGTTTTGGAATTGATTGTGATGATTCTTGTGTCCTTCGTGTCCACCTTGGGTTTAGCCTACCTACTAAGTAAAATAAAACATCATATCAAGTTTACTCCCATTATATTACTTGTTATTTTGATCTATTCTTTATCCAAAGTATTCCACCTGCCTTCCCTGATATTCATTTTGATATTCGGGCTTTTTATGGGGAATTTACATCAATTAAAGGGCTTTAGGGGTATTTCCAATTTCAACCCGGAACCGCTCAATATTGAAATTCAAAAATTCAAAGAAATAACAGCAGAAATAACTTTCATGATTCGATCATTGTTTTTTTTGCTTTTCGGTTTTTTAATTAACTCATCCGACCTGATTAATCTCCAAAATGCTCAGTGGGCGGCTTGGATAACATCAGGAATTTTTATCGTAAGAGCTGTGCTTTTGGCCTCGGTTAAGCTGCCCCTAAACCCACTTCTTTATGTGGCCCCGCGAGGACTTATAACAATTTTGTTGTTCCTGAGTTTGCCAGCGGGCCATCAGATAAGCATGGTCAATCAATCGCTAATCCTTCAAGTCATTGTTCTAACGGCCTTGGTCATGATGTTAGGGCTCATGCAAAACAGATCTCCCCAAAAACCCTTGAT
>JBMTCP010000019.1:0-24559 GCA_049431025.1 Bacteroidia bacterium | reverse complement strand
CCGAAGTAATGGTGATACCACGTTCCTGCTCCTGGGCCATCCAGTCCATGGTTGCGGCACCATCGTGGACCTCCCCAATTTTGTGGGTCATCCCGGTATAGTAAAGAACGCGCTCGGTCGTTGTGGTCTTACCGGCATCAATATGGGCCGCGATTCCAATATTGCGGGTAAAGCCTAAATCCTTCTGTGACATGGTATGGGGGTGTGGAATCGGGTTGGTTTAGAATCGGAAATGAGAGAAGGCTTTGTTGGCTTCGGCCATGCGGTAGGTGTCCTCCTTCTTCTTGACGGCGGCACCTTCTCCTTTGGATGCCGCGATAATCTCGGCAGCCAACTTATCGGTCATGGTTTTTTCGTTGCGCTTGCGCGCATAACCAATTAACCAACGCATACCCAAGGCCTGTTTGCGGTTGGGCTTGACTTCGACAGGCACCTGGAAGGTAGATCCCCCTACACGGCGGCTTTTGACTTCGACGCTGGGCATGACATTGTTGAGGGCTCGGCGCCATACTTCGATACCGGGCTCGGATAATTTCTTTTCGATGTTCTCGACCGCTTGATAAAAAATCTGGCTGGCCGTGCTCTTCTTCCCGTCGTACATCATGTTGTTGATGAACTTGGTTACGATTTCGTCCCGGAATTTGGGATCCGGTTCAACAAAGCGCTTCTTGGCGGAGGTTTTTCTCATGACTGTACCTTAGAATCAATTACTTTTTGCCGCCTTTGCCTTTGGTTGGCGCTGCAGCCTGTTTCGCTTTGGCTCCGTATTTGGAGCGGCCTTGTTTGCGGCCGTTCACACCAGCCGTATCCAATGCGCCACGAATAATATGGTAACGAACCCCCGGTAGGTCTTTCACACGACCACCGCGGATCAAAACAATGGAGTGTTCCTGCAAATTGTGACCTTCCCCTGGAATGTAAGCGTTCACCTCTTTTTGGTTGGTGAGGCGAACACGGGCCACTTTACGCATGGCCGAATTGGGCTTCTTGGGGGTTGTGGTGTAGACACGGGTACAGACCCCGCGGCGTTGAGGGCAGGAGTCCAGGGCAGGGGATTTGCTCTTATCCGCCTTGTGTTCCCGGCCATTTTTGACCAATTGCTGAATGGTAGGCATGGTGTTTGGTTTCTGGTAACGTTGTCCGACCCCTATTTTTGAGGGAGTGCAAAAGTAGAGGATTTTGTGTGTAAATCCAAAGGTATCGGCCATTTTTTTAAACAAAATCGGCGATTTCAGAGGCTTTATCCACAATCCCAAACCCCCGCTTACCTTTGTATAGACCTCCTTGAAAACCTGCCATGCGCTACCAACCCCTAAATTCTTCTGTTTTTACGGCCAACAGAGCCCGCTTTTCGGCCTCTCTGGGTAGCGGTTCCATCGCTGTTTTTGTGGCTTCAGACCAGGTTCCGTCCAACGGGGATGCCTACCACCCCTACCGCCCGGATTCCAACCTTTACTGGCTAACGGGCATTGATCAGGAACTTACTGCCTTGATTTTGTACCCGGATTGCCCCAATCCGGCTTACCGGGAGGTGCTCTTTGTTCGGGAAACCAGCCCCACCCTGGCCGTTTGGGAAGGACCCCGACATAGCCGGGAAGAGGCCTCTCGTCTCTCCGGAATTGGACAGGTCCTTTGGGAAAAGGATTTTGAATCGGTATTGTGGACCCAAACCCAATACGCCAGTGATATCCACCTGGCCTTGAACGAAAACGATCGTGCCACTGCGACGCCGGTGACTTCAGCGGCCAAAAGGCTAGCTAACCGCTTGACCCAGGACTTTCCCTTGCACCGCTTTCATAGGGCCTCTCCTGTGCTTGACCGGCTCAGGGCGGTCAAAAGCGCTGAGGAAGTCCAAACCCTCCAAAAAGCCATTTCTATCACACACCAGGCCCTCTTGGAGGCTCTCAAAGTCATCCAACCCGGTTGCAAAGAATACCAGATCGAAGGGGCACTTGCCGGATCGATCCTGGCCCAAGGTGCCGAGGGCTTCAGCTTTGAGCCTATCCTGGCATCCGGCAAGAATGCCTGCATACTCCATTACACCCGAAATGCAGATACCTGCCAAGATGGCGATCTGCTGCTCATGGATTTTGGAGCAGCTTATGCCCATTATGCCGCCGATTTGACCCGCTGTATCCCGGTTAACGGTCGTTTTACGGCCCGGCAAAAGGAGGTGTACGACGCTGTTTTGGGGGTCCAGAGGCAGGCCATGGATCTCCTGAGGCCGGGCCGCAGCCTGGATGAATACAACCGGGAATCGGCTTTGCTCATGGAAGAGGCCCTGCTGCGTTTGGGACTCCTAAGCTCCGACGATATTGCTCACCAAGACCCCAAGGCTCCGGCCTACAAAAGGTATTTTCCACACGGTACGGGGCATTTTCTTGGTCTGGACGTCCACGATGTCGGGGCCCGATACGAACCGCTTCAAGAAGGCATGGTGATCACCTGCGAACCAGGCATCTATATCCCGGAGGAAGGATTGGGCATACGGATCGAGAACGATGTGTGGATCAGCTCCAATGGACCCGTTGACTTGATGCGGGACTTGCCCATACAAACCCAGGAAATCGAAGACGCGTACCGAAGCGTCCGTTCCTAGGGGCAGGCGTGAGACGATAGCTTAACGCTTGGTGATGGGCAAATAATCCCTGCGGGGATGACCCACATAAACCTGACGAGGGCGTCCAATGGGCTCGTTGAGTTCCCTCATTTCCTTCCATTGGGCAATCCAGCCTGGCAAACGACCCAAAGCGAACATGACCGTGAACATGTCGGTAGGGATTCCAATGGCCCTGTAAATGATGCCGGAATAGAAATCCACGTTGGGGTATAACTTGCGCTCAATGAAGTAATCATCCTGCAAGGCGGTGTTTTCCAACTGCTTGGCGATATCCAAGATAGGGTCGTTAACCCCAAGCTTATTCAATACCTGGTCACAGGCTTCTTTAATAATTCGTGCCCTGGGGTCAAAATTCTTGTACACCCGGTGGCCGAATCCCATGAGGCGGAAAGGATCGTTTTTGTCTTTGGCTTTGGCTACAAACTTGGATACCTGACCTCCGTCGGCTCGGATTTGTTCCAACATTTCAATAACGGCCTGATTGGCCCCTCCGTGAAGTGGGCCCCACAAGGCCCCAACCCCTGCTGCAACCGCGGCGTAAATGTTGGCATGGGAAGAACCCACCATACGAACCGTGGATGCCGAACAATTTTGTTCGTGGTCGGCATGCAGAATTAAGAGCTTATTCAAGGCATCCACGACCACGGGGTCTGCAATGTAATCCTCCGTTCGATGACCAAACATCATCTGTAGGAAATTGCTCACATAATCCAATTTGTTGTTGGGGTACATGTAGGGATGACCCAGGGACTTTTTGTAGGTCCAAGCCGCAATAGTGGCCATTTTGGCAATCAAACGATGATAGGTCCTATCCATTTCCGCCATAGGGCGGTTCGCTATCAGTGAATTGGGATAAAAGCTGGATAGCGAGGCGATGGTACTCATCAAAACCCCCATAGGATGGGTAGATGCCGGATAGGCATCCAAGAATTTTTTGATATTCTCGTGGACCAAGGTCCTATGGGTAATGCTGTGATTGAAATTCTCCAATTGAGCCAAAGTCGGAAGCTCTCCGTAAAGCAAAAGGTAGGATACCTCCATAAAGCTGGAATTGGCAGCCAATTGCTCTATCGGGTAACCCCTGTAACTCAAAATCCCCGCGTCACCATCGATAAACGTAATCGCACTCTTGGTGGCCCCGGTATTCTTGTACCCGATGTCGAGCGTTACCAGTCCGGATTCATCCCTCAATTTGGAAATATCCACGGCAGGTTCGTTTTCGGTTCCAACCAGAAGGGGCAAGGTGTAGGTTTGGCCGTTGTAATGGAGTTCAGCTGAGGAGGACATGTAGGCTAAAAGGGATTTAAGGGAATAACGAAAAAAGTAGGCATTATGTTTCGCAATGGATGCCTGCTAAAAGCATTGATCCATTTCTCCTCAAAAATTGCACCATTTACAAGAAATCCAAAATATTTTTTGAATCACTTACCCTACCCCACCCGCAAAGCCCCGAGATACCTTAGAGGCCTTTGACCGCCTGAATCAATTCCGACAAGACGTTTTTGGCATCCCCAAACAGCATCCTGGTTTTGGGGTCGTAAAAAAGCTCATTCTCCACTCCGGCGTAGCCGGCCGCCATGGAACGCTTAATGACAATAATGTTCTTCGCCTGGTAAGCCTTGAGGATGGGCATCCCGTAAACGGGAGACCCTGGGTCGTTTTCGGCTGCCGGGTTAACCACATCGTTGGCACCCACCACCACCACCACGTCCGTTTGTGGAAAGTCAGGATTAATCGCGTCCATTTCTAGAAGCACATCGTAGGAAACATCAGCTTCGGCAAGGAGGACATTCATATGCCCCGGCATTCGACCTGCGACAGGGTGGATGGCATAACGGCATTCCACTCCCTTGGAAACCAAAATCTTTTCGAGCTCGTGCATTGGGTGCTGAGCCTGAGCCACTGCCATACCGTAACCAGGGACCACAACAACGCGGGATGAATAAGCCAAGAGTACCGCGGCATCGTACGAGCCAATTTCCTTAATTTGCCCGCTAATCTCACGTCCGGCCCCGGCACTGGATGCGTTAAACTGACCCAACAATACGGCACCGAGTGTACGATTCATCGCCTTGCACATCAAAACAGTCAAATAAACCCCCGATGCCCCAACCAAGACCCCGCCCATAAGCATGGCTCGGTTATCAAACAACAAGCCCGTTGTTGCGGCCGTTAAACCGGTTAGCGAATTCAAAAACGAAATAACAACCGGCATATCCGCCCCACCTATAGGCAAAACAAACAAGACCCCGTAGACCAGCGAAGCAAGGAGAAGCAAATACACCATCGGCTCGGCGTAGGTTGGGTACCCAACTATTGCCCCAATAAGCAAAACCATGATGACTAACAACCCGTTGGTCAGGAACCCCTGCAAGGAGAATCGAATGGGCTGACCACTGACCTTTCCGTCCAATTTGGCCATGGCCAAAAGGGATCCGGTGAACGAAATTCCGCCTACCGAAAGGCTGATCATTAGGGTAACGCTATAGAAAATCAAATAATACGAACCCATAGACCCCATCCCGGAGGTTTGGGTGAGGAGGTTGAGTAAACCCTCGCCATACAACAGATTGACCACCTCAGCCAAAGCAACCATAGCTGCTGCTAAACCCCCAAAACCATTAAGCAAAGAAACCATTTGAGGCATCTCGGTCATCTGCGCTTTGCCAGACATCCGTAGTCCAATCCAAGAACCCACCATCAACGAGCCCAAAATATAAGGCAGATTAGAAAGGCCAGGCCATAACAAGGTGACCACAATGGCCAATCCCATACCCAAGGCCAAAATGCGATTGCCTCGATTTGCTGTAGCCGGGTCACTCATGCCTTTGATCCCCAACACAAAACAAACAAGGGCGGTTAAATAACCCAATTCCATGATGGTTTCCATCTTATTTCTTTTTACGGAACATGTTGAGCATCCGAGAGGTAACAGCAAATCCTCCAACCACATTCACGGTAGCCAAAACCAAGGAAAAACAACCCAAAACCAAAACGGGCCAAGGCGCGTGTTCTGCTTTACCAACCATCAAGATGGATCCCACAACCACAACGCCGGAAAGGGCATTGGAACCGGACATCAGGGGGGTGTGCAGGACTTGGGGAACCCTGCCTATCACCTCGATACCGAGAAAAACGGCTAATAACAACAAATACAAGTGGGGCAATACCCCGTTGATAAGGGTAGGTAAATCTTGGGTTATCCAATCCATAGTCTAGGCTTTTGAAGGAACTAATTAGGCCAAGTTACCCCGTTTTTCACCACCATAGGCCAAGCAACATGCGGCTACGATTTCATCATGGCCTAAATCCCAACGATGCGGTGGGTCCGTTTCTAACAATGCGGTGAACGCCTGTAAATTCTTTGAATACATACGACTTGCGTCCTGGGCCTTAGCTGATGCCGGCGCCGATCGACCGCATACCAAGGCTTGACCAATGCGTAGGTTTTGTCCGTCCACGGTTCCTTCGCAATTTCCACCACCACCAGCCGCCAAGTCCATAACCACCGAACCTGCCTTCATGCGCTTCAAAACATCCGCATTGACTAAGATAGGAGCCTTTTGACCCGGAATCTGGGCTGTCGTAATCACCACATCGGCCTTACATAGTTCTTCGTTGAGGCGTTCCTGTTGCCGCTGACGGTATTCTTCGCTTTGGACCACCGCATAACCACCAGCATTTCTATCCTCCACCGCACCTTCAATTTCTACAAATTGTCCACCCAAACTCTCCACTTGTTCCTTGACCGAAGGCCGGGTATCAAAAGCGACCACTACAGCACCCAATCGTTTGGCCGTAGCTACCGCTTGCAATCCTGCAACGCCAGCACCAATGATCAAAACACGGGCCGGCACCACCGTGCCTGCAGCGGTCATCATCATGGGAAAACATCGAGGCAACAAGGTCGCAGCCTCAACAACAGCATGATAACCACCCAACGAAGCCTGGCTGGAAAGTACATCCATGTTTTGGGCCCGGGTAATCCGTGGCAAGGCATCCAAACTCAAAATGCCAAGTCCGCCTTCGGCCCAAGTCGTCAGGCGTTCCCGATGACGGGACGGACTCAGGGTTCCTATTAACCATGATAATCCCTTAATAGGTAAGGCTGTAGGACAATGAACGCTTACCAAAACTTCGGTGGATTCGGGAAATGCAGCACGAGGTCCTACCGAGGCACCGGACTGGACATAATCTTGGTCCGCATAGGCCGCTTCAGACCCTGCCCCTTCCTCCACCCATACGGTATGCCCTTTGCTCACCCAATGTTGAACCAGTTCCGGGGTCGCAGCAACCCTGGATTCAGGTGCACTTTCTTTGAGAATTCCGATATTCATGGGTTCATGATGGGTGGGTTATTCACGAAGATTAGTCAACGTTATCGTGCAAATAGCGGTTATCCGTTTTGATCAAAGGGGATACGGTTCCCGTAGATCGATCGGTTACCGAGGTCCTGCTCAAAGGTAGGTCGGAGCTGGAGGCCGGATCGGATGGTTGATAGCCCGCTCGAACATACGCCGGTACCTTTTCCAATTCTTCCAGGGCAACATTTCCTCCGGATAACAATGAATTTAGACTGCGTAAGTTCTGAATGCGTTGGCGAGAGCGTGTTAGTACATCCTCCTCCGACGGCCCGTTGGTGTAGGTGGGTTCCAAATTCCCTTTAACAGGTTGTGACTCTTCAACAGGCTGAAAAACAGGATTTAGCGTTTCAGCTATGGGCTCAGCGTGAGTGGACGAAACGGAGGTTTCAGGATTCAGTGGTGCCAAATCCCATTCAACCGGCCCATCGTACCCAAAGAAGGGGTTGACCTCATCGTTTGCTTCGGCGACGGATGGGTTTGCAACGAAACTTGCGTCAACGACTGAAGACTCGAACGCCATTGGGCCGGACTGGTTTGCATTCTGGCTATCGGTATCGGATGAAGAGTTCGTATCATCCAGATTCCAGACCCTTGTAAACAAATCATGCGAACCTTGATGGACCGATGGACCCGATACAGGAGAAGATGGCTCTGCTGGAGGTAAATCATTGCCGTTATCACCCTCTTCGTCCAAATACTCATCGTCAATGAGCGTAAACATGGGTAAAGATTCGTCTTGAGCTTCCGGCTTTGGAGTCTCAACAGGATTGTCCAACGAGTGAACGACCACGGAAGGCCTTTCGCTGGGGCTCATCAAGGTAGTCTGCGCGGTGGATCCATCAGCCCAACCATAATCCCTGCGGTTATCACCTTCAAAACCGGTTGCAATCAGGGTGACCCTTAATTCATCACCCAATTCTTCATCGGTGCAATTACCCCAAATCACATCCGTTCCGGATCCTGCTTCGGTCTGCACGTAATCGTTGATTTCACCAATTTCGTCCAAGCGAATTGGATCATCGTTCCCGCTGCTCATGTTAATCAAAATATTGCGGGCTCCTGATATGTCGTTTTCGCTGAGCAATGGCGAAGACAAGGCCAAACGCACCGCTTCCAGAGCACGGTTTTCACCACGGGCCTGACCGGATCCCATCACGGCCTTACCGCTTTGTTGGAGTACGGTACGAACATCGGCGAAATCCACATTCACGTAGCCATCCACGGTGATAATTTCTGCAATACCCTTGGCAGCAGAGGCCAAGACGTCATCAGCCTTCGCAAAGGCTTCCTTAAAGACCAAATTACCAAAAAGTTCGCGGACCTTGTCGTTACTTATCACCAAGGTCGTATCGCAATAACGACGCAATTCTTTTAAACCAATTTCGGCCTGCTCCAAGCGCTTCTTGCCCTCAAACGAAAACGGCAGTGTTACAATACCCACCGTGAGAATATCCAAAGCCCGGCATGCCTCTGCCAAAACCGGTGCGGCCCCCGTACCCGTTCCACCACCCAAACCAGCCGTGATAAAAACCATTTTGGTGTCTTGGCCAATCAACTCCTTGAACTCTTCCATGGTTTCAACGGCCGCTTTACGACCAATCTCGGGTTGATTCCCGGCCCCTCGGCCCTCCGTCAGGGCAGGCCCCAACTGCAATCGGTTACGGACTAAATTCCGCTCCAAAGCCTGGTAATCGGTGTTACAAACCAAAAAATCCACGTCCTTAATCCCTTTCTGGAACATGTGATTGACCGCATTTCCACCGGCTCCTCCTATGCCGATGACTTTGATGATGGCACCAGGGTTTGAACCCAGACTGAACTGAAAATTGCTAAGTGGCGTCATAAAAAAATAGAATTAAGAGGTGGGTATAAAATTAGGAACGATTATTTGTTAAAATTAAATAAATTTTGGAAACTTATCCACGATTGGTTTGGTTCTGAGGCCCCAATTCCGGGTCGATGAACATACCTGGCAGTACCGATAACAAACGGTTTAATAACCCTTCACGCTGCGGTTCGTTTACCCCGTCATTTTCGTCTATTTGAACTGGTTTACTGGTATTACTAAGCTGCCCGTTGTTTTGCTTTTCGTCCTTCTCCTTCATGGCTAAGGAAGTCAAAACCAAGCCACAAACGGTGGCATAAACAGGAGATTTGATGGTATCCGGTGCCTGACCCAGGTGTCCGTTGGAATCTCCAATACAGGCCTCCATTCCGGTCATAAGCGAGAACAAATGCTTGATGTTTTTGAGGCGAGCACCTCCACCGGTAAGTACAATCCCGGCGCTCAAACGCTTCTCGTACCCTGAACTACGAATCTCGTATTGTACATGTTGAATAATCTCCTTGACCCGGGCATTGATGATATGCGCCAAAGTCAGTAAACTTATCTCTTTGGGGTCTCGCCCACGAAGGCCAGGAATAGAGACGACTTCGTTGGCCATGCTATCGTGGGTTATGGCCGAACCAAAACGAACTTTCAAGGCTTCGGCTTGATCGAAGAGCACGGAGCACCCTTCCCGTATATCTTGGGTAATAACATTTCCACCTAAGGGGATAACCGCCGTATGCCGTATGATATTCTGATAGAAAATAGCGATATCCGTAGTACCCCCACCAATATCTACCAAAACAACACCGGCATCTTTTTCTTCCTGGCTCAAAACCGCTTCCGAAGAAGCCAATGGCTCTAATGTCAGCCCATTAATCTGAAGACCAGCCAATTCTACGCATCGCTTGATGTTCAAAATCGCCCCCAATGATCCGGTAATGACATGAAACATCCCCTCCAGGGTAATCCCACTCATACCAACCGGGTTGGTGATATCCTTTTCGCCATCCACGGTATAATCCTGAGGCAAAACATGAATGATTTCGTACCCGGCTTGCTGAGGAACCCGGTACATTTCCTGCAAAAGCCGGTTCACGTCAGCTTTGGAAATCTCCGTCTCACGGCTTTGGCGCGTCATCATGTTCCGTTGCTGGTGACTCCGTATATGCTGCCCTGCGATACCCACATTCACAACCCGAATATCCACGCCGGACTTTTCGGAGGCTTCGGCCACCGCTTGCTTTATCGACTGAACCGTAAGCTCTATATTAGCCACCGTGCCACGATTAACCCCATGAGACACCGCGGAACCCATACCCAGAATATCCACTTTATGGTGTTCGTTACGACGCCCTACTACGGCACAAATTTTGGTAGTTCCAATATCGAGGCCCACGACAATTTCGGGCTCCGGGGTTTGCGGTCTTTCCGGATTTTTGGGGGCGGAGGGCTTGCTCTTGAAGCCGGGGAAATTTATCGACATACGATTTGATCTTTAAAAATAAGGTTAATGTTATGAAAACGATTGGGCATGGAATCCACCGGTGCCCAACGATAAAAAACAGATAATTTTTTTAATTTGTGTTGCAAGGCAAAGGAAGTACCCACCCAAATACGCTGACCATTACGGGTTTCCAAAGCCAATGATGCTGAATCTTTCCCCGAAAGCAGGTATTGAGTCACTTCCTTTTGAAGCAGAGAATCTTGAACCAGAATCCTGTAAGTCCTCAGTGCCAAAGCCAATCCGGAATGTTGATCTGTAAAAGCCTGAGACCAATGGCCTGGAACATGGCCTAAAACCAGCGGAAGTGGCCAAGCAAATCCAGAACTCAAAGGAACCCCCTGACCTCGATCATCCAAATAATAACCGGGCCGACCTGCTGGCATAACCCGAAGGACAGGTCGACTGGATTCCAATTCTACAAGGAGCTTGCCATCCAATCCAAGACTAAGATCTGCACGGACCAAGGAGGGCAGGGCCCTAAGGGCAGCTTCACGATGCGCAATACCTCGAGGCTGCCTGTTTACTCTAAAATCCACAACGCGTGCAATTTCTTGCTCGCTTACAGGGTGCATTCCGTGATCATCTCGATAAACCACGGCTATTTTCTTGATTTTGGTTGCATTGGTTTCGTTCTGTGCCCCCAACCAAACCACCGTAGCGCATACCAAACCCAGTACCCGCACCACCACCCGACGGACTGATGGACCAGATATCGAACCAAACGAAACCTTGGGTCTAGCGATCATCGGACGTAGGTTGAGGGTTGGAATAGCTTGCCGATTCTTCGGCCAAAATAAGTTGAGCTAAAGGCTCGAGGTATTGATCAATATCTCCGGCACCAATCGTAACCACCAAATCTGAGTCATGTTTCAACACATCCTGCAACCAGTCGGGTTGATTGCCTTGGCTGACTGGCAAGCAACGATGAGGGCAGGTTAAATCATGTGCAATCATGGAACTATCAACACCTTCCATGGGTTTTTCTCGGGCCGGGTAAATGGGCAATAACCAACATTCATCCAAGGCCGAAAGCGAAAGGGCAAATTCAGCAGCAAAATCCCGGGTTCGACTGTAGAGGTGCGGTTGGAATAAGCCGAGAATACGGCTATTGGGATGCATCAACCGAAGACCCCGAATCAGGGCATCGATTTCCCTAGGATGGTGTGCATAATCATCCACTAACCAACGACGTTTACCACGGGCCACGTATTCAAAGCGGCGCTTGATTCCCTTAAAATCGGCCATGGCAGGTGCAATCTTTTCCGGGGCTACCCCACATTCCAAGGCTATGGTAATGGCGGCTATAGCATTTTCGATGTTGTGTTGCCCCGGCAACATGCTCGGTATATCTTTAATAATAGTCTTACCGTGATAATCGAACCATAGGTAACCCTCCGATACCGAAACCTGGTCGGCATAAATGGTATCTGAGCTGCCGTATGTCAGGTGCCTGACCCCTTCCATGGACTTTAATTCCAAGCCCGATCGGGTCACTAACAAGCGAGATGCGGACAGAGCAAACTGACGATAGGATCGTAACACCGACCCCGCATCCCCGTAAATATCCAAATGATCCGGATCAGTACTGGTGACCACGGCCCATTCTGGCTGTAATTCATGGAACGAGCGATCGTATTCATCCGCTTCGACCACCATCATGGCCTGCTCCGTTCCCATCATCAGGTTGGATGATGCTTCCACTCCCAATCCACCCAGGAACGCCGTAACATCCAAGCCTCCGCAGCGCAGCAAATGTGCAATCAGCGATGATGTGGTTGTCTTACCGTGGGTTCCGGCTACCGCCACCGTAGGTCGGCGAGCCGTTAGCAGACCCAACATACGAGCCCTCTTAATGATCGTATAGTTTCCGTTCCTAAAATAAGTTAACCATGGCTGGTCAAACGGTACCGCGGGGGTATAAATGACCAAACAATGCTCCGGGTGTTCATCGTACGGTGAAGGGCAAAGATCCGTATCCAAATGATCCAAAACGACAGCACCAGAGGCCTGTAAAGAACGGGTTATATCGCTCACATGACGGTCATAACCGGCGACTTCTTTTCCTGATAACAAAAGATACCTCGCCAAGGCGCTCATGCCAATACCGCCAATTCCAATCAAAAAGAAGCGCTTATAAGCCAGTGGGTTCATGCAGCAAGCTTTGGTAAGGTTAAGGCCAACAAATCGGATGCGACTTCTAAGGCTGCCTGAGGTCGTGACCAGGTTTTTAAACCCAAAGCCATTTGGGCCGATTGATCCGGGTCTTGACCCCATTCTTTGAGGACTTGAGGTAAATCTTGGGCAATGGTGGCATCGCTACTCATCCACGCCATGGACCGTTCGACCCAGCGTAATGCGTTATGGTACTGATGATTTTCGGCAACATAGGGTGAAGGAACCAACAAACAGGGTTTGGCCACCAAGGCCAATTCGCTGAGGGTCCCTGCGCCAGCCCTTGAGACTAACCAATCAGCAGCAGCGTAAGCCATGGCCATGTCTTGGATAAAGGGCAAGACCCGAAGACCGGGACCTTCAAGGGCTTTTAGATCTTCAGGCAAGTGGTAATTTCTGCCGCACTGCCAAAGCCATACGACCTCGTGTTGACCTTGACGCAAACAGGTTTCCACTGCCTGATTAAGGGCACGCGCACCCAGACTACCGCCCAAAACCAAAACCACTTTGCGATCCCCGGATAATCCCAAAAAACGAAGAGCCTCCTCTTTGGAGGGGCCTTGTTTTAACAATTCTGGGCGTACCGGGTTACCCGTTAAGCGTATTTTGGACGTTTCAAAAAACCGTTCCATACCCTCAAAGGCGACATAAATCCTTCGTGCGCTGGACGACAAAAAACGATTGGTTGCCCCCGGCCAGGCGTTTTGTTCCTGCAGGGCCGTCACAATACCCATACGTTGGGCGACCCAAACCAATGGCCCGCTAGCATAACCCCCAACACCCACCACGGCATGCGGTCTAAATTTCCATAACAAAACCCAGGCCTGCACAAGGGAAAACACAACTTGAAGGGGCAGGAGTGAATTTTTCCATAGGGCCTGGCGTTGAAAGCCCCGTATCCAAAATCCCGTGATGGGGAAACCCGCCAGCGGAACTTGCGTCATTTCGATTTTGCCTTTGGCCCCAACAAAATGTACCGCAGCATCCGGCCTGAGCGCAAGGCAGGCACGCCCAATGCTAATGGCCGGGAAAACATGACCCCCGGTTCCACCACCGCTAATCATGACCCGCCAGACGGAATCTCGCTTTAGGTGCATGCTTTTAGGCATAAACCACCTCCCCCTTGGATGCGGAATGTGACCCCGATTCAGCGCTCGTATCGTTACTGGAATTTTCGATATCCAATTCAGACCAATCACCTTCCCCGGTCATATCGCGACTAACACTCAAAACCATCCCCATAGCAACAGCATTGATCAAAATAGAACTACCACCGCGAGAGATAAACGGCAGGGTCTGACCGGTTACCGGAATTGCACTGACCGATACCAGCATGTTCACCACCGCTTGGGATAACAAAGCCATACCCAAACCTGTAGCGAGGTAAGCACCAAAAGGGGATCGTGCCCTCAGGGCAATCTTTCGAATTCGATAAAACAGTCCAAGGTAGAGGATCAAAACCCAGGTAGCTCCGGCCATGCCGTATTCTTCAACAACAATGGCATAGATAAAATCCGAAAAGGCCTGGGGTAAAAAATTTCTTTGCAAACTTTTCCCTGGGCCTTTACCCCAAAAACCTCCATCTGAAACGGCAATTTTGGCTTGTGTTACCTGAAAATCTTCTTGACCTGGCGTATCCTCACTAAAGGACTCTATCCTGTTTTTCCAAACCCTGGCCCTATCCCATCCCAAGAAGTATGCTAACGTAACCAAGAGAACAAGAGCCACCAGGGTTGTGCCACCGGCTTTGACCAGGTCAATAATTCGCGCTCCAGCTACCCAAATCATCCCAATTCCAACAACAATGACCATGAGTGCGGTGGACAAATTCTCAGGGGCAATCAAAACGGCAACCAACCCTAAGCCCAGGAATAAGCCATCCCAACCTTTGCGGAACCGACGAATACGATTATCCTTTTGCAACAAAGCCAAACCCCGGGCTAACCATAAAATCAGCAATAGCCGGGCAATATCCGACCCCTGAAAGGTAATTTGGGTAAAAGGTATCTGCAACGAACGAGAAGCTGAGTTGATGGTTTGACCAAAAACCAGGGTAAGCACCAAAACGGCACCTGCCAAATAAACCCCCATAGCCGATAAGCGACCCAACCAGAGGTATGGAATTCGGTGCACAAATAGCATTAACAAACCGCCTAACAATAATTTGGAACCATGGGCCACCAAAGAACGCTCGGTATCGCCTTGATACTCGCGCAGAGCCAATTGGCCAGTTGAGGAATAGATCAACGGCAGTGAACTCAACATCAGAAGCCCGATGAGGATCCACAGGGTTCGATCGCCCTTAAACAAGTCCGACCAGCGGTTCATAGGGGTCTTGTTCGTTTTTAAAGTTGGTTAACAAAATATTTAAACTGACGACCACGGTCTTCGTAGTTCTCAAAGAAATCAAAGCTGGCACAAGCAGGAGATAATAGAACGGCATCTCCTTTTTGGGCCAATTGATAGGCTCGCTGAACACATTCCTGCATACCAGAAACATTCACGATCACGGGAACCTTACCCGCAAAGGCCTCATGCAATGCACGATTATCCTTACCCATGCAAATCAAAACTTTGACTTTGGAGGCGACCAAATCGTACAAGGCCGAATAATCATTGCCTTTATCCACGCCACCGGCAATCCACAAAACGGGCTTATCCATGGACTCCAAAGCATACCATGTAGAATTAACATTCGTCGCTTTGGAATCGTTGATGTAATCAACCCCGCGTATTCTTCCGACATTTTCCAGGCGATGTTCCAGCTGATCAAAATTGGTCAGGCTTTCACGGATGCTTTCTTTGCGGACTTCCATGAGTTGGGCGACCACCGCAGCAGCCATGGAATTGTAGGTGTTGTGCCGGCCCACCAGAGCCAATTCATTCAAGGGGATTGCCATATATTCGTCGTTGATTTCGCTTATAAGTTTTTGATCGTGGGTATAGGCCCCGCCACCAAACACGGATGGCCGGTTCCAAGAAAAAGTATAGGTCTTGAAGGAGGGATTTAAAATTTGTTCGAATCCTGCTTTGCTGAACGGATCATCGCTGCAGTAAACGAAGCGACATTGAACATTCATGTTACGAACCAACCTGAACTTGGATTGTACATAATTTTCCATGCGGTAGGCGTAACGATCCAGGTGGTCCGGCGTAATGTTGGTCAGAACACCGATATCAAAACATGTCTTATCCAGGCCATCCAATTGAAAGGAGCTAACCTCCAGGACATAGACATCGGGGGCATCTCCAGGATTTCCCAACAAATCATCAGCCACTGCCCCAGCAAAACTTCGTCCCATATTGCCGGCAATACCGGCACGTATGCCCCCTTGGGAAAGAAGATGATGCGTGAGATGGGTGGTGGTGGTTTTACCGTTGGTACCGGTGATACCGACCAGCTTAGCCCGGGTATGGGCTGCTGCAAATTCAATTTCATCCACCACTGCAATTCCCTTGGCTATGGCTGATTGAATCCAAGGTAATTCAGGAGCAATGCCCGGGCTCTTAATCACCAAATCCGGATTCCATAAGGCAATATCACCGGTATAGGAAGCCTTGTAGGGTATGCCATTGGACTCCAGCGTCGAGCGACGGGATTCACCAATCGTTCCTTGGTCCCAAACCTCGACCTCCATGCCCAGAACCTTACCCAATCGGGCAGCACCGCAGCCGCTTTCACCGGCACCCAGAACAAGCAAGCGTTGGGGGTTCATCGGAGTTTGAGAAGGGTAAAGGTGAATATGACCAAAAGGACCGTAACAATCCAAAAGCGCGTTACTAATTTGGGCTCGGCAAGCCCACCCAATTCATAATGATGGTGCAAAGGAGCCATACGAAAAATCCGCCTTCCTTCACCCGTTTTTCTTTTGGTATAACGAAACCAGGAAACCTGTAAAATCACCGAAAGACTCTCCACAAAAAAAATACCGCAAAGTATCGGCAACATTAATTCCATCTTAATGATTAAGGCTACCGAAGCAAAGGCACCACCCAGAGCCATGGACCCCGTATCTCCCATAAAGACCTGAGCAGGGTAAGCGTTGTACCATAGAAATCCCACACAAGCACCCACCAAAGCCGCCAAAAAAACCACGACTTCCCCAGAACCGGGTACATAAAGCAGGTTCAGGTACGAAGCCAATTTGATATTACCCGCCATATATGCCAAAATTCCCAAACCAGTACCCACAATAGCACTGGTTCCGGCGGCCAAGCCATCAACCCCGTCGGTCAGGTTAACGGCATTGGTAACTGCAGTAACAATGAATACTATCAATGCAAAATAAAAAACCCAGACCATCGTCGGATTCCAGCCCAAGGTTCGATAATCCAGGCCGTATTTGGTAATGGGGAGGTTGGTTTTGAGAGCAAGGGTCGAAATATCGCGGTGGTAATACAAGACCGCAGCAATGAGCAAACCCAAACCGATTTGACCAACCACCTTGGACCGGGAGCGAAGACCCTTTTTATCTTTCAAAAAAACTTTGATATAATCATCTACGCCTCCAATAACACCCATCCACAGGGTGGCCCCCATCATAAGGATAACATAGATGTTATCGGGCCTTGCCACCAGGATTGTGGGTAACAAAATAGCCACCAGAAGAATAATTCCTCCCATGGTGGGTGTGCCTTTCTTGGACATATGGGTCGCAGGGCCGGTATCCCGAATGCTCTCACCAATTTGTTTGGCCTGCAACCAACGAATTATTCTTTTACCAATAAACAGGCTTATCAGCAAGGACAAAGCCGCAGCCAAAGAAGCCCTGAAGGTGATAAATCGAAATGCACCTGCACCGGTAACATCCCATACACGGTCTAAATAATCAAAGAGGTAGTACAACACGCTATCAGGAATTAATAGACTTTGAGGCATTCAATAAACAATCCATCCAATATTGCAGGCGTTCTTGATCGCTAAATGGATAGCGCTTACCTTGAATCTCCTGGTAGGTTTCATGACCTTTGCCGGCCACCAAAATGATATCACCCGGGCGACTCTGAACAACCGCTTGCCGTATGGCCTGGTCCCGATCGGTTTCCACGATGACATTCGCCGGATCATACCCTTGGGGAAGACCCTTACGCATTTGTTCCAGGATTTGGGCAGGTTCTTCGCTTCTGGGATTATCGGAGGTCATGAACAAAAAATCGGCGTAGCGGTACGCGACTTCGGCCATCAACGGTCGCTTGCCTTCATCCCTATCCCCACCGCAACCAAAGACAACCCCAAGGCGACCCTCGCTTCCAAGGCGACCCTCGCTCTTTTGGAGATCCCTTAACGTGCCAAGCACTTGCTGTAAAGCATCGGGTGTATGAGCATAATCCACGACGAACCAGCGGTCATCGGGCCCACGCAGGCTCCACATCCGACCTTGGGGTGGCTCCGCATGGGCCAAAGCCTTGGCCAGCGTACCCGGTTCAGCGCGGAGCAATCGACCAACAGCCCATACCGCCATAACATTGTAGGCGTTGAAACGCCCGGTCAATTGGGCCGTCAAGGTCGTTTCATCGGTATCCAAGCGCAACGAACCGGGCTCCAGGTGCAGATTTATTCCCCTGTAAGTCACCTTTTGTTTGTCCTGTCCGTCATGCTTATCCTGTCCTGTTTGGATGTCCTCCCCGTTTATGTTCAACGAGTACGCAACCGGCACGGCTGCTGTGCACGAAACCATCCTTTGGCCATATGCATCGTCTGCGTTATAAAGAGCAAATGCCGAAGGTTCTAAAAGGTCAAAAAAGGAACGCTTGGCCAAAAAATAATTTTCCATGGTCCCGTGATAATCCAAATGATCCCGGGTCAAATTCGTAAAAACTCCTCCTCGAAATTTCAGACCGGCAACGCGATGTTGGGCCATGGCGTGAGAACTCACCTCCATGAAAACATAACGACAATGGTCTTCTTTCATTTCACGCAATAGTTCATTGAGCCTTAGAGCGTCCGGAGTCGTATGGGTTGACGGAATCATCCGATTTCCCACCCTGCACTCCACGGTCGAAATCAAGCCACAGTGATAACCCATATTCGTAAAAACCTGATGCAAAAGCGTTACAACACTTGTTTTTCCATTAGTTCCTGTCACACCAACCACATCCATGCCTCTTGATGGATGGCCCTGCATGGCCGATGCCAGCAAGCCCAAAGCGATAGCAGTGTTAGGAACACGGATCAAGGTTTGCTGGGGATAGGCCGCTGCCCATGAATCAATAGCCTGCTCCACCAAGACGGCGGTCACCCCGGCTTGTAGGGCTTCATCAACCCATGCATGCCCATCCACCCGACTGCCTTTGACGGCCACCAATAACTTGCCTGGTCCGGCTTGACGATGGTCAGCGCAAACCCCTGCAATCATAACATTGCGCGGTCCATGCATTTCCTGGACATCCATCTCGAGAAGCAAGGATTCCAGGGACTTCATGAGCCCAATAACAGCGTCACCCGCTGTCCCGGTTTATGGTTCTGAAGGTTCCCCATGCACCGACGAACTCTACCGCTGCCCTGCACCGATACGGTATAACCTTGGCGTTCCAAAGCCCAAACCGCCGCTGAGGCTTCCATTCCCACCAATTGGTCCAGGCTGCTCAAGTCCGAAGGGGGACTTGGCTGCGTTGATTGAAGCGATTGGTGTTGGGCAAGCGCTTTCGTGGAATTACCCCGAAATTCTTTGAGGGCCATGGTTTGCTCAGCGATATCGCGAAAAACCGGAGCCGCCACCAGCGAGGCGTAATAGGCCCCGGCCGAAGGCTCCTCGATCATAACCAGGCAGGTGTATTGGGGATCGGGGTCAGGAAAATAACCAATAAACATGGCCCGGTGCCGGTTCGCAGCGGTCGCTCCCTGGGCATTTCGCAGACGGGCTGTTCCGGTTTTGCCACCAATACCAAAGGTTAGGCCCTTCATCTGTTCCTTCACCGTACCATCAATGGCAACCCTGCGCATCATTCGCCGGGCTGCCTCGGCCTGTGATTTTTCCAAGATTCGCTTGCCTTGGGTTTTGGCTCGGCCTTCTACCAATGATGGTTCTTGTCGTATTCCGCCATTCACCACGGCATTATAAAAGGTCAGCAATTGCAAAGGGGTAATTTGCATACTGTAACCAATCCCCGTGGAGTACAAATCGGACACACTCCAACCCTGGTTTTCAGGGTCCCGGTACAAGGGTTGAGGATCTTCCAAGAGCGGGAGACTCATTCTCTGGTCCAAGCCAAAAGCCCGGAGTCGGTCAAAGTATTTTTTGGGCTGGCCGGCATAACCCCGGTGAAGCAATTTCGAAATTCCGACGTTGGAGCTTTTGGAAAAAATTTCCTCCACACTCATGCGAGAGCCGTAGCGATGGTCATCTTGGATTTGGTAAGAACCCGCCGTGAATTGATAGGATCCCATATCGACGGTGTCGCTTAAAGTCCAATAACCGTCAGCAAGCCCGGCCATCAAAGAAGCCAATTTGAAAACTGATCCGGGTTCCACCGGGTACCCGTATGCCACCTGATTCCATTCCCCTAAACCATCTCCTTTTTGGTTCTTCACCAGATTGACCATGGCCCGGACCTTACCCGTTGCCGTCTCCAACAAAAGAGCACATCCCAAACGGGCTTGATGTTGATGCATGGCGTGGACCAAAGATTCATGGGCAATTTCCTGCAAACGGATATCCAGGGTCGTGACCACCGATTTTCCGTGCCGGGGTTGACGCTGCACCCCATCGCCCAAGGGTTTCCAAACCCCTCCACCCATTCGTTGTTTCAACACCAAACCCGGCTGACCAGCCAAAAGCGTATCCAAGCCTTTTTCGATACCAATGCGGGCCGTATCGTTCTTGAGATACCCAATGGTCCTTGCGGCTAAGTCACCGTACGGCATAACGCGACGGTTGGTTTGCACAACCACCAAGCCTCCCCGCATATTGGATTCATCCCGTAACAACGGAAGTTTACGGACTTTGGCCATTGTTCCAAAGCTTACTCCCTTGCGCAACAGCCAATAACGACTGGGGTGCTTGGCATAGCGGGCTTGTATCAATTTGGCCTTCCAGGCCAAGCGGGGTATGTCTCCGAACAAGGCTTCCAGACCGGTTGCCAATTCGTCAACCTGGCGATTAAAAGCAGTATCGGCCATGGTTTGTACCCCAAAATCCACCCTTAGTTCGTAGAGTGGAACCGAAGAGGCCAACAAATTCATTTGGCAATCGTAGATATCGCCCCGATTCGCTGGCAATTCAAATAGCCGGAGGTTTTCCTTGATCGACTGTTGCCGATAGGGTTCCCCCCAGGTAGTAGCAAACAAATAGACCCTACTCAAGATAAGTATTCCCAAAACGAGCAGTATCAAAAATGCACCGTTCAATCGCCATCCCTGATTAGTCCCTAACATAAACTAAGGTTGAGTATTCGTAGGATGGGGCACCTTATCTGAGTCGCCTGTACGCAGATTGGAACCTCTACGGTTGAGAGCCATCGGAGGAACACGAAGTGGGACCATGCCCATGGCTGCTGCTCGTTGCGAAACACGCTCCAATTGACCAAGCCGTACCAATTCCGTCTTCAAAAAGAGATATTGTGAGCGGAGTTCTTGGTTGCTTTTTTCGAGCAAACTCATGTTACGTACCAAGCTTTCACATCGATGAATATGAGCAATGTACAAGATCATCAAGCCCAGCAAATAAACCCCAAACAAGCCGTGACGTCGTATGAAGTTGGGCTGAACCCATCGTTCCGGATCCAAGAGCGTCCAAAGATTCCAGGTACCACCGGAGGATTGGTTGGCGCTCATATCACCACCTGGTTTAGACGTTCCTGCCATTGACTCCAGGTCATCGAATTGCGGACCCCAACACGCAAGCGAGCACTACGGGATCGTGGATTTTGGGTGGATTCTTCCTCGTCGGCCGTAACAAATCTTCCGCGGATAGGGTCAAAAGGCCTCAGGGCATGACCGTATAAATCGTGCCGTGCTTTACCATCCAAGCTTCCATGATTGATGTAATTCTTGACTAAGCGGTCCTCCAAAGAATGGTAGCTCATAATAACCAAACGGCCACCTTCCACCAGCAAACGAGCCGATTGTTCCAACATCGCACCCAGGCTGTCCAGTTCATTATTTAAATGAATTCGTATCGCTTGAAATACCCTGGCTACAAATCGGGAAGGTTTTTCTTGGCCAACGTATTTAAGCGCCAAGGTCTTGAGTTGACCCGTTGTTTTTAACTCACCTTCGCTTCGGGCCCTGACCAAATCCAAGGCCAGGGAACGGGCTTGACGCACCTCTCCGAAGCGATAGAAGACTTCTGCCATTTCGTTTTGATCCGCTTGGTTCAACCACTCAGCGGCCGTCATCCCACCACGGGTATTCATGCGCATATCCAATGGAGAGGACTCAAACCGAAAGGCAAATCCTCGATTCTCTTCGTCCAGTTGATGCGAGGAAACCCCCAGATCAGCCAAAATTCCGTGAACTGAACGAACACCTTGCCATTGCAAGAATCTCTCCATTTGAGAGAAATTTCCATCGATGAGGGCAAAACGAGGATCCTGGGTCAACACATTCGTCGTATCCGACGAAACCTTTTGGGCTCTTTGTAGAGCATCCGGGTCTTGATCGATTCCAAAAAGCCGACCTTGAGGGCCCAAGCGTTCTAGAATGGCGCGGGCATGTCCACCACCACCCAAAGTGCAATCCACATAAACTCCATCGGTCCTGATTTGCAGGGCATCCAAACAGGCTTCCAGCAAGACAGGTTGATGATAAAAAGCCTTATCCATTCCATTTTCCTCCCATCACCCGCTCAGCCAAGGCCGAAAAATCCTGGGGTTCTTGGTCAAGCATCCTCAGATATGCCTGTTCAGACCAAATTTCCAGGCGGTTTAAATGCCCAAAGAGGACGAGGTCCTTATCAATCCCCGCGTAGTGCAAAAGCGGCTTGGGCAAGAGAATTCGATGGGCCGAATCCGATTCCAAGGCGGTGGCTCCTCTCAAAAAATACCTTAAAAATTCCCTGTTTTCACGCACATAAGGGTTCAACTGGCCTAATTCAGCCACCATGGACTCCCACTCAGGAGCAGGATAAAGGACCAAACAGGCTTCAAAACCACGATTGACTACCCATTTCCCTGCCGATTCGGCAGGCACCTGACGCAGCAAACCGGCCGGAAGGCTGATCCTGGACTTAGCATCCAGCTTCAATGGAAATTCCCCGATGAGTTGAGTCACGATGATGGCTTGTTCTGAGGTACGAATTAACCACTTTTTCCCACTATATCCCACTTTCCCCCACAAAACTTATCCACAAAACCCACAGGGCCATGGGTGTACGTCCCATTGGCCTTTTGGGGTGTAGGCCTTGAAATGGCTATATTCAACCCATGAAAACAGGTTTGCCCACTGCCAAACCTCTCGTTCGGGGGAGTATTGAAGTCATCACCGGGTCCATGTTTTCGGGCAAAACAGAAGAATTGATTCGGCGCCTACGTAGAGCAGAATTAGCTGGCCTTCAGGTCTTAATTTTCAAACCGGAATTCGATAAACGATACGGCATGGATGCCGTGGTTTCGCATAACCAAAACCGTATTCCCTGCCATAATATTCATCATTCCAAACAAATCACGGAATATGTTAGGGAGAATTTTGCAAGCAACTCCTCAGGAAATACAAGCGGTTTGGTCATTGGTGTTGATGAGACTCAATTTTTGGATGAGGATATTGTTAAGGTTGCTCAACAATTAAGCTACCATCATTATCGTGTACTCCTTGCAGGTTTGGATATGGATTTTTTGGGGCAACCTTTTGGTCCAATGCCAGCCTTGATGGCCGTTGCTGATGAGGTAACTAAAGTAAGAGCAATTTGCTCCGAATGTGGACTAGAAGCCTCTCATTCTTACCGACATACATCCTTGCAATCAACGCGCGTTTTGGGCGCACAAGAGCATTATAAGCCCCTGTGCAGGTCCTGTTTCAACCGAGCAATGGATGAACAAAAATCTGAACCTTCATTTTTTTAACCTATTCACTAGAATAACACCAAAACCAATTTTAATGAATCAATCTGTGTTTGTCCACCCAACGGCTGTCGTTGATGAAGGTGCCCTACTTGGGGAAGGCACCAAGGTATGGCATTTTTCCCATATTATGCAGGATGCTGTTGTTGGAAGTCTTTGTAACATTGGTCAAAATGTGGTGATTTCACCCGGTGTTGTTATAGGGTCAAATGTCAAAATCCAAAACAACGTAAGTTTATATACCGGGGTAACCTGCGATGATGATGTTTTTTTGGGCCCGTCTTGTGTGTTTACCAACGTGGTGAACCCCCGTTCAGCGGTCAACCGCCGAGGCCAGTATGCCCAAACCCGTGTTGGTCGGGGTGCCAGCATTGGCGCTAACGCCACCATCGTATGCGGACACGATATCGGTCGTTTTGCCTTTATTGGGGCGGGGGCTGTGGTAACCAAACATGTGCCGGATTATGCGCTCGTTATCGGTAATCCTGCCCGCCATGCCGGATGGATGAGCGAATTTGGCCACCGACTCCATTTTGACCCCCAAGGCTTGGCAACTTGCCCCGAAAGTGGTGAAACCTACCGATTACACGAGGGAACCGTGACCAAACTACCTTAAGGGAAGTTTGAGTGGGACCTGAAAGTCGTATTGGCAGAGTCTAACGTGCAATTTGAAAGCGGAGCCGGGACTTAATTCCTGAAGGCATCACCGGATCAATTGACTCCACGCGAAGGTAGTAGGTACCTTCAGCAAGCTCAGAAACATCCCAGGTAATTTCCTTGGACCCCAACATTCCACTATTCTCATGAACCCACGTATGGGTTAAGACCGTTCTTCCGGTCATGTCTTCAGCGTACAAAATCGCCCTACGAATTCCGTCTGATCCCCGAAGCCGAATTTTACCTTCGCTAGGAACCGGGTACACCACCCAAGGGGTTTCAGAAAGTACATCCAGCTCCATCGAGCCTTCAGGCCCTACCCCTTTCCCCAAGATAGGCATCACCGGATTGACGCGAATGATTCCCGTGGCAATTCGCCAAGGCCTTAACCGAAGAATAATAAAGAATTTTTGGCC
>JBMTCP010000018.1:0-26225 GCA_049431025.1 Bacteroidia bacterium | reverse complement strand
ATTCGCCAAAAAACTCTTCACCATCGCCACGGAATCGTCATCCGAAAAATCATCTATCCATAACAATTCCCAACCAAATGAGACTTCCTGTTCCACCAAGGCCTTCAGCAAAGGCGTCATACGATGGGTTTCGTTACGGCAAGCCACCAAAACAGTAACCCAGGGCTGTAGATGACCCGTTGCCCTGGCATCTTCTTCTCGCCCTTCAGGAATTTTATCCCGGGTCGAATAAACTAAACCAGCTCCAAGCTGCCAACCCCGGGCAAAAAATACAAGCATGGCTCCATAGAGCGCCAAAAAAATAAAATAAACTAGGCCTAAAATCTCAATCATGCCAACACTTTCCGGTTTCTACCCCCATAGAACCACCACAACGCCCCGGCAATCGCGGGAATACTCACATTGGTCAACCAAATTAACCAAGGCACCCCTGCCGCATACGCAGGTACCGACAGAAAATTACCAAAAATTATCATGGATGTAAGTCCCCGAAGCCCCAATTCGCCCAAAAAACCCAGAGGTGCAAACCAATTTATGGCCAATAGCAAAGAGACCAAAAAATATACCGACATCACGGATAAATCGAGCCCCATAAGATAAAGCCATAACACCCACTGAGTCAATAGAATACCATGCCTTAACATGGAACTAAACATAACCCAACCCAATGTACCCATGGACTGATGACGATAACCCATTTTGATGTACATGGATCTCCAAATCAAGGCAACTATAATGGCCAAAAAAATCAGTACTAACGAAAGCCAGGGATTTTGTAGCGATGCCCATGCCCATTGTTTGGCCCAGTAGGCCTTATCAGAAGCTTTCACCAACCACCATAGCAGGGCCGGCCAAATCAAAACCCAAAACCATTGAGCCGATGAGGCCAAAACGGTTGATGCCATCACCTGTGGATGCTTTTGAAGGGGATAAAACCGGCATCGTCCGGCAAATTCGGTCAAACGCGCAGGAAACCATAACGAGCCCAATATTCCATAACACAAAACAGGGAAGTTCTCCCTGACCCTGGACCACCTGAGTTTGGGTTTGTCCTCCGGCCCATCCATGAGCATTGTCCACTTGATGGTATCCAAAACCAGGCCCCAAACAGGCAATACCAAAAGTACCATGGCCAGGGTCTGGGCATTTTGAGCCCACCATGCTCCGCTTACCAGCGATTGGCGTAAGGCCTCAGCATCCCAAATGGCCCAAACCCCGGCCTTAGACCAGATCTGACCAATCAAAGCGACCAAGCCCAACCAAGGAGCCACTGCCAGGCTCCTTGACCACCAGGGATGCTGCAACCATGGCAACCATTGATTCGGCCACCAAGCCTTCCCCCCTCCGGAGGCTGTATTTTTGATCATCGTCCGCAAAGTAAATGCCTGCAACCCCTAGCGCCCGCCGTACCGATCAAGTTATCCTTGGAATCGACCCCGGTACCCTGATTATGGGTTACGGGATTATACGCATACAGGGCCAGAGGATTTCGCTTTTGGATGCGGGACATTGGCGATTTCGTTCTTCCGACTCCCATGTGCTTCGACTCAGCCACATCTTCAAGCAAACCCTTGCTTTGATCGAACAATACCAACCCGACGAATTAGCGATAGAAGCCCCATTCTATGCCCAGAACGTTCAATCCTTACTCAAGTTGGGGCGCGCTCAGGGGGCGGCCATTGCAGCTGCTCTTCATCGCGGACTTCCCGTTTTTGAATACCTCCCCAAGAAAATTAAGCAAGCCGTAACGGGAAACGGAAATGCTTCGAAACAACAAGTGGCTGCCATGCTGGCTACTCTTCTTCATACCCCTACCAACCATTTCAAGTTGGATGCAACCGACGCATTGGGAGCGGCTTATTGCCATTTCCTTCAATTAACCGATCCCACCGCCCTTGCTCTTGGCAAAGCTCCCCGAAAAACGGCATCAAGAGCCAAGAAAAAGCAGGCCTGGGAACAGTTCATCCTTCAAAACCCTGACCGGCAGGTCTAAAACACGGTTTAAACTGGTAATTCCCTGCCAATTCCTACTTCAAATGGGAGCGGATTCGCTCTGCATGCTCCCGTAAGTCTTCGGCCGTTGGGCTGAGTTTGGGTCGAGCAAATGAAAGATCCCCTACCTCATTCATGGGAACCAAGTGCAGATGAGCGTGGGGAACTTCCAGACCGATTACCGCCATCCCTACTTTACGGCAAGGAAAAGCCCCTTGGATCGCAGGGGCAAGGCGACGAGCCATTGTCCAGACCGCCGTATAGTAAGGTTCAGGTACTTCGAACATTGCGTCCACTTCGACTTTGGGAATGACCAAAACATGCCCAAAGGCCAAAGGGTTGATATCCAAAAAGGCCAAGGCATACTCGTTCTCCTCCACCTTATGCGCAGGAATCTCGCCTTGAATAATCTTCATAAACAAGCCGGACATCACCAATTTTTATAGGGTTATTTCCAAAACCTCCAAACGCATCAGACCCGAAGGAACCTGGACCTCGGCGATCTCCCCAACCTTTTTACCTAACAAGCCTTTACCAATAGGGGAACCTACGCTGATTTTACCTGCTTTGAAATCGGCCTCTTTTTCAGAAACCAAAGTGTACTTCATCTCGGCCTGATTGGATAAATTCTTGAGCCGAACCGTTGTCAAGGGTTGAACGCGTCCTGTATCGATCTGAGATTCGTCCATCACCCTTGCGGTCGCTAAAGTCTGCTCCAATCGTGCAATTTGCATTTCGAGCAAACCCTGTGCGTCCTTTGCCGCATCGTATTCAGCGTTCTCCGAGAGGTCCCCCTTGTCACGGGCTTCCTGGATTTGTCGGGCCATATCAGCTCGACCCTTGGTCTTAAGCTGATGCAGTTCTTCCTTGAGCTTTTCAAGGCCCTCACGTGTAAAAAAAGAAATAGGTGTACTCATGGTGTGCAAATAAAGAACGCCCCATTCAGGGGCGTTATAAAAAAAAGCCTAGGAATTAGAGTCCGTAACGAACGCCAAACAAGTGCGTTCCACCAAATGGGCTTGTTCCACGGTAGGCATAATCAAAACCAAAATTGGAACTATTAAATGGAGCATCAATACTCAAACCAAAACTCAAACCGGTATAAACATTTTGGGTAAACTCCAGATCACTACCTGCATCCTCGTATTGGTAACCTGCGCGGATGGCCGCAATCTTACCAAAGGCATATTCCGCACCGACACCATACTGATCGTTGGTGAAAGAGTTGGACGTGAAGTTGGCAGCAACTGTCAAACGATTTACTTTCTCGGCATCAAAATAGAAATCATAAGAGCCTCCGATATTCATCAATGAGGGCATTTCAAGGGACTGTGAGCGTTGAGAAAGGGTCAAGGGCACGGTACTTCCCTGCATGACACCGCGAGCGGCTAGTCCGTCACCGGAGAACATAATCGGGGTACCAACATTCCTTAACGCAATCCCAAATTTGATGCGATCGTCCGGGCCCGTGATGTATTGAATACCGGCATCAAATGCAACACCGGATGCATTGACATCCGAAGTGCCCTCCGTAACAATACGCAAAGTTGCACCACCGTGAATACGATTAGAGAAAGAGCGGGCGTAAGAGACCCCTAGATTCGCTATGGTGGGTTTGAAGGTGCCCAATCCTCCGTCCGGGTTGTTGACGGTCGTTATGTCGATGGCACCCATGTCTACACTCATGACCGAAATGGCCATAACACTCGATTCATCCAAGCGCTGCGCTAAACCAAAGGCGTTCATGTAAATCTCAGAACCGGTCAACCAATTGGTTCTGGAAAAATACAATTCGGTTTTGCCACCGAGGGCTAAACCGGCAACGTTTAAGCGTTCAGCTTCCAAGCCTTTGACGTTGGCGGAGTTAACACCATACCAACCTGCCTGACGAGCCCAAGGCATAATCTGCAACTCGGTTGCACCTGCCTGACCGCGACGATCGGGGTTTCCTGCCAAAGCCTCAAAACTTGCAGTGGACACCAACACCAGGGCCCCCAAACATGCATTACGAAATTTCATAGTCATCACCTCTTTTATTTAGGTTAATTTTTTGATTAGAACGTATCCAAATCCACAGGGCGGAGTACACCGAACCATTTAACGGTTTTCTCGCCAATACCCGGTGCATCAACATGAATTATATACGAACCACTCGCAATAGGAACTTTGTTTTGGTTTAACAAATCCCAATCCAAGAAAGTGGCTGTTGCATCATCCTTACGTAATGTCCGAATCAGATTTCCATTGAGGGTGTAAATTCTAACCGTACAGCTCTTCGGTAGATTGGTAATTTTCACGCGATTATCAATCTGGCTCACTTCGTAATTCGAAGCGCCGTAATAGGGATTGGGAACAACACGGATCAAATCAAGGGCGGACTTGGCCACATCAAGAACCTTCTTGCGAGGCGCAATGCTACGCAGGTTGACCAAATAATGGGGGTTGCCGTTATTGATTCCGTTGGAATCCGTAACAAACTTCGAATACCTACGGGAGATTCGGATTTTGGCGGTGTAATCGTTATCCAACAAAGTCCTGCCGGGGCGCAAAAGCGGAATCGATGTATACAGAACCCCGTTGTAGAACAAACGATAATCCGGCAAGGTCATTGCTTTGGGGTTGTTAACAGGATTGGCTGCACCAACTTGCTTGTTGAGCTGACGCCAAGTCACATCGGCTTCATCATAGCGAGAATTCATCACATAAATGAAATGTCGACCTCCCATAGGTACACGGAAATTTTGACCATCCACCGAGAAGAAAGAGTCGGTGGGGTTCCACTTCATATCCCCATGCGGGTGGCCTGGAATGGCCGAATAACGGCTATCCTCTCCAAAACTAATATTAAGTCGCTCTCCCGTTTCCAGGTTAATGGCATACCCCGGGAACCAAGATAGACCGTTCCGAGGATCACCGTCCGGATTACCATTTTTGTCAACCGAAGGTGCTACACGAATGCGGTTACGTAACTGCCTGTTTTGGGCAAGCAAAGAGTCCTCGCAGGTTTCGATTACGCAGGCCCTGGTCCACTTGGATTGGTCTTTGGTAATCACCACATCCACGGAGGCCAACTTGTCAATCTTAAAATAGGAATAGCGAACTTCCGGATTGAGAGCACCTACACCTGTAACACCGGGTAGATAATTCCATAAACCCGGCCACCATGGCGAAGGGGCAGCGTAGAGCATGGGGGACCATGTACCGCCACGTACCTGAGGATTGGCGCCCTGACCGGTCCACTCATCTTCGGCAATGTTCTCAAAGAAACGTTGCGGGTCCCCGGGGGGGATAAGTCCGGCTGGGTTCTGGGGCGTAGAGTCCGAACGAGGGGTACCGCTACGAATCCAGTCAAAAATTTCTAAACGTTCATCATCCGGCAGGAAGGAGAGCCAGGAGTTCTGAGGATTTGCATAGGTAAAGGTGGAGAAAAGCACCCCGTTTCCGCCTGCTGGATCTTCACCCGGATTCTTGGAATTACGAATCGTGGCGCTCAAGCCGATTCTTTTGAAAACAGCGGTGGTTTCGTAATATCCCAAAATCTGCTCATTACCCGCTAACAAAACGGTATCCGAATAAATGGTATCCAAGGATGCCGAACCGGTATCGCCCAAAACAATAAACCAACGGCTCTGGTCATCCACGGTGGTGGTTGAGCCGGGTGTGCCTTTGTACATAAACAAACGCATATCCGCTTCCGGAACAGCTGTAGGATCAATGACCTTGATGTTAATCGGAGCAGCATTCTTTTTGTACAAAGGAGTTGGCACAAAACCATTGGCGAGTATGGCCAGAACATCGAGGCTATCGATTTCAATAATATTGCCACCATTACCAATCCCCTCCATTCGACGAACCTCAGGCTGGTCTCCGTAAACACTGTTCAGGACAAGGCCATCAAAAGTTGGCTCCGATTTGTGAGGAATACCGGTATAGGTTTTGACATTGTTACGACCGGGCAGGTACGGCTTCTGCTGACCCGTATCGGTAACAATATCGTAACGAGCATAATTATTGTAGCCATAGGCAATTACCGTGTAGTAATACTTCTTGAAGTTGACCAATTGATCGGACCCTTCTGCAAATGCATCCCGATTCATTTTGAGGGTCATGCTAACGCCTTGATTAGCGCCGTTGACGGCCAAGAATGGGACAGCCTGTTCCAAATCGGCATCGAATTCCCAATTAACAATTCGGCTAACCGAGTTCTGAATATCCCCCTGATAAACCAAACGAGCCTTGGACTGATCGTCGAGTTCACCCGTGGACACATTGGAAGCAGAAAGTTGGTAAACCTTAAAGCCTTCAAATTTGTAAACCGAATCGTAAAGCGCTTGGCCGGGTGGGCGGTTATCGTTCAAAGCCTTAATTACAGGATCCAATTCGCGGTAACCCAAGCGATAATTGTTGCTGGTTGGCTTGTATGAGAAGGTTAGAATTAACTCCTGATCCAATTCGGTAATATCTACATCCGGGGCATCAGGGCCATCGATGGTTTTGAAACAGTTATCAAACAAGGCCTGCGATTTGGAGTCGGCTTTCAAAAGCAGATTAAAAGACCCTCTGGCACCACCCGAAGAAGCACGGGCCCAAACAACACCGATCGTAACATAATTAACAGCACCCGGTTGAAGGGTGAACGGACCAGCGGACTGAACAAAACGACGGTCAGCAGGGACATTGGGGTTTGCACCCGGACCCGGAGCAAATTCACTCCAATCAAACGGCGTCGCAATAGGGTTCTGACAAGAACCCCCGACACCCCAACCGTATTGACGATCGGATGCACCAGGGAACATAAGGCCGCTGTTGATGGTGGGCTGTGAACCACCGGATCCCGGATAACCATTACCACCGTAAACCATACGGGTATTGTCCCGCCAACGACCAATCATGTAATTGTAGGCGTTCTCAGCCGTTGTTGGGTTCCCGTTGGGCTGGCCGTCGTTGTTGAAATACAAAAACTTGGCCATGATAATGCGTTCCGTCCTGGGCTCGGGGTCACATCCTCCAGCAACAAATTCATCCACTGTGCAATCCCGGTCGTTGTCTATTCCATCCATGGGATCGGCAAAAGGTCCTTCAAAAAAGTCGATTCCAATCGAAGGAGGATTAATGCCATACCCTTGAATTCCCTCGTCATCATCGTCCCCGTTGTAGCAAATTCCCAAACCGCGGGGAACATCACAACCCACAAAATCGTCGGTATAATTTCCCAAATCCGGGTCAGCCCATTGGGCCATAAAGCAAGAATCCAAGCGAATGGTGGAGCGGTTAATGATTTTGTTGTAATAGAAGGTCATGTTGTTCAACTCATCGTTGGACTGGTACCCAAAGGCTTGGGTTTGGATTTCCATCCCAATGGGCGTTGAACCTGAGCCTGGGGTATTCCCTTTGTCGTTGGTTACGAACCAAATACTTTGATCTCCGTAAATAAAGGGATAGTCACCCCCATCCGGCGTATAGGTTCCGTTGCCGTCTGCATCGACATAGGGCGCCATGTTGGGGTCTTGACCTGCGGTTAAATCACCACTAACCGGCCATTCCCGAATAACCTGAGGAATGACGTAGTTGGGATCGGCTGTTGCAATAGCGCTGATGTGATCCTGAATCTGCCTACGATTCAGCTTCCAGTGCTTATCCCAAAGCTTGCATTGATCATTGGTGATGGTCGCATCTACCAAAGAAAGCGGACCAGCCCACCATCCTGCACCCAACACAGTTGCCTGCCTGTAGGTCTGTGCAGCAATCTTCAGCAAACCATTAGCATCGATACCACCTACCCAAACGGAACCTGCAAACAGAGAATGCTTCTTGGGTGCGGTCGGGTCATCCAATTTGGGAATTTCGTAGCGAGCATTACTGCTTCCGCCTTGGTCCCACCAGTAGTCGTTACCACGCAGAATCATGGCCCGAACATTGTTGATGTCCAGATTAACCCTGGATGCCGGTGGATTACACGTTGCTGCAACCCGCGCAATGAATTTGCGTGCCTCACCCTCGGCCCTGGCGGGGACATTGAGGGCTTCTCGGGCCTGGACGGACAAGAACGTTGCTAACAGACAGGTTACTAAAAGAATTCGCTTCATAGCTGCTTGATTTCTAAAGGGGAAAGGTCAAAAAATGATTCGTGCTGGGCATTAGAAATTGAGACGAACCCCTAGACGGGTACGACGTGGTAAGGAGAAATTCCCGGGATCGGCCATCGATGCACGGTATAAATCTTGGAACGATTGACGGCTGATAACCGACGCCAATTGCTGAGCACCTAAGGCACTGGTCAAATAGCCATCATCTTCGGGATCACCGGTGAACTGGTAAACGCCGATAATGTTGCGGTTATCAAAGAGGTTGATGACTTGCAAATAAACGTTGATGGAAGCTTCCCGGGGTTTGCCATCCGCTTTGCGACCCAAAGCAAAATTGAAGTCTTTGTCTACGCGGAAATTCATCCTGAATTGCCATGGCAAACGAGATCCGTTAATGCCCCCTTTGAGGGTGGTACGACCGGTAAGACCTCCCGCTGCATCCCCATCGGGTGTAACGATGGTTTGACGCGAATAGGGAGTACCGGAAATAGCATTAGCTACAAAATTGAAGCCAACTCCCTCCAAAATACCCACACCACCGATTCGAGGTCCATCGTAGGTTTTGCCGGTTCCAAAACGGAAATCGAGGTTGGCAACCAAGCGGTGACGTGCGTCAAAACTCAATGGAATGGGGGTACGAAGGTTGTCAATACCGGCCTGAATAATGTTGGCTGCCTGATCAGGCGCGGACCCCGTTCCGTCGGCAAACTGCAATGTGTAGCTGGCATTAAGTCGGACATTCCCGGTACGACGTAAATCATAAGTCAGTGTCAAACCTTTAACCGTACCGAAATCGATGTTACCGTAGGTTTGGTAGTCAGCCGGGAAAGCAAAGGGAACGTTAATAATCTGAATCATATTACGTAACTCCCGATAGAAAGCCGCAATAGTCAGGGCGGAGGTTTTGTTCAAACGCTGCTTGAAACCAAGTTGGTAGTCAATGGTTCTTTCGGGCTTAAGGTCCGGATTATTGATGGTACCACCGACCTGACGCAAGAAATAATATTGACGGGGGTCAAAACGGCTAAACGCGCTTGGACGCTGGGTTAACACATCGTAGTGAGCAAAAAATTGGGCCTCATCCGAAATAGGGAAAGAGAAGGCCACACGGGGCATCCAATTGACCTGCGGCGTATAATCCGTGAAGGCATCCGCGCGTACGGCAATTTGGTTGGGATCCTTGAGCCAAGGAATTACCGTACCGGTGGCAGAAGCAGCTGCTATACCTGATGCATTTCGAATTTCCGCACCCTGGGCATTGTACCAACGGTTGCCATCACGGTAACCCAAAATCGCTTTGTTGGAGGCGTTATTGTCGTTGATATAAACCGTGGCTGTACCCGGCACAACCGATGGGTGACTTAGACCGGCTGTGTTGGGATCGGCTTTGAGGTCATCAATGGTGTTGGCTGTGTACAGCAAGAAGGGGTCCCTGAGAACGGGTTGGTTGGCATCAAAGCGGTCCACACGCAATCCCACGCGGAACACCAAATCATCAAAGTCAAACTTGTCCTCGATATAACCCGCTGCATAGACTGGAGCAAAAGCGGCAATGGGGCGATTCAAAGAATCCGTAAAGAAATCCAAGCGACCGGGCTGTGTCGCCAATTTATTCCCCAGGTAATCGTAACCGAAATAACCCACAAAGGAATTACCGGCATTCAGCAACTCATCAGCTGAAAAATAACTCAACTTGAGTTGGTCCGGATTGATGTCGTCGATTTGGATGAAATCGCTGGCACCCCGACCCAAACTGGCACGCAGATTTCGGTCAAAAGTCGATTGGTTGGAGGCAATGAGGCGATTCCATAACACCGTGTCGCTTAGCGGGAAGCCAAAGGAGTCCACATCCACAATGGGATTCCAGGGCTTATCAAAATCCAGGATATGTTGGTTGGTCAAAGCGCGCGCTTGGCCCCACAATCCAATCGTACTGGCAAAAGGATTCATGCTGTACGAACGATCGATGCGTTGATCGTATTCAAAGCCAAATTTGAGGGAATGGCCTCCGATATCTGCCGAAGAAAAGAGGGTCATACGGTAGGCATCGTTGTCGTTAAAGGAATAACCACCGATTTGACGACCCGGTTCGTTCCAAATTCCGTAAGCGGTACCCGGACGTAAACCGTTGGTCAAACCACCATTTAAACGAACATCCGAAAGCCCGTTGATCCCCACATTGGTGGCGGTCAAGAAACCATCTGCATTGGTAGAGCCTCCAATGGTATTAAAGAAGTCAATACCCCAGTTTGCCAATAAAGGATCAATTCCCTGCGCCCAGGTTTGGTCATAAACCAAATTAGTTTCGCGGAAACCTTGCAGCGAAGTTAGCTCAAATTCAACGGTATCACCGGCAATGAGGAAAGGCACCGATTCGGTACCAAACTGAGGTGTTAAGTCGTAACGAAAACGGCCGACATAGCCGTAACGAAACGGATTACGGCCCAAAGCATCACCACCGTTGCTGGAGCCCCTCGCTTTGGTATAGTCAAACTGAACCTGATAATACGCATTACGGATGAGGCCATCTTGCTTTTGATCAGCGCCGGCGAAATTTTGACGAAAACGAGCATAACCCCGGATGGTTTGGTTCTCGTTATTCCCCATATTGTCTGGATTCATCATCGAATAAGCACGGGTATAGGCCTTACCCCAAGTCCTGTCGTAGTTCCCACCCACGGTCATCGAAACAGTGCTGCTGGGTTGAAAATCTACTTTTCCGGCCAAGGAAACACGGTTACGGTTCGCATTGGGGCGGACCCGAATCAACTCGTATTGATCAGCCGTCACAAACTCTGAATTCCGCTGAATACCTGTTCCAAAAATGGAGGGACGGTAGGGATCGGACTGCAATTTTCCCAAAGCATCGGGGGTCATGGTGTAAAGGCCGATAGCCGAAGGGGAGGCATCAACCTGGGTCTCGGCTTCGCCGGAAAGGAAAAACCCTAAGATTGATTTTTTGGTTTTGGCATCCACCTGTTTGGTCAGAAGGGGGCCAGAAAAATTGAGAGCAAAAAGATTGTATCCGTAGGGTTCCAAAATTTTGGCCGAACTCAAAACCTCAGCACCACCAAAATAGGTACTGGATGGACCACGGGTTGTAATGTTAATAATACCACCGGTTGCGTCACCGTACTGGGCGGGAATACCGCCGGTGATGACCGTGGTTTGTTCGATGGCCGCATTGGGCAGGTTGGTGGAACCCCGTACACGGATACCATCAATAAAGTATTCGGTACTAGAAGAACGGGATCCGCGGATATTCAAAGCTCCTCCTTCGTCCGCTTGAAAAACTCCGGCCGTGGTCGCAGCAATAGAATTGACATCACGGGTTGGAAGAGCGGCGATTTCTTCGCGGGTTACCGTACCTCCTGTGGAGGTTTCGTCTTTGGAAATCAAGGGAACCTCATAGTCCACAACATTAATTTCACCCAGATTTACACCCGAAGACATCTTAATGTCCAAAAACTGGCTTCGGTCCGCCGTGATCACCAAGCCACGAACAACTTCCGTATTGTAACCGACGTAACTCACCTTGATATCGTACTTACCCGGGGTTAAGGCTCCGAATTTGTATTTTCCATCGATATCCGTCGTCGTACCGCCCTTTTGGACGCCTTCTTTTTCGATCACCACGTTAGCGAAGGGAATCCCTTCTTTGGGTTTGAGGGCGTCAACGACTTTACCCTGGACCGAACCGGTTCCTGCCTGCCCCCATGCGGTGGCGGAATACAAACCTAGGAACAAGAGAGCGAGGTACCTTTTCAACTGCATAAGCTTTATTTTGAAGGCTGTAGTTCAATTTAGGGTAGGGTCGGCTAAGTTTTAGCCTTCCCAAAAAAGGATTAAAACACGAACTTAGACACAAATTGGGCTTTTTTGGCCCAAATGGTCATCTAAATTTAACTTTTGAAGTTCATGGACCAACCCAATCCACCCACAACCTTATCCAACCAAACCTCTGCTCTTTTGCAGATTCTAGGGACCCGTTACCCCATCATTCAGGCCGGCATGATTTGGTGCAGCGGCTGGGAATTAGCCTCTGCGGTCAGCAGGGCTGGGGGCCTGGGCACCTTGGGGGCTGGTTCCATGCGACCTGCCGAACTAAAACAGCAATTGGAGCGCATGAAAGAGCATTGTGACCGCCCTTTTGCGGTGAATTTGCCACTTTTATACCCCCAAATAGAAGAACATTTGAGCCTGATCGCCGAATTTCAGGTGCCCGTCGTCATAACTTCGGCCGGTAGCCCCGGCAAATGGACCACTTACCTTCAGGACCAGGGCGCCAAGGTCCTGCACGTAGTTTCCAGCACCCGCTTTGCGGTTAAAGCCCAAGAGGCCGGGGTAGATGCCGTCATTGCGGAAGGTTTTGAGGCCGGAGGCCATAACGGGCGTGAAGAAACCACCACCTTCTGTTTGATTCCAGCAGTCCGCAAAGCCATCGATTTGCCCTTGGTGGCAGCAGGAGGCATCGGTTCAGGGGAAGCGATTGCGGCTGCCCTCGTTCTGGGCGCCGATGGGGTACAAATAGGTTCCCGCTTCGTAGCAACCCCGGAATCCTCCGCTCATCCTTTGTTCAAAGACAAGATCCTCAAAGCCGCGGAAGGGGATACCCATCTTGCCCTCAAAGGGTTGACCCCGGTTCGGCTTCTGGATAACCCTTTTGCCCACCAAGTCCGAGAAGCCGAATTGAGGGGCGACAGTTTGGAAAAACTGCAAGAACTTTTGGGTCGGGGCCGGGCCAAAAAAGGCATGGCAGAAGGAGACATGAACGAGGGCGAATTGGAAATTGGCCAAGTATCCGCCCTGTTGGACGAATTGATTCCTGCTGGCGACTTAACCGTTAATCTTTGGGAATCAGCCCAAAAAAGACTGCAACAACTTGGTCAGTGGGCTAGCCTATCGAGGGGTTGAGCGGGTCAAGAATTTCCAAAACCGTACGAAACGATTGGGCACGCTCTCCGAACATTTCATGATGTGCTTGGCGTAAGGCCGGGGCTTTTTGGTCCAAATAGGCCTGAAGCTGTTTTCGGTCCGTACAATAATACTGAATGGCGTAGGTCGTTGTTCCCGGTTCCGGCGCGGGCTCCATCAAGCGGCAAACCCTATGCGAAACAAAAAACCCTGTAGCCATGACATCGGGAATATGGTGCTGGTTCATCCAGCCCAGCCAGGTCGTGGCGATACCTTCTTCGACCATAACTGTAACATTGTACATAATCATCAGGAACCTTCGGGGCTTTGGTCTCCCCTAATTTTGCGAATTCGACGACGTGCCTCCGGAACAAAAGCAGAATCCGGAAACTTTAACATTAATTTTTCGTAAAAATCTCGGGCCTTGGTAACATCGCCCAAATGCAATTCCCATAGGCCCCCTCGGCGCAGACAGGCATCATCGGCCCATACCTCCTCCCCAAACCGATCCATCACCAAACCATAAGCGGTATCGGCTTCGTTGTAACGACCCAAATGTTCCAAAATTTGAGCCCTACGCATGAGAAGATCATCGCCCAAAGCATGTCCTCCCAAGGTATCCAAAAGACTATCGTTGATGGCCAATGCCTCATCATAGGCCCTGCGGAACAAAATCCGATCCAGAAGAGCCAGCCCTTGTAGAGGCAAGGTGCTGGTATCCAAATCGTAGTGGTCGTGAATATTGACAGACCATGCCATGGCATCGTTGGCCATGCGGGTGGTCGTGCTTCCTTTGAGTACATCAAATTGCGCTAGAGACCAGGCAAATTCATGCTCAAAAAAAGATAGTCTCGCGTTTCGGAATTTAGCTTGATGACCCAAAGGCTGGTTCGCAAAATCCCGCTCAACCTGACCATAAATCAAAGCCGCCTCCCAATAAATTTCATCCAACAAATAGAGGTCTCCCAACAGAAGTTTGATTTCGCCCAATGCCTGAGATTCACCACCTTGTTGTACCATTTGTTCCAACAAATCCATGGCCTCTTCGTTACGTCCCAAGTCAAAGGCCAGAAGTTCAGCATAACCGGAGGCCACCCGCATTCGATTTTTGGATGGTTGAGGCTGGTCCAAAAGGGCTTTGTACGCCCTAGCCAAAGCCTCCAGGGTATCCCGTTGTGGGCGGGGTTCGGAGCGCAACAAGTGGGCGCTTACGTTGCACTTTTCGGTTTGGGCCTCCAGACCCATCAGGTTTCCACCCGCTTGTTCCACAACATAATCCAACATGGGCAAACTGGCTTTCCAGTTTTCGTTTTCGATGGCAATGCGGGCCAAGTTCAAAACCCGTCTTCCCTTCTCTCTCAAACGCAAATCCAAGGCCCGGGCATGGGGAAAGGCCTGGGCAAAATCCTTTTGCTGCACCAGGTACCAGACCAACAATTCGCCCCAAACCCATTCATCCGGAACCTGACGAAGGCGCCGTATCAATGCCCGGCGCAGACCGTCCATTTCATCCGCCTCCAGTTTTTGTTGAAGGCTGTAACGAATCGTTTCCAGGGCTTCGGGCTGAGCCTGGAGGTAATCCAGGTAATGGTCGATCATCGCCTCCTTCTGACCCGAGCTGTAGGCCAAATCGGCCAATTCCATGGCAAAAGCGGCCGGGTTACCGCTGACGACGCGGCCTCTGCGATAGGTTTTTTCGGCCCATTCGTTTTCGGCTCTGACCCGAAATGCCCCGGCCAGAACCATAATTTGATTCAATTCCCCGCTGCACTGGTTCACCAATCCCTCAAAAAGACGGTTGGCTTCTTCGGTTTTGCCGCGCAAACGCAATGCATGACCCCTATCCACCTCAAAATGTACCGAGCCTTTCCAACGCCGACCCGTTCGATACGCCAATTTCTCGGCCTCCTCCCAGGATTTGCGTTGCAGTAAACAAGCGTAGGAATAGGCATAGGCCGTAGAATACCATTCCGGGTTGGTCAAAAAAGGCTCCAGAACCCGTAGGCAGGACTCCCATTCCTGTTTTTGGAAATGCTGAACCCCGATTTGAATTTCTGCTGGTTGAAGACTTTGGGCCGCTGCGCTGACCCAAAATCCTATGACCAACACGCAACCTATGGCAATGAATTTCATCCTTGCAATGATAAAACAAGGGGGCGCATGCGGGATGGTGTAATTTCGTGTCTTCATGGCCAAAACCAAACGTAATTTTCGTTGCCGAGATTGTGGGGTCCATACCCCCCAATGGACCGGACAATGCCCGTCATGCCAATCGTGGAACACCCTGGTCGAAAGTTTGGAGGTTGCCGGACCCAGCCTCAAACCGGACCGGCGTAAGGCCTCCGGGGATTTGATTCATGGTCAAGGGGTAGTTCAGGCTATCGACCAAATCGTTTTGGAAGAACAGTGGCGAATACCCGTACCTGATGGCGAGCTGCATCGTGTTCTGGGCGGAGGTTTGGTTCCGGGAGGACTTTGCCTTTTGGGTGGCGAACCGGGTATAGGCAAATCCACCCTTTTACTTCAATTGGCCCTGCGCCTAACCAACCTTACAACCCTCTACGTTTCGGGAGAAGAGAGTCGTCAACAAATTCGCCTAAGGGCTGAACGTTTGGGCGCCCTGCATCCCCGCTGCCTCCTGTTATGCGAAACGGAAACCACGGCAATTTTTCGGGCTATCGAAGAAACCCAGCCCCAGCTTATCCTGGTGGACTCGGTCCAAACCTTATTCCAGCAGGAATTGGACTCGGCTCCGGGCACGGTAGCCCAAATCCGTCATGTTGCCGGTGAATTTATGCAGTACGCCAAACAGCACCAGGTGCCTGTAATCCTGGTCGGTCATGTCACCAAGGATGGAAACCTTGCCGGCCCCAAGGTCCTCGAGCATTTGGTGGATACGGTTCTGCAATTTGAGGGAGACCGCCATCAAGCGTACCGGCTTTTGCGCAGCCTCAAGAACCGCTTTGGCGCAACCCATGAATTGGGAATTTACCAAATGGAGCGCGACGGGCTCAAAGAGGTCCTGAATCCTTCGGACCTGCTGATGAGCAGGCATTGGCAAAACCGCTCAGGCATCGCCATTGGCAATACCCGCGAAGGCAACCGTTCCCTCATGGTCGAAGTGCAAGCCCTGGTATCCCCCTCCAATTTTGGCCAATCCCAACGCAACAGCACAGGTTTTGAGCACAAACGTTTGCAAATGTTAATTGCCGTATTGCAAAAACGCTGTCGACTTCCTTTGGCTCAAAACGATATTTTTTTGAACCTGGCCGGTGGATTGGAGACTTCCGATCCAGCCCTGGATTTTGCGGTTTGCGCCGCATTGGTTTCTTCGCTTTTGGATCTGCCCTTGTCCAACCGCTGCGCCTTCATCGCCGAAATCGGTTTGGGTGGCGAACTAAGACCGGTTTCGGGTATGGATGCCCGATTAGCCGAAGCCCGCAAGTTAGGTTTTGACAAAGTGGTCATTTCCTCGCACCAGGGTTTGGAGGCCGGCGTTCTGCCCGGTAGCCGTAAGTCCAAAGGCCTGCGAATTTTGCCTATGGACTTCATAAGCGACTGGACCCAAACGCTCCGCGATCACAGCCACGATTCAAGTACTGTAGGCCATGTTTAAGGCCATGGATGGACGCCAGGAGCGGGCAATCTTGGTCGGAGTCATCACCCCGCAACAGCCCGAAAATCAAACGACCGAGTACCTGGATGAACTGGAATTTTTGAGTGAAACAGCCGGGGCCAAAATAACCACCCGCTTTACCCAACGTTTAGCCCATCCGGACCCCCGGACTTATGTGGGAAGTGGGAAACTCCATGAAATGGTAGATTACGCCAACCAAGAAGGATTGGACTTGGTTGTTTTTGACGATGAACTTAGCGCTGCCCAGCTCCGTAACATCGAAAAAGCTTTTAACCCGGACCCCCTGGAAGCATCCATCAAAGTCCTGGACCGCAGCACCTTAATCCTGGATATTTTTGCCGGTAGGGCCCGAAGCGCTCAGAGCCGACTTCAAGTCGAATTGGCCCAACACGAATACCTTTTACCACGCTTGACCCGCATGTGGACCCACCTGTCAAAACAAAAGGGCGGTATAGGAATGAAAGGTCCCGGCGAAAAGGAAATTGAAACAGACCGTCGAATTATTCGTAACCGAATCAGTTTGTTAAAAGCCAAGCTGCAGGAAATAGACCGACAAAACCAAACCCAGCGCAAAAACCGACAAAATCAATACCGCGTGGCCTTGGTCGGTTACACCAATGTTGGTAAATCCAGCCTTTTGAATCGCCTCACCAAGAGCGAGGTTTTTGCCGAAAATAAATTGTTTGCGACGTTGGATACAACAGTTCGCAAATGGGTTTTGGATAGCCAACCTTTGTTGTTATCCGACACCGTAGGGTTTATCCGTAAACTCCCCCATCATTTGGTGGAATCCTTCAAAAGTACCCTGGATGAAGCGCGAGAAGCAGATTTGTTGCTGCATGTTATCGACGCATCCCATCCCGGATTTGAATCTCAAATCCAGGTGGTTGATCAGACCCTGGTGGAGTTGGGAATAACCGGAACACCGGTTATTAGAGTTTATAACAAAACCGATGCTCTCAACCTGGATCCCGAAGAAAGGCATTCGTTTGAGCGCAGCCATCGAGCCCGTTATCCTTCCTCGGTTTTTATTTCTGTCAAAACCGGCGAGGGCTTGGATGAACTTCGTAACATCGTTCGCCTACAGGCTGATGAAATTTTTTCTTGATGCGGCACCCTGCCCACCTGACACCGGATGAATTATTGAACGACCTCAAAGTTGGGGAAGCTGTGGTTTTGGGCCTCATGTCCGGGTCATCGTTGGATGGTGTGGACCTCTGTTTGGCGCGTATTGGGTACGGTCCTCAACGGCCGTGGGCCTATCGCATTCTCTTCGCTCGCACGTTACCCTATCCGGCTGAATTGCAGGAGCGCCTTCGCCAGGCCTCCCAAGGAACACGGGTGGATTTATCCAATCTGGACGTGGAATTGGGGCAGTGGTGGGGCCGTGAAATCCTCGAATTCCTGGATTCCTTTCGTTCATCAGGCGGAGAAGACGTCCCCCTACTTTTGGCCAGCCACGGGCATACCGTGGACCATAACCCGCAACGAGGCTATACCTACCAAATCGGCCATCCGGCCTGGCTGCATACCCTCACCGGATTGCCCGTCATCCACGATTTTCGCAGCGCTGATGTGGCTTTGGGAGGCCAAGGAGCTCCCTTGGTTCCCATGGGGGATGCTTTACTCTTTGGAAATTACCAAGCCTGCCTAAACCTGGGAGGAATTGCCAATCTTTCGTGGGAAGAAAACGGAGTCCGTAGAGCTTGTGATTTGACCTTCTGCAACACGGCTCTCAATCGCTTTGCTCAGCGAGCAGGGATGGCAATGGACCGGGATGGAATCCTATCACAGAACGGACGTCTGCTTCCTGAAGTCCTTCAGGCTTGGGATGCCGCCCCTTGGTACCGTGAGACAGGCGCTCGAAGCTTGGATACGGCAACTTTTGAACAACAATTTGAGCCTGTAACTTTGGCTGGGGACTACGCCCCTGCTGATTTGTGTTATACCTGGTGTGAACATAGCGCCCGTGTTTTGGCCCAAGCCTTGAACGCTTGTTCGGACAGCTCCGATACCGGCAAGAACGGTCAAGTTCTGGTCAGTGGCGGTGGGGCAGCGCACCCGGTTCTGTTACGCTGCTTGGCCCAAAAAACCATATGGACTCCGTTGGTCGCCGACTCCGAGTTGAGGGACTTCAAAGAAGCCTTGATCTTTGGGCTTTTGGGGCTATTGCATACCCTGGACTTGCCCAATGTTTTGGGTTCAAGCACCGGAGCTCCCTTCCATCATCGGTCAGGGTCAAGAATGGGGTAAATTCGGCCCATGCAAAACGAAAATTCCCCGGCAAATCCCGAAGTAGAACCGGTTTGGGTCGTGACCGGCGCCACCGGCCTCGTTGGTGAAACCCTTTTGACCGCTTTGTGGGAATTTTACCAGGGCCAAAGCGTTCCCAAACAACCCAAGCTGAGAGCATCCTACCGCAAGGCATCCCGCATTGGTTGCCAAGGGGTCTTGCCACCCCAACTAAAACCAAGTAACAACCCCGAATGCCCCGTGGATTGGCAGGATTGCAACCTCCAGGCCTGGAATGACCTCAACGACCTAATCGAAGGTGCCGAAATGGTCTTCCATTGTGCGGCATTGGTTTCCTACGATCCCAGGGACGCATCCTTGCTTTTTGAGAACAACAGTCGTTTGACCGGGCGTTTGGTGGATGCCTGCCTTCGTTCTGGTGTCCGCAGGCTCATTTACATCAGTTCCATCGCAGCCCTGGGTCCTTCACGTAACGGAGAAATTATTCATGAGAACACGCCTTGGGATGACAAGGGAGCCTCCTCGGTGTATGGTCGTTCCAAATTTGCTGCCGAGTTGGAGGTATGGAGGGGCCAGGAAGAAGGGTTAGAGGTTATCGTTGTCAACCCCTCGGTCATTTTAGGCCCCGGTTCTTGTGAGGAGGGGAGCAACCAAATGTTTCGTCAAGTGGATCAAGGTCTCTTGTTTTACCCGCCCGGATCGTTAGGGGTTGTGGATGTTCGGGATGTGGCCAGAGCCTGCATCGCTTTGAACCAAAACCATACCCTAGGTCGCCGCTTTTTGCTGAACGGCGCCAACCTCAGTTTCAAGGAACTTTTTGGGGAGATTGCCCGAACCATGGGTAAACGATCCCCGGTTTTTTCTCCACCCTACCTTCTGGCGCGTTTAGGGGCCTTTATCCAACAGCTTATTAAGCAATGGACCGGCGGACGCAATTACCTCAGCAGCGAAACCGTAAAAGCCGCCTATACCCGCAAACACTACGACGGATCAGCCATCACCCGGGCTTTACCGGGCTTTGTTTATACCCCCTGGCATCAAACAGTCCGTGACGGAATTCGACACTACCAGGCCACCACCCGGCCTAAGCCATAAAAAACTGCCAACCAAACCAAGCCTTTGATCAAAAAGAACAGAAATCCAGCCCAACCCAAGCGTTTGAGCCAAGGGCCGGCTTTAGAAAATCGTTTGGACGAGGGTTTGGGGGACGAAGTGTCCATATAGGCGTTGGTTTAGAGCTTAGGCTTGTTGAGATACCGAGGCACGACGAGCAGGTATCCACGCAAAAATAGCGCCCACAACGAGCACCCCCAAGAAAACCCATACCGCATCCGTCCAAAGCAAGTGTACGGGATAGGGGATAGGATCCAAACCGCTCTGCCCGGGGAAGGTGACCAAGCTTCCCCACTCTTGAAGCAGAACCAAGCCTGCACCCATAACCAATCCCAGCAATGCACCCGCGGTAACAATACCCATTCCGGCTAACCAAAAAACGCTGGCAACCGAAGTAGGCCTGGCTCCCAAAACGGCCAAAATCTCCAGGTCGTTTCGCTTTTGAAGCATCAACATGCTCAAGGAGCCCACCAAATTCAAGGAAGCCAAACCAACGATAAACAACAAAAAAGCAAAGGTCCACCACTTCTCGGCAGCAAAGATTTTGAGTAAGGCCGACTCCTGTTCCAAGCGGTTTTGAATCCGAAGTTGTCCGGGTATCCTGGCCTTGTCCAAAGCCCTGCGAAGATTTTGCTGTACCCTGTCGGGATCGGCTTGGGGTTGGGTCAAGATTTCCAAGGCACCAACACGGTTTTGAACCCAACCCATACGCGCTTGGAGGCTATCCAAATCCATCAAAACCAATTCTTGATTGACTTCGGGTTGAAAGTCAAACAACCCTTCCACCACCAAAGGCATTTCTGCAAAAGCCTGTTCAGGAGAAATGGCTGACCAACGGGCTCCTTGCCTGGGGACGTAAATACGTAGAGGCAGAGCCTGAGGTCCCAAATCCAAAACCAAACGCTCCGCAAGCCCCACCCCAAGCAGGGCCCAAGGTCCTCCTTTCCATGGTTTAATCCACGCCGAATCGGAAACTTTGGGCCATACCAAGGCCTCCTCGGTGGGTATAACGTCAAAAAAAGCCGAGTCAACCCCTTTGACCCAAACCAAAGCCTCTTTGTCTCCTACCTTGAGCAAGGCATTGGTCTGCAAAGTCGCCGAAACTGCTTGAACGCCCTCGACACCTTTAATGAGAGGAATCCAGGCATCCGCATCCAAGTGCATGCCCTCAACGGGACTTACTTTAAGGGTGGGGTTAAAGCGATTGTACATGCCCAGGGTCAATTCCTCCAGGCCATTGTAAACCGAAAGGACCAACAGCAAAGCAGCGGTCCCTAAACCCAAGCCTGCCAGCGAAACCGCGGCAATCCATTGGCTAAAATGCCAACCCGATCCTGAAGGCCTGTTCCAGCGTAAGTATCTGCCGGCCATAAGCCAGGTCCATGTTGGCCAACGTTGACTCATGGCTTGCTGGCGCGGACCACTAATTCAGAACCCTGCCAATGGGCAAATACCACATCCAATAAGTTTAACAACAGAATAATCGGATAAGTAAAAACAAAATAAAATGGCAAAAAAGCTAACCATAACCCGGATTGTTTCAAGAGGAACTTGGGGAAACGAACCCCCAAGCGAGTCGATAAACGGCCGGTATAACCGTAAGCATAATGAGCGCGAATCTGCGTAAATCCGATTTCTTTGAGGGTTTTTTTGAGACTCAAGGCGTTGTAGCGATGAGCTAGTCCTTGATTTCCTAACAATTTGTTGGTAAAATTGGGCTCGACCTTCAAGGCCTTATCGGATTGGACCGATAGAAGTAGTGTTCCCTCCGATCGCAGGGAATCAAAAAAATTGGTGAGCACCAACCTGTCATGGTTTACATACTCCAAAACATTGACTGCCAGAACTAAATCGTAGCAACCGGGCTCTCGATAGGTCTCCAAGTTGGCGGTTTTGAAATAAACCTTGAACTTGCCTCGTCCCAAAAAATAACGATTGCATTCGGCAACTTCGGAGGCTTCACGATCCAAAGCACAAATGTTCCAGCCCGGGAAACGGCTGCTCATAAAATGTTCGTATTGGCCCATGCCTGCACCTGCATCCAGAACATGCAAAAAACGGTTATTCGGACTAAGGGCCAAACGCCAAAGCTCTTGACGCATATGCCAAAAACTAACCACCAAGGCTTCGGTCAAGGTATAAAATAACGTCCTAAAACCCGGTCTATCGTGCAAAAATTGCCGTAGGGCTAACCTGAATTGGTATTGTTGCATGACGTGGGGTCGATGCCCTGGCTTTGTTTATTGTTGCAACAATTGTTCGATTCGTTCCGCGTAATCCAAGGAATCATCAAGGAAAAATTCCAGATCGGGAACGACCCTCAGCTGATTTCGGACCCGAATACCCAACTCTTTGCGTAGGCCCGGCTTGGCTTGTCGGATTTTGTCAATCATCGCTTCCTGGGCTTGGGCGTCGCCCACCCCGTAAACCGAGAGGTAAACCCGACCCAAGGACAAATCGGCGGTTACGCGTACCCTGGTAATGCTGATTAAGGCCGGACGCGTCAATTCCTGAAATTTGAGGCGCATAACCTGCGCCAATTCTTCTTGTAACAACCCCGATACTTTAAGTTGCCGCTTACCCTGCTCCATGGGGGTAAATTTAGGCTGAATTTTCTTTGCGTATGTCCACTTCACCCTCCGAATTCAATAACCGCCCACCTTCTCCTGTTCTTCCCTTTGAATTTTACAGCCCGGTGCATCTCCGTTGGGCGGATATTGATGCCCTGCAGCATGTGAACAATGCGGTTTACCTCAGTTACTTCGAACAGGCCCGTATCGACTATTTCCGGGCCCTGGGGTGCTGGGATTGGAACAAAGTGGGCATGATACTGGCCCGAACGGAGGTGGATTACCTAAGACCCTTGCTTATTCGGGATAAAGCCTGGGTTTTGACGCGAACCGTGCACCTGGGTTCCAAAAGCTTTACCATGGACTACCTCATTGTTCGTCAAGCCGAGGACTGGTCAGCGGATCTCCGCCCATGCGAACGCAATTCGCCCAGCCTGATCCCTGAGGGCCTGCTCCAGCAAGGTCCATTGCAAAGCATCACCAAGGCCCGATCGGTTTTGGTCGCCTTTGATTTCGAAAAAAACTGTTCTGTCCCGGTCCCCGAGGATTATCGGCAAGCCATTTTGCGCTTAGGCCCTACGCCAACTGCCTCAACGCAATAGCGGCCATCAGTCCGGCGCCCAATGGCAAGGACTTTTCGTCCAGGTCAAAGGTGGGGGTGTGGACGGAGGAAACCCATCCCTTGGCCTCGTTTCTTGTACCCAGACGGTAAAAGGTCGCGGGTATTTCCCGGGCGTAAAAAGCAAAATCTTCGGCGGCCATCCACAAATCCAAATCCACGACCTTTTCGGGACCCAAATAATGTTCGGCTGTTTGACGAGCAAGGGCTGTGGTTTCGGGGTGATTAAACAACATAGGGTAACCGCGGTCAATTTCAACATCGCAAACAGCGCCCATCGCCGAAGCAGTGCCTTGCGCAATTTCTTTGATCAAAGCATGGGCACGGTCTCTCCACGTTTCATCCATCGTTCTGAAGGTACCCCGCAATCGAACATCGTTGGGTAACACATTATAGGCTCCTTCTCCAATTATATGGCCAAACGAAAGGACCGAAGGCATCGTTGGATCTGCACGTCTACTCACAACCTGTTGCAAGGCGACGACAATATGCGAGGCGACCAAGACCGCATCGGTATTCAAGTGCGGCATTGCGGCGTGACCGCCTTGACCACGAACCGTTAATCGAATTTCATCGGCCGATGCCATGTATCGACCACTGCGAAAGCCTACAGTTCCTACCGGAAGTAAAGGCATAACATGCTGTCCATAAATAGCTTGGGGAACAGGATTGGCCAAGGCACCGTCCTTAATCATGAGGGACGCCCCACCAGGTAGCCGTTCTTCGGCCGGTTGAAACAAGAAACGAACGGTCCCCGAAAATTCATGGGTTCGGTTTCGTAACAACGAAGCGACTCCCAATAAAGAAGCCGTGTGGGCATCGTGACCGCAAGCATGCATAACGCCCGGCACTTTGGATGCGTATTCGACCTGGTTGGCTTCTTGTATGGGCAATGCATCCATATCCGCCCGCAATGCAACCACCGGTCCAGGGCGATGTCCTTCCAAATGAGCGACTACCCCATGACCTCCAATTCCGGCTTGAAAAGGAATGTCCAAATCACGAAGGCGTTGCTGAACAAAAGCCGAGGTTTGAACCTCTTCAAAGGACAATTCAGGGTTTTGGTGCAGGTGCCGCCGGTCCGAAACCAAGGTAGGCTCCAGGGCTTCGGCGTCCGTGCGCAGTGCATCAATCTTCAAATCCATCCTGTTCCAGGCTGGGTTCTTCTTCCCTGGCGGCTTTGGGGTATAACAAAACTTTATCGGGAACCACAAAAGCCGATGGGAAATCAGATTTCATAAGGTTAAGGTAGGCCGTGGCCTCGCCTTTGTCACGAAAGTCACCTACCCTTACCCGAAAATCAGGCTGACGAAACACCATATAGACACCCAATTTGGGATATGCCTGCACCGTCAGATCGCGGATTTCTTTGGCTTTGGTACGGGATGAGCCTTGGTACAACTGCACCCGGAAACCGGGAATTTTTTCGTCTACGGCGGGTTGGACCGCGTTGGTATCCAATACCCACAACTGACCAGACACCGGTTTGTGTTCCGTCGGTGAGGGCTTGGAACCCCCTATTGCAGGGTTTGATCCCCAAATTCCAGTTAGTATGGCAGCCCAGGCCAAGGTCATAGACATTCCTTTCATAATTCAAAATTAGACTACAATACCGGAATGTCCTCCTATTCAGAGGCGTCTTTGCCGTGACAGGCCTTGAATTTACGACCGCTACCGCAGGGACAGGGGTCGTTACGACCAATTTTAGGCCCAACCCGGAGGGGTGGGGGCGGGGCGGGCTGCGCCGCCGGGGCCGAAGGCCCGGCCGGGGCGGCGGTTCTTGGGCCGTATTCGGCCTTGGAGGCGGTTAGAGCAGGGGTCGCTCCCGATACCGAGGACCGCCGCGCCGGCGCCGCCCCCGCAATCACAGCCTCTTCCGTGCCCTGGATTCGGGCCTGGAACAGCATGGATAGCAAATCCTGGTAAATCTCCGATAGCATTTTTTTGAACATCCCAAAAGACTCCATTTTGTAGATGACCAACGGATCCTTTTGTTCGTAAACCGCATTTTGGACCGACTGCTTTAGGTCGTCCATATCGCGTAGATGATTCTTCCAGGCCTCATCCGTCAAAAACAGCGTCAACGCTTTTTCGAGTTCGGTAATCAGCGCCTGACCGTCGGTGTCCCGAAGGCTTTGCAACTTGACCCCCAATTGCACCGAACGACCGGCAAAAGTCACCGGTATGCCCACTGTTTCCTGAAGTCGCTCCGGCTGAGCCAACCAATTGCTCAGATGGTTCATCACTGTTTGCTTCATGGCCTTTTGGCGGTTGAACAACTCTTGCACCACCTCTTCCAAAAGTTGATCCGATAAAACCGCGGCCTTGGTATTCTCAAAGTTCTGGCTAGTCCCCTGAGGCTGAATCCCAAACAAACGCAGGCATTCCAAATTCAGGCTCTCAAAATCGCCTCCGTCTTTGGCCCTTTCCACCGTTTCTTCGACCAAATCCGCCAAGGCATTCATCACATCTCGATGGACCCTTTCACCGTACAGCGCATTGCGACGTCGGCCATAAATGATTTCCCGTTGGGCATTCATGACGTCGTCGTATTCCAACAATCGCTTTCTCACCCCAAAATTGTTTTCCTCCACCTTTTTCTGAGCCCGCTCAATGGACTTGGTGATCATCGAATGTTGAATAACCTCGCCTTCCTTGTAACCAAAACGATCCATGATGCTTGAAATCCTCTCGGACCCGAACAAGCGCATTAAATCGTCCTCCAACGAAACAAAGAAAATGGACGAACCCGGATCGCCCTGACGGCCCGCACGACCCCTTAACTGCCGATCCACCCGACGCGATTCGTGACGCTCCGTTCCGATAATCGCCAAACCTCCGGCTTCCTGAACCCCGGTCCCGAGTTTGATATCCGTACCGCGACCCGCCATGTTGGTCGCGATGGTAACCGTACCAGCCCGACCCGCTTCGGCAACTATTTCTGCCTCTCGCTGGTGTTGTTTGGCGTTCAATACATTGTGCTTGAGTTTGCGCAAGGTCATCATCCGGCTTAACAATTCCGAGGTTTCAACCGAAGTCGT
>JBMTCP010000017.1:0-26285 GCA_049431025.1 Bacteroidia bacterium | reverse complement strand
ATAGTCGCCTTTGAATTCTATTTCCAACAACGAATCGGCATCCATATGAGACCCGGAATCGGCCATCACCGGCGATGGAGTAGGCCTGACCAGATTCAAGAGCAACCTCGCGGTGGAAGAAAAGCTGAGAAGACCCGCGCTTAGCATACCCCGTAACAACGATTGCCGTTGAGATTCCATGGAATAGTCTCGGCCCAATCGTTTTTTGCGTTCGGTCTCAAAAATCACATGCCCTGGATGAATGGGAAAAGGGCAACATTTGGTCACAAATTGCCCATGCTCTGGCCTGAAATAAAAGGCAACCCCAAAGAACCCCGGCGTTCCGTACGTTGAACACGATGGGATTACAAACTCCAAATGCCGCCTCAAGGAATGTTCTCGATCGTCGATGCAAAAAAGCGCCTGAACCTCAGCGGAAGCGGGTTTTTGGAGCCGACCATCGGATGAGAAATTTGCTGCCAATTTGTTCAATACCTGCCGATAATAAGTCCATTCATAGGCCTCTTGCCAACAACGAAGGATGAACCAATCGTCGGAGTCTTCCAAGTCAGCGAACAAATGAGGATAAGGTGGCGTAACATGTTTTGATAAGGGCTCCCAGCCCTTGGGGAACTTCCGGTCCAGGGCATCAATCTCCAGTAAACATTCGAAACATACCCAATCATAAAAGGAAATCTTTCGAGTGTCCAAGAGGGCGCTTTCCTGAAATTCTAAGGTGGCCACCATGCCGGACCAGCCGGGATGCTCCAATTGTTGGTCCCACAAATACGCCTCAAAGAACCGGGGATCCCCTACCAAAATTCCAAGCAAATCTTCCAGGCTTGTTTGGGCATTGTGTAGTAAAATTTGGGCCCTGCGCTTACCAAAAATCACGCCACCGGTTGAACGATCCAATTGGCGGAGGTTCTCCAGCAATCCTGATTCAACAAAAGGAAACTTCCAAGTTGAAATACCCTGATCCAAATAGGCGGCCACCATTCGAAGCAACAAAGGGTGAGCAGCCTTGTTCAGGTTCATTTTGAGGACATCCTTCCAGGCTTGGCGAAAACCGCCTAATCTCCCTCGGTAGGTATAGTCCGAACGGCTGTTGAGGGCTTTTTTTAGCCATTCGCTGATCTGTTCAGAAGGTATTGGGCTAACGACTTTACCATCTTTGCTAAGTTGTTGTTGCTGTAGGCTCCACCGAATTCGCTCTTCCAGGATATCCTTTTGAATGCGGCCTTTGGCGTACAATGCCCGATATTCTTCCAAGGAGAGGTAGGTGGAATAACCAAAGACCTCGGCTGCTTCAAAACAGGCCCGGTGAAAACTACGGTCTTGAAAGCCATGCAGGGTGTTATGATGAATAAAATCTTTCAGGGATGCCTGCGATGGTAGGTAATGCCTGATATGCTCAAGGGTTTGATCAATTGAATAGTTCATGAAAGTTCTACTTCGTAAAATGATCCAGAATAAATTGACGTTGAAGCCTTTGCTTCAACCCAACGGAATGAAACTTTCCAACGAGCACTGCGTGCACCCGTTGAGATAACATTCTAAATTCTAACTCTTACGAAGGAATACGCAAAGCGTGATGCCTTAGGTACAAGGCCGGAGGAACACCTTGGTTTTTTTCACCAATACGGGTCCATAGCCCTAAGGCAGTAAAAGACTGCCCAAACTTGACAACGAAACCATACCATGGATAAGTGGCTTCTGAAGTATTTTCTTCAAATTCCTCGGCACCAGATTCAAAAACAACTTCGAGCTCCCCCAACCCATTTTGTTGCTCGTCCATCGGGAAGGAGTGATGATGAGCTTGATCAAAAGCCATGGACCAGTTGGTGGACAGCTGGTGCGAAGAATGGGGGTCATGTGAATTTTGATGAAAAAGACCCGATAAACTGGGCGCCATAAAGGCCACGGAGAGGAACCAAACCGTGAACCTTTGCCATACGGTTGACTTAGTCGTCTTCAAAATCCGGCGTTAATGGGCCAAAAGTACAGGGCCTTGGCGAAATCTTGCACTTCCCTAAAACAAATTTATTTTTGGCCCGTTATCAGTAGTATTACTACTACCAATACCTTTACAAGCCGATTCAAGCCTGTTAAATGTTCGCTGCCAACCCACCGTCTTCCCAAAACCTTTTTGTCAAAGACCCTTTGAGCTCGGTTCTTGGCCAAAAGCTATTGAAAGAATCGGCTCGTATGCTTGGCGAGGATGGATTTGACGCCTTTACCCTCAAAAAATTAGCTCAAAACCTGCAAACGACCGAGAGTTCGGTGTACCGATACTTTGATAACAAGCACCGGCTATTGGTTTATCAGATCAATTTATACTGGGGTTGGTTGAACGAACAAGTGGATATAAAGTGCTGCCAAGCGGGGCTTGGTGGTAAAGAAGCCCTCAAAAAGGCCTTTGAGATCATGTGTTTCCCCGAGGCGCATTCGTGGCCATCGGAAGGAATCTCCTACGACTGCATGCACAAAATCCTTACCCATCAATCGGTCAAAGCATACTTCAGCGAACACGTAGACCACGAAAACCAAGGTGGCGCCCATCGTGCCCTCAAATCCCTGGTCAAGCAAATGAGCGAATGGCTGCAAGAAGTCTCCCCGGATTTTGACTTTCCCAAATCCCTGATAAGCACCCTTTTGGCCTCCGTTATGATCCAGCCTTACTATGCCGAACACCTTCCTTCGCTTACCGAATTACCCGCACCCACCCCAACGTACTCCCAAACGGCAAACCAAACCTTCCGGTATGTCTGTCAAATACTTGATCGACTAACCACACAACCCCTAACTGTTTGAACCATACCTCATGGCAGCACCCATACACTCAAACCACGATAACACAACTCCAGTCCAAAGGCTCTTCAAGCTCTTGGAAAATTTCAAATCCGAAATTAAGGAGATTTATCTCTTTGCCCTTTTAAACAGCCTTGTCGCCCTTAGTTTGCCTTTGGGACTGCAAGCGATTATCCAATATCTCATTACTGGGCAACCCTCCTCCTCCTTGTATTTAATTATGGGGGTCATCGTATTGGCAACCATCCTCAACGGCTGGATGAATATCCATCAACTCAATATCAGCGAACATGTTCGGCAAATGCTCTTCGTTCGGGGAGCTTTTGACTTTGTACACCGCATCCCGCGCCTGGATTTGCAGCGCTTGGTCCGCGGCTATGTCCCCGAAATGATGAACCGATTCTTTGATGTCGTAGCCATTCAATCCAGTCTCCAAAAAGCTCTCATGGACTTTAGCACGGCGTTTTTTCAAATGATATTTGGGCTCTTGCTTTTGTCCTTTTACCACCCCATCTTCATTGCCTTGACCTTGGTTTTGTCGTTGCTATTCTATTTTGTTATCGCCCTCCTCGGCAAGAAAGCCTTGTACTACAGCATCAAAGAATCGGGACACAAATACAAAGTGGTGTTCTGGCTCGAAGAAATGGCGCGACTTTCAACGACACTTCGTTTGCTGCCCAGCTTAGAACCCGGAATCCGCAAAATGGACGCCGAAGTGGATGCCTACCTCGAAGACCGAAATGCCCACTACCGTATTCTCAAAATTCAATACTGGGGCTTGGTCGTCATGAAATTATTGGTGATTGGTAGCCTGATGGCCTTGGGAATTATACTCCTCCAAAAACAACAAATCAACCTGGCCCAGTTTGTGGCTGCCGAAATTGTGGTATTGCTAATTATATCATCCCTTGAAAAAATCATTTTTCAAATGGACTCGATATATGACCTGATAACCTCGGTAACTAAGGTCGCCCATGTGGCCGATTTACCCTTACAGGAGGCCTCAACGGTATCCCCGGAGCAACGTTCTGAAATCAAGGATAAAGGGCCTTTATCCTTATCGCTCAGTAATTTGAGCTTCAAATACGACGATAGCACCCAATGGAAATTCCGCGATTTGAACCTCCAAGTTCAAGCAGGTCAAAAGATATGCATTAGCGGACGGGGCGGTAGCGGAAAAAATACCTTGTTAAAATTATTAACCGGGATTTATTCCGCTTCCCAGGGTCAGGTTCTGGTTGACCAAAAGCCCCTGGAATGGATTGACCGATTTACCCTTAACAAACGTCTGGGACACTGCTTAAATACGGAAGGGGTTTTTGAAGAAACCCTTTACAACAACATCGATTTAGGTAGCGGCTGTTCAGCTGACCAAATTATGGAAGCTTGCAAAATTGTTGGGCTGCAACCGTACTTAGACCACCTGGAAGAAGGGATCTTCACGCCTTTACAATCCGAAGGTTCGCCTCTATCCGCTACAGCAGCGAAGCGCGTAGTCCTTGCTCGATCTGTAGTCCATCAACCCGGATTAATGATTTACGAAGATGTCTTTACATCCCTTACCCAAGATGAAAAAGCCGAACTCTACGGAACCCTGACTCGTCAGCCCTGGACCCTGGTGGCCTTCAGCAACGATCCACTTTTACAACAGTCCTGTGATCTGCGTTACGAACTCACCAACGGACAAATTACAAAACTTCCCTAATCTTAGGTCGAAGTAAACCTCAACAAAGCACAAACAAGGTAACCAAAATCCTATGTTAAACTTATCTTCGCAATCGGTCGAAAAGGTCTATCCCAAAGAAAACCTCGAATCCTATAAGCACGGCGAAAAAACACGTCCTCCGCACCGAATCCGGCATTGGATTATAGGCCTGGGAATCCTGGCCCTCATCTTCTTGTTTATGCCTTGGACTCAGAACATTCAAAGCAACGGGTATGTTACAGCCCTGAGGCCGGATCAGCGACCACAGACTTTGCAGTCCATCATTGGGGGCCGAATCGAGAAGTGGTATGTGCAAGAAGGCGATACAGTAAGGAAAGGCGATACGCTTCTTCACCTGTCGGAAATCAAGGAGGCTTTCTTTGATACCTCCCTCTTGCAGCGTACCGCGAACCAAGCATCCGCAGCAGCCTCCAAAGTTCAGGCCTACCAATCCAAGGTGGACGCCTTGGATCGTCAACTCAAGGCCCTTCAAGCCAGCAGGCTGAACAAGCTGGACCAGGCCCGTAACAAACTCATTCAAGCCAAACTCAAGGTTGAATCCGATAGCAACGACTTGGTCGCTGCCCAAACTCAATTCCAAATTGCCGAAAGCCAATTGGACCGTTCCAACGCCCTCTACAAAGAAGGACTCCAACCCATCAACGAGCTCGAAGCCCGGCGTCAAAAAGCCCAAGATGCCCGCGCCAAACGAATCAGTGCCCAAAACAATTTACTCAAATCCCGCAACGAAGTCATCAATGCAGAAATTGAAATAAACTCCTTGGACAACGATTACCAAGAAAAAATTGCCAAAGTTAATTCTGAAAGTTTTGCTGCTCAGTCGGCTTATTTCGAAGCTGAATCGGAATTCAACAAATTATCCAATCAATTCGCAAATTTCCAATACCGCAACGGTTTGTACTGGGTTTTGGCGCCCCAAACCGGCATTATTACCAAGGCCCGCAAAACCGGCTTGGGAGAATTGGTCAAAGAAGGGGAGGAGATCATCAGTATTTCGCCCATTCATCCTGAATTAGCGGTGGAATTGTATGTCAGGCCTTTGGATTTACCCCTATTGCGCAAAGGCAACAAGGTTCGTTTCCTTTTTGACGGTTGGCCCACCCTTGTCTTTAGCGGTTGGCCCGGCCTTAGTGTAGGAAGTTTTGGTGGTGTTGTAACAGCAATTGATGCCTTTAGTTCAGATAACGGGCTATACCGGGTTTTGGTTCGTCCCGATCCCAACGATGTCGCCTGGCCGGAAGCCTTGCGGGTTGGTTCGGGGGCTCAGGGAATTGCCTTGCTGAACGACGTTCCCATCTGGTATGAAATGTGGAGACAACTGAATGGCTTCCCGCCGGATTATTACGATATCCGTCAAAAGGACGCTATTGGTTCAGGAATTTCGGTCAAAAACTCAAAAAAGTAAGATGTTGAATTCTGATAGGCTCGACCTAACCCGGGGAATCAAGCCCTTCATCATCCTAATCTTGGGGTTGTGGTTACCAGCCATTCCTAAACCGGCATACGCAACAGCCACCAAGCCGGATTCAGGGGATAGTTTGAGTTTGGAGCAATTTTTGGGAAGGGTGAGACAAAGTCATCCGGTCATCACGCAGGCCCGGATTTTAGCCGATCAGGGTTTGACCCAAATTCAAGAAGCCAAGGGAGCTATGGATCCCCGGGTCAGTTTCATGCAACAACGCAAAACCTGGGAGGATAAACTGGAATTGGGCCTCCAGGATTTTGACCTTCGGGTTCCCACCTTGTTGGGACCTGATTTTTATGTTGGCTTTGACCAAAGCGAAGGGTCCAAGGTCAACCCACAGTCCAGTACGATCCCCGGAGGCCAATGGAAAAGCGGATTTCGCATCCCTTTAGGAAGAGAGGGCTGGATTAACCGCCGGAGAACCGACCTAAGGCAAGCTTATGTTTTGGCCGACTTGGCCTCTGCTCAACGGGATCAAATCATCAACGATATCTTACTAGACGCCGCCCAGGATTATCATCGCTGGGAAGCTAGTCAGCGCCAAACCGACATTTATACCGAAGCCCTCGTCATTGCCAACGATGTATTAAACTTTGTTCGTTACGCAGCTGAAATCGGAGAAAGGCCTTTCATTGATACCCTCGAAGCCGGCATCCAACAACGTACTTGGCAACAACGACTTGAAGAGGCCCGTATCAAGGAAATCGAAGCCCGGTTTGCTTTGGCCGTGCATCTTTGGGATACTTTGGGCGTCAATGAATTAAGCCGAAGCTATCGGCGATCGGTTCATGCTCCGGTTTTACCAACACCAGCACCCATCCAGGATTCAGCCGCCTACGCCGGTTACCTGGAGGAACACCCTCGAATTCAAATGTTACGAAACGATATCGCTCAACAAGAACTCGAATTGCGCTGGTTAAGAAGCCGTCTCATGCCCCAATTGGATCTGGAGTGGAGCCTGACTCCCTTACCCGGTTCGGACCCATCCTACAACATCTTCAGTGGGGGTCAATTCACCGGAATCCAAATGGATATCCCGATTTTTTTGAGAAGGGAGCGAGCCCGTATTGAACGACAAAAACTCAATGTAAACTCCCGAAAATGGCAATTGGAATGGACCAACGCGGGCCTACGTCAAGAACTGGAACGAAGCCTGCAACAGTACGCTCTATTCCGTAATCTCCTGGTATTGCAAGAAAAGTTGGTGGTCGAAAATCGACGGATGCTTGAGGCCGAAAAAATCAGGTTCCAGGCCGGTGAAAGCAATGTTTTTATTCTCAACCAAAGGGAAATCAACTTGATAAACGCCGAGGTCAAGGTCGTTGAATTGCAATTACAACAACACCTCAATGTTGTGCAGCAATTTCATTTGAGTGGCTTAATGCACCGCTACGCCTTAAAGCCCTAAGTCACCCTCTATTTTCAGTCTTCTTGAAAATTGAGGTCCCTACCCCAGGTTTCGCGCAAGCGGGACAGGGCCACAAAGGCAAGTCCCAAACAAACCATACCCACCGCCAAGGCCGCATAAGTCTTGGTTGTCCATTGCTGTCCATACCGATAACCCAAGGTGATTAAAACCGTAGAACCTCGAACAAAATTGGGAACTGAGGTGGTAGCCGTGGCCCTCAAGTTGGTTCCAAAATGTTCGGAGGCCATGGTTACAAAAACAGCCCAGTAGCCGGTCGCCAAGCCCAACAAACCGCACAAGACATAGAAACCCGTCAACGAAGTAACACGACCGGATAGGTAAACGCCCACCGTTAACACCGTGAGGTAAAGGAAGGCTCGAACGATTTTTTTGCGGGTTTGAAACCACTGACTGAGCGCACCGCTCAAAAAGTCACCTACCGTCAGTCCGGCATAGGTACACATCACCGCATAAGCCGGGTTAACCACACCTTGAATTCCCAATTCCTGGGCCAATTCGGGCGAGAAGGTGATCAAAATACCCACACAAAACCAGATGGGAACACCGATCAAGATGCTGTTCAAAAACAAAAATGCACGAGAACGGGGTGTGAACAATTTCCAAAAGGCACCCCGGCTCACTTCGCTACGAAGGGTTTGACGAAACATTCCTGATTCCAAGGCACCAAATCGTAACAACAAAAGCGATAATCCCAGAACACCGCCTACGACATAGGCCGTTTGCCACGTAAAATTGGAAGCCACTGCTCCGGCCAGAATAGCACCTGCGGCTCCAACCGTGGCCACCACCGTGGTCCCGTGTCCACGTCGCTCCGGGGTCATTAATTCGCTGACGAGGGTAATTCCTGCCCCCAATTCCCCGGCCAAACCAAAACCGGCCACCAAGCGAATCCATGCGTATTGATCCACCGTTGAAACCCAGGCATTAGCCAAATTGGCCAAAGAATACAACAAAATTGAACCGAACAAAACCGATCGCCGTCCTACTTTGTCCCCCATAACCCCCCATGCTATGCCTCCTAACAACATCCCGACCATCTGCATATTGAGAATATAAACCCCGTCTGCCTCCATTTGCGTAGCGGGAATCCCCAAATCTCGCAGGCTGCTCACCCGAACAATGCTAAAGAGAACCAGGTCGTAAATATCCACGAAGTACCCCAGGGCGGCAACAACAACCGCTTGCATAACCCCCTTGTTAGACGTCAAGGGGTGTTGTAACTCCTTCAGCTTGGCTTGATTCATGCAGGATTTCGTTAACTTCGTTCCAAAGTAAATTCAAAAAACCCATGCGTGTTCCTCCAACCCTTCGTAAGATCTTGGCCTGTGGAGCCATGGTCCTGATCTTGGCTCAAACATCCGAGGCCCAACGTTATTTGCAGCCCGTCATAAGCCAGGTTCAAACCATCAACGGGGTCGTTTACGGTCAGGCCATCACCAATACAGGAGCCAACCAAACCCTGGCCATGGACTTTTATGTACCCGTGGAGTCCAATACGTCGCCACGACCGGTCATGGTCTTCTTTCATGGGGGCTCTTTTGTGGGTGGAACACGCAACGATGCGGTAATGACCCGTTTGTGTCAGGAATTTGCTCGGCGAGGTTATGTTACAGCAACCGCATCCTACCGCCTTGGGGTTAGCATTAGCATCACCAACCCCTTGGATGCCGAATTCGCCAAAGCCGCAATCCGGGCAACCCAAGACGCGAAGGCTGCCGTTCGCTTTTTGCGACGGAGTGTGGTCGAAGGTGTTACCGGTCAAAGCGGTCTTAATCCTTTTGGAATCGATACCAACCGGATTTTCATAGGAGGTTATTCAGCCGGAGCCATCACAGCGCTACATGCCGCGTATTTTCGGGATACAACCCTGGCTACGCCTCTTGTTCGTAATATGTTACGAGTTGTCGGTGGTGGTCTGGAAGGTTTAACCGGTAGCCCAACCTATTCTTCCCGTGTTCATGGTGTTTTTAATATGGCAGGGGCCCTGCTGGACTCGGTCCTCTTGCAAGCCCCGGTACATCCCACGGTGCATTTTCACGGTGTTCTGGACGATGTTGTTCCCTTTGCAAGGGGTTTTGCCACCTTTGTGGGCAATCCCATTATCCAACTGGACGGGTCGTCTTTGTTGCACCCTCGCATTCAACGCTTAGGGGCTCGTTCCGAAATGTACAGCTTTCCCACCCTGGGTCATGATTTGACCGATACGGTAACCACCAATTTTATTATCCAAAAAACTGCGGAGTTTTTTTATAGCACCCTCACAACGACCAAAGAAATGGCCCAGAGCCCTATCAGCCTTCGTGCTTACCCTAACCCCAGTTCCGATCGAATTCAATTGACCTTAGGCGCCGAATCGGCCGAGTCCTCAACCTTCCAACGAGGGATAACCTATCAAATCAACGATGCCTTCGGTCGGAATATATCCCAAGGTCTTTGGCTAGATCCCCTGGAACCCCTTTCGCTGGATCTGGCCACAGCCTCTCCAGGTGTTTACTTTTTGAGCGTAATCACCCCCGCGGGTCAAAAAGCCGAGCTCCGATTGGTCCGCCAACCCTGATTCTTCCGTCAACATTGTGCGGTTGAGGCAGGCCTTGGCTAATTTCGCCGCCGCATGTTTCCTAACCGCACCACTCGCCTGCTATGCTATTCGGCCCTGTTGGTGTTGCCAGGAATTTTATCCCCTTGGACCAAGGAGCTGCAGGCTCAATCTCTTTCCAAAACTTCCCCGGATACCCTAATCCACGCACCTTGGTTGCGGGAGGTCCTGGTAGCAGGTACCCGAAACCGCAAAAGCACGGTCAGCCTTCCGCTTCCCGCGGTGGTCATATCCCAGGAACAAATTCAGCGTTCAGCGACACTTAGACTTAGCGACCTTTTGCAGGAGCAAAGTGGATTAATCCTTCAGCAAGGCTTTGGAACCGGCGTGCAAATTCAAGGTTTGGGCCCCGAGTACAACCTGATTCTCTTGGATGGTGAGCCGTTGATTGGTCGTAGTGCAGGGACCCTTGAACTACAGCGATTGGGGCTCAACCAAGTCCGAAGGGTAGAAATCGTCAAAGGTCCATCGTCAGCCCTCTACGGCAGCGAAGCCTTGGGGGGGGTCGTCAATCTGGTAACCGATGACGCCGAGGACAGCACCAACACCTGGTCGGCCTCCCAACGCGTGGGAAGTTTGAATACCCTGGACTTGGCTTTGCAAGGCCAACGAAAACTCCACCCCAAAAATCAAGTTCATTGGGATGGAGGAGTTAATTTTTTTCAAACCGACCAATACAGCCTGCGGCCGTTCACTCAGTCCCCTTTGCTGAGTCCGCTGAAACGTTTTTCGCAGCAACAAAAAATGCGTTGGTCTCCCCATCCGGATCACCAGCTCTTGACCCAATGGCGCAGCAACCATGACCAAAGCGAAAGTCTTTTGTCGGCCGTTACCAACGGTCAAAGGGTTGAGACAAGGGGATCTGAAGAAAATGGTGAACACAATCTTCGCATCGATTGGGTCCATCAGCCCAAGCGAAGCCTCCAAAACTACAAGGGACGCCTACGCCTTTACGGGAGCCGTTTTGACAAAAATCAAAGCCTGGAAAACGAGAACGGCCCCCTGTATCAAGATGGTTTCCAGCAGGAATACCTCAAAGCGGAATGGCAAGGGATTTGGACCTCGTCGCCCCGTTCGGAATGGGTTTACGGTATGGGCACCGTTAGGGATGGGGTTCGTAGTGAACGGTACGGCGGCCCTTTAGCTGAGCGGGTTAATCCGGTGTGGTATGTGTTCCAACAATGGGATCATCGCTTGGGTGAAAGGGCTTCGATGCTTGCTGCTGTTCGCTTTGACCATTACCAAATCTTCGGCTCGGCATGGAGCCCCAAGTTGGCCTTGCAATGGTGGCAAAACCCGCTGGTCAATTGGAAAATTTCGGTAGCCCGTGGCTTTAAAACCCCTGATTTCAGGCAATTGTACCTCAACTTTATCAACCCGGCGGCAGGCAATTACCGGGTTTTGGGCAGCCTTAATGCTCAGGCTGTGATTGCTGCCTTGGATTCGGCCGGACTCCTTTCCTCGATTACCCCCGAATACAGCCTACTCCAGGCGCTTAGGCCGGAGTATTCGACTTCCCTTCAAATGGGTCGAACACGGTATGGAAGAAGTAAAAACCTCGATTGGCGATGGGAAATCCACGGTTTTGCTCACCTTCTCCAAAACATGATCGACAGCCGACCGGTTGCTATTCAAACAGACGGATCCCAGATCTTTTCATACCTCAACATTAACCAAGCCTATACGGCAGGAATTGAAAACAAAGTCACCATAGAACAGCCTTTATGGTCGGTTCATATGGGTTGGCAAATGTTATGGACCGGCCGGCCCGAAGATTGGCGTCGAATTCGTAACAAAGAAGTGTACACCCGGGATGATGACGGCTTCAGTCGTCTAATGTTGGCTTCGGATTACCGGGGCTTACCCTTCCGTTCCAATCAGCAAGTCCAGTTGGGTTGGACCCGGAATTTTCGCGGAGGATTTTATACGCGTTGGCAGTCCACTTACCGTTCTTCGTGGTTAACTGCGGATACCGACGGTAACGGCTTGTACAACCGTCAGGATCTGCGCGCGTCTGGCTTCGCGGTGCATCGCCTGGTGGGTGGCGGGCCCATCGCATGGAACAAGGCCGGTGTGTTTCTTCAGCTCCAAATTGGAATCGAAAACCTATTTAATTATCGCGATGCGTTTTTTGTACCAAACCTTAACCCCCGCTCGTTGTTTATTCAAATCGAATGGCGGCCCTCAGCCTAAAACCGGGCCTTCATTTCTTGAATCACCCTTTCTTAAACTTCCATTTTTTTTAAACCCCGTCATGAAAATTAGACTTGCTGCAATCCCATCCTTTCAGGCCCTTGTACTCCTTTTGGGCACGGCAACATTTGCCGTTTCCTGCAAAGACAATACCCCTGTGCCGCCTGTTGGTCTTCAGGCTGTGAGCGTTCAAAATCTTGCTGCGGATACCATCATTGGGATTACCCCCGGTGTACCCCCGGCCGGAGGCATTCCCTACGGTGCGGGTAAGTTCACTTTCTACAGCCTAGAGACCAATTCCATCATACCCTCCACCGACTCGGCGAGCACCCGTTGGGATTTGGGCTTTCGCGGTACCACAATCATTACCAATTCCGGCAGCAGCGGACCTGGTCAGGGTGGTGGCTTTGTTTGGACCGGACTCTTTGCAGACCTTAAGTCCATTCCGACCGATTCCACCTTCCGAGTGGATGCGGCCCCCAACTACGCAATTCCTGTTGGCAGTGGCCGAGCCTGGTACACCTATTCCCAAGCCGAACAATTGGTGCGTCCTATCCCCGGCAAAATCCTTGTGATTCGTACGGCTTCAGGAAAATTTGCCAAAGTTGAAATACTCAATTACTACAAAGGGGGCGTAACCCCTGCCGTAAGCGAACCTGACTCCGTCAAGTACAAGTTGCAGCGTTACTATACCTTTCGCTACACGTTTCAACCCAACGGAAGTCGGGATTTTTAGGTTCAACCTATCCTCCAGACTTAGGCCTTGCGGGTCTCAAAAAACCCATGCAATGCCCCAAGGATAGCCCAGGGTACAACCCCATCGACGAGTGAGGCCAGAATATCATACGATTGGTACCAAATAAATTGGGTATAATCGATTGCGAAGTAACCGATAAGACCGATGGTCATGCTGTAGAGTATGCCCATGTTCCATCGCTTAGATGGTGAAAGGCCTTTGAGCATGGCGTCCAAGAGGGCAAAGAGCATCCAGACAATCAGCAAGTCAACCAAGAATCCTCGCAGCATGGGCATCCACATGCTGGTTTGGTTACGACGGTGCACCGCCAACAAGGCCCAGGGCTTGCCCTGTTGTTCCTTCATAAAGGCCTGCTGCATTTCCGCGGTTGCCTCTGGTCCCGGCTGCGGCAGAAGATATTGACCCTCTTCCAGGCCTAGCCCTTGGATATAGGCTAGAATGGAGTCCTGTTGAGGGGTATGACGCTGAGCCTTCTCGTGAAAGTTAAGGGCGGCCCAGCTCATAAATTGCCAGACAAAAAGCAATAGTGCGCCCAAAAAAACGCGGGTTATGGATTTTTTCATACCCGAAAATAGGCTAAAAATTGTAGCGGGGAGCAGGATCGAACTGCCGACCTTAGGGTTATGAATCCTACGCTCTAACCATCTGAGCTACCCCGCCTCAAAGAACAAAACTACCGCTTGGTGCGGTTTATGGGCGGCAAATATACATCAAGGAGCCTTGGAACTGCATTTTTTGCTGCAGTATCGCACCTGCTCCCAATTCAAAATCCATTTGCGGCGCCAGGCAAAGCTGCGGCCACAGGTAATGCAGATTTTGGTGGGTAGGAAAGGCTTTCGGTGTGAAGTTGTCCCCATTTCCGTAGGCAGAGGCGATTACTTGATGGGGAAAAGGGCCTCCATGGCCTTTTTACGGTATTCGAAAATTTCCCTGAGCTGACCTCGAATCAAAACTTGCTGCGCCAAATCACCCAAAATACCCAAAGGCGGGATATAGGAAACCCGGTCCTCCATCCACGTTCCACCGTCTCCTGGGGTGAGTCGATGCTCGTGATGCCAAAACCGGTATGGCCCCAAAATCTGCTCGTCCACAAAATACTCCCCGGGTATAATCTCCGAAATACGGGTAACCCAGGTGGTGCTCCAGCCCGGTAGGGGTCGAACACGGTAAGCTATAATCATTCCTGAGTGCATTACCGGAGGCAAATCGGGGGTTAGAATTTCAAAACCCATGCGAGGTGGAGTGATCCGAGCCAGGTTTCGAGGGGTCGCCACAAAGTCCCAAAGTGTTTCAGTGGACGCCGGCAACCATTGTTTTTCGTAAATCTGATAGAGTCCCATGGCGTAGATAACACTTCTGTCTTCTCTTCGTTTTGATTCCGGTTCTTTTGAGGCGAATTTTGAGCTTCGGATCCTCCTCATCACACAACCCATGAATCGTTTATCCACTATGCTTATCAAGGCCTTTGCCTTGCCCTTGGTGGTGACCTTCTTGATTGTACAGTTCATCCTTGTTATGCAGTTCCTTTGGCTCTATATCGACGATTTGGTCGGCAAAGGGCTGGAATGGTGGATCATTGCAGAACTCATCTTTTACGCGTCGGCCAGTTTTGTCCCGCTAGCCCTGCCGCTGGCCTTGCTTCTGGCCTCCATCATGACCTTGGGTAGTTTTGCCGAAAACGGAGAATTGATGGCCGTCAAAGCATCCGGCATTTCCTTAACGCGATTTCTGAGGCCCCTTCTCATGCTGGTTTTTGGTATTTCATTATTGGCCTTTTACTTCTCGGATACCATCCTGCCCTCATCGCGACTCAAATTTGGCTCCCTCCTTTACGATGTTCAACAAAAAAAACCTGCGTTGGCTATCAAACCCGGGGTCTTTTACCAAGACATCGAGGGGTATACCCTGATGGTTCGCCGCAAAGGCAAGGACCCTCAAACCCTCAAGGATATTTGGATATACGATCGGACCACTTCGGGCGCCTACCCTCAAGTGACCATGGCTCGCCAAGGCCGACTGGTTCACAGCGCCGATCAGCGTTTTTTGACCATCGAATTACGCAATGGATTTACCTACACAGACGGTTCCTTGAACGGTAACAACAGTTTAAGTAATGGTGAATCAAGAATACGATTCAAAAAACAAACCATTCATCTGGACCTAAGCCAACTGAAATTGAGACGGAGCGATGAAAGTCTTTTCAAGGACTATTATTCCATGCTCAATACCCGACAGTTACGTTCGGCAATTGACTCCCTGAAGCGGGATAACGAAAGCCGAGATTCAGCCCTCAATGCGCTGATTTTATCCCAATATCATTGGGGACTAAGGGGTTCAAATCCCGATCTGGACTCGGTAACAACGGATGGATTCAATGCTTCATTGATCCAAAATCCCAACCTGATTCAAGAAGCCCAAAGACAAATCCAAACCGTACGATCCTATACCGAAATGAAAAACCGGGAAATGCAAAGCCGACGGGATTTAACAGCAAGGTATGTTATCGAATTGCATCGAAAATTTTCGCTTTCTTTTGCCTGCATTTTATTGTTCCTGTTGGGGGCTCCGATGGGTGCCATCATCCGCAAGGGAGGGCTGGGACTGCCTACTATCGTGGCTGTAGCAGGCTTTTTGGTCTATCATATCCTTACCATGACCAGCGAAAAATTAGCCCGGGATGGGAGCCTCGCCCCCGAATGGTCCATGTGGATATCAAGCATTGTGTTATTGCCCGTGGCCTTGGTTTTGGTCTATCGAGCCAACCGCGACCGGACCTTTCGTTGGATTTCCTAAGCACGACTTTGAATACCAAGGACTCGACGATGACCATTTTGCAAGTCTATAACCGTATTCCCTACCCGGTAAGGGACGGCGGGGTCAAGGCTTTTCATCATACCGCCGCCTGCCTGGAAAAATTAGGTCATCGCGTTCGTTGGTTTTGCCTGAACCCTAGCCGTAATCGGGTTAATCCCCGGGAATTGCCACCCGATTTTGGGATAAATCAACACTTAAAAACTATTGACATAAAGACCCATGTGTCTACACTTAAGGCTTTATTTTCTTTGTTACAAACCAAACCGTACCACCTCACCCGATTTCAACACGACGACGTCACCCATGAATTACGACGTGTTATCAACACAGAAAAACCGGATGTGGTTCTGGTAGAGGGTCTAGCAATGGGTCTCTACCTGCCCTTGTTTCAGGAATTTAAGCTGAAGATTTTTTATCGGGCCCATAACATCGAAAGTGATTTATTGCTTCAAAAGGCAAAGTCCTACCCTAGGTGGCATCCCTTGTCGTGGTGGCTGTATGGGGAATATTCAAAAATTAAGAGCTTTGAACAGCAAATACTTTCGCAATCCGATGCCGTTCTGGCCATTAGCCCCGAAGACGCCCAGGGTCTCCAACATAGAATGCCCAAGGATAAGACCCTCATCACCCTGGGGTATTGGCCTGAACCGGAACCCCCAATTTCAATTATCAGCGTAACCTCAAAGCCTTTGGTCCCAATGGCTGAAGCCCAACCAAGGGGGCTGAACCTGGGCTTTATCGGGACGCTGGATTGGTTACCCAACTTGGACGCCGTCCAATGGTTTTTGGAGGATTGGTACCCCGGCATGCTTTCGGTGAATCCAAAGCCAACGTTCCACCTGGCCGGCCGAAAAATGCCATCTGGTTTGGGATCGGGACTTTCCAATCTGGTGGTCCATGGAGAGGTCGAAGACGCATCAGCATTCATGAAAAACTGCGACCTCCTGGTCATGCCTCTACGGATGGGGAGTGGTCTGAAAATCAAAGCCCTTGAGGCCATTGCCTTGGGAATACCCCTTCTTTCCACCACCAAAGGGGTACAAGGTCTGGGGTTAAAGCCTTTTCATGACTATTGGCCTGCCCAAAGCCCGGCTGAATTTGTGGAAGGGCTTCAACAACTCAGCCAAAATCCAGAACTTTTGCAGAGCATGGCCCAAAATGCTAGCCAAAGTCTCGCGAAGACACTTGAACCGGAGGTCCAAATGAAGAACCTCGCTGCCTTGTTCCAGCCCCTAAATTTGGGTTAACCTATGGCTTTCTTACTGGCAGCTTTGCTCTCATCAGCGGCACTTGTTCACAGCTATGTGATTTACCCCTGGCATATGCGGCGTATCTCCCGTCGTCCTCAAGAATTTGACCCTCTCGAATCCTTTCCTGAATTGGCCGTTTTGATGGCGGTCCGCAACGAGGAATCCGTCATTCGCTCGAAGGTCCTCTCGGTTTTTCGATCCTCCTACCCCAAGGCGCGCCTCAAATTTTACATCGGAACCGATGCCTGTACCGACCAAACCGACTCCATCCTTCAGGAGCTTGTCCTTACCTATGCGGGCTTAAAAGTCAGACGCTTCGAAACCAGGACCGGTAAACCCGCCATCATTCAAGCCCTTTTTGAAGATTACCAAATGGACTCTTCGGACACAAGCGCTGTGGTGGTATTAACCGACGCAGATACCCTGTTGGAAGAAAAAACACTTCCCGAATTGGTCCTACCTTTTGGAGACCCAACCGTTGGCGGCGTTCAGGCCCGTATTATCGCCTGGGTACCCCAGTCCGGGGATAACCCCGTCAAAATCCGGCAAACGGTAGACGCTCCGGAAATCCAATACCTGGAGCGCGAAATGATAACCAAGCAAGGAGAGTCCGTACAAGGATGCGTTATGGGAGGATATGGTGCGCTGATGGCCTTGCGTCGTTCTGAATACACCCCCGTGCCCGTTGGATTTATTGTGGATGATTTTTATTGGTTTGCTTCAATCCTGCGCAGAGGCCATCGGGTTGTCTTTGCGCCCCAAGCTATTGCCCGTATGCCTATCGAAGGGGATGCATCGGTCCAATTTCGTCGCAAACGACGTTTGGGCAAGGGCAATCTTCAAAACTTATGGGCCTTTCGGGGCTTGGTTTTCCAGCGGGGTTTGGCCTATGCTTGGGTATCGCACAAAGTGATACGCTGGCTAAGCCCTTGGCTCCTAATAACCTCCGTCGGGTCTTGGGGCTGGATATTAACTGGTGATATCCAAGGATTGCTCTGGTATGGTTTGTGTTTGGGGTTAGGAATCGGGCTCTTGATCTTGGCTCATCAACAACAACGCAAGCCCTCGGTTTGGAAGAATCGTCTGGGCGGTTTTTTGCATTTTCTTCACATGAACCTGGCCCTCGCTCTTGGCGCTTGGGATTTGTTACGGGATCAATGGAGCAAGCAAAAAGGACAAGTCTGGTGGGATAACCACAAAGCCTAGAAACCCACCGACAAGCCGGCGGAATAACCGCGGTATTCTCCCAAGGTAAAAGCCTCGGCGTGTACGGCAATCATTACAAATTTGGCCCTTGCCCCAACCCCCATTCGCAAGACCCTGTTGCTTGGGGTTTCGATATCCAAAGGCTTCTCCAAAGACGTCCATTCCTCCGTAAAACGCAAGGGGTCGTTCGGATCCGTCGTCAAACCGGTGCGGATGGGATAATTCCCCTCGGCAACCAGGCGAAAGGTGGACTCCTGAACTCCGATGCTGGCAAAACCGGTCACCATCAATACTTTTTTGGATAGCACCAGGCCCACGCCCGTTGCTCGTCCTTCCATGCTAAGCCTTTGGTTGGCAAAGTCTTCGGAGCCGTTGATCCGATAATTGGCCATGACCAGATTTCCGGGTAAGGTGCGGGGATAATCCGCCGGATTGGGACCGTCAACTCGGGTATCCAAAGCATAACCCATACGAGCGTGGTTGGCATAGATACTCATGCTCAGTGGAAATCGTTTCAAGACCGGAATCCACTGCAGAAGTTCGTGCTTAATGCCCAAGCCCCAAAACCGAATCTCACCCCGTAATAAATTATCAGGAACCAAATTACCTCCAACTGTCGACAAGTCCAATACAGGGGCATAGCGTATATTCAGTTCGGTGTTCTTGAACAAGCCAATGTTGGCCTGGATATAAGGCGCAAACACATTACGCAAACCAAGACCTTTAAGCAAATTCGGTAGGGTATCCAAGGCAACTGAACGCTGACCACCGGGCGCGGTAGAATCTGATAAATTCCCAAAGATCACCCAAGAAGGCGATACCGCATTGCGATCACCGGCTATGGTTGGAACCCGAACTGGATCACCCCCAAGGGGGCGGATATTTTGTAACCCCAAAGCTTCTGCATCAAAATACCGATCCGTTTCCGGTAGGCTTAACATGGTAGCCCCAGCCTGAACATTGAATCGAAGAAGCTTGAGGCAATTGGCGGTATTAAACCAGTTTTGTCCAAGGGCTTGTGAAAACCCCCGGCCCATGGGTCCGGCATACGCTTCCACCAAGCGATTCGCATCATCACGGCCACCTGCTAACACAGCCAATGCCGCATCTTGGGCTTGAACCCAAGGCGTGGAAAACGCCCAAAAAGCCGCGAAGGCAAGCGAACGAAGGGAGATTTTCATGGCGTTGTTTTTAATAGACTTAGGGTATATCAAAGTTAGGGTACTCTTGGGGTTTGCGCCAATTCGGCCTGGAGTAGGCGCAAGTTGTTGGTCGCGATGGGGTCGCCAGGCTTTTTCTCCAGATACAAGGTGAGCATCCGTGCGGCCCCTCTTTTGTCTCCCAACTCAAAACACGCCCGGGCATTATGAAAATAACTATCCACCAAGCCAGTACGTTTCAATTCACGTTCGAACAAAGCCGAAGCCTGCGCCCATTGCCTTTCTTCCAAAGCCAATAAACCCCTGTAATGAGACACGTACTTTTCGTTGGAATCCAGCGCATACGCCTTGAGGATATAGGGTCGTGCAACCCCCATACCGGCTTGGGTTGCTTCATCACCGCTAAGGCAACGCACGGCATACATCACCTGGGCATAGGCTGATGAGGGGGCGTTGTCAGCCGCATTCCGCCAGAAAACCCTTTCGTCCGCAAAGACCGATCGATGACGGGCGTTGATGGTGTATAACACACCCAAACTCAAAAAAAGCACAAGGGCTTGAACTGCTTTTTGTTTCATAATACGACGCACAGGCACCGAAGCGAGGGCTACCATAATTCCCAAAGTCGGAACATAAAGTCGATGTTCAAAAGCCTGATCGTTAAGTCCACGAGGGACCACCAAGGCCGGCAAGAGTAGCAAAAACCAAAAACCAAGCCCACCCAGCCAAGTCCAGCCTATTCGTTTTAAACCGCCAAACCCCAAAAGTAACCCCATAGTCAAAACAGCCATGAAACCCCCAATCCAACGGGTATCTTCCATGACCGGAAAAACCGATAGGTTCCAAGGGAAAAACGTTTTACCCAGGTACTGCAACGCCATGGGCAAACGATAAAAGAACAAGGAAACCATGGCGCTGGGATCCAACCCTGTATTCACCGTTTGGGCCGTTGTACGACCCCACCACCACAGAGCTAAGGTCATTATCCATAACAAAACAACCCCTAACCATCGCAGCGGAACTTGGCCCGACCTTTGTCGACCCAGAATTAAGCAGGCCGATGCAGGAACCACCAACAAACCGGTTTCCTTGGTTAAAACAGCGGTCAAGGCCGTCAATCCCAAAAAAACCCACCAATACCATCGACCGGTTTTCAAGGTTCTTTGCATCCCCAGGACCACCCCAAAGGCAGCCACACCCAGAAGGGTATCGTTACGTCCAGGTATCCAGGCTACTGCTTGACTAAGTACCGGCAAAACTCCAAACAACATGGCCCAGGCCCACGATTGAAACGGCGTAAAACCCAAGGCACCCATCGCTCCAAACAACAGAAGGACGGCCAAGGCGTGCAATCCCAGGTTGGTCCGGTAATAACCATCCAAACGAAGACGATGCCATTGGGCATCCATAACAAAAGTCATCATCAGGGCGGGGCGGTAATAATTATCACCCTTGGGTCGAAAGACCCCCCTTTCCAGACATTCAGCCAAAGCCCCTTCGGAACGATTAAAGTCGTAAAAGTCTTCGATAAAGATGGAGTCATCCAGGCGGGATAAGTTCTGGTCCGGTACGGAACGATAAACCCAAAATGCCCAAATCACCAGAGTCAGTGCCATTCCCACCGTAACGGCACGCTCGCTCCAACGCGCTTCAAACCAAAAATCAAAAAATTTCATGGGGTAACTTTTGGGGCGATTGTTGATTCAAAAGTTCCTCCACGGCTGCCATAACTTCTTCAACCTCAATACGATTCATGCAAGGGTTATCGGGGTGGATACAACGAACCTGACCACAAGGGTTGCAGGGTAATTTCTTGTGCAGCGCCCTAAAAAAGTCAACCTTGGGGGAAAAAATCTCGGGTTGACCCGGTCCAAAAAGCCCTACGGTAGGACATCCGGAGGCAGCCGCCAAATGCATTGGTCCGCTTTCGTTCCCAACCATTACTTGAGCCCCGGCAAGCAAGGGAATGAGGCGAGATATGGGGCGCCCATCCATCCAAACCCTGGTCTCAAAATTTAACATTGAACGAATACGCTCAACATCACCTTGTTCGTCGGGTGTTCCAACAAAAACGATATCAAGTCCTTGTTGATTATGCAAACGACGAGCAAGTTCGGACCACCCGTTGAGCGACCATCTTCTTAACATTTTTCGTGCACCCGTATGCAACACAGCGTATCGGTTCAGGTCGTAACGATTCAAAAAAAGTTCGGTTTCGGCTTGAGCCGAAGGGCTTGATTTCAAAAAAGGTTGCCTCGAGGCGTTCAAATCCTTGAGGCCCCAAGGCTGCACCCTTTGGGCATGCAGCCAGGGCCTTGCCAGTTCCAGGTTGATATCCCATTCATGCGGTTGAGACTGGCCCTGAAGTCGACGTAGGAGTCGAATGGTGCCTCGATCCCTGCGTCGATGGACCTTGGTGCGCAGGGCATACCTCAAACTTTCCCAATTTCCCCGGCACTCCAATACCACATCGTACACCTGATCCCTCGGGGGGGCTTGACCTTTCCAAACGCGGTCGACCCCGCATTGACCCTCCATCCACTCTCCAACCAACGGGCTACACCACAAATCCACTTTGGCTTCGGGATTATCTTCCTTCAGGGCTCGAAGCATGGGCAGGGTAGTGACCATATCCCCTATCTCATCCAATCGTATCACCAAAAATCGCATAAACGGGTCTCCCACCTTTCCTGAACGGGCTGTGTTTGTACGACCCCAAAGAGGCCACAGGCCATGGAACAAGGCCGAAACCCCAAAATACCAGCGTTCGTTTCGCAACATCACTGCAAATCTGTGCATAAACTACCCTTCTTGGACCGCGCAATTGAAAGCGACCTTCCGATGAGCCTTGGGGACCCGTGGTGTATTTTTGAGAAAGACAACCAACACGATCCCTCATGACCTCTACGCACCCTACGAACGATTACGATTCCTCTGGAATCCTGCAATTTATCTGGAGCCACCGCCTATTGTTGGGATTAGCCGGCCTTTTGGGAGGCCTTTTGGGAATCCTTTTTTCGTCGTCCTGGTTTGTAACACCCCTTTACGAATCCAAGGTCGTTTTTTACCCGGCTACGGTGAATTCAATCTCCAAAGCACTGCTTTCGGATAATCCCTCCGACAAAACCGACGTACTCGAATTTGGTGCCGAAGAACAAAGCGATCAACTGATTCAAATTTTGTATTCGGACGATATCCGAGACAGCATTATTCGACGCTTTGATCTCCTGAATCACTACGAAATTCCAGCGAACGCACGTTTTCGTAATACCTTGTTACAAAAAAAATACGAAAAACTCATTCGTTTCAAACGAACCGAGTATATGTCCGTCGAAATTACGGTTAGGGATCGTGATCCCCGAATTGCAGCCGATATCGCCAACACCATTGCCTCCCTTTTGGATCAAACCAAAAACAAAATCCAACGTGAACAAGCCGGCAAAGCTTTTGTAATCGTTGAAAATCAATACCTTGCCAAAAAAGCATGGATCGAAAAACTCAACGACTCCCTTAATTTTTTTCGTTCCCAGGGGATTTTTGATTACGAACTCCAGGCCGATCACTTAACCGAAGTTCAGGTTCAGGCTCTTTCAACCCGGGCCGAAGCCCAAGGCAAGCTGGAAACCTTGCGCAAACTCAAGGTTAGTGAATCCGATACCGGAATCATCAATAACTTGGCCAGACTTCGGGGTAGCGAAGCTTCCCTGGCGGATTTGGGACGTCAACTCAAGGTTTTGGAACTCTATGGGGGAGCCTATAATTCGGTGAAGGAACAACTCGAAAAGGAGAACGAAGAACTGGTCAAGGTGCGGATGAGGTACGACCGATCGCGAGTGGACTTGGAGGAGGTCTTGCCGGTTAAATTTCTTGTTAACTCAGCGAGACCCGCCGAAAAAAAGGCCTATCCCGTTCGATGGTTGGTCGTGGTTTTAGCAGGAACCGGAAGCCTCATTTTGGCCGCTTTGTACGCCACCCTACGGCTTCAATTCCAAGAACTTAAGAACTGATGCGCCAAGCGGCCTTAGGACTGCTTGCCGGGGTCTGGGCTCTGGTTCTTGGCCTTGGAATTGCATTGGAACAGTGGTGGGTCCTGGCCATACCCTTTGGTTTGGTCTTGTTGGCCTTGAGTATTTGGCGTTTGGATATTGCCTTGCTGATTCTTGCCGCTGTGACTCCCTTCAGCATTTTGGTGGACGACCCTTCCCTGGGTTTTGCCATTCAACTTCCAACCGACCCCCTAATGCTCCTGATCAGTGCCGTTTTGATCGGTCGCTGGCTGTGGGTTCAACCTCCATCCAAGGCTATGTTGACGCATCCGATTACCATTTTTGTGGTGTTATGGTCCATTTGGATGCTCTATACAATTCCTGCTTCTTCCGACCCTTGGGTGTCTCTTAAATTTTTTCTTTCCAATTCCTGGAAAGTTTTACCATGTTTCTTTGGAGGAATCATCCTTTTTCAAAATACCCGTAACATTGCGCGATTTTGGGCCTTGTATTTAGTTCCTTTGACTATGGTTGCCGTTTGGAGTTTGGTTCAACACGCCAACGATGGCTTTACCAAGGAGGCGAGTTACTGGGCTTCCGAACCCTTTGTCATCAACCACGGCATCTACGGCGCCATGCTGGCTTTTTTGATACCCTTGGTGGTGGTTTACCTAATCCAACCCGAACTCCTGGGGCGGAGCGGGAATCGCTGGAGGCCTCTATTCCTTGGCCTATTGGGCCTTTTGACCCTTGCCGTCATCATGAGCTATACGAGGGCTGCTTGGGTTAGTTTGGTGGCAGCGCTGGGGTTTTGGCTGGTTTTGGTCTTGAGGATACGGTTCCGCTGGCTTATGACTGTTGTTGTATTGTCTACAGCTTTCATTGCTTTGAACAGCGGGCCCTTGTTGATGTTCTTGATGCGAAACAAAACCGATTCCCAGGATAGACTCGACAAACACCTGCAGTCCATTTCTAATGTACGAAGCGATGCCTCCAACTTGGAACGACTCAACCGTTGGGCCTCTGGATTACGCATGTTCAACGAAAGACCTTGGTTGGGTTGGGGTCCAGGAACGTACATGTTACAGTATGCGCCCTACCAAAACCCCTACGAAAAGACCATCATCAGTACCAACAACGCCGATGTTGGTGGAATTCATTCGGAGTATTTTGGGCCACTCGTCGAAACCGGCATCCCTGGCTTTCTGCTTTTTACCGGATTGGTTTTGGCCTCCATTCAAAGAGGCATGGTTCTTTGGCAACGCTTACGCGGTCCCGATACCCAATACCTTAGAGCCATGGCGCTTATCGCTATTTTAGGACTAGTAACCTATTACACCCACGGTTTGCTTAACAATTATTTGGATATGGACAAAACCGCTTTGCTGTTTTGGTCCGCCCTGGCTGTTTTGGTGGCTTTGGATATTCAGACTCCCCCTCCCCAAAACAAAGCTTAACCCTTGGTATCTCAGCCTAACCCTTGGTATCCCAATAGCTAGAAAGCGCAGAGCCCAGAACATTAAAACCCAAGACCATCGAAAAGATAAGACCGGCAGGAGCCCAAACCAGGTGAGCTGCGCCCATTAATAAATAAGGATAATGTTCCCGTAACATGGTTCCGAGCGAGGGAACCGGGGGTTGTACCCCAAGGCCCAAAAACCCAAGACCGGATTCCAACAAAATGGCTGAGCCAAAAACCGAAGCCGCCATGACCAGGAGGGGCTTGGTTAAATTAGGCAAAAGCTGAACGATCATCAAATGCAGATCCGAAAATCCCATCATCCGGGCGGCCATAACATATTCCCTTTCTCTTAGCGCCAAAACTTGTCCCCGGACAATGCGGGCCACATCAACCCACATCGTCAAACCGATGGCCACAAAAACCTGCCACCATCCCCGACCCAAAGCCAAAGAAAAGGCCAACACCAACATGACCGAAGGCAAAGACCAAACCACCTGCATCAACCACGATAGAACCTTGTCCACCCAGGAGCGATAAAACCCAGCAAGCAATCCCACGGTCGTTCCAACCAAAACAGCCAATACCATGGCCGCCAAACCGGTAACCATCGAGACCCGTATTCCCCAAATCAATCGACTTAATAAATCTCTACCTAAGGTATCGGTACCCAACCAATGACGCACCTGACCCTGGTAACCAAGGTACTGAACCGCTTGATCCGGATTCTGGGCATTCGCATAAGGGGTAGGATCCGGTAAGACCTTGACCCCAAACAAGGAAAACAGAAGAAGGAAGGCCAAAAAACCTCCGCTTAGCATCAATACCCAACGAACAGAACCGGTTTTTGGGTGGGTTGATTTCATACGCCTACAAATTTAACCGTATTGACGGCCCTTCCATTTGAATTTCCCACGATAACCGGCCAAACCAGCGATCAAAGTATAGGGGAGGTACCAGAGCTGAGTCCAAAACAAAAGTCCCCAACCCGCCGGAGCTCCATAAAATCTTGCCACCAGTCGGGTATACAATCCATCCATCCCTGCTTTGAAGAACCAGGTCGTTGTGGCCATGCCCAGCAGAGTCAGGTTACCGCTTGCGATACCCACAACAATGGAGCTGAATAACAAAGCATGCATCAACCAAACCGTTTTGAGAATTCTGGACACTGCCGGGTCGGGATACGCCTCTTGCTTGGAAATCCATCGAATTCGTTGTGCCAAAAAATCCCGCCATGGTCCAACAGGCCTTGTCTCCACCATTCCCGCTTGATCCCTACAAAAGACAAGCCCTTCCGGACCACAATGCTGATGAATTCGATGCATTAACATATCATCATCCCCACCCGGATGCTTCCAATTGTTATCGTAAGGCGAACAATCCATAAATACCTGGCGATCAAAGGCCATATTTCCTCCGTTCGATATCACCGGGCGTCCCAGTGCCAAAGTCGA
>JBMTCP010000016.1:0-29143 GCA_049431025.1 Bacteroidia bacterium | reverse complement strand
GTCCTGGGCGAGGGTGTCCTGTGAGTCAGCTGTATCCGAATCCTGGGAGGGCGGTGCCTTAAGTTCGGTATAGCCCTCGAGTTTCCAACGCAGGCTTCGTTCCTGCGGAGCTAAGCATTGGCGGTCATCGCAGGCCATATAAAAGACACGGCCTTGGATTTCTGATTGTGCTCGGTAAACCCGTAGATCCTGGGCGAAGCGGGCCTTGCGATCAAAGGAACGAACGACGAGTCCGTCAAAAAGCGGGGCCGATTCTTCCTTGACCTTGCTGAGTTCCTGGACCATTCCAATTTTGGTGATTCCAGTAGGAACCTGAATTTCAAAGACGGTGGGTTCCGGGCCAAATTGATCCGGACCAAACTTCATGAACTGGGAATACAAATGCCATCCTTCGTCGATTTGGGCTTCCACCATCAGCCGTGCGGTGCTGTCGTTGACACGAGTCACCGAGGTGGACCAACGAACGGGATCCAGCATTTGGCCCTTTGCTAAAACGTTGAAAACGAGCAAAAAGAAAATAACCCATGGGCCTATAGCCAATGGAAATGGGCGATGCATCAGAGGGGTTGGTTTATCCAAGATCTCAAAATTTTACAGGTCCCAATGACCGAATTCCACCACCTCAATAAGGTTGCCATCCGGGTCTTCCATACGAAAAAAACGTTTGTTGTTTTCGTAAGTTCCTTCGGATAACATTTTGTATTCGCTATCCCGCAATTCATCCAGGTTGTTTTCAAATTCCGCGGGAGCTGCTTCGATGGATACAAATTGGTTCATAAATTCAGAATCCGATCCTCCGGGAAATTCTTCGTCTCTTTTGAGTTGATGGCAGTACAGGAGGTTAGATCCGGCATTGAAAATGGCATGCTTGTCTTTGATGTACGATAGGACCGGAAATCCGCAGAGGTCCTGATAAAAAGACAGACTTTTACGGAGATTACGGGATTTGAGGTGGATTTCGCGGATGCCGGTGAATTGCATAGGGTGAGGAATGTGCCTGGTGCAGTAAAGATAGGAAAGGTCTGTACTTTTGATAAATCAAAAACGCCCCTGCACGATGATACAAAGGCTTTTGGTCCGTTGGATCCTGATCGCATTGCTCTGGAATTTGATTCCGGTACTATCCTGGGCCCAGGGGGGTAGTTCAGGGGGAGCCATCGACCGTTATGCGGCCGGTTCCAGCCGTTCTGCCCGCTCGTCCCGCTCATCCGCCGCACCCAGAAGGTTGGACCGAAATCCCACCCCGCAGTTTATGCAGGAATTGACAACGGGTCTGTATTGGTACCAACCTACTTCCAACAGTATGGGTTCTGGCCTGCTTTTGCAGGGTTTTAATTACAGTCCCCGATACGCGTTTTGGGCTCCTAACGATTTGATGTCGTTAAGCGCAGGTACCAATCTGGGTTTGGCCCTGCAATGGAGCAATTTTGGGAGTTTGTTCATGGTTAATGTGCCTTTGTTGGTCGAATTCAACCTAGGCCGTGGGAGTATGGCGGATCGTGATGACGCGGTCGGAGTTTTTGGCGGCTTGGGTTTGGAATACAATTTCATCAATAATTTTTGGGCGGATGGTGGGAACCTCAACCAATGGGGCTTCCTGTATAGCGCCGGCGCTCGGGTTTTGCTGGGGGGAAGGCCGTACGTGGTTCGTTTTTCGCAGTCCATCGGGACTCCCAATCAAAATATTCTCGTCACTCACGTGGGCCTGGGAACTAGTTTGTATTAAGTTTTGATCGGCGACTTTTGGAGATTTCTGTTGTTATAGTAAATTACAAGGTACCTGCTTACCTCCACGTTGCCCTGGATTCGCTCCAACGTTCGGCTGCGTATTTTTCGGAAGCCTACCGCCAAAAAACCGGTATGGTCCCTATGGGTCAATCCACCGACGGACACCCTGCACCGGGCTTGGTCGAGGTCTTTGTGGTGGATAATCATTCGGAGGATAACAGCCATGAACTCATTGCACCGCGTTTTCCCTGGATTCATTGGATAGGCAGTACCCGTAACCTGGGTTTTGCTAAGGCCAATAACTGGGCACTCAAGCAATCGAGCGGTCGTTATGCGGTTTTGCAAAATCCTGATACCGTTTTGTCCGAAGATACGCTCTGGCTATGCTGGGAGGCAATGGAGAATGATCCCCGAATCGGAGGATTAGGAGTCAAAATGCTCGATGGCAGAGGGCTTTTTTTGAAGGAGTCCAAGAGAGGCTTTCCGGATCCCGCCTCAGCCTTGTACAAGTTAACCGGCTTGTCGTCGCTGTTTCCGAGGCATCCTCGATTCTCCGCCTATCATTTGGGCCATTTGGACCCTCAGGTCAATCATCAGGTTTCGGTGTTGGCCGGCGCTTACATGTGGGTCAGAGCCTCGGTAGCGGCTCAAATCGGTTGGCTGGATGAGCGTTATTTTATGTACGGTGAAGACATTGATTGGTCCTACCGTATTGTTCAGGCGGGGTATACCAACCTGTATCTGGCCCAAACTCGCATTGTACATTTCAAGGGCGAAAGCACCCAAAAACAATCCATGCGCTATGTACGCTTGTTTTATGGCGCCATGATAACCTTTGCGGAGCGGTACTATGATCGTACCCGATTTTTTTGGCTGCATTTGTTGTTAAGATTAGGCATAGCAGGCCGTGCAGGCTTGGCCTTATTGCGCCGATGGTCCGATTGGTTTTTTCACCCGATGTTGGATTTGGTCGGATTTGCCTGGATTATGTTAGGATTGACAACTTTTTGGGAGCAATCCATCAAGACCGGCCAAGGCGTGGTTTATCCGGATGAATTTCGGTACAGGGTACTTCCGGTATATGTCCTGCTCTGGGTTTTGTCCTCGGTGGTTAACGGGGCCTACGAAAAGCCTTACCGCCCGCACCGTCTCGTACGGGGCATTTTGTTGGGTTCGCTTTTGATAGGCTTCGTTTATGCTTTCCTTCCTATGGAATGGAGGTTTTCCAGAGGAATTATTTTGGCAGGTGCCGCCCTGTGTTTGCTTTTTTCTTTGGCGCTCAAAGGATTGATACGAACCCTTCTATGGGGAGGCCAACCCAGCGAAACCGATGCAGGGGAGCGGCGTGTTGTGGGCTACGGCTCCGAAAGTACGTTGAACGTCGCACGATCCCTCCTGCAGGGTATTCGAGGAATGCGATGGCTGGGGGTTGTATCACCCGATCAGGAGCAAGCAGAGGCGTTGGCTTCCCGTCAGCAATGGCATGCTTTGGTCCAGGGCCTTCGACCTCAGGAGGTGGTCTTGGATGCCCGTTCGCTCAGCTACCAGGAATTAATCTCAACAATGGAGGGTCTCTCCGGACAGGTTTCGGCCTTCAAATTTTTGCCCAAAGGCATGGATGTTTTGGTCGGGGCTGGGGAATTTTTGTGGGCCCAAGACGATAGGATTAATCAAGAGGCCATGCCTTGGCCTGCACCATCGTTTAGGAGGGGAATGCGCGCCATCAACCTCATCACGGGTTGTGCACTTTTGGTGTTGCAGGTTTTGGCTCATCCTTGGGTACGAAAGGAGCTCAGATCCTGGGCCTTGCCCTGGCTGCTAATCGCAAGTCGTAGGTCGTGGATATCCTATCGCGATGGCAAAAAATCCGATGCCGTTGGCGTTTTTGATTTGGGGGCTATTCCCCGACAAAAAGGACTTCTCAACGAAAGCGCCGTACGCTCCTGGGTTCGACTTCAGTACACGGCAGCACCATCTTGGGCCGTTTGGACGCATGCCTTGTCCCGCTTGGGACCAGGGAAGGATAGTGTTTGGCGCTCGTAGCGACGAAGCGCCTGTTAATAGGAGGCGCGAACCACTCTCATCCTGCCTTTGGTATCAGAGCCTAACAAAAGGTAAGCAAAGGCAGAATCGCGGTACAACGAATAAGGATAGACCTTGCCCTGGTTGGTTGGGTCGGCAAAAAGCTGGTGGTAATTGTAGCGTCCGTTGCCATCGATATACAACAGGGTACTGCGACTATCCTTATGGTTTTCGTTGTTGAGCCCCGTGCGTTTGAAATCTTTGCCACGGGCTTGAAGATTTGCTAGCAATTCGTTGTAAATCATCACATTGTGATCCGGATGCACCATAGAAGCTACACCGTTGGGGCGAGGGAAGTCTTTGGATACGACGATCTGATCCATCGGTACTTCATAGGATTCCTGTAGGCCTTTGGTCCAGGATCCATTAATCATAAGGCAGCCTTGGTTGTACTGTGTTACAATAACTTTATCTTCAGCCACTTCTTCGGCAGCCATACCCGCAGGGATTTCCCGGTTGCTGCGCTCAATGCTGGCGTGAAGGGTAAAGCGGTCTTTGTCCAATTCGGCCACGAGCATTTGGAGATCCATGACTTCTTTGAGCGTGCGCTTGGGGTTCCCGGTATCTTTGAATTTGCGGTTGTTGGTTTCTGCTGATTTACGGAATCCCAAGGGGATTTCGTAGGCATACCGATGGGCAGGTACAGTGTCTTTGCCGTTGAATTTCTGAACGATAATGTTTTGGGTTCCGCTTTTGGGGCTAAGGCTCAAGGCCGAAGCAATGACCGGCATGGAGGGGTTTACCGAGGACCAAGCGGCCTGAACTCCGTGAACGTAAGGTAATTCATCGGAGGCAATAGGAAGTTGAGTCCACTGGTTACGGCCCAAAGAAATCTGCCATAATTGCAAAATACCAGCACTGTTTGAAGCAGTTTTGGTGTTGTTTTTGGCAATTGTTTGGAGGTCCAAGGTCAAAAGGCCCTCGGAGCCATTACGAAAGGAAGCGTTCTTGATGCGGGCGCTTTGGTTTTGAACTGGAAAATTGAGAATGCGCTGCGAGAGCAATTCCAATTCGGTATCGTAGAGTCGGCATATTAAACCGCTGATTTCCTGCCCGAAAGTAGGTTTGGTATTGACCAAAACAAAAAGGTGGCTGGCATCCAGAGAGGCGCTAACGAAGGGCCGAGCGCTGGCATCAATCGATTTGCCGTTGCCGTTGGCGCGATGCACCTCAACGGGGCCTTTGAGAACTTCGCCATCCACAGACAAATGCCAGAGGTTGTATTGGTCTTGCTGAATAGCCTTGTTGTAACAATGGGTTAAGGCGACTACCCTATCCTCCAACAGCCAGGCTTCCTGGAGACGATGGGTTAGTTTTTGGTCTTTGGCGAAGGACCCTTGGACAGTTTTGAGGGGCAATAGGCTTTTGTCAAAATGGACCATTTGGAATTCACCGGAACCTACGGGGCCCAAAACCAGGTAGGTTTCCCGGAATTTGCCCAGAATGCGGGTTTGGCTATTATCCCACTTGGCCTGGGTACTGGGGCCCACCTCCAACGTCATGGGTTGAGCAAAAACAACGGAACCAAGAACGGTCAAACCTGTCAGGGCTAGGCCCAGGGTAAGTCCCCAAAAGCGAGAAAATGTCATTGGAAAGGGCTTGAATTGGATGTTTTGAACGAAGGCAAAAATGGATAAAGGGCCAATATACGGCCTAATTCCACATTTTTGCTTGCGGTCTTGGCTCGGAGATTCAATCACCAGCTTCCACTGGCTCCACCTCCGCCGGACATTCCACCGCCAAACCCGCCAAATCCACCGCCAAACCCGCCAAATCCTCCGCCAAACCCGCCAAATCCCCCGCCTCCCCCGCCAAATCCCCCGCCAAATCCCCCGCCAAATCCCCCACTAGGGAACCAAAGGGGACCGCCCATGCCCCTGGTTCCATCCCTGTCCACGGAACGGCCACCGCCTCCACCACCCCTCAGCAGGATGATCACCAAAAAAACCGCCAGCAAGATCCAGAATGAAGCCGAGCCACCCCCGGAATCCTCGTTGGTTTGGTTCGTCCTTGCCGCTTGGTCCTGGTAATCCCCCCGAATCAAGCTCATGAGGGCCGAAGAGCCGGCTTTTAGACCTGCGGCAACCCCTTCCCTTCGGAGGGCCGGGACGATATTTTCTTCAATGATGCGCCTCGATAAAGCATCGGTGACCACTGATTCCAAGCCGTAGCCGGTTTCAATACGGATTTTTCGTTCCTGAAGGGATAGAAGCAAGAGGATTCCATCGTCTTGTTTACCTCGCCCAATCCCCCATTTTTCAAAAAGACGGGTTGCGTAATCCGAAACCTCAAAACCTCCAAGGTCCGTAACCACAACCAAACAAATTTGAACCGAGGTTTCCTGGTCAAAGACCACCAGGGATTGCTCCAATTCCTGAATTTGGTTGGGCTGAAGGGTCCCGCTCAAGTCGTTGCAGAGTCGGGTTGGCTTGGGTGCATCCGGGATTTGGGCCAGTGCCAGGGTGGAGGCCAGTACGAAATAGACCCCAAGGACTATCCGGAAAACCTTAAGGGATAACCCCCAGCGACTAACCCAGGCTGATTTCATTGGAAAGTTCGTTGCGGTCCTGATCACCGATGGGAAAGTGGGCTTTGAGTTTGGCTCCAACATCCGCAATGACCTGCTCCAAACCTATTAGAAAGGCACCGCGACCAAACTCCTGGACCAAGGTTGCAAGTTCTTGGTTCCAGAATTGATCCGACACCTTTTGGTGAATGCCTTCATCACCCAAAATGCTCACCTGCCTATCGCTGGTCGCTACATAGATGAGCACCCCGTTTCGGAGCTGGGTTTTATCCATGCCCAATTGTCGGAAAACAACCCGGGCCCTGTCGAGGGCATTGCCTCGGCAATGTTTCTCGAGGTGTACGCGGATTTCACCGGAGCTTTGGAGTTCAGCTTGGCGTATACACTCGCTCAGTCGGTCCAAGTCGGCCTGTGAAAACAGGTCAGAGGCCATTAGAATTGAACTTGTGGGGCTTTTTCGGAACCGCTTTCGGATTTGAAATAGGCGCGGGTTTCGAAGCCAAACATACCGGCCGTGAGGTTATTGGGAAAGCGGCGGAGGGTGCCGTTGTAGGTCTGCACCAATTCATTAAAGCGGCGTCTTTCGACATTAATACGGTTTTCGGTGCCCTCCAATTGGGACTGCAACTCCAGAAAGTTCTGGTTGGCTTTGAGGTCGGGGTATTTTTCCATGACCACCAAGAGTCGGGACAGGGCTCCTTTGAGGGCGTTTTGGTTTTGCTCAAACTGGGCCAATGTTTTTTCATCCAATTTAGAAGGGTCAATTTGCATCGAGGTCGCTTTGGAACGAGCTTCGGTTACCGCCATCAAGGTGGACTTTTCAAAGTCTGCATAACCTTTGACGGTATTCACTAAGTTGGGAATCAGATCGGAACGGCGTTGATAAGCGGCTTCGACGTTGGCCCATTGCCCGGAAACCTCTTCGTCGAGGGTGACCATGTTGTTGTAGCCGCAGCTGCTGAGGCTAAGGGATCCAACCAGGAGGAGGAGCATGCCAAAAATTCTTTTCATCGCAATAGATTTTATGAAGTAAGGTAATCAAAAATCGTGCCACCAAGAAATCTGTTCAAGCGTTCGCAAAAAAAAAGCCGCCCACAAAGGGCGGCTCTTGTAAGACTTTGGTGTTGAATCAACCCTGAGGATCATCCCACCAGTGTCTGGTCAGGAAGGCATTGTTGCCTTCCAGGTTGATGAAGTTGTCGTTGTACAGCCTTTCTCCTTGGGGGTAGGGCATACGACGGGGAATCTCGGGCAACTGGGCACCGGGATAAACCGAAAGGGTCGGGAATCCTGTTCGACGCCAATCGGTCCACGCCTCAACATGCGAGAACAGGGCCAGGTGTTTTTCGTACATCACATCGCTGAGCGCAGGACTGGCGGGTAAGGCCCCTACATAAGTCGCAGCGTCAGTGGTCGATACCCCTACTTCGGCCATGTGGGCCTCGACAGCCGCATCCAGGGTAGCGGCCAGCGTTCCGGCATTTTGGCGTGATTCAACCTCGGCTTTGATAAAGAGGAGTTCGGCGTAGGTCATCCAATTTACAGGGCTCGTCTCGCTTCCATAGTAGGGCATTTCGGTGGAATCTGCCGAACGGAAAATCGGAATGCGGGGATCGTTCTTGGTGGTCATACGGTCGTACATCGTGCCGTATTGCAAAATATATCCAGCTCGCTGGGTATTGAATTGATACCAAGGGTTGTTGTTGGGCGCAGCCAAAAACGTCAGCTTAGCATTGTCAGCGGAACTGCTCATTCCGTTGCTGACGGCCGTCAAAATGTCAGCCGGACGATACAAGGAGCCTTTCTTGGAAAGGTGGTTGAGGTACCTTGCCTTGAGAGACCAGGCAAGCTTGGTCCACTTGGCAATGTTACCACCGTAAATCAGATCCTCACTGCCTGGCGCTATAGCGCCAACGGGTTGTCCCAATTCGGAGATAGCGGTGGTCAACATCTCCTCAATCGTTGTGTAGATCTGTTGTTGGCTAACATAAGTTGGATTGTAATCATCCGCACCTTTGAGGGCATTGCCGTAAGGGATATCTCCCCAGATGTCGGTGAACATACCCAAATACTGAGCCATCATGATTCTGGCAATTCCACAATAGCGCGGAGAGGTGCCTTCGGTGGCTTCAATAATGAGCTGCAAATCCTTCATACCGCCAGCGTAACCGTTATCAGCCCAGACGACATCAAAATCCGCTTCCCCAATTTGGGCGTAGCGATTATGAGCCAAAGACTGACGGTCAGCGCCGGTCATTTGTTGAAGGAAAATAGAGGTAAGGCGGGGAAGGGCGTCACCCTGGGCCATGGTATAGGAAACCTGAGCCGAAGGCAAAAGGACCTTGACCGATACCTCCAGAGGACGTGCCGGATCTGCGGTATAATCCTGCAGCCATTCTTTGGTACAGGCACTGCCCAGCAGCGCCATGCACATTCCGATAAATAAGAATCTTTTCATAACAAGGTTGATTAGAAATTGGCTTTGAGGGAGAAAATAACACCGCGCGTATTGGGCATGTTGAAGTAGTCTGCACCCTGGCTGTTGGTCGAGCCTGACAAATTGGTTTCGGGGTCAACGCCTTTGTAGTTGGTGAACAGGAGGAGGTTACGGCCGGTAATACCCAGGGTCAAGCCTTTGAGGCTGCTGAATTTGCTGTAAACACTGGATGGCAGGCTGTAATTGGCAGACAATTGACGTAAACGCACCCATGAGCCGTCCTCAATGTAGGGACTTGATGCGCCGGTGAAGCCGGATAGCGGTCCGCTGGCATACGAAAGATAATTCGCAGGGATGGCGGTTGTATTGGCCTGACCGGAAACATCCACACCGTTGATGGTTGTACCGGGGGCATAGACACCGCTGTTACCTTGCTTGACATCCTCCCAAACAAAGGTTGCATTGCGATCCCCACCGACATCCGCGTGGGTTCCAAAATAGTACAAGGCACCCCGTGTTCCGTTCCAGATATCACCGCCTTGGCGGATATCCCATAACATATCAAAGGTCCAGTTTTTCCAACGAAGATCAGAGTTGATACCCATTAACCAGTCGGGGTTAGGGTTGCCTACCACCACTTCGGTGGCGGAATAAATGGGGTAGCCATCGGCATCCACCAGGGCGTTTCCGTTGGCATCTCTTTCCCAATCATCACCGTAGAGGGTTCCGTAGGCTTCGCCTTTGACCAAACGCTGATTCGCTCCAAAGAAGCCCCAAGGCAGGTCAATGACATCCACCCCTTCGGCGAGTTCAATGACTTTGTTACGATTCCTAGTAAATACCATACCAATGTTCCAGCTCAAATCGTTGGTGTTGATGAGGTTGTAACGGGCGTTGAGCTCGATACCCTTGTTCTCCATTTGACCTACATTCTGGTAGGAATTGGTGAAACCGGTCGAACCGGCGATGGGTACTGCGACAATCAAATCCTGAGACTGCTGGTTGTAATAGGTGAATTCCAGGTTGAGTTTGTTTTTGAAGAGGCCCAGGTCAAGACCAAATTCTGTCGTGGTGGTGAATTCAGGACGCAGGGCAGGATTACCCAAAACATTGGATAAACTAAACCCGGTGGTGGTACCGAAGGGAAACTGAATTCCGTCGATCCAACCGGAGAAAGACCCTGCGCGCTCATAATAGGTTCGGTTAGAGCCAAAAGCCGGCTCAAGACCCACCTTGGCCCAGGAGGCCCGGACTTTACCTGAGGATAAGGTATTGTTATTCAAGCCGAGCGTTTGGGTAAAGACCCAGCTACCCGAAACAGAGGGATAAAATATAACCTTGCTGACATCCCCGAAGGTTGAAGCCTGGTCACCACGGGCCGTGGCTGTCAGGTAATACTGGTCATCGTAGCCAAGGGTTAGTTCGGAGTAAACGCCTGCTAGGCGACGACGGTTAAGGCCTTGGGTTGAAATGACCGTACCTGCATTGGACATGTTATTGAAGCCTTCCAAGGCAAAGCCATCACCCTGGACATAAACGTTATCCAAATTGCGTTGGTTGATGTTCCAACCGGCGAGAAGGGAGGTTGAAAGTTTGCCAAAGTCTTTTTTGGCGGTGGCAATAAGGTCGGAGTTGTATTCGGTCCAGTTGTAGACATCTTCAATGATGCGTCCGTTCACCGCATTGCGGGATTGCTTGGCAAAAACCTGGGTGCGACGATCGGAGTAATTATCCATACCAAAACGATACATTACATTTAGCCAATCGGCCACCTGGTAATCCGCCTGCACGTAGCCTTGAGAGCGGTTGACGTTGTCGTTGAAGGGGTTGCGGTTGATGGTCCAGTACGGATTGTCGTAGGTGGTGTGGTAACGACGCTGGGTTCCATCGGGCATTAAATAGCTCTTGGGATCCGCAGGATCGCTCACATCGCCATTCCCGTTGTCAAAGCTAGGGGAAGTACGCAAAAGACCCAGCATCAAACCGGAAGTATTGCTACCCTGTTGCATTCGTTGGCCACTGGAATTGGTGAAGGTGATGGAGCTGCTGAGCTTGAGTCGGTTGCTAACACGAGCGGAACCGCTGGCTTTGACCGAGGTTCTGGAGAAGGTATTCAAGGGGATGATACCGTTGTCAAGAAGGTTGCCAATGGATAGGTAATAGGTGTTCTTTTCGTTACCACCCGAAATAGCCAGATTGTTGTTAAAACGAAATCCGGTTTGGAAGAAACTTTCGGTGTTATTAAACGACGGAACCGTTCCTTTGGAACCACCGACCATCAGGCTATCGACCGAGGTGATTTTGCCAGCGGCATCAAAACCCAAGTCAGCGATGCGAGGACCCCATGATAGCGGCGTCGAATTGCCGTTCGCAATGGAACGATAAGCGGTTCCAATCCCCTGAGCGTAGGTGGTTTGTAGTTCCGGTAATTTATTAACATTGGTCATTTCCATGGAGGAGTTAAATTCAACCTTGAGGGGTTGATTGAAGCCTCCCTTTTTGGTGGTGATCAAGACCACACCGTTGGCACCACGGGTACCGTACAACGCGGCGGCCGCACCACCCTTGAGGATGGAAATGTCGGCAATATCGTTAGGGTTAATGTCGATGGCCCTGTTGGACAAGGACACACCGCCCCGAAGGTCCTCGGTATTGAGTTGCGAGTTGTCGATGGGTACCCCGTCAACCACAAACAGCGGCTGGTTATCGTTCGCCGTGAAGGAGGCATTACCGCGGATTTTGACGTAGGACGCCGCACCGGCCGCACCGCTGGACTGGGTTACCTGAACCCCGGCCGCTTTGGCGGACATCGCCGAAATCAGGTTGGTTTCTCCGGATTCTTTGAGGTCGCTTCCGCTGACTCTTTCGACAGAGTAACCAATCGAACGCTTTTCACGGTCAATACCCAAAGCCGAGATAACGACCTCGCCTAATTGGGTCGCATCTCCTTCCATAAGGATTTCCATAACGCCTCCTTGGGCTGTGACCTCGGTGGGTTTCATCCCCAGGTACGTCAAGCGCAGGGTGGCTCCGCTCCGGGAGGTACGAAAACTGAAAATACCGTTGGCATTGGTAATTGTGCCGTTGGATGTGCCTTTTTCCAGGATGGCAACCCCGGGCAGGGGTGTTCGGTCCTTGGCTGAAAGGACTTTGCCGCTGACGGTGGTGTTCTGAGCATGGCTGGTTAAGGCCATTAGAACCACCATACAAAAGGCATGAAGCATGGTTTGTGTTAACTTCATAGCATGTGGTTTAAAGGGTTTAACAAAAACTTTTTACCAAATTAGACTTTAAGTAATTAATTGAATCGCCTTGTTGGCTTCCTTTTTGCACACCCCCTGTTTTTTCTTGTCCATTATTTTGGAAAATGCCTCCCAAGGCCCATGGGAGGGGGTCTGCTTGTTTCTTTGCAGGCATGATGGAAACCGATGTTTGTATCGTAGGTGCAGGTCCGGTGGGACTTTTTGCTGTTTTTGAGCTCGGTTTGTTGAGGCTCAAAGCGCATGTGATGGATACTTTGCCGGTTGTTGGGGGTCAATTAGCTGAAATTTACCCCCGTAAGCCCATTTACGACATTCCCGGCTATCCGAGCATCTTGGCCGGGGATCTCGTGGACCGCCTCATGGAACAAATTGCGCCTTTTCATCCCAGTTTTGGCTTGGGTCAGAAAGTGATTGGGTTGAAGGCCGTTGAAGGTGGTCGTTGGCTGGTGTCCAGCGAAAACGGAGACCAGGTTTTGGCAGGAGCCGTCGTTATAGCGGGTGGTTTAGGGTGTTTTGAGCCACGCAAACCAAATTTAGAGGGATTGGAGGCCCTGGAGGGTCGCGGTGTGACCTATATGATTCGGGATCCACAGGCATTCCGCGGTCGCAAAGTTGTTTTGGCAGGCGGGGGAGATTCGGCCCTGGATTGGACCCTTCAATTGGTGGATATAGCCGAGGAATTGACCTTGATTCATCGAAACAGCACTTTTAGGGGCGCGCCAGAATCCGCTGCGCGGGTCCAGGCTTTGGCGGATAGCGGCCGCTTGCGTTTGTTGACTTCGACGTCCCTGCTTGCTTTGCAAGCTAACGGGGAGGGCTGGTTGGAAGCCGTGCTGGTTCAAACGCAGGGAAAAGAGTCCTTGAGCTTGGTTGCGGATGATTTAATCCCTCTTTATGGCCTAACACCGCAATTAGGCCCTATTGCCGATTGGGGTTTGGCTTTGGATGCTTCGGCCATTGAGGTCAGTACCGAAACCTACCAGACCTCCGTCCCCGGAATTTTTGCGATTGGTGATATCAATACGTATCCCGGTAAACTCAAACTGATTTTGTCAGGCTTTCACGAGGCTGCACTCATGGCGCATGCTGCCTACCGGTACATCCATGGCGGGGCCAAGCCTTCGTTTAAATACACAACTGTGACGGGCGTGAAGGGGCTCTAGGCTATAATAAATTGTTATCAAATCCCTCATCATTCAAAACAGATTGCTCGTATGCAAGAAGTTCATCTAACGGTTACCGATGTTTCGGGAACGACCCAGGACTTGGTATTTCCAACCGGAATGGGTTTGTCGTTGATGGAGGCGCTCAAGGGCGCAGGCTATCCCATCGAAGCTGTTTGCGGGGGGATGGCTCTCTGCGCGACATGCCGGGTGGAATGGGTGGAAGGTGCCGTTTCCGATCCAACCGAAGCCGAATTGGATATGCTGGATACCCTGCCCGATTTCTCTCCAACCAGTCGCCTGAGTTGCCAAATACGCCTGGAATCGCTGGCCGATGGAAAAGCCACAATTCGTTTGAACCCCTCTAAAACCTAAAAGGATGTCCCAAGAATCAACCATGTTTTCGACCAGCGGGGCTCCGCGTCCTGTCGGATTGTATCCCCATTCCAGAAGGATAGGGCCTTGGATCTATTTGTCGGGTATCGGACCAAGGAGGCCGGACACCGAAGCGGCTGCCTTGGATGTTCCGGGTTTGGAGCTGGATGCCAGCGGTCGCTACAAGGCTTTTGACTTGGAGGCGCAGGTTCGCCAAGTTTTTGATAATGTCCGTTCCGTATTGGCTCAGCATGGCGCCGGTCTAGAAGATTTGGTCGATGTTACGGTTTTTTTGACAGATATGAAAAGAGATTTTCTAACCTTTAACCGACTTTACGCTGAAATCATGGGACCCCTGGCCAACAAGCCTTGCCGTACGACGGTGGAGGTGGGCGCTCTACCTACCGAAATTGTTGTGGAATTAAAATGTGTTGCCTATCTCGAAGAAAGGTAGTTTATGCCCATTGAAAAAGCCAAGTCTGCAATGTGTTTTTTTATCGAAGTTTTTGCCCGATTTGATTGCGTAGGTATTTTTTAAAAGAAGCAGGTGATAAAATCCGGATATCGTCGATAAGCCCTAACACAAAACGACCAATACCCTGCATGGAGCCAACGCGGAGGTGTAGAAGCCATGAAGGGCTTTCGTTCGGGAGCGCAGGTATTTCCTGCAACTGGTGGGCATGGGATGGAAATTCTTCTCGAAACAATTGGGCGCTGAGGTTGCCCAAGGTGAGTTTGATCTCGATGGCCTCCGGACCCAATGGCATGCCAAAAGGATCACGCTCAGGGCTTTGATGGAGGTGCTCATGCTTCCATGACTCGCGTAGGACGCGGACCTGACCGATACGATCCAATTTGAAGGTTTTGTTGGACGAAGCCGAAGGCTCGTAGGCCCAAATCGAAGATAAGTCTTCGCTAAAGGCGTAAGGTTCAATGTTGCGATTACGTTCAGAGCGTGAATGGGCGGATCGATAGGCCATTAACAAAACACATTGTTTGCGACGGATGGCCTCGTGCAGCAGGCTGTAAGGGGTTTCGCTGTTGTTCGTTTCTACGTCTGGTAGGACGGGGTTAGGCAGGGTGGAGAAGGAGCGCAATTTGGTGATCAGACGTTCGCGGCCTTGGGAGGGTGACGTACCGGCCATGGCCGTCAGGAGAAGGTCGGCTTCGGCCCGGTCAAAACCCAACAATTGACCACTTTCCCGGGCCTGGCTTAATCGGAACCGACCACTGCGCGGGTCTTGGATTAAAACAAACCCGCTTTGGTCCAGTATGTCCAGGTCCCTGTAGGCGGTTCGTTTACTGACATTTTGTAGCTGAGCGATTTCATCTACCCTCAAGCCATTGGCGGTATTCCATAACAAATTCAAAAGCCTGAAGAGCCGCAGGAGTTTACCTGCATCCGATTGCTTGAGCCCTGCTTTAGGGTTGGTCACGGAGCAGGTCTTTTTTGCCCCAGGATTCGATTTGGGATTCGGTCCATAACCAAGGATAGAATATCCGTAATTGCATACGGGGCGGTAGGTATTGTTGCCAGTTGGTGCCTCCGGTGGCCGCAATGTCTTGGGTGGGGCGTTGTAAATAACGGACGGCGGTGCGGTAATGGGCCAAAGGCCAATCGACATTGACGCGATGATCCAGAATGCGAAGGGCCTGGGCCAAGTCCTGCAGGGTAGTCGATGGCTCGGTGGAAACGGCGGAACTGGTGGGACCGGCGGAACCGGCAGACCAACGATGCCAGAGGCTTGCCAAGGTATGTCCCCGGAGTTGGTGGGCTCTTACTTGGAGAATGCTATCGTATTTGGCCTCGAATTGCTTGAGGGTCAAGGTCTTCTTGCCTGATTGCAGCTCCATGGCCCCTTGTTTCCAGTAGATGTGGGCGTACAGGGTTTCGATGGTTGCATCCGCTCGGAGCTGACCACGATAATCCCGGTGAACCAATTGCTCCAATTCGGTGCAGTGCATTTCGATTTCCCGATACTGGGCCGACTGAAATCCTGAAGCCGGTAACAAAGCCATGCGAAACTTCAAAAATTGTTCGGGATCCATCCCATCAGTCATGATCGAAAAGGACATGGCCAAGGCATCAAAGTAACGGTTGACCCGCTCTACCCGCATGAGGACTTCTTGGGGCTCAATGGTGGCCGCCGATGGATGAAGGTCGGGTCGGCATAGTTGGGCCAGCTCATTGAGGCAGAGTTTGAAATAAAGCTCGGTGATTTGGTGGTAGAGGATGAAAATTTTTTCGTCCTCAAAGGCAGTTCGGGGTTTTTGGAGATTCAGAAGGACATCCAACTGTACATAATCCCAGTAGGGAAGAAAATCGGCTTGAAGAAGGCCCTCCAGGTAGGACCCCAGGTCCTGACCGAGGGCATCGTATTTGGCCTGGAGTTGCTCCAGTTTGTGAAGAATATCCGGCGAAAAACTCATGCAAAAGGACTGTTAAGGTCCTCAAAATACGGAAGTTTTTGGTCTTTGTCCGAAACCAGCGGGGGATTATTCGGGTCATTCCAGCCCCATTCGATGGCCAAAGCTGGGTCATTCCAACGCAGGCCGCCTTCGGAAGCCGGATGGTAATAGGCGGTGCACTGGTAGGCAAAGATGGTTTGGTCCTCCAGGGTGAGAAAACCATGCGCAAAACCCGGAGGGATGTAGAACATGGTTGCCTTTTCGGGGCTGAGTTCCAGGCTGAACCAACGCCCGTACGTGGGGGAGGAACGCCGAAGGTCCACCACGACATCCAGGACACGACCTTGGAGTACCCGAACCAACTTGCCCTGGGCATAGGGCGGAGCTTGGAAATGCAATCCTCTCAAAATCCCCTTGCCCGAGAGGGATTGGTTATCCTGAATAAAATCTTCGCTGATCCCGTTGGCCTCAAAAAGATCCTTGCGGTAGCTCTCCAAAAAATGCCCCCTGGCATCGCCAAAAATCCGGGGTTCAATGATGAAGAGTCCAGGGAGGGGGCCGGCTTGGAAATTCATAAAATCTTTAACCCAATTGTTTCATCAGCAAGTAGACGCCTGCGCCTGACGAATAACCCAGCAAGGCTAACCAGGAAATTTTCTTGAGGTACCAGCCAAAATCAATTTTTTCCATACCCATGACGGCAACACCAGCTGCAGAACCAATGATGAGAACGCTACCGCCCACCCCTGCACAATACGCCATAAAATGCCACATCCAATTGTCCATGGGGTAGACAGAAAGCTCATACATGCCCATGCTGGCTGCAACCAGAGGAACGTTGTCAATCACGGCGGATAACAAGCCAATAAGAAAGACGATACCACTTAGGTTACCCACAGTATGATCAAGCCATTCGGCCAATAGATGCAAAATATTCACCGTTTCGAGCGCACCAATTGCCAACAGGATGCCCAAAAAGAAGAGAACACTGGAGGTGTCAATTTTGGAAAGTGCGTGTACTGCAGAATAGGGTTTACGGGCTTCTTCGTCCTTATCAGCATGCAAAAGTTCTGAAACCATCCATAACAATCCAAGGCCAAGAAGGATGCCCAAATACGGGGGGTGATGCGTTACGGTTTTATAAATCGGCACAAACAACAAAGTGGACACACCCAAAACGAGCATAAGCAATGAGCCTTTAACTTTTTCTGCTTCAGCCGCTTGCTCGTAGTCGTATTCGGCCCGATCCACTTGGCCTTTCATGGTTAAAGATAAATAAATCATGGGTACAACAAGGCACACCAACGAAGGCAGAATGATAGCAGGTATGATTTGGGTTGAACTGATTTGGCCTCCAATCCACAACATCGTGGTGGTCACGTCCCCAATGGGGGACCAAGCCCCTCCCGCATTGGCGGCGATGATGACCATCCCCGCAAAAAATTTACGCTGATCGGCGTTGTGGACCAGTTTTCGTAACAAAGAAACCATCACAATGGAGGTTGTTAAATTGTCCAAAACGGCCGAGAGAAAAAACGCGAGCAAAGAAACGATCCATAAAAGTTGAACGGAATTGCGGGTCTTGACACGGTTAGTAATTATTTTGAATCCCTGATGAGCGTCAATCAGTTCGACTATCGTCATCGCACCCAACAAAAAGAAAAGTATTTCGGCCACGCTGCCCAAATGGTGGCGTAGTTCATGGCTGACGAAATGCCGGAAATGATCTTGAAGGCTTGTGGGGTCAAGGTCGCCCAATCCAGCCAAATAGGCGGCAAAGGCCTTGGTGTTTTCGATGCCTTGGGGCATGGGTAGCATCACCAACAGCGTCCAGGCAATCACCGCAGTGAGGAGGGCCGAGGCTGTTTTGTTGATTTTGATGGGATGCTCCAGGGCTATGGCGGCATAGCCTAAAACGAAGACCAAAATGAGGGCGGTTACCATGGGTTAAAAATTTTGATGCCCAAAGGTAAAACCCGATCATTTATTTAGCGTTTTGGCTTCATGACGAATTCCATTCAACCCAATATCGAGCGGTTATTGACTGTTGTAGGACACCAACGGCAGCGTTTGTTGGCGCATCCGCTTTATGGTGCTATCCAAACCCTGGAACAGGTACAGGTTTTTATGGCCCACCATGCCTTTGCCGTCTGGGATTTTATGTCCTTGGTCAAGGCCTTACAGGTTCAGTTGACCGGCATGCAGCTACCGTGGAAGCCGGTGGGCGATCCGGAGGTCCGTTACCTGATTAACGAGATTGTATTGGGAGAGGAAAGCGATGAGGATCCGGCAGGAGGTCGTATTTCGCATTTTGAATTGTACATGCGAGCGATGAAAGAGGCAGGGGTGGAAACCAAGGCGTTTGAGCAATACGCGATGGCTGCTTCGGGTTTGGGGGATTTGGGTCCTTCGGTAGGACTGCAGCCCGGAGGTCTGGCTTTTAACCGTAATACCTTTGGCTTGATTCAAAAGGCAGGCCTTCACGAACTCGCGGCAGTTTTTACTTTCGGACGCGAGGATTTGATTCCGGATATGTTTCTCAAGATGGTTGATACGCTGGATCGTGCGATGCCGGGGCGCTTGAGTACCTTCAAGTATTACCTGGAGCGGCATATCGAAGTGGATGGCGAACACCACAAACACCTGGCCTATAGAATGACGGCTTTGGCCTGTGGCAACGACGATCGCCTGTGGCAAGAGGCGGCGGTGGCGGTGGAGGATGCCTTGGAGGCGCGGATTGCTTTGTGGGATGCGGTGATGGCGGCCTTGCCTGAACAGGTTTTGTTGACCTAATTTTCCAAAGAAAACGGGGGACATGAAGGGCCTGTTGGCGTTTTTTGAGGGTGGCCCCGGTGGGTTGAAGGCCGATGAAAGCCAGCGTTTAGCGTTGCAGACGTTGGAGGATTTTGTGATGAGCGATCAGGAGCGGGGTGTGCAGGTGATCACCGGACCGGCTGGTAGCGGTAAAACCTTCATGATGAAGGCCTTGGTCCAATGGATGCAGGCTTTGGAAAGGCCGGTTGTTTTGTTAGCACCCACGGGGCGGGCGGCCAAGGTTTTGGCCCGAACAACGCGGATGCGGGCCAATACCCTGCATCGGCAATTGTATCGTCCGGTGGAGGAAGCCTTGATGCCGGGACGGGGATTGCGGGTTCGTTTTGAACTCAAATCCATGGAACGGGATGAGCCCTGTGTTTTTGTAGTGGACGAGGCATCGATGATGGGTAATGGTGGCGGGGGTGGCGAAGCTTTGATTGGTGATTTGTTACAACAAGTTTACGATTCTTCGTCTTGGCACAAGATTATTTTGGTTGGAGATCCCTACCAATTGCCTCCGGTGGGTGAAAGTGATTCGCCGGCTTTTCGTCCGGAGACCTGGACTCCTTGGGGCTGTTCATTTGGGAAGATTCCCTTGGAGGGCAGGTACCGACAGGGAGCAGATTCGCCGGTTCTTGATTTGGCCGGTAAAATTCTGGAATGGATGCAGTGGACAACAAAGTCCTCTACATCCCCTTGGTGGGATGCGTTCTCGGATTGGGTTGAGGACTATGCGGTGGGTTGTTCGGAGGAAGATCCCCGATTAATAAGGGGTTTAGGGCTGGCCGTCAAGGATTTTCGACTTCATTACGAGCCTGGTCAACGAGTTTTTTTGGCCTATTCCAATGCCTGGGTTTCTCGTTTTAACAATCAATACAGGACTTTGGTGCAGCGCAGGCCCGGTACCAGGCCCCGTGACGGGGAACCCTTGTTGGTGGTCCGGAACCACTATTTGGCGGGGGGACAGATGTTGGCCAACGGGGAAGAGATTCGTTTGCTCCGCAAAGTAGGACGAACGCATCGCCATGCCGGGATGGCTTGGTGCAACGCGGTTTTGGAGTGGACTGGTCTGGATGGAGAGGCCCGGGAATTCGAATCCAAAATCTGCTTGGACCTTTTGGATTCAGGTCAGCCAGGATTGAACGCCGTTCAGCAACAGGCTTTGTGGCAGGCGAGGTCTATGGAGAAGGAAGAGGAGCGAGATCCGTATATGCAGGCTTTATGGGTCAAGTATCCTTATGCGCAGACGGTTCATAAAGCCCAAGGCGGGGCTTGGTCAAGGGTTTATTTGTTGTTAGAAAAGCCTTATTCCTTTCAGGATTCGGTGGGCTATTTGCGGTGGTTGTACACGGCGGTTACCCGTTGCTCCGATCGCCTGGTTCTGGTTCAGCCGGGAAAATAAGGCGCTATAAAGTCTTTTTTGTGTTATCAAAATGATTTAACAGGGCGCCTTCCCGGAGGGATAAGTCCGTGACCACGACAGGGATGCCTTGAGCGGTATCGGAAAGAGCCAGCATAAGGGCTGATGCATGAATGATGGCATCTGTTGCCAGGGGATGCAGGGCTGGATGGGGATTCGGGAGGGTTTGGGTTGCAGCTTGACCAAAGGCTTGGCAAAGCGAGCGGGTGATTTGCTTGGATTCGGGCTGGTAGCCTTGGGCCCAGAGGGCGAGGGTTCGGTAGGGTCCGGCGGTTCCCAAAATATGATGGGGAGGATGGGACCGCAAAGAGGGCCCCAGTTCGGATTCAAAGCGTTGACGTAGGTATTGATAACACGCTTCAAAAGCGAGTAGGTAGGGGTTTTTGTAGGTGCTGGATTTAGAATCTATACTCTTAAGGATAGGAAAATCGCGGAGGAGCCTGCGCATGCCCAGAGATAGGGATACGGACAGGAAAACCGAGTTTTTCCAACACAAGACACATTCAACGCTGCCACCGCCTATATCGTTGATGAGCACCGGTCCTTGGTCCAAAAGACCGCAGGCTTGCAGACCGTATCGGATGGTTTCGGCCTCTGTTTCTCCTGATATGGTGCGGAGCTCGCAAGGAATTCTCCGGCCTTGGTATTCTTGGTTGCTGAGTCGTAGGCTGCATGCATTTAGCCAGGATTCAGCATAGGGCCATTGTCTCAAGGCCGAGGTCCCGTACCCAAACAAGGCCGTTGCACCGTGTTCGATGGCATCCATGGTATGTTTTTGGAGGGCGATCTCGGCCCTTTGGAGCGTTTCGGGACTCAGGTCGCCAAATCCGTCTGCCGCCAAGCCTACTTCGATGTCCGCGCGATGCAACCACGCCGGTTCTCCATCCGGTTTCAGGGTTCCCACCACCAATCCAAAGACATTGGTGCCCAGGTCAACGACGGCGATGCGCTGACCGCGTTCAAAGAATCCCCAAGGGGAATACTTTATCGGTAAAAGAGCCACTTTCGTAGCAAATCAAAGGAGACTTTTTGGCCGTACATCAAAACCCCGATACGGAAAATTCGACCGGCCAGCCAAACCGCCAGAACAAAAGCTCCTACCAGCAAAGCCATGGAGAGGGCCAATTCCCATCCTGGGACCCCAAAGGGCAAGCGCACCACCATGACAACCGGGGATGTTAAAGGGATCATGCTCATCCAGAAGGCCAGACTACCGTGTGGATTTTGCATAACAAATTGCGAAGCAACAAAGGATAAAATGATGGGTAGGCTGATGGGGAGCATAAGTTGTTGAGAGTCTCCCTCGGAATCGACGGCCGATCCGACGGCCGCAAAAAGGGCGGCGTAGAAAAAATAACCTCCCAAGAAATAAAAAAGAAAGAGGGGGATGATGGATTCCCAGGGCATTTGGGATAGAATATGCATCCAATCGGCCTGAGCTTCTGCAGGTAAGTCGTTGGTGTTGACTGCGATCGGCGTTGTGACCGGTGTTGCGGCCGAAGGAGCTTCCGGTCCCTTGGTCAGGCCCAATGCGCCGACCCCTGTACTTATGGCGCTTCCGAGCAAAATCCATAACACGAATTGAAAAAGTCCAACCGAAGCAATCCCCAGAATTTTACCCAGCATGAGTTCGAAGGGCTTGGTGGTTGAAACCAGCAATTCCATCACGCGGCTGGCTTTTTCTTCAATAACGCCTCGCATGACCATGCCGCCGTACATAAAGATGAACATGTACATGAGCAGGGCTGCGCCAAAACCCAGGATCATGGCGGTTTCGGTATGGCTGTCTTCGCTTCCCTCATCGGTCCATACCGAGGTTTGGAGACGGACCTCGGCCCGAAGGCGTTCAATCAGATCGGGATCAAGACCTTGGCGGGCCATGCGTAATTGATAAATGCGGTCGTTGAGGTCGCTTTGGATGCGTTCGGTGATTTTGAGGCCGGCGGCTTGGGAGGAGTAGTAGCTGGCTTTGACGTTAAGGTTGGAGTCGGGTATTTGAAGATGCAACAGGCCGGCATCTTGTTCTTCCAGGAGTTGTCGGATATTGGTGCTATCGGCCGGGGTGAGAAGGCCGTTACTGAGCGTTCCCTGGGGTAATACTTGGAAATCCAGGCCCTGATGGTCCTCAAAGGCATCCGCCAGCTGACCTGAGGGGTCGTGAACCCAAATTGTAGTTGAATCGCTGTCCCAACGGGCCATGAGGACCGGTACCAACACGAAGAGCCCAAACAAAAGGGGGCCCAGGAGGGACATAACAATGAAGGTTCTGCTTTGAATTCGGGTGAAGAATTCCCGACCGCCTACGAGAAAAATTTTGTTCATGCGATTGGTTGGGTTGTGTTAGCGTTGCCAATGAAGGCGTTTGGGACGCCGTTAAGGATGTTAGGGTCACTGTTAAGCATGTTAGGATCTCCGTTAAGCATGTTAGGATCGCTGAGGTTGTCAGAACCAACCGCATTGATAAAGATGTCTTGGAAACTTGGAAGTTTTTCGGAGAAATGAACGATGCGACTGTTTTGGTTGTAATAGTCGATGAGGGCCGGCCATTGATGAGGTTCGGCTTTGAAGACCAACCGCGTGATAGGGTCTGTTTCTGTGGAGGTATTGGGTGAGGAAGAGGACAGGAAGGGGGATACTAAGGAGGATGTTTGGAGGGGGGCGGGCAAGGGGGCGGGCGGCGGCGAGGCCGTGGCGCCGGCGCAATGGATTTCAATTCGGTTATGGCTGAATTGCCGGCGAACGGCCTCGGTCTCGCCGGACAGCACCACCCCTGCCCGGTGAATCAGGACAACGTGCGTGCACAGATCCTCCACCGTTTCCATGCGGTGCGTCGAAATGAGCAGGGTGGTGCCCGCCGCCCGCCGCTCCAGCAAGATGTTTTTCAACAAGCGGGCATTGACCGGATCAAAGCCCGAAAAGGGTTCATCCAAAATCAGCAAATCCGGATCGTGCATCAGCGCAGCCACCAATTGCACCTTTTGTTGCATGCCTTTGGAAAGCTCCTCCGCTTTTTTGTTCCACCAGGACTGCATTTCCAAGCGACTCATCCAATGCTTGGCCGCCTCCAAAGCCTGGTTCGAACTCAAACCCCGAAGCCGGGCCAAGTAGAGCAATTGCTCCCCGATCTTCATCTTTTTGTAAAGACCCCGCTCTTCGGGCAAATAACCAATTCGGCGGGCATGTTCCGGGCCTAAAATGGCGCCATCCAGCCATAGACTACCGCTATCCGGTGCGATAATTCGGTTAATCATCCGAATCAAGGTGGTCTTGCCAGCTCCGTTAGGGCCCAGCAAACCCATGACCCCGCCCTTGGGGACCTGCATGCTAACATCGATCAGGGCTCGGTGGTTCCGGTAACTTTTGCTGACGGATTGAATGTCCAAAAAGGCCATGGGCATTTCTTTATAAGGAAAAATCAAAAAAAGAATGAAAAGGAAGAATCAAAGTGATAAACGGTAGTGTCAAAAAAAAATACTGAAAAGAAAGAATAAAAAAGATTGACAAGAAAAATTCAAATAAAAATAACGAAAGCGGCAGGTGAGGTCTATGCCTTGACAATCCAAGGCTGAAGCAGGGGGGCTTTATCGGGTTGTACCAATAAAAAATTATAGGTTGCGCTCCTGCTAAGCCGCTGGGTGGGAACCAGTCCCCGTTCTTCGTCCACATTAAAATACAAATAGCCCAAACCTTTTACAAATTCTTCAACGTAGGATGCAATCGATTCGTCTAAGATTTCAATAAGCAAACTTGGCTTCCAAACTTTGAATTGCTGAAATCCAGCTAGAACCTGGGGTTCGAATTTTTCGACATCAATTTTAACTAAATCCACCCCACCAATCCCCTCCTCCCTCAAGAGTCGGTCCAAAGAGCGAACTTGCACAGTATAGGATTGCTGTTTTTGGTTTTTTCCATGGGTGTCTTGAAGAAGGGACGCTTCGTAATGATTGTCGGTTCCTTCGTACAAAGTCGCCTCCCCGTCTTCGGCCCCGCAGGCCAAGCGATGAAGGCTGAGGGGTTGTCCGTTCAAATCGTTGTTACGGGATAACAAATCAAAAACCTGCGGAACCGGCTCAAAGGCGTGAACCTGGGCACGGGGGTTGGAAGACCAGGCAATCAAGCTGTAAATTCCGGTATTGGCCCCTACATCCAGGACCGTGTTGGCTTCCCGACTCAGTGCCGTCCAAACCCCGGAGCTTACCCGCTCCCAGCCACGTTCCAGCCCCCCCCAAAAAAGCAGCGTTTCGATATAATGACCCTGGTTCATCATGCGGAATCCCCGCCCCGATTCGGTCCGAACGGTCATGGTTCCGTGCACAAATAAATGCCGGGTCCAAGACAAAGGAAGGTGTCCCCAGCGTCGCAAGGGTTCCATGAGGTAAATTCTCCCGGGCAGGAGGGCGTAAATGGTTCGGAACAGGCCCAGTTTCATGGTACTTTGGGGGTTTTTGGCGGTCTTTCGCTCAAAGATATGCGTTGAACTTGCCTTATCTTTGGCCTGCTATGAAGGCAGAACTGCCCCCCCTGGCGGACATGTTCCGTCAACCCCTCCAAATATTCATTACCACCCACCACAAACCCGATGCGGATGCTTTGGGTTCTTCCTTGGGCTGGGCCCATATCCTTCGCGCTGCCGGCCATCGGGCCACGGTGGTCGTGCCCAACGATTTCCCCTCTTTTTTGGATTGGATGCCCGGGCGCAACGAGGTTATTGACTTCGAAAAAGACCCCCTCAGGGCCCAGGCTTCTTTGGAGGATGCCGACCTGGTCTGTTGCCTCGATTTTAATGATCTCAAGCGTAACAACGAATTGGGGGAACGCATCGCCGTTTCCGGCAAAACCATCTTCATGGTGGACCACCATCCTTACCCCAAAGATTTTGCAACCCATCGTTACCACAGCGTCCAGGCGTCCTCAACTTGTGAGCTCATCCTGGATTTGTGCAAAGAACTGGGGTGGATGGACTTCCTCACATCCGATGCGGGCGCCTGCCTTTATGCGGGTTTGGTGACCGATACCGGTTCCTTTCGATTTGCCTCCTGCACCCCCAATACCCATCGCTGGGCCGCCTTACTTCAGGAAAGGGGTCTGCAGCATCATCGGGTTCATGAAGCCATTTTTGATCAAATGCCGGTGAACATACTCCGGTTTCTGGGGCATTGTTTTTTGAACCGCCTTCACGTAATGGAGGAATACCATACGGCCTACCTGGCTATACCCCGCAGCGATCTTGATGAATTTGGCGTTCAAACCGGCGATACCGAAGGGTTGGTGAATTATGCCCTCAACCTCAAGGGAATGCTTTTTGCTTCGGTGATGATCGACCGGGGTCCCGCAGTCAAAATGTCCTTTCGCTCCAAGGGCGAGGTTCCCGCCAATCTATTTGCCTCCACCTATTTTGAAGGCGGGGGACACCTGAATGCAGCGGGTGGCCAAAGCAACGACAGCCTAGCCCTAACCGAACAGCGTTTTTTGCAGGCCTTACGTGCCTTTGGTCCCGTCCACCTCCAGCAAACATGAACCATCGTTCCCTTTTTTACTTCATCCTTTGTACAGGGATTTTCATTTTGTTGTTTTCCTGCCAAGAATCACCCAAGTCCGGGGTTTCGGCCCCCTTCAAAACCAAGGGCGGTCTGGAATACCGTTGGCATCGAAAGGGAGCACCTGTTAAAGCAGAGATCGGCGATGTTATGGAACTGCGTATGATGATTTATGCAGGGGACTCGTGTCTTTACAGCGGGTCTGCTCAAGGCGAGACCTGGAGCCTTCAATTAACCCAACCCACGTACCTTGGGAGTATCCAAGAAGGCCTCGCCCTCATGGGACGTGGCGATAGCGCGACCTTTTATCCGGTGGCCGATTCGGTTTTTCGTTACGATCTAACGCAACCCAAGCCTTCCTGGCTGGATGGTTCTTCCAAGTTACGCATCGAGATTGGGGTACGCAGCCTTCGCAACGAGGAGGGCTCCATCCAGACGTTTATGCTGCAACAAGGCATCCCCGATTCCTGCCGTCATGCTTCGGGGTATGTGCGTTATGTTCTGGATCCCTCTGGTCCATCGAACCAAGCAAAACGCCCCCAAAATGATCAAAAGAAGATGCTTCAAAACGGCAGGAAATACAAATTGTTGGGAAGCATGGGGGTTTTGGGAGGCGAAACAGTTCGGGAATTCACCGAGTTGGAACCTTTTTATTTTGTTCAGGGCCAGGGCCAAATCAAGCCCGAAGGTTTGGGGCAAGCCTTGGCCGCCTGCCGCGAAGGGGATTCGGTTTGGGTTGTGTTACCGTCTTGGTTGGCCTACGGCAAAAAATCCCTGACCGATGTTGGGGTCCCGGCGTATGCTTCGTTGTTTTTTCAGTTGAGGGTGCTTGGAGAACCCGCTGTCAAGACATCGCTGTCGACCTCAGGGCGTTAAAAGCCTTGATTCTGGGATGAATCATCGTAAACCATAGCGGTGGTATCAAAACTGGAACAATCAATCCGGCATAACCCCCCGGAAGGGTGGGTCCATCTTCGTGCGTTTTGAGCTGGTAATAGGGTTTGCCGCCGTACATATGATGGTCCGCATGACGGCTCAGGTCGTAGAGCATAAAACGGCTAAACGGTTTGTCGCTTTGCCAGGCATGATGGGCACGGACCCTTTCGTTTTCGGCGCGCTCCAGTCCGTAATGTTCAATATAATTGGTGTATTCGAGGAGTATATCCGCGAACAGGGCTTGACCGGCATAGACGATAGCCAACCCTGGTTGAACCCAGGCCAGAATCCCAAGCAACGGTATTTGCAATAAGGTGTTACGAACAATTGCATTCCCAAATCCATACGGTAATCGCCCTGCTTTCTGAAGTCTTTCGGCCTCTAATTGAAGGGATTGCATGTATTGTCCTTGGATACTGCGCAGTAGAAATCGGTAAAAATTCTCCCCGTACCGGGCCGAGGCATGATCCAAAGGGGTCGCAACATGACGGTGGTGAACGCGCAAATGGTCAATCGCAAAGTAGGGGTTCATCACCAAAAAAAGCAGGAAATCTCCGGCCCTTTTCCAAGCTGATTCCTTGCGGTGAATCATTTCGTGGGCCGCTACAATACCCATGGAGCCGCTCGAAAAACCGGTGGACAGAACAGCACCCACCAGCGAGGATCCTTCCAAAATTCCGCTGTACGTCCCCCACAACAAGGTGCCTATGCCAGCCAAAACCATAGGGATAGCCATAACAACATACAAATCGGGCAGGCCGCTTTCGGTTACGGCATCGTTGTTACGTTGATGCCGCAGAATCCACTCCAGCGAGTTGACGATGACCAGCACAAAGATGACATTGGACCAGGCCCAGGGTCCCCCTATCGTATTGCCCCACAGGGTGATGAGTCCCGGGACCAAGGTCAAGGCGTAGGCGTAAGAACGGTTCGGGTTGTTTGTGGCTTGGGTATTCATCATCGAGAGGCTTAGGCTTTGTATTTCTTTTGGAGAAACGCGATGGTGGCTTTCATGATTTTGGTCAGGACCGCGGTATCAATATCGGCCAATTTCTGGATGTACAAGCAGGCTTTGGCGGCTTTGAATTTACCGAGGCCCTCCAGCAATGGAGCATGTTCCGGCGCACCGGTATAAACATAAAGCGAGATAGCGGCCTTGCGCGGTGAAAAACCAACCAGGAACCAATCCCCTTCTTGACGGCTTTTTTCGGATTTGTAATGGTAGGACCCAAAGCCAATCATGCTGGCACCCCACATTTTGGCGGGGTGGCCGCTGACCTTTTCCATCAAAGCGATAAGGTCAAGGCTGTCTTGGCGTTTCTGATCGGTTTGGGCAAATTGTTCGACAAAGGCCAGGACATCGGCGTCGTGGACCCTGGTTTTGAGGACATTCTTGGCGGAATCAGGCATGCAACGAATTTAAGACCAAAGCCGTGGATTCCCTGCTAGGCGTTGGGGGCGGCTTCGTTGGCTGGTTTCTTGGATTGTTGGAGATGGGCGATGATTTTATCAGCGAGTACCTCGGAGATGGCTTGGTAGGATTCAACGGTCCAACCGGCGACATGGGGGCTGACCAGGACCCGAGGATGGGTTAACAGCCTATGCATGCCATCGTTGTCCCAACGCTGGGGATTTTCGATGGGCAGGGTATCCAGGCAGGCGCCTTCCAGGATATGCTGCTCCAGGGCATGAACCAAGTCCGGCAGGTTGACGATGGGACCACGGGCCGCATTGACCAAAAGACGTAAGCGGTCAAAGCGTTGGAGAAAATTCTTGTCCACCAGGTTCCTGGTAAGATCGGTCAGGGGGACATGCAGGGTTAGAATTTGGGCCTCTTGGTAGATTTCGTCCATGGTGGATTCCAAGACCATGGGTTGGTTGGGGGTGGCAAAGCCTTGACGGTATTTGTCGTAAACCAAGACTTTGCAACCGAGCGCCGCCAAAAGGCGGGCCGTTTGGGAGCCGTTGTGCCCGTATCCGATGAGCCCAACGACCGAACCGGCTAATTGGTCACCTCGGTTTCCCTCCCGGTTCCAGATGCCTTGTCGGATTTCTTGGTTTCCTTGGTTGAGTCGGTTGAGCCAGCCCAGAATCATCGCCACAACATGTTCGGCAACAGCCAGGCGATTTCCTTCCGAGGCATGCAACAAGGCAATGTTATTCTTGGCAGCAAAGTCCGAATCGATTCCATCACAGCCGGATCCTGCCCGTGCAATCCATCGTAAATTTGTGGCACCAGCCAGGGCCGTCGAATCCAGATTCATTTTGGAACGAATGATTAGGCCATGCACCGGAAAATCGGAACGGCCCAAGGCTTCCAAAATCGCGGATGGTTCAGCTTCAGACCAATCCAAAACCTCGCAAAGGCCTGATTCCTGAAGGCGATCTGGGAGCAGCGGATGAACCGCATCCAAAATCATAACACGATGAATATTCATTGATTAGGATG
>JBMTCP010000015.1:0-36992 GCA_049431025.1 Bacteroidia bacterium | reverse complement strand
ACGTATAGGGTCCTGCAATAGATGCAGGTTGGGACACAAAAAGGATGACTTGGGCTGAGGCCGATCCAACAAGGCCAACGAAGGCCAACAAAAGCAGGAGCGGAAGGAAATGCAGAGGACGGGGTAGAAGGTAATGGCGCATAGGGGCAGGATTGAACTTCGGTGGAGTTAAGGAAACGTTATGTAAATGAATGACGAATTTAGGCAGAATTCCATCCGATTGCAAACCTTGAAGGTTTAGGCTATTCGGCGATTCACCAAGGCAATGCCCGTGATGATGGCCAAAAGCCCTGCTCCATGGTAAAAATGCAGGCTTTCACCGTCCCAAACACCCCAAAGCAAAGCAACAACGGGCATGAGGTAGGTGGTGGTGGAGGCAAAAAGCGGTCCGGCCAAATGAATGAGGTAATTGAAGGCCACGAGGCTAAGGGCGGAATTGATGAGCGACAAAAAAACCAAGAGCCCCAAAGCCTCCATGCCCCCTGGTTTTTGGACAGCGCTCACTGGATCGCCCAGAGCAGCCAAGGCCAGCAAGGCTGGTACGGAGGCTAAAACCAAGGGAAAGGAAGCCGTTAACCAAGGCGTAATCCCTCGGAGTTTGTGACCCACCGTGTTGACCGAAATGCCGTAAAAAAAGGTGGCCAGAACCAGGAGCAAGGCCAAGGCGGGCTGGGAGGAACCGGCAACACGGTGTTGGGAGAGAATCAGGAGCAGGGCGCCCCCCAAGCCCAAGGCAAGTCCCATCAATTGGCTACGATGGGCAGGCCGACCAAAAAAGGTCCAGCCCACCACCAGGGTGAACATGGGGGTGAGGGCGTTGAGGACCCCTGCGGCGCCGCTTTGGATGCCGGTTTGAGCGACTGCAAAGAGTAAGGCAGGGATTCCGTTACCCACCAATCCCACAACAGCGAACCAAGGGAGCAATCGCCAGTGATCCCGGCGCATGTGCCATAGCCAAAGGGGAACCATGGCCAAACCAGCCATACCAATGCGCAGCGTGGCCAATTCAAGCGGGGGAAAGGCAGGGAGGATTCTTTTCATCAAAATAAAAGAAGATCCCCAAAGCAGGGATAACCCGGCAAGGATGAGGTAGGCCACAGGGCCAACGGGGTTGGCCTGAGGGGGTGTAGTCCTAGCCTGCTTCATGGTGGTACGGGGTCGCCTTGATTTTGAAGCACAAAAGTCGCTACGGACCTGCCTCGGGCGGTTAACGCCTAGTAAGTTTGTCCTTTATTTCAAGCCTGTCTTTTTATGCGTGTTCGTTTTGCTCCTAGTCCCACGGGCCCACTCCATCCCGGAGGGGTTCGTACCGCTTTGTTCAATTATCTTCTGGTCCGCAAAATGGGAGGTCAGATGGTGTTACGGATTGAGGACACCGACCAAACCCGATTTGTACCCGGTGCCGAAGAATTTATCATTGAATCCCTGAGCTGGTGCGGGATTGAATTTGACGAGGGTGTACACAAGGGCGGACCCTACGGTCCTTACCGTCAGAGTGAACGCAAGGCGATGTACCGTCAGTATGCCATGCAGCTGGTGGAATCGGGGCACGCCTACTATGCCTTTGATACCGAGGAGGAATTGGAGGCCATGCGGGAACAATTCAAGGCATCCGGGGTTGCCTCACCGCAATACAACGCCATCAGCAGGGTTCGAATGAAAAATTCGTTGAGCCTGCCTTCGGATGAGGTGTCCCGTCGTTTGGAAGCTGGGGAACCCTACGTCATTCGCTTCAAAATGCCCAGGGGTCGCGAGGTTCGGGTCCAAGATCGAATTCGGGGTTTGGTGGTGGTGCAGACCGCGCAATTGGATGACAAAGTCTTGTTCAAAAGCGATGGAATGCCGACCTACCATTTGGCCAATGTTGTGGATGATCATTTGATGCAAATTACCCACGTCATCCGTGGTGAAGAGTGGTTGCCCAGTACTCCATTGCATGTTTTGTTATACGAAGCCTTTGGTTGGTTGGATACCATGCCTGAATTTGCACACCTTCCGTTGTTATTGAAGCCTGACGGAGATGGGAAATTATCCAAAAGGGACGGAGATCGATTAGGGTTGCCCTTTTATGCGACCGAGTGGACCAACCCCGAAACCGGAGAGAAGACTCCGGGGTATCGTGAGGCCGGCTATTTTCCGGAAGCCTATGTTAATTTTCTGGCTCTTTTGGGTTGGAATCCCGGAGATAACCGGGAGATTTTTGGAATGAGCGAACTAATTGAAGCCTTTGGTTTAGAAAGGGTTAACAAGCACGGTGCGCGTTACGATTTCACCAAATTGCAGTGGTTCAATCAACAATATTTGCGGGGTCAATCGGTGGATTCTTTGGTGGAACCTTGCCGAAATTTATTAATCCAAAAGGGCTGGGACTTGGAGGAATCAACCCTGCGCGCCTTGATTCCTTTGGTTATGGAAAGGATGGTATTGGTTTCGGATTTCACCAAAGAGGTGGAGACCTTTTTTGTGGATCCAAAATCTTACGACGAGGGAGTGGTGGCCAAAAAATGGGGAGGTGCATTTCCCGCCGTTCTGAGCGATTTGATTCAGGGCTATGCGACCATGCAGGAGGAGTGGGGGGCGGCGGCGGCGGAGGCCCTGTTCAAGGAAGTGGCCGCCAAGCATGCCGTCGCTCCGGGCAGCCTGCTCCAGGGACTGCGTTTGGCCGTCACCGGACAGGCCTCGGGCCCTGCCCTCTTTGAATGGATGGGCCTCCGCGGACGCAGTGCCTGCGTTGCCCGTCTTCGACGGGCCGCCGCCGCCCTCCCTGCTCCTTAATTTCCGTATCCCTTAAGCCCCCTACGATCGTTTTTCTCAGCGCTTTTTTGTATTGATACCCATGCAAAACCTCCTTTACGATGTCCAAGGCTCCATCGCCTTCGTGACCATCAACCGCCCCGACAAACTCAACGCCCTTAACCGGCAAACCCTCCTTGAAATCGAATCGGCCGTGGCCGCCGCCATGAACGATGCCACGGTTCATGCGGTTATCCTTACCGGTTCAGGGGACAAAGCCTTTGCGGCCGGCGCTGATGTCGCCGAATTTGCGAACTATTCTCCCACCGAAGCCCGCGAATTGTCCCAGACCGGTCACCGCATCATGGACAGCCTGGCTCAGGCCCCCAAACCTGTTTTGGCCGCCATCAACGGTTTTGCTTTGGGTGGTGGTTTGGAATTGGCCATGGCCTGCCATCTCCGTATCGCCTCGCCAACCGCCCGCATGGGACAGCCCGAAGTCAACCTTGGTCTCATTCCCGGCTACGGGGGGACCCAACGGCTGGTCCAATGGGTAGGACTGGCTCGTGCTCTTGACATGTTGATGAGTGGTGATCCCATCGATGCTGTTACCGCCCACCAATGGGGCCTGGTGGGCCGGGTCAGCGCTTCCCAGGAAACACTGCGCGATGAGGCCATAGCCTACCTTCAGCGGATCTTGCAACGGGGTCCGATTGCGGTGGCGCATTGCCTTCGCCTCGCGGCCATGGCTGCCCAAGGCAACCCTGAAGGTTTTCACCAGGAAGTAGAGACCTTTGGATCCTTGTTTCAGCAACCGGAAAGTTCCGAAGGCATTTCGGCCTTCCTCCAAAAGCGCAAAGCCTCTTTCCGGGGCCATTGAATGCGCCGGAATGAGCCACTGCCGTATTGAACGTCAGCCATAGCCATCCGTAAGTACGCGGGAACATTGATGCGAGTAAAACCTCGGTGGCTTTTGGAATGGACCCCAGACAATAGGTGTATTTTATACACTTATTACTTAAATTTGGCCTAAGCAATCCAAATTTAACGGAAACCGATGACAACTACCCCCAACTCCATTTGCTTGGCTACCAAAGCCTCGTTGCGATTCCTAACGATTTTCCTGACTTTTTCGATGGTCCTTTTGGGCTGGTCGTCTTACCTCAACCAAGCCAGTGCCCAAACCACGTACCCGGTGATTTTTCGCGTAGATATGTCGGATTATAACGGCACGACCCCAATCAACGGCATTTATTTGAACGGTAGCTTCAATTCGTGGTGCGGCTCCTGCGCCCCGATGAGCGATGCCAACAACGATTCCGTTTGGGAGCTAACGGTACCTTTGGCCGCCGATACCTTCGAATACAAGTTCACCATCAACGGGTGGACGGCCCAGGAAACCCTAATTCCGGGCTCTCCCTGCACCAACACCGCCTTTGGGTTCACCAACCGACAAATTATTGTCAACGGGCCTCTTAGCCTGCCGGCCCCCTGCTACGGATCCTGCGATTCCTGCACCGGTCTCCCTTCCTCCGGCCGAATCCGATTCCGGGTGGATATGAACGGGTACACCGGGCCCACCTTCAGCACCGTGAACCTCAACGGAAGCTTCAACGGATGGTGCGGGTCCTGCGCCACCATGTTGGACCCTGACCAGGACAGTATCTACGAGTTGGACCTGGATCTTCCCCTCAGCACCGTCGAGTACAAGTTTACGCTGGATGGATGGAACCAGCAGGAGTCCTTGCTTCCCGGCTCGCCTTGCACCATGACCACCGGACAATTCACCAACCGTTTTCATAATGTGACAGGCAACGATACCCTGGATGCGGTTTGCTGGCAAAGTTGCAGTCCCTGCGCCTCCGGTCCCACATCAGGACGGATCCTCTTTCGGGTGGACATGAACAATTACAGCGGACTTGCCTTTAGCAACGTGCATTTGAACGGTACGTTTAATAATTGGTGTGGCGCCTGCGCGCCGATGACGGATACGAACCTCGATAGCATTTACGAATTGGAACTCACGTTACCTCTTGATACGGTGGAATACAAATTCACCTTGGACGGTTGGAATATTTCCGAAAACTTAAACGCCGGTTTGCCATGCACGCAGACCACTTCCACCTTTACCAACCGAGCCTATATAGTCACCGGCGATGATTCCCTCGATGCGGTGTGTTGGGAAAGCTGCTCCCCTTGTTTTCCTGTGGGTGTCATCAACGGTACAATGCCTTCGACGACAGTCAAAGCCTACCCCAACCCTGTTGAGGACCTCTTGCACTTGGATATACCTCGCAACGAATCCACTAAAAACCTCCTCCCTCTGCGTTGGTTTGATGCCCAGGGTCGTGAAGTTCAAAGCCTTGTGATGCCCACCGGGTCAAACAAGACCTACCGTGTTGACACCCTCAGCCCGGGTTGGTATTCCGTTCATGTCCCGACATCGCTTGGTGTTCAGGTGGTTCGCTTCTTCAAGAAATAACCTTCATCGCTCAACCCTATGCGCCGCGATCTTGATGAACTCATCAAAGGCAAATCCGTTGCCTTACGGTTCTCGGAAGACAATTCGCCCGATGATCAGGCTCAATACCTGATTCCACTCGAAGACTTTTTTCAGTTTGGACTTTCGGTGGATTGTATTGTGTTTGGATTTGATGGCCAAGACCTCAAAGTTTTGTTAATAAAGCGAGGCGTTGCACCCTTCAAGAGCTATTGGGCCTTGCCCGGGGATTTGGTTTACCCCCACGAAGATTTGGATGCCGCGGCCCAGCGTGTACTGGAAAATCTCACCGGCATCAGCGAAGTTTTTATGCAGCAAATCAAAAGCTTCGGCAAGGTGGATCGGCACCCTTTGGGTCGCGTTCTCACAGTGGCGTACAATGCGCTTATTCGGGTTGAGAACTACGAGCCCAGGGCAGCTTTTTGGGCCGATAATGTCCGTTGGCATACCCTCTCTGAACTCGGGGAACTGGCCTTTGACCACAACGAAATCCTGGCCAAAGGGGTCGAAAAACTCAAAGCCAGGGTGCGTAACCAACCCTTGGGTTTTGAATTGTTGCCCGTCAATTTTACCTTAAATCAACTCCAGAAATTATACGAGGCGGTTCTGGGTCAAACCTTGGACAAAAGGAATTTTCGCAAGAAGATTTTGGGCATGAATTTTTTGGTTAAGTTGGACGCCAAACAAACCAAAGACACCCGCCGCCCTGCGCAACTCTATACCTTTGACCGACTGCGTTACGATGAGCTCACCCACAGGGGCTTTAATTTTGAGGTTTAAACCCTACATCCATCATGGGGTTTACCTTGTGATGGGATTGTTAGTTTTGTTCGCTGTTTTAACACCGAATAAACTCGTTCAGGCTCAGGCTGTACCGGTTCGTTTGGTCAGGGATAGTGGGGTTTGGCATTTGGAGCGTAATGGTCAGCCCTATGTTATTCGGGGAGCCGGTGGGCAAGTCGAATTGCAACTGATGGTTCAATGTGGGGCTAATTCCCTGAGAACCTGGGGGATCGAAAGGGCTCAACAAATTTTGGATTCCGCGCACCGCTTGGGTTTAACAGTCATGTTGGGGATGTGGATGGGACATGAAAGACATGGCTTTGATTACGATGACCCGGTGGCCGTTCGCGAACAGTTTTTGCATTTTGCATCGGTGATTGATCGATTCAAGGATCATCCTGCACTCTTGTGTTGGGGTATTGGAAACGAAGTCGATTTGTTTTATTCCAATACCAAAGTTTGGGATGCCATCCAGGAGGTAGCTGCCTACGCCCATGCCCACGATCCTCATCATCCAACCTCAACCGTTACAGCTGGCTTGGATTCGATGGAGGTGTATTGGATCAAAACTAAAGCACCGGATATTGATATACTGGGCGTGAATACGTACGGGGATTTGGAGCAAGCCTTGCTGCGTATTCGGTCCTACGGTTGGGACAAAGCCTATATGATAACCGAGTGGGGACCCAACGGTCATTGGGAAGTGGCCAAAACCCCATGGGGCGCACCGATAGAACCTTCATCCGAAGCCAAATTCAGAAGCTATCAAACCCGTTATGCCCTTATCCAAGATCGAATGAACGACGGCTGCCTGGGTTCTTACGCCTTTCTGTGGGGTCAAAAGCAAGAGACGACCGAATCGTGGTATGGCTTATTGGATGACCAAGGACGGCCAACGCGTGCGGTGGATGCCCTGACGATGGGTTGGACCGGGGCCCCGGTTTCCAATACAGCTCCGGTGGTCGAGCACCTGCTGACCCCCTTGCCGGCACATCCCGATTCTCCTTGGGTGGTGAATGCAGGTGAATGGGTTGAAGTCCGCCTACCTCAACCTTTGCCTGGGGTTGATTTGACGTGGAAAGTTCTTCCTGAAGCCACCAACACCAAGGCCGGAGGTGACTTTGAGCAAAGCTTGGGTGCCCTGCGAGTCCCCATGCGAACCCGCGTTGATGGTTTCTGCCTCTTCAAGGCGCCCTTGGATGAAGGGGCTTACCGCATGTACGCACTTGCCGTAAATCGCCAGGGTCAAGTCGCTTATGCCAACCGACCGTTTTATGTTATGCCCCCAAAGCCTTCCACTCGTTGGTCCTGGCGTTGGCATTTTTTTGCTCGTCCTTAATCTTTTGTTATCAATCTTTCGATGCCTACGCAACGTTCATGGATCTTGACCTTAAGTGCATGGGCATGCCTATTCCTGGGTTTCTTGCCGAAAGCTTTCGCTCAGGATCTTTGGCCCAAGGAAAGCCTCCCGACCACATCCCGTCTTCAGGTCAACGGCTTCTACCGCTTTGCAGCCACCTACCTGGACGAAAAAGTGGCTTATCCCCGGGTTGCTGATCAGGTCAATACCCAGCCGGCTCGTCAAATTTTTGTGGGTGATGATGCTCAGTTACCCAACCTTTGGCTCAACGTCAAAGGCAAACCCGGAGGCAATCTTTCCTGGTCTTTTGATTTGTTTGCCTTCCAATTTCTGAACGGCAAAGTGGGAGCCGCTTACTCACCGGCTGTGGTCAACAGCGCTCGCCCCAGCCTCTATGCGCCATTGGCATCGGCTCGCCTTGCGCCCAGCCTGGGCATGAACCTGGGCATGAATTTGTCATTGCAATGGAGCGATCGTTGGGCTGCTCATCAATTGCGATTGGGCGGAATTCACTGGTACTCTTTATCGGATTTAACCCTGGCTTCTTTTCGGGGTTATTTCCGCTGGTCCCTTTTTGAACGTAACCCCTGGGACCCGGTAACCCGCCAACCGGTGGTGCGTTACGATGACTTGTACCGTTCCGGCCAGTTTGAGCAAGATGTACGTTTTGGGGAAAGGGCTGTTCACGGAGCAATTTGGGATGTCTTACCCAAAAGTGGCATGGCCAAAGCCTCCCTTTTTGCGGGCAAAACCGAAATGAATGCCGGTTTGGGAGGTCTTGCTTCAGGGACCGTGGGCGGACGTTTCCAACACAAAATGTCCAAGGCAGGGGCATGGCTCGCCGTGAATACCCTAAACCACCGTCAATTTTTGGATTCGTCAGGAAGTCAAAGAACATCCTACGGTGTACACACGCTCGAAGGACGCACTGCTCCCGGAAAGGCATGGGAACTGCGGGGCGAGGTGGGTACAGGTCGTTACCAGGACCCTGTGTACCGCGGTCGTTGGTCGGAATTGGCTTCCGTCAAAATCCTGACCAAACCCTCCTTGACCGGAATTCCATTGGAGGTACAGGCCTATCGGATTGGTCGCGAATTGGTTAATAACAACGGATTGTATTGGAATGTCGCGGTGCAGGAACGGGGCCCGGCCCTCAACACCAACCCTGTTGCAGGAGCTGCAGGGGCGAATGCCGTGTTGCGTCCCTTTGCCTCGGCCATCGTTCCAATAGGCTTGATGACCAATAACCGCCAAGGCGTGAATTTGAATACCCGCTGGCAGACCGGCCCACTCCGTTGGAACCTGGGAACCGGGATGGCCCGTGAAATTCTTCCGGTTTCCAACCTCATTACCTTCAACCATCCCGTGAATCAGTTTACCAGGGCCAGGTTTTGGCGTTGGAATTTCCCCCAAAATGTAGGACCCTATGGTCGGCAATCGGTTATTTACCGGGATGTTTTTGAGACCGTCAAGTTGAGCGATGATTCAGCGGGTATTCCCCTCCATGCCAAGCATTTCTCAACGCTGGAGGCTCAATTAGCCTGGAAAACCGAGGGCAGACCTCGACCGGTTTATGTCTTTTATTTGGCCCGATTAAACTCAGTCCAAAAGGACCCTGTTCCTTTGGTGGATTGGCGGCCAACCGCCTATTTGCGTCAATACGCCCACGAAGTGGAATCTTATTGGGCGGTACATCCTAACCTGGTCTTGTGTGCTTACGCTGCTGCGGAATGGACCTTGGGGAATTATGCAACCGATTTGGATTTGGAAACCTTCAAGCCCAGGGATCAGCGGGGATACGGCCTAGGGCTGGGAGCCGATTGGCATCTCGGACCGCAGTCCGCTCTTTATTTCAGGCATCGTTGGTACGGATTCCGGGATCGAAGTTTTGTGCTGGATCAATTCCGTGGCACCGAAAGTTGGGTAGAACTCAAAGTGTTTTTCTAATGTTGAAACAAATCATGGACAAAAAATCATATTGCTTAGCCTTGGCCTTGATTTGGTCGGTTTGGATGAATCTTGATCCGGTGGCAGCGCAGGTTTTGGACCCCAAAAAAATACGGTTTTCGTCTTATGCCCGCGGGTTGATGTCGGCCGAGGGACTTAGGGAAGATTCGGATAGCCTGGGCAAGGCCGTTATGCCGGGCTATGCCCTGACCGATATGGGTTTGCATGTTTTCCCGCACAGTCAAGTGGAAATTCATGCTCAACTAAGGGTACGTTCCGAATACGGGGGCTTTTGGGGCTCAGGTTTGACCTTGGATCTTCGCCAAATGTGGATTCGGGGTTTGGTGAATCAAAAGGTTCGTTACCAGGTTGGTGACTTGGATTACCGTTTGAGTCCTTTTACATTTTACAACCACGAGGAATGGATTTTGGGAATGCCTTCTTTGCTCAATAGCCCAACCTTGGGCATGGTGGAATACGATTTATTCCAAAACAACAATTACACCCGGCGTCAGCAAGGGGTGGTGGTCGAAATGGGCGGTGTCGTGGATCCCTTGGACTTGACGCTCAACGCTTCGCTGTTCACCACCCGGGTTGCGGCATCGGATTTTGGTGCGACACCCGATCGCCTGATGAGTGGTGGACGTCTACGTTGGAAGGCAGGATCCAGAATCCACGGAAAAATTAATTTTGTCCAGCTGTATGATGTGGCTCGTACCGCAGCACAACCGTACCTCATAAACCATCCGGTCCTCAGTACTGAATGGGGCATCAGCCCATCGCCTGCTCAAGGCCGGCGTTGGTCGTTGGATGCCGAGGCAGGACTTACCCGTTTGGGTTGGATCAAAGCTGACCCCGCTAACCCCACTGTGGCGGATCGGCCGACCCTCACCGATGGCTTTGGTTGGCTGCGCTGGGAAAGTCCCTTGGGATCGCGTCAGAAGGGACTTTCATCATGGAAAGGGAGCCTGCAGGCCTGGTATACCGGCTCGGATTACCGCAGTGCCGCTGCCCAAACCAAACGCATCAACGCAACCCGAAGTCCTCAGGCCTTTAAGCGCTTTGAGAACATGAATTTGCTCCGTCCTATGGGCCTCAACGATTTGTACCGCGATGCTTCCTTGTACCAAACCCAGGTCATGGCCGGATTAATGGAATACGATCCGGGGTACGGTAATGCATTGCCCTACGGCATGGCCACACCCAATCGCCAGGCTTTGGCCATGAATCTTCGCCAAGACGACGATAGCACTGCGTTTTGGGCGTCTTCCTGGGACCTTCAGGTTTTGACGGACGTCAAGGGTCAGGGGGTGAGCAATCGACGACTTTTTGCCTTGGCCGAGTGCAGGAACGAATGGCGTTTGCATCGTTTGTTCCGAGGTATAAGGCCATGGATCATCACAGCAGGTTTGCGTTGGGAACAGACCAGCAGACCCGATGCGGGCGGTGATGCCATCCAAAGTGAGGTCAACCTTATTAACCGTCAAGTTTCTATCCAGTCCCGTTGGGACTTGAGTTCTACCTGGTCCGTCTTTGCCGAATGGCAATACTACCAAAGCTTGGGTCATGATTTTTACGCCGTACGCAATGCCTATTCGGAGGTGGTGGACTATGCCAGGACAGACCTGGATCGTAGCGAGCAATGGTTGGGTGCGGGTTTGCGTTATACCATGAGTGATCGTTTTGAGGCCCAGCTTTCTACCCAGCAATTTATTTGGCGTAGCCAATCGCCGGATATGCAGGCACGTTATCCATGGAATACCAGTCAATTGATGTTAATTATGAAATTATGAAGACTTGCTGCTCTCCTTCATCCTCGACCACCGGTCATCGTTACGGGTGGCTTTTGCTGTTCTTGATCCTGGCGTTATCCTTGGCAATGATTGGTTGCACCAAAGATGCCACCCTGGAGGGTCCGGCTTTGGTTGATTTGTTCGGGGATTTTCAGGTTTTGGAAACAGTCCGGGCGAACCGTGATTCGGTTCGTTTTGGCCAAGGGGAGACGGTGTACCTGCAAGGACGCTTTAATAAGTTGACCGATTGGCGCCTGGAGGTCCATGGTTTGTCCAGCGGGGCCCGCAAAATTATCCAAGGTAAATCCCGATCCCTGGATGCATTGAATTGTGTTTGGAACGGATCGACTACGGTATTTCCCATGTTCAGGGCCGAGGAAACCGAGTTTCGGCTTTTTGTCGAAAACGATTCTTTGCTGTTTCGTCGTCGAATCAAAGTCCTCAGTGTACGGCCCACCGAGGGCTTTGTGGTTGCTGATTTTGAGAACGGCATTCGACCCGGATGGACCTCTTTTGTTCAAAGCGGGGCGAATATGTCTTTTGTTATTCGTACCAACCCTCTCGCGGGCCAAGGGAATTCGTACTACGACATGGGAGGTCGTGTGAATTGGGATTGGTTAATAGGCATGCTTGAATTTCCGGCAGCCGCCTACCAGGTCCCTCGTTATCCGTTGTTATCCAATCCGGAGCAGGTTTACTTCAACGCTTTGGTTTACTTACCCGATTCAATCAATAACGCCTTGCTATTGATGCAATTCCGTGAAGACGATAATTTGGACGGGCAATACAACACCAACAACGAAGACATGTACTCGCTGCAATGCGCTTCGTATTCCGTAAGCGGGGCGCAAACATTGCAGCGCGGTTGGAATTTAATCAGTGCCCGTTATTCGGATTTGGTATGTTTGGTGAATGGTCAACCTTCTACACCGGCCGGAAATAATCGCCTTGAACCCGATCGTTTGCATCGCGTATCGCTCTTGATGCTCGCTAACCCTGCTTCGGGTTATTCGCAATTGTTCGTCGATAACATTGTATTTACGTCCAATGGACCGTTACAGCCCTAAAGTCCTCGTCCTCCTGGCGGGAATCGGGTTGACGCTCATCGCTGGCCCTTCGAAGGTAACTGCTCAACGCAAAGTGAACCTGGATTCGGTACGCGTTAACGCCAGGCAACCCGGTCTGCAGACCCTTCCTTTATACAACAATTGGGAAGAGGAAGGGGATCCTCGTATTGGTAATTTCTATGCGCTGAGCGTATACCAGGATGGACTGGGTTCGGAGATTTGGTATACCCCCTCTCCTTGCCTTCGGGTTCAAGCGGCTGCCGTGGGGGATCCCAGGGATGGTTTGCGACTTGAATGGGATAAGTTATCGGAGGGTTGTCCTGCGTGGATGGGATTGGGAATCGGTTGGGACGATTGGTCACCCAAAAACATGGGCGAGATCATGCACCAGGCGGCATTGTATTTACGCATACGGGCCCTCAAAGGCCCCGGTAAAGGATTACCCATGGCGTTTGCATTGGAGGACTATGCGGGTGCCCAATGTTGGCTCGGCTACAAGCCCCAATACCTGAGGAAATCGGTTGGTCCCGGTTTGGATACCAGTGCATGGAGTGAGTTGGTTTTACCGCTCGAAGATTTTGAATGGGAACGCAGCAATGCGCGCCCCGATAACATCAAACAACTCATCATGCAATTCGAAGCAAGGGGTTCGGTGGTCGTGGACGAAATACGCTGGATTCCTTACGAGGGTCATCCTCCGGTTCAATGGACAGGACTATGGTTGGGGAACTCCACGGAACCTTCGATCGTAGGGGAGGGTTGGTCGCTCTGGCGTGGCAACGAGCTCCGAATGTCCGGTGATTTCTTGGACTGGCCTCCCGGTCAGTGGACCTTTGGAGCAACACCGGAGCCTTTGGTTTGGAAAAGATCGGCTCGTCTCAGCGATTTGACCGTTCACAGCAGTCAATTTCAACAGGTAGAGGGTCAAACGTACCGACGTTGGGTTTTGCCTGTCGACCGGCATCGAGGATTTCGACCCAACGCTACTTACTTTGTATCCTATGTTCCGGATAACCCCAAGGATACTCCTGCCCCAAAATCTTCTGTACGAGGTACGCTACAGTTTTTGATGAAAACCGAGGACTAATGCAAGCGTTGTTTTTGAAAATGAACTATTTAAAAATCTATTCCCGACTTTTGGGATTTCTGCTAATGTCGGTACCGGGTACCCTTTGGTCCCAGGGTACGGTTCAGCCCCAGCCCGTTCAAGGGTTTCCTACGGTGTCACCGTTTGATGAAGAAATTCGTCAAGTCCTTGCATCGATGAGTTTGGAACAGAAAGTGGGCCAAATGACCCAACTTAACCTGGATGCTGTTTCGGTGGGTGCTATTTATCAATTGCAAGAGCCTCATCGACTTGATAGCGCCAAACTATGGGAGGCCTTGCGTATCCGTCAGGTCGGTTCTTTGTTGAATTGCGGTGGTCATGCCTATGACTTGCAACATTGGCGAGAAATTCAATCGGAAGTCCAAAGGGTCAACCGTCAAAAGGGATCCATACCGGTGCTTTACGGAATTGATGCTATCCATGGTGCTAACTACGTTCTGGAGGGAGGGCTTTTTCCTCAACCTTTAGCCCAGGCTGCTTCTTTTGATCCCGACTTGGTGCAACGCTTGGCTGAAGCAACCGCTTACACCACGAGGGCTTCCGGGGTTCCTTGGAATTTTTCACCGGTTCTGGACGTTGCTCGTCAACCCCTATGGTCCAGGGTTTTTGAAACTTACGGTGAAGATCCTTTGGTGGTCAGTCGACTGGGATCGGCCTGCATTCGGGGTTACCAAGGCCTTAATCCTGCAGGCCCTCATAGGGTCGCCGCCACCCTCAAGCATTTTTTGGGTTACAGCATGCCATGGTCCGGCAAAGACCGAACCCCGGCCTATATCCCGGAGCGATTGCTGCGCGAAATTTTCTTACCTCCTTTCAAGGCCGGTATCCAAGCTGGTGCCTTGGCTGTTATGGTTAATTCCGGGGAACTCAACGGGGTACCCGTCCATGCCGATGGCCAGATTTTGACCGGTTTGTTGCGGCAGGAACTGGGTTTCCAGGGATTGGTGGTTACGGATTGGGAGGATATACTCAAATTGGTGACCATGCACCGGGTCGCTGAAGATTACCGGGAAGCAACGCGCATGGCCGTGATGGCCGGGGTGGATATGGCGATGGTGCCCAATGATTATCGCTTTACCGATGCGCTCCTGGATTTGGCCCGAAGCGGGGAGGTTCCTGTTCGTCGGTTGGACGAAGCGGTTTACCGAATTTTGCATGTCAAATTTAGTTTGGGTTTGTTTGAACAAGCGGAACCTTACGACCTCCGCGATTACCCCCTCCTTAACAGCGACAGTTTACAACGTCTTCAACACGAAGCGGCCCGTCGTTCATGGGTGTTGTTACGAAACCGTGGATCCGTTCTACCCTTGGCTGCAGGTTCATCCGTGCTTTTGCAGGGCCAAGCCCTGGACGAACCCTATGCTTGGAACGGAGCTTGGTCTCGTACCTGGCAGGGTTTGGATACGCTATGGGATCGTCAAAATGCCGGACCTTCCTTGCGTGCGGTCATGGGTAAATCCTTTAAGTTGGTGGCGTCCAAAGCCGGGAATAGCGCTCCCTTGATCGTGGTTTTGGCCGAAAATCCCTCCACCGAAAAGCCTGGCGATATCGACGATTTGAACCTTCCAGCTCAGGATATCGAGCAAGCTAGATCTTGGTGTCGTCAACACCAAGGTCCCAAGATCCTGGTCCTGGTCCAAAACCGTGCCCGACTTTTGAATGGTTTGGATTCCCTTTTTGACGCCGTCCTTCTGGCCAATCAACCCGGGGCCGCCGGTCCACAGGCCTTGGTGGATTTGCTTAGCGGGGCGTTTAGTCCTTCCGGTAAATTGCCTTATACTTATCCTGCTCAGGCGCATAGCCTTTTGACCTACGACCACAAATGGACGGAAAGATTGGATCCTCAGTTTGGAATGGATGCGTTCAAACCGGCTTTTGCTTTTGGGGAGGGGCAAGGTTTTTGGCCGGTTCGATACGAAGAGGTTCGACTACGGGATACTGTTCTGCGTGGTTTAGATGCCGTATTGCATGTAGAAGTCTCACTCCGTAACACAGGGCCTATGCAGCAACGTGAAACGGTATTGGTGATGGTGGGCGATTCAGTTGCTTCGGTGACACCATCCTTTCGACGCCTTCGGGATTTTCGGTCCGTTGACCTGGGACCGGGCGCAAGCCAAAAGGTATTGTTTTCCATCCCCGTTAAAGAACTTCAATTTGTTGGGTTAGGCATGCAAAATGTGTTAGAAAAAGGTTGGTTTAACCTCAATATTGAACAATTTAATTTGCCTTTTCGATGGGAACCTTAAGTTATCGATTCGTTCAAATGGGTCTTGGACTTGTATTCCTGGGTCTTCTGGGATGTAAATTGCAAGACCCCCCGGCCTTTGGAAGACAAGGTGATTTGGTTCGTTTCAGCGGACGGCTTTGGGACGTCAAAAGCGGCCCCGGACTTTTGGGCCCCGGCCCTAATTACTTCTCGAATCGCTCGTCGGATGTTTATGTCGATGGCAAGGGTTATTTGCATCTACGGATTCAAGAACACGACGGTCGATGGTATTCCACCGAAGTGGTTGGAAGGGATACCTTGGGTTACGGGACCTACCGTTGGGTGATCGAAGGTGATTACGAAAACATTGCCAACAACACCGTTTTGGGTCTTTTTACCTGGAACGATTCATCTTTTTTGACCCAAGCCAATTCGGAGGTTGATATCGAGATTGCGCAATGGGGCCAAAGCAACGCTCCAACCCTCAATTACGCTGTTCAACCGGTCAACTTTGGGCCTTATTACCCCGAAAGGGTACGCGCTGTGGCAACCCCAACCGGGGATATGATTGGGGTTACTACCCACCAATTTGTTTGGACCGATACACTGATTACCTGGACCAGTTGGTATGGTGAGGGAACGGGTGGAAGAGTCATTGGTTCGTGGTCCTTTGACCGAAATAACCCTGCTCGGGTCAAGAACGAGGGAAATCGCTCCTCAGTTCCCATTCGGATTCCAGCCCCTGAGCGCAACACGAGGGCTCGCATGAACTTTTGGCAATTGGGTGGCGCGGCCCCTTCGGATGGATTGGCCAAAGAAGTCGTGATCCGTTCCTTTGGGTACCTCCCCATGGACTCCATGTAAGGCGGTTCACCCCGCCTCCGGTAGGCTAAATTAAATTGGCTTAAGGATTTGGAAATATGACGTTAATCAACTTATTTAGCAAGTGTATTTTTTACACTTAATACCCTGTTTTATGAAAAAAATCCTCTATTTCTTGGCTTGCGCCCTTTTTGGGGTTACCGGAGCCATGGCCCAGACCTCGGATATCACGTTCAAGGTGGATATGCGTGGTTATTCAGGTGCGGCCTATACCACCGTTAATGTTAACGGCACCTTTAACGGCTGGTGCGGTGGCTGCAATGCCATGACGGATGCCAACAACGACTCCATCTGGGAGGTAACGTTGCCTTTGCCTGCCGGTGCTATTGAATACAAATTCACAGTGGACGGTTGGACGGGTCAGGAATCCTTGACACCTGGGACCCCCTGTACCCAAACTACGGGAGGTTTTACCAACCGGGTTTACACGGTGGCCGGTAATGCCGTTCTTGATGCCGTTTGTTGGAATTCCTGCAATACCTGCTCGGCACCCCCTCCACCGACCTATCCCGTTACTTTCAAGGTGGACATGCGCGGTTATAACGGCCCTGCCTACACGGTGGTCAATGTTAACGGTTCGTTCAACGGCTGGTGCGGTGCGTGCAATCCCATGACGGATGCCAACAACGATTCCATCTGGGAAGTTACCTTGCCATTGACAGCGGGTACTTACGATTATAAATTCACGGTGGACGGATGGACAGGCCAAGAGAATCTGATGTCAGGTTTGCCATGTACGCAGACCAACAGCGGTTTTACCAATCGCTTTGTCGCCGTCACGGCTGCTACGACCTTGGATGCTGTTTGTTGGGAGTCCTGTAATGTATGTTCTTCTCCTCCAACGACCTACAATGTCACTTTCCAGGTCGATCTTAACGGTTATGCCGGAGCGCCCTTTACAACAGTAAATCTTAACGGTACCTTCAACGGATGGTGCGGTGGATGTGCGGTTATGACCGATGCCAACAACGATTCGATTTATGAGTTGACTCTGCCCTTGCCTGCCATGGCCATTGAATACAAATTCACCCTCGATGGTTCTTCTTCCAATGCCGTTTGGGAGCAATTGACAGCCGGTTCATCGTGCACCGTGACCAATGGCGGATTCACGAACCGTGGCTATACAGTTTCAGCCAACGATACCCTTGATGCCGTGTGTTGGGAATCTTGTATAGCTTGTGCCCCTCCAACGTATCCCGTTACCTTTCAGGTAGACATGCGCGGTTATACCGGGCCTGCCTACACTACGGTGAACGTCAACGGCACGTTCAACGGCTGGTGCGGTGGCTGCAATGCCATGACCGATGCCAACAACGATTCGATTTGGGAGGTAACCTTGCCTTTGCCTGCCGGTGCCATTGAATACAAATTCACCGTAGATGGCTGGAACGGGCAAGAGAATTTGACCCCCGGTACTCCATGTACCCAAACTCTCGGTGGTTTCACCAACCGGGTTTACACCGTAACCTCGGCAGGCGGGGTTTTAACGGCCGTTTGCTGGAATTCTTGCAATACTTGCAGCACGCCAGCACCTACACCGGTCAATGTGACTTTTGCGGTGGACATGCGCGGTTATACCGGCTCAGCTTTTACCACCGTCAACGTGAACGGTTCGTTCAACGGTTGGTGCGGTGCTTGCAATCCCATGACGGATGCGAACAACGATTCAATTTGGGAAGTGACCCTGCCTTTGCTGCCTGGCACCATTGAATACAAATTCACGGTGGATGGATGGACAGGACAGGAAAATTTAACACCAGGTACTTCGTGCACGGTTACCAATTTTGGATTTACCAACCGTGTTTTGACCTTCAGCAGTGCGACCACCTTGCCTTCTGTTTGTTGGAATTCCTGCACAGCCTGCACAGGTGCGCCCACTTCAGCCAACATTACATTCCGTGTCAATATGAGCCAATACAGCGGCCCTGCTTACACCACGGTGAATCTGAATGGTTCCTTTAACAATTGGTGTGGTGGTTGTGCTGTGATGACCGATCCGGACAACGACGGCATTTTTGAATTGATGGTCAATGTAAGCACCGCTGCTCCCATCGAGTGGAAGTACACGCTGGATGGCTGGAACGGTCAGGAAAACTTGACACCCGGTAGCCCATGCACCCAAACCACCGGTCAATTCACCAACCGCTGGTTGCAACCAAGCGCCAATACCGTACTCCCTGCCGTTTGCTGGGAGAGTTGTACCGCCTGTCCTTCGTTGGGTTCTGTTACCGGACTGGTTCGATACGCGAACACTGCCCAGACGGCGTTGAACAACAGCACGGTTATTTTGAAGGATACGTTGGGTGCCACGGTAGCCACGGCCACAACGGGTTCGAACGGTAGCTTTAGCATGAACAATGTGGTACCGGGATCGTATACATTGGAAGCATCTACGACCAAGCCATGGGGCGGTGTTACGGCGAGCGATGCGTTGTTGGCGGTTCGTCATGCAACGGGTGCGGTGCTTCAGACGGGTCTTCGCTTGGTGGCTTGTGATGTGAACGGCAATTCGGCGGTGAATTCAGGGGATGCCTTGTTAATCAACCGTCGTTTTTCGGGTTCCATTGCGACGTTTAGCGTTGGCAGCTGGTATTTTGAACAACCTTCGGTCACGGTAACGAGCGGAGCCTTGACCCAGAATATTTCAGGGATTTGTTATGGTGATGTGAATGCTTCCTACAGCCCTGTGGCTCGCGGAAATGGTGGTATAGCCCTTCTTGCTGATCCGGCCACGGCTCATTACGGCGCCTTGCCTTTGGCCTTGGATAGGGATTTGGGACTGGGTTCGATGAGCTTGGAATTGAAGGTGCCTGCAGGTGTACGTGTTACAGGTATTCGTTCCTTGGTGGGTGGTGAACTAAGTTGGCACGAAGCCAACGGCACGGTACGCTTGGGTTGGTTCTCTTCGGAGGAAGTTACCCTGCGCGCCGGTCAAGTTGCCTTTGTTTTGGAAACAGAGATCACCCGTAGCAACGATGTCGCTGGTCACGAATGGACCCTTGGTTCTGTGGCCGAGGCCACCGATGCCTGGGCGGTGAATCATCCCCAAGTAGGTCTGCGTATTCCATCCTTGGCTGCGCCGAAGGCCGTGGTCTATGTTGCCCCTCAGCCGGTGAACGAGGGCGAGAATATCCGCCTGGTCTTGAACTTGGATCGTGCCGCTACGCTGCAGGTTGAGGTTCGTGATATGCTGGGCCGTACGGTGAGCCCACTTCGTCAGATTTCGGCTGGTAGCGGTGCCGGAGAGTTGAATTTGGAAGGCCTGAGCAGCGGTCGTTATTCTATTTTGGTCAAGTGGACCGATGGTTCCGGTGAGCTCCTAAACCTACCTCTTTTGGTTCGTTAAGCGTTCTCCTAACCTCTTTCCCTTCAAAAAGCCCCGTCTCATACCGGGGCTTTTTGTTTTGGGGGCCAACGTGATTTTAGTAGCCGGTATTAAATTTTTTCAACAACCGGTCACTTAAAAACCCAGGAAGTGGATTGAAATTACATAAAATTCTAAAAGCTATGTTTTGTAATCCATGTTTACGCATTTTTTTGATATGCTCTTGGGTTTTTCTGGGATTAACCGGAACTTCCAAAGCTCAGGTTACCCTTCTTCAAGAAAATTTTGATTATTCAGCAGGTGATTCGATTCGAAACTTTGGATGGTATGCCCATAGCGCAGGAACGACCAACCCCATCTTGGTTAGTTCTTCGGGCTTGGTCTGGCCAGGCTCTCTTTATCGCTGCAACGGAATAGGTCTGGCTGCATCGGTTAGCAATACGGGTTCGGACGAGAACAAACCCTTTTCAAACAGTGTGGATACAGGAGCCGTTTACCTTTCCTTTATGTTTAGGGTTAACGGGGCGGTAGATAGCCTTACATCGGGTTATTTTTTGCATTTTATAGAGTATGCCAACGTATCCATTCCAAATTACAACGCGATTTCAACGGCCCATCGGGGCCGAACCTATTTGGTAAGAGGGTCAGATGCAAGCAATTATCGCCTTGGATTGACCTTTAATTCTTCGACCGTTCCTTCAACTCCCGGGGTTGATTTAACTCCTTTGTTGGATACGGGTACCACCTATTTGGCTGTTTTGAAGTACCACTTTGTTTCGGGATCGGATAATGATTCGGTTTCTTTGACCGTTTTTGACTCCAACGATAGCTTGGATCAAGAGCCATCCGTTCCAACGCTTGGTCCCTTTGCAGGCAGTGCAAGAGACCTCACAGCCGTCCAGGGCTTGGCATTGCGTCAATACAATGCTCAACAAAATATTACGGTGGATGGTATTTACGCATCCAATGTTTGGGCCTTGAAATCTCCAACGGCATCGGTACTGGATATCAAACCGAATAGGAGCACTATACGCGTTTACCCTAACCCTGCTGTTGGGGGTTCAACCCGGGTGGTGTTGGAAACGGATCTGGACAAAGGGCGTATTCAAATTAAGGATCTGCAAGGAAGAATTGTTCAGCAACAGCAGCCCTTTCAAGGTAGTATTCTGGTTCAGGATCTTGATCCTGGTTTTTATTGGTTGCAAGTTCAAGATCAAAATGGCCTAACGCAATGTATACGATTATGGGTGCCTTGAGCAGATTAGCGGGTTATTTTTTGGTCATGGGGGCCATGGTTCTCCATGGCTGTCAAAGCAGGGATGTTTATCCGGTTGCCAATTTGGTGCTGAATCAACCAGGGTTGGGAACCGATTCGTCCGAGGTCCGGATTGTCCTTAAAATTAACGGTCCAACCAACCGCACTTTAGTTATTCCTGTGGTTTTTGGGGGCAATGCCCAGTTGGACAAGCACTACCGTAGTACGGGTACCGCTTTTGAAATTCCTGCAGGTCAAGATTCAGGAGTTCTGGTGCTTCAAAGTACAGGAGTCGATAACAATGATTCATTGGGTATAGAATTGAGCATAGTCCCTGCAGAAGGGGTGATTTTGGGTCCGGTATCAAGCATTGTTATCGCTTTGGTGGATGCACAGCGGGACGCCGATAACGATGGCACCCCAGATATTTACGATCGCTGCCCCAACGAACCCGGTCCCGCCGATAACCAGGGATGCCCATGGCCAGGCTTGATCCTGAACGAAGTCTTGTACGACCCTCCTGCTGATTTAGCCGGGGACGCCAACCAAGATGGTCTACGGGATCCGCTTGCGGATGAATTTGCTGAATTCTACAACGATGGTCCTGCCCTTGATATCTCGGGGTATTCTCTATGGGATGCCACTTCCATGCGGCATAGCTTTCCTGCGGGAACCATCATTCCATCCCGTGGAGTGTTGGTGGTCTTTGGGGGGGGGAATCCAACCGGTCCATTTGGCGGGGCAAATGTTCAGACCGCCTCATCCGGTCAGCTTAACCTCAACAACGCCGGGGATTTTTTGATATTGAAAAACGCCAGCGGTGCTGAACTCCTTCGGTTTGATGTGTCGCTTTATTCGGGAGACCCTAATCAATCCTATACCCGTAGTCCGGATTTGACCGGAACCTTTATTCTCCACTCCGTCATTCCATCGGCTATGGGCTCGTTGTTTTCGCCTGGATTACGACTGAATGGCACTACCTTCTAATTCCTAGCATGGCCCCGATTATTGCGCTGGCCACCGTTGCATTGGCGGTCTGGTTGTTAATTCGCAACTATTACCCCCAAGCGGTTCTCTTGGTTTTGGGGATTAGTATGTGGGTCATGGCTTGGTTTTTTTCTTCCCAAAACGCCGGTGAGACGTCGCTCTTTTTTCAAGGTTTGGTGGATTTTTTGGGGAGGTCTTTGGGGCAAATTATGGGTGACCTGGGTTTGATGATTATGGTGATTGGAGGTTTTGTTACCTACATGGATTCCATTGGCGCTTCCAAGAAATTGGTTGAGCTTGCGCTCAAGTCTTTGCGCCCGTTTCGCCGTAATCCGTACCTTTTGGCCTCTTTGACCTTACCGCTGGGGCAGTGTTTGTTCATGGCTATCCCATCGGCTGCCGGATTTGCTTTGCTATGGATGAGCGCGGTGTTTCCTATTCTAGTCCAACTGGGCGTGTCTCGGTTGACGGCCGCATCCGTTGTTAGTGCGACGACGGCCTTCGGCGTGGGACCCGCATGCGCCACCACGGCTAGTGCCATGAAGGTTTTGGACTTGGATGCCGTACCGTACTTTGTAGATGTCCAGTTGCCTGTTTTTGTTCCCTTAAGTCTGTTGATGGGCTTGGTTTTTTATTTTGTGCATCGAAAAGCGGATCAAAAATTAGAAAGGGTATCATTTTACCAAGAAAACGAGGACCAACTATCCTCTGCTATTGACCTCAAGGCTGACTCAGCCCCTTCCTACTATGCTCTGTTTCCGCTTCTGCCTTTTGGGTTGCTGTTGGCTTTTTCGCCCTGGATTAATCCTTGGGCGCTTGGTTTAGACGTCGATACCACCCAGGTGATGGTGGTTAGCTTTTTGATGGTTTGGTTGATTCGTTTAATAACAAGGACCGATTTACGAAAGTCATTTGGCGAATGGCATATTTTTTGGAAGGGCATGGCTGAGATTTTTATTTCGGTTGTGAGTCTTGTTATAGCAGCCGATTTGTTTGCCAAAGGCCTAATTTCCCTGGGCTTTGTGGATTTTCTTTTGCAAACGGGTACGGGCTTGGGGATGGGCGGGCTGGGTTTGGGGGTTTTACTAACACTAATGATCTTTGGATCAGCGGTTTTAATGGGTAGCGGGAACGCAGCTTTCTTTGCGTTTGGTCCCCTTGTACCAACCATCGCAGCAGCAATCGCTGTTACCGGGCCATACCTTATGTTACCTATGCAATTGGCCGCTTCCTTGGGGCGTACCATATCGCCGGTATCCGGTGTTTTGGTCGCTGTTTCCGGCCAAACTGGTCTATCGCCTGTTGATTTAGCCTACCGTAACCTTTGGCCTGTTTTGACAGCCTTGGCCGCTCTACTAGTTATTCATTTTTTTGTTTAGTCGATGTTACAATTAATTAAAAACGCCCGACTTTGGGATCCTCAGCCAAAAGGTGTTGTTGATATCCTAGTGGCTTTTGGTCGTATTGTAGAAGTTGGTCAAAATCTAAATCCTTCGGGTCTGTCTTTGCGTGTCTGGGATTTGGAGGGCCGTACCGTAACTCCGGGTTTAATTGATCAGCATGTGCATATTGCAGGTGCAGGCGGTAACCAAGGATTTTCTTCGCTTACCAGGGAGGTTCAAGCCGAGGAACTTTGGTCAACCGGCACAACGACCGTGGTCGGATTAATGGGAACGGAGGGACTTTTGCGATCCTTATCAGCGGTTTATTCCAAAGTCATGGCTTTGCGTGAAGAAGGAATGTCTGCCTACATGTATTCCGGCTATTACGGTATCGATAGTACCCACTTGACGGGCTCCGTTCAATCCGATATGGTATTCATTGAACCCGTTTTGGGTTGCAAAGTGGCGATAAGCGATACCCGGTCTTCGTTTCCAACCGATATCGAATTAGCACGACTTCTTAGGCAGGTCCTTTTGGGTGGGGCAACCGCCCGCAAAAAAGGCATCTTGCATGTTCATTTGGGTATCTTACCATCCAAGTTGGAGCCTTTAATGCGCCTGGTTCGAGATTTTAGCTTCCCGATCCAACATATTTCACCCACCCATACCAACCGGAATTTAGACTTGTTTGAAGAGGCGATGGCTTTTGCCCAATCCGGTGGACGTATCGATTTAACAACGGGTGCGAGTCGTTTTGAAGATCCATCCAAAAGTTTTGTTCGAGCCATCGAAGCTGGTTTGGATTCGGATTTACTGACGTTTAGTTCCGATGGGCATGCCGGTCTTTCGGCGACAGTGGCTGCCAAGAATGGGGTGGAATTGTGTGCGCCTTTAACCCACAACTTGCGAGAGATGATCAAAATACACACGGTCGAAGGCTTAGGCCTTGACATGGCTCTGAAACCGGTGACCACTGGTCCTGCCATGAACCTTGGCCTAAACCATAAAGGCCGCCTGGAAAAAGGGTTTGATGCGGATCTCTGTGTTTTTGATCAGGAATGGAATTTAACCGGTGTTATGGGTTGTGGTATATGGAAGTACGATCCATTCGGCTCGTATGTTTTAGACCCATCCGTAATCCTATAAAATTGCCTAGGGTGTACCGCTTTCTTTTTCTTGGTTTCGTTTTCTTACTTGCTCGTTTAAGTACGCTGGAGGCACAGGGCCAATCCCCCAATCCTGAACTACAAGCCTACCGATTTGCGGAAGGTTGGCGATTGAACGGTCTATCCGGTTCCACTTTGCGTCTATCGGGATTTGTACAGCCGTCATTGACCTCCACCTTACAAGTAGGAGATACCATCGAGGCATGGACGCATCGATACAGGATGCGAAGAATTCGTTTGCGTTTGGATGGTAAAGCAGCCGATCCTCGCTTTGGGTATCGCCTACAAGCCGACCTTAGTGGAACAGGCGAAGAACTGGACGGGAATAGTAACTATCTCCTGGATGCTTATGTAACCTGGGAACCAAGCGCACGTTGGAACATTACCTTGGGTCAGCGGGCACCTTATACCGACAACAGGGAACTCTGGATGCAATCGTATGCTTTGCATCTGGTTGAACGAAGTCGACTTACTTCGGTTTTTGCGAGTATTCGAGAATTTGGTTTGTTTATTGATGGCACCCTTCGTCTTAAAGGAGGCGTTTACCTTAAACCCTATTTTTGCCTGACCAATGGTGATGGCTTAAATCAGCGAGGACCAGACCGTGGTGGTCTCAAATGGGGTGGGCGATTGGATGTTTTGCCTTTTGGATTGTTTACAGCCATGGGCCAATTCCATCAACCGGATTTGGTTAGGGAGAGAACGCCCAAGTTTGTTCTAGGTGCAGCCTACAGCTACAACCAAGGCATTAGTGACCGCAGGGGTCGAGAAAGCGGGGCCATTCTTTATTTGGATCCTAACGGACAATCCTTATTGCCTGATTTTGCCAAAGTGGGTTTTGATTTTTTGTTCAAGTATCAGGGATTCTCTCTTTTGGGTGAATGGATGAAATCAGGCGCATCGATACCTACCGCCATAACACAGCGAGTTCGTACCGATGGCTCCATCGCCCAAGATTTTCCGATCGAAGGGCTCAATAACATGGACGCCTACCTTCGTAACCGTATGATGCTGGGATCTGCGTTGAATTTGCAAGGAGGTTATCTATTCAAAAAGGGCTTCTCCATCGATGGCCGCTATACGCATCTACAAGGCGATCGCTATTCGTTCATGAACAACGCAACATTTTATAATCGTCCCCGGTATTATACCTTGGGATTCACCGCTTATTCCGGGAGACACTACGGAGCGCGTTGGCAATGTGATTTGACGTGGGTTGATAACGACGGAGGTATCGCCAATAACCAGGGGATTTTGGTTCAGGCCAAGGAGTGGATTATTCGATCTATGGTGACCTTCGCATTTTAGAGCCATGTCCAAGTTCAAAAACTTTTTGCGTTGGTTGCCCGTGTTTTTGCTCATAGGTTGGGGCAGTGCTCTGATGCCATTAGACCCCCAGCCTCGCAAAATGACCGAGGTTTTTTTTCCTGACAAGGACGATATCGATCCGGTCACGCCAGCTCTCCAAAAATCCAAAGGATTCACAACCCACCAAGAACTCGTGGACTTTGTTACTGAATTGCAAAGATCCTTCCCTTCCAGGGTTCGCATTGAATATCCGTACCAATCGCACAAGGGAATGATGGTCCCCTTGGTTCGAATTCTTCCCTTGGATACCTCAACCCCCAGCCTTGACCTGTGGCTGCAGGGTGGTTTGCATGGGGATGAGCCAGCAAGCACCGAGGGGTTGCTGTACTTTCTTTACAAAGTTCTTCATGACCCTTCCGATGCGCGTTGGCTTGACCATGTAACCTTAACCGTAGTTCCCATGGTCAATGTTGACGGGTATCAACGACAGGAAAGATCGAACGCCCAAGGGCTGGATCTCAACAGAGATCAAACCAAATTGATGGCCACGGAATCCAGACCGCTCAAAACTGCGATGAGTGCGATCAACCCCCAGGTTGCTGTGGATTTTCATGAATACAGGCCCTTTCGACGGGATTATGTTCACATGGGATCCTTTGGAGTCTGTGGCATGCATGATGTTATGTTTTTGAATTCATCGCATCCCAACATTCATCCTCGCATTCGTGAATGGGGAGCACAGGAATTCCATGCGCCGGTCCAAAAAATTTTGGCGCAAGAAGGAATCACGCACCATGATTATTTTACACCTCAAGAAAGTGCAGGAAGAATGGTCTTTCGGCTAGGTTCGGACAATCCCCGCTCAAGTGCAACCAATTTTGCTTTGCAGGGTATGATTGCAACCTTGGTTGAGGTCCGAGGGGTTGGGTTGGGTCGTACCTCGTTTAAACGTAGAATTTATACCACGTACCTGATTGCGCGTACTTACCTGCAGCAGGCTTCCATTCATGCTCAGTCGATTCTTGCTGAAAGGAACCAATGGAAAATAACCGGCGATTCCTTGGTGATCCATAGTCGACGTGAAAGTCGCAGGGATTCCTTGGATTTTTTGGATATCGACAAGAACCAACGAATTCGCTTGGGGGTTGAAATCGAAGACGCCCAGAGGCAGGTTGCAGCCAAGCGAATTTCAATTCCGGTGGCATACGGTGTCCCGGCTCATGCTTTGCCTATCCTGGAACGACTAAGGTCTTTTGGATTGCAAGAATTCGTCTTGCCTGCTGGTTCTTTGGTTGAGGCCGAAGCTTTTGAGGTCAGGGAACTTGAACAGGATCCGGTACCTTACGAAAAAGCCCGAATTCAACACCTAAAAGTCCATAATCGCCGAATGATAACGAACCTAAAGGAAGACTGGATTGGGTTTCGGATGGATCAGCCCAAGGCCCTTCTTATACCCGAGCTGTTGGAGCCCTCAGCGTCCAATGGTTTTGTTCATTTTGGGGTAATCAAAGCGAGTCCGGATTCGACCCTTCCTGTTTACCGAATATTTTCACTTTAACGACATTCATGAATTTATTATTGGTTATACGACGTAATTTTTTGTCCATCCAATCTTTGGTATGGATAGTTTTTTGGATGTACTTCCAGATTCCATCGGTTTTTGGTCAAGTTCAGAATCCGGGTCACTTACGCTATGCGCCAAATAGCGGGTTGACCCTGGCTTATGGTGACAGCGCTTATCGCTTCGAAATCGGTGGATTTGTTCAGCCGGGATTTGGTTGGTCCAAAGAAGCAGGAATAACCCAAACTTTTTGGAATTCGAGAAGGAGTTTTTTGATGTTATCGGGTCGTTCTATTCAGGATCGTTTGGGATTTTCCATTCAAGTTGATTTTAGCCAGCCCTCGCCGCTGATGGACGCTTTGGTGTATTGGGAGCCTTGGAATCGATGGAGGATCTCTGTCGGACAGAAACAGACTTTGGCCAATAATCTTGAAATGTTACTGCGTGAAGATGGGTTGTCCATGACGGATCGAAGCCTTCTAAGTTCACGTTTTTCAAAAACCGGTCGTGAGTTTGGGCTTTTCATCCAAACCCGAACGGGGAGCTTAAAGCCATGGAACTGGTCTGTGACCGTTACTTCAGGGGATGGAAGGAACAGTTTTGGGGTAGATTCCAGGGATAACGATTGGGGCGGCGTGAAAATTGGCGGTCGTGCTGAATGGTTGGTTTTGGGTGACTTTGGGGATGGCCCGGTAACAACCCTGGCGGACCGATGGGGTGAAACCACGCCCAAAGTCATGTTGGGGATGCACGGAAGTTCTAACCAAGGGGCAAGCGATCCGGTGGGCGAAGGACACGGCTTGTTTCGTTTGTACGATAAGGGTGGCCAACTGGAGCTACCAGATTATCAGCGATGGGGAATTGATGTTCTAACACGATACAAAGGCTGGGCTTTGTTGATGGAATACCTACAAAGCACTGTTCAGGTGCCATCGACAATTTATGCAGACCCTGGAGCTCAGGTTACCCTCAATCCCGGGCAAATTGCCAACTATTTGGCATTGGGCTCTGCTTGGAATACCCATCTCTCGTATTATCGTCAAGGGTGGAGCTTGGATGGCCGCTGGACCCGTCTCGTTCAAGAATTTCAACAACCAGGCTCCTTGTTACTTGACCAGCAGGAATCCGCTTTGGGTATCAGTCGGTATTGGCGCAATGGCACCATGCGATTGCAGGCCTTTTATGGACGGAGGATAAGCGAAACCGTCCTCTCGCATCACGTGGAAATCTTGGCCCAAGTCAAATTTTAGGGCGCCCAAACAAGGACCAAGGGTAACCAATAGGAAGTCGCTAAACTGATTAAAACGGCAGCAATTATGTTCAAGGCAAGACCCGCCTTAATCATATCAACGACCTTGAGGTAACCGGAGCCGAACACTACGGCGTTCGGAGGGGTAGAAACAGGCATCATGAAGGCACATGATGCTGCAAGGGTCGCAGCAGTGAGGATATAAACCGGATTTTCGCCCAACCCTTCTCCCACCGGCAAGAGCACGGGAAGGATCATTGTGGTGGCAGCCAAATTGGAGGTAAATTCGGTAAACAAACTCATTCCCCCAACAACAATCACAGAAAATAACAACGGATGAATACCTACGCCGCCAGCAAGGGTATCGCCTACAGTACGCGAAAGTCCAGAAACTTCAAAACCATGGGCCAAAGCCATGCCACCTCCAAACAAAAGCAAAATCCCCCAAGGCAGATTCTTAGTGTCTTCCCATTGGAGTAGGTGGCCCTCGGATTCCACGGAGGGTAAGATAAACAGCATAATTCCACCAAGGAGGGCAATGAGGGTATCGTCCATGGCAGGTAACCAGGACTCAAAAAGGAAGCCACGAAAAACCCAGGCCACAACCATACTCCCAAAAACTAGGAGAACACGACGCTCGTTTCCCGACATGGGGGGTAATTGTTCCAATTGAGTCGATTCCGCCAACGGATTGGACCTGCCCTTGGTGGAGGATTTCAACGGAAAAGCCCAATGGGTTAAATACCACCAGCATCCTACCAACATCAGGGAGCATAGCGGTATGGCAAAAATCATCCATTGAACGAACGTGATGGATGACTCGGGTCTTTTGCTGAGTAACCCCGCCAAGACAAGGTTAGGTGGAGTACCGATCAAGGTGCTCATTCCTCCAATTGAAGCTGAATAAGCTAGGCCTAACATGAGTGCTTTGGGTAGTCCTTCGATAGTAGACAGTTGAGGGCTTCGAAGCATAGCGATTGCTACCGGAAGCAGCATAACGGCCGTCGCTGTATTGGAAATCCACATGGAAAGAAATGCCGTAGCAACCATAAAACCCAAGACCAATTGGTCTGGTCTGAATCCAATGCCCCTAATAATGAAATAGGCAATTCGCCGGTGTAATTGCCATTTTTCCATCGCGGTCGCCAATAAAAATCCCCCTAAAAACAAAAAAATGTACGGGTGACCGTAATGACGCGTGGTATCTGAAACCGAAACGGCTCCCGACAACGGGAAAATGAGAATGGGTAGCAGGGCAGTAATGGCTGCCGGGGCTCGTTCTGTAATCCACCAAGCAGCCATCCACCAACTTGTTGCCATCACGACTCGCTCTGCATGGGTAAGTTCAAACGGTAGCCAACCCAGGGTAAGTGCCGCGAATCCCAAAGGGCCAAGTGCCCAGGCGAGGTAATGGCCTGGTCGAAAGGACTTCTGCATGTTAATTGAATTATGGTTGGGTATACAGGTCCCTAAAAGCAGCTTGGATGGCGGGACCGGAACTGTGATCCAAATTTGGAATAAGACGAAGCGTCCACGCAAAGGGCCGGTTATTTTCTAACGACCACAAGGAGCAAAGGCGGTGATAATTCTGCGCTCGGGCCAAACGATGCAGGCCTTGAAGGTCCGTGATACTATCGCGTCGCAAGGCGCTGCTGTTAGGGTTGTTATCCAAAAGGCCTACCTGCAGGATATGAGGGGTAGTAAATAACGACTCCAAGGTTGGCATTTGGTAGGGAGAATAGCGAAGCCCATGAGGAAAAGCCATACTTGTATCGGGAAGGTTATACCATCCTGCCGCCGAAACGACGGCACGCCTGATTCGATGGTTGATTTGGTACATGAGCAGTCGATGCAGAAATTGAGCTCCTGCTGAATGGCCCACGGCGTCGTACTGCGTTTGACTTAACAAATTTTTGCGACGAACATCCTCAAAAATTGCATCGGGCAAACCAAAGGTCCATGTATTGCTGGGCAAGAGGGGTGAGGTAGCGGCATTTTCGCCATCGGCAAACATCCAGCCCAGGTGATAACTATTGTTGCCGGGAAAGTAGGTTTCCGAAAATTCCGGAACCAGAAGCAGGACACCTTGATTGCTCGCCATTGGAAGCAAGTCATTTCGGTACTGGATGGCGTTTCGTTCGTTCCCGTGAAAGACCATCAAAACGGGGGTCTGTGCTGTTACTTGGGTGGGTATGTAATAATGAACTTGAACCGTTCGATGGTTGATAGGCGCCGGCGGTGTGTAGGTATAAGATCCGGTTCCTTGAAGGATAGGATTTTTGGGCTCGGAAGGCAAACACGAAATCAACAAGAAGAAGGGTAAGAAGCCTAGAAGGCCAAGTTTGGGGGTTAGCATAGATTAAAATCAAAAAACGCGATTGCGAAGTAAATTTGAAATACCACTTAACGAAAATAATGAATACCGGTTTGGATTATACCCTGATGCGAATCCGGGAAGGGTTGAGCCAAGTTCAGAAGGATCAGGGACACCCAGTGCCCCGCTATGTTTTATTGTATCAAGTTATCAAAAAGGCCATACAAGACCATTATTTTCCTGTGGCATGGATCCTTCCAGGTACAAGAGCTTTGGCATCGGGTTTGGGATGGTCCAGGACAACCATTATCAGGACGTATGAATTGCTGGAGTTAGAGCATCTGGTCCAAGCCAAGGGAGGTTCGGGTTACCGTGTAACGGACACCTCGGTTTGGAACCAACGATTGGTGCATAAGGTCCAATCGACCGCCGATACCTTGGAACACTTGATTTCTCAGCAAGCACGGCAATACCAGAAATCCAAGGTGATGCTGCAAGGTTCACCATCCGGTAATTCAACTTTTTGGCCAGGGATGCCGCCTGTTGATATTTTTCCCATTAACCGTTGGAAAAATTTGCTTAATAATTATTGGCGATACATCAAGGCTTCCTCATTGAATTACTCGCCATCAAGTGGGGATGCCCTTTTTAAAATTAAAATCGCCCAATTTTTACGAATCAGTCGAGGTATAGTCTGTGAGCCCGATCAGATCATGATTGTCTCCGGTTCGGTACAATCAATTTATTTATTGGCCCATACGTTGGTAAATCCAGGTGAGGGTGTTGTTATTGAAAATCCTGGTTTTCCCAATGTTATGGGGATATTTCAGGGTTCAGGTGCCCGTGTAATTGGGGTAGGTTGCGATAAAGAGGGGTTAAGTATCAGTGAACTTCAAGTCATTGATTATAAAGCTGATTCGCCAATTAAGTTGCTGCACGTTACGCCTGCCTGCCAATATCCGCTTGGCATGACCATGGGTATTCAACGTCGCCAACAAATTTTGGAATGGTGCTATGAAAGAGATTGCTTGATACTGGAAAACGACTACGAACACGAGATATCGAATCGTGGTCATCCGATTCCACCCCTCTTTAATTTGGATAATCGTCAGCGAACGATTTACCTGGGCACCTTTAACCGATTATTGTACCCATCGATTCGATTGGGATTTATGGTAGTGCCTGCCTCGCTGGTGCCGGCCTTGGAAGCCATGCAAGCACACTCGCATCGATTTGTTTCGCCTTATTTGCAGGAAGTCATGGGGCAGTTTATTGACAAAAATTATTTGTATTCCCACCTAAAGACCTTAGGGGTTGAGGCTAAGAACAGGGAGGATGTTTTTCGTCGCCACTTCCCCCTCTCGTCCATTGGTGGTCGTTGGCTTCAGGAAGGAAATTCCAAAAGCCTTCATTTGACCCTTGCATGGGGTGAGGAATCTGGTGCGAGTACGTTGTATCAAGAATCCAAGGCGATGGAATGGTTGAACAAGGCGGGTTTGACTGCTCAACGATTAAGCGCATGCTATTTGCCCGAAACAACGCCGAACGGTGGCCTGGTTTTGGGATACGCTTCGGTCAATACGGGAGAAATTCGACGAAAATTGGCCACTTTGGCCAGTATAAAGCCCTAATGGAGGCAACTTAAATCGGTATGAGATTATTTTGGATACCGGTATGTTGGCTACGCTTGGGTCATCTTTAATTTAACTTTTCTTAATCTATAATCCCAATAACATGCAAAACAGGATAAAAACGTTCATCCTCGCCTCCCTAATGGCTACGTTTTCGCTTTCGACGATGGCCCAGGTTTTGTTGGTCGAAAATTTTAATTATGCAGCGGGAACTTCACTGAATTCCGTGGGTTGGAATGCGCACAGTGCTGGTACAACGAATCCAATTCAGGTCGGTGCCTCAGGCCTTTCGCTATCGGGAACAGCGTACCTCGGAAACGGAATTGGTGGATCTGCCTTGGTAAACAATACCGGGTCCGATGAGAATTTGCCTTTCTCGGCAGCGGTCGATTCGGGTACGATTTATGCCGCTATGTTGATTAATTTGAGCTATATTCCCACAGCTACAACAGCGGGATTTTTCTTTCATTTGGGTCAATACGGAAACCCGACTACACCGGTATATACAACGCTGAACTCCTCATTTCGTGCGAGGTTGTATGCCACCGCCGGTGATCCGGGGCAATACAAGTTGGGGTTGACTTACTCCTCGGCAACGGTACCGACTACAGGGTTGAGCGGCAATTTGGATACAGGGGTCACCTATTTGGTGGTCGTCAAATACACTTATGTGCCTGGTGCTAGCAATGATATCATCAGTGCATTTGTCTTTGGTCCCAATGACAATTTGGCGGTTGAGCCTGCTGTTCCTACCATGGGTCCTTTTACAGCAGATAATGCCGAAACCAGCAGCTTACAATGTGTTGTGCTTAGACAGTTTAATGCAGCACAACGAATAGCGGTTGATGGTATTCGTGTCCAACGAGATTGGGCCTTTGCTCCGGTTTCTTGTCCTGCGCCTCAAATGCTTACTGCAAATGCAGTCGATACCTTCTCAGCAGCAATACAATGGAGCAACACGGGTACAGCGGCCACTTCCTGGTTGGTGGAATTCGGTCCGGCTGGTTTTGTTGCTGGTACGGGTACTTTGCTTTCTGCAAGTACCAATACATCTACTTTATCTGGACTCAGCAGTTCAACGGCTTACGATATTTATGTACGCAGCATATGTGCGTCTGGAGGTGCATCGGATACATCAGCCTATTCATCTTTGCTTACGATAACAACGCTCGGCGCTCAAATTCCATCAGTCGCTACGAATTCGGCTACTTTAACGGGCCTCAATCAAGCAAACCTAGCTGGTCAAGTGATTGCTGACGGTGGTTTATCTGTAACACAACGTGGATTTGCTTGGGGCACACAACCTTTGCCGGTAACCGCAGGTACCGTAGCTCCTGCAGGCTCTGGTTTGGGTTCATTTACATCTACATTGAGCAATTTGGCTTTGAACACCACCTATTATGTGCGAGCGTTTGCGACCAATTTGTTAGGAACGGCGTATGGTGCTGAACTTTCATTCGTAACGCCAACGATCTCAAGGGCGGTAGGGGCAGCAACGGCCTTGGTGGAAGATTTTGATTATCCTGCCGGAAGCTTGTTGCGTGACAATGGATGGTCTGTTCACAGCGGTGGTACGACCAACCCCATTGCTGTTTCAGGCAGCGGTTTGAGTTGGAACCAAACCTCGTACTACGGAAGTGGTATTGGAGGATCAGCCCAAGTGGTGAATACCGGGGCTGACGAGAACAAGAACTTTACGACCTGGTTGGATTCCGGGTCGGTTTATGCTTCTTTTTTGTTAAAAGGCAATTCAATCAACACCAACAGCAGGGGTTACTTTTTTCACTTTGCCCAATACGATTCGGTTAACAACCCTGTTTTTTCCTCGGTCAATTCTGGATTCAGGGCAAGAACCTACATAACTCAGGGTAGTTCGGCTGCTACTTTTCGTTTGGGTTTAACGTTCAATTCGGCTACTGTGCCCTCAACTTCTGGTGTTGATGTGACCTCTGATCTTGATACGTCTGCTACCTATTTGGTTGTTGTCAAATATGCTTTTATCCCTGGCGATTCAAACGACCTTGTTAGCCTCTATGTCTTCTCTGATGGGGATAATATTTCTCAAGAACCCGCAACCCCGACCTTAGGGCCTTTTGGGCAAACTCCCAACACAAGTACCTTTTTGGCTTCGCCTGATGCCAATGTGCTCCAAGGGGTGGTACTTCGTCAATACAATGCTGCTCAACGCGTTGTTGTTGATGGTATTAGGGTGCGGAATTATTGGGATTTAACAGCCCAAGTACCGGGCGGCACCATAACCGGTTTGGTTCGTTACAGTAACACTGCCCAGACGGCGTTGAACAACAGCACGGTTATTTTGAAGGATACGTTGGGTGCCACGGTAGCCACGGCCACAACGGGTTCGAACGGTAGCTTTAGCATGAACAATGTGGTACCGGGATCGTATACATTGGAAGCATCTACGACCAAGCCATGGGGCGGTGTTACGGCGAGCGATGCGTTGTTGGCGGTTCGTCATGCAACGGGTGCGGTGCTTCAGACGGGTCTTCGCTTGGTGGCTTGTGATGTGAACGGCAATTCGGCGGTGAATTCAGGGGATGCCTTGTTAATCAACCGTCGTTTTTCGGGTTCCATTGCGACGTTTAGCGTTGGCAGCTGGTATTTTGAACAACCTTCGGTCACGGTAACGAGCGGAGCCTTGACCCAGAATATTTCAGGGATTTGTTATGGTGATGTGAATGCTTCCTACAGCCCTGTGGCTCGCGGAAATGGTGGTATAGCCCTTCTTGCTGATCCGGCCACGGCTCATTACGGCGCCTTGCCTTTGGCCTTGGATAGGGATTTGGGACTGGGTTCGATGAGCTTGGAATTGAAGGTGCCTGCAGGTGTACGTGTTACAGGTATTCGTTCCTTGGTGGGTGGTGAACTAAGTTGGCACGAAGCCAACGGCACGGTACGCTTGGGTTGGTTCTCTTCGGAGGAAGTTACCCTGCGCGCCGGTCAAGTTGCCTTTGTTTTGGAAACAGAGATCACCCGTAGCAACGATGTCGCTGGTCACGAATGGACCCTTGGTTCTGTGGCCGAGGCCACCGATGCCTGGGCGGTGAATCATCCCCAAGTAGGTCTGCGTATTCCATCCTTGGCTGCGCCGAAGGCCGTGGTCTATGTTGCCCCTCAGCCGGTGAACGAGGGCGAGAATATCCGCCTGGTCTTGAACTTGGATCGTGCCGCTACGCTGCAGGTTGAGGTTCGTGATATGCTGGGCCGTACGGTGAGCCCACTTCGTCAGATTTCGGCTGGTAGCGGTGCCGGAGAGTTGAATTTGGAAGGCCTGAGCAGCGGTCGTTATTCTATTTTGGTCAAGTGGACCGATGGTTCCGGTGAGCTCCTAAACCTACCTCTTTTGGTTCGTTAAGCGTTCTCCTAACCTCTTTCCCTTCAAAAAGCCCCGTCTCATACCGGGGCTTTTTGTTTTGGGGCAAGGGTCGCATTAAAGTCAGGAAAGCTGTTGATTGGATTTCAGTGGATGGTCTTGGATTGTTCAAAGGGTTTTACATTCGTATGAAAATCTCCAACATATCCTATGCGTACCATCGACCGCCTTCTCGAAGAATACGGTGAAAGCCACCAAAACGCCACCAACAAATGGATCCATTGGGTCTGTGTCCCGGCCATTATGTTTAGTTTGATTGGTTTACTGTGGACTGTGAGGGTTTACGGATCGGTCACCTTGGGCATGCTTTTCCTGGGTGTTGCTTCCTTGTACTATGTCCGACTCTCGCTAAGCCTCTTTGTGGGCATGGTTTTGATCAGCTTGGCCATGGCATGGGGTATCATGAGCCTGGAAGGGGTGGTGGGGTCAGCGGCCTGGCAGGTACATTTGGGCCTCTTTGCGGCCGCCTGGGTCGGCCAGTTCATAGGCCATCAAATTGAGGGCAAAAAGCCTTCCTTCCTCAAGGACCTGCAATTCCTGCTGGTGGGCCCGGCCTGGCTCCTGCACTTTGTTTACCGCAAAGTAGGCCTGCCTATTTAGGCTTTAATCCTACCTGCCGGCCTTGAGGTCTCGTTGAATGAGACCCAGATGAAGGCGACCGTGGTAGGCGCTGAACAAAGCCATTTCAAGGACCGTCACTTTGCCGAGGGCAGGGTGGGGGAGCACCTGGCTTTCCAGGAATTCCGGTGAACTGGAACGCAATTGGTGGGCGTAACGCTCGGTGAGGGTTCGTAGGCGGGCCGTGATCTGCTTTCTTTGAGAGGCTTTTTGGGATTTTGGGGCAAAGAATGCCGGGGATTTGGCTTTGATTCCACCAAGCCTTTTTTGGTAACGTTGCACCAATTCATCGTAGGACCTGGAGGGTCGCTTTGACCTCCCCCAAAGCAGGCGCTGCAGCGAATATGGCCAGGAAGAGACCCATACCACGATGCCCAGGGAACGGTTTAGGTGTACCAAGTGCTGAGCTGGACTCCATTTGCC
>JBMTCP010000014.1:0-48887 GCA_049431025.1 Bacteroidia bacterium | reverse complement strand
TCTGTGCAAAGGCTTGATTCGAAGTGTGGATTCCCAAAACCAAAAAGAGGATGGGCGTCCCCCAAAGCAATATCGCGAGGAGGGGACGAAGGCCGACGTTGAGGCCCCAGGGGCGTTGTGGTATCTTTAGCATAAGAATTCACGCAAATTACGAAGAAATAAACTCCCGCTACGTACTTTGGAGGGAACCACTTCCTGCTCCACGTGCCATATGAATAAAACAAGCATTGTTTGGCTCCTTGTCGGTTTCACCGGACTAGCCTGGTGGCTCTCCTTTCCGCCCTATAATCTCCTGCCACTGGCCTGGGTGGCCTTGATTCCTTTGTTGTGGTTTTTGGACAACGTACGACGCCCGATGCCCTTTGTTTTTGGTGCGGCTTGCCTGGCCTTTGGTTTAGGGACGTGGTGGGTTTACCGAGCCGCAGTGATTGGCGCGGTAGCCGGAGTTTTGGCCAATGCACTTTACCTGACTTGGGCTGTTGGGGTTTACGGATGGCTCCAAAAATCAATCCAAAAATCCACCAAGAGCCAACCTTGGTTGCTGTGGCTGGCCTGGGTGAGTCCATGGCTCGCCATGGAGTACCTACACCAACGCATAGACCTTGATTTTCCATGGATGCTGCTGGGGCATGCCCCGGCTAATCATCCGGAGTGGATTCAGTACTACGAGTGGACCGGCGTAGCAGGGGGTAGCCTTTGGCTGTTATCGGTTAATTATTGGTTGTACCAGGCGATTTTGTCCAAACCAAGAGCCTTGGTTTGGTCATTGTTATGGATAACGATACCCCTGGTCGTTTCGTGGGGGATATTTCAAAACCGTACGGATCGAGGTCCATCGGTTAACGTCCTGGCTGTTCAACCCAACCTGGACCCATATACGGTGAAGTTTGACCCTCAAACCTACGAGGATCAAATGCGTATTTTCTTGACTTGCAGTGATTCGTTGCAGGGAAGAGGCTTGGTGGTATGGCCCGAAACGGCTTTGCCTGACTATTATGTTCTGGGCCCTCGTGCTCCGCTTAATCCTTGGCTGGATACCCTACAAAAATATGTTAAGAAACATTCCGGCATGGCCTTGATGGCCGGGGCGAGTGTTGTACAATGGGATGATTCGGCGTACATCCCGTACAACTCTGCCTTGGGATTGGGGTCCTTGAATGCCTTGGATTCCAACGGCCTTCAGGAATCCCCCCGCCTTTACCACAAATCCAAACTCGTGATTGGGGTGGAGAAACTGCCCTATCCTTTCGTTTTTGAGGCCATTGCTCGCTGGATTTCTGTGGATTTGGGCGGGATGACCGGTCAATTGGGGACCCAAGCCCAACGAACCCCCCTGGACATGGGTTGGATTAAGGCAAAAGTGCCCGGCTCGAATCGGGTCCAAGCGATCCGCGTTCGGGTTGCTCCAATGATTTGTTACGAGTCAATTTTTGGGGCCTATGGCGGCGGCTTTGTCCAAAACGGCGCGAACCTCCTGGCCGTCATGACCAACGACGGTTGGTGGGGACCTACGGACGGACATCGGCAACATTTGGCCTATGCCCGTTTGCGGTGCATCGAATACCGTCGGGCCATGGTGCGTTCCGCAAATACCGGAATTTCGGCCTTGATAAACGAGCGTGGTGAGCTGCTCGATACCTTGGGTTGGGAAAAGCGCGGTGTCTTACAGGGTCGGCTTCAACTATCCGATGAACTTACTTTTTATGCCCAACACGGGGATGTTATAGGTCGCTTGTCTTGTGTTTTTGTTGTTCTTTTGGGTTTGTTATACGGGGTAAGGTCCCTGATGCAGGCTCGTTCTTCATCGTAAGTTCGGTTTCTAAAAAATGGATGATTTACTTGGCCGGGAGGCCGTTATGCTGGCCGGGGTTGAGAGCCTCGCTAGGCAGTGTGGAGCGTTGATGCGCCAACGCAGCAAGGGTTTGCAGAATCATGAAATTCACTTCAAGGACCCCCGAAATTTGGTCACGGAAGTGGATTTGGCTTGTGAAGCGCTTTTGATCAAGGGACTTTCGGCATTGTTGCCTGAGGCGGGTTTTCAGACCGAGGAGGGTTTGGTGCCTGGGCGAGATCATGGACTACGGTGGGTGGTGGATCCTTTGGACGGCACCACCAATTTTGTACATCAATTGCCGATGGTTTCGGTGAGCATCGCTTTGGTATCCGATCAGTCGGTGAATCTGGCTGTGGTGTATGCCCCTTTTCAGGACGAAATGTTTACGGCTCTACGCGGTCAAGGGGCCTGGCTCAACGGTCAGACCCTGCGGGTTTCCCGACCCCAAGCCCTTGGTGATGCACTTTTGGCCACCGGATTCCCGTTTCATCGTTTTGATCGTATGGAATCCTATATGGAGGTTTTGCAAAGCCTCATGCGGCAATGCCGGGGTTTGCGTCGAATGGGCTCTGCCGCCATCGACTTGGCTTATGTCGCTGCCGGTCGCTTTGACGGTTATTTTGAATTCAATTTGCAGCCTTGGGACGTCGCAGCCGGTTTGCTCTTGGTGGAGGAAGCCGGTGGTCGAACGGGGAGTATCCGACCGTCCTACCATCCCCTTGATGGTCGGGAGGTCCTGGCGGCGCCTCAAGAACTTTACCCGGTTCTGGAAGCCTTGCTCATCCAGGCGGATTCTACTACAGGGGCTTGATAAGGGATTTTAGGCTTAGTTTTGAAATCAAATTACGATTTGTATGACCCAGGTTCAGACTTTTATTGAAACCCATCGGCAGAGGCTGCTGGATGAGTTGTTTGATTTGTTACGAATTCCATCCGTTTCAGCGAATCCGGAATTTCATGACGATGTTTTTGAAGCAGCCCAATACCTGTCGGAACGTCTACGTGAAGCAGGTTTGGATGAGGTCGAAATTTGTCCAACCGATGGATACCCCATTGTGTACGGTCACAAAATAGTGAATCCCGCCTTGCCTACCGTTTTGGTTTATGGGCATTACGATGTACAACCGGCCGACCCGTATGAACTTTGGCACAGTCCACCCTTTGAGCCCGAAATTAGGGATGGCAAAATATACGCCCGTGGTGCCTGCGATGACAAAGGCCAGGTGTACATGCACGTCAAAGCCTTGGAGTACATGTTGACTCACCAAGCCTTAGCATGCAATGTTAAGTTCATGATCGAGGGCGAAGAAGAAGTAGGTTCGGCCAACTTAGGAACCTTTGTTCGCAACAACCGTTCCAAACTCCAAGCCGATGTGGTCCTCATCTCGGATACCAGCATGATTGCCAACGATGTACCCAGCATTGATTCCGGTCTTCGGGGACTTTCGTACGTTGAAGTGGAGGTGACGGGGCCCAACCGGGATTTGCATTCCGGTGTTTATGGCGGGGCGGTGACCAACCCCATCAACGCCCTTTGTTCGATGATTGCCCAAATGCACGATGAAAAGGGTCGAATCACCATTCCCGGCTTTTACGATGATGTACAAGAACTCACCCAGGACCAAAGGCGTGAACTTAACCGGGCCCCTTTGGATGAACAGGCTTACCGCGATGACTTGGGTATTGCGGCCTTGCAAGGCGAAGATGGATACACCACCCTGGAGCGGACCGGTATTCGTCCAACCTTGGATGTGAACGGTATTTGGGGCGGTTATACCGGTGAAGGATCCAAGACCGTTTTGCCGTCCAAGGCCTTCGCCAAGATTTCAATGCGCCTGGTACCTAATCAAAACTCACATCGTGCGACGGAATTGTTCTCGGCGTATTTCCAAAGTATCGCCCCTGCAGGGGTACGGGTAGAGGTCCGTCCGCATCATGGGGGTGAGCCGGTGGTTACCCCAACCGACAGCATCGCTTACCGTGCGGCATCCCAGGCCATGGAGGATACCTTTGGTGTGACTCCTATTCCAACAAGGGGAGGAGGCAGTATTCCAATTGTTGCGCTCTTCGAAAAAGAATTGGGTCTCAAATCGGTTTTGATGGGTTTTGGACTGGATTCCGATGCCTTGCATTCACCCAACGAGCATTACGGAGTCTTTAATTATTTGAAAGGGATTGAGACGATTCCTGCCTTTTTCCAACACTTTGCTCGGCTTTCGGCACCATCCTAAGCGAGCCCAGGGAACCGCACGGGGTCTCGTTCTGCTTACCCTTCTGGGGTGCATGTGGATGGGTTCGGTAAGTCCTGTTGGAGCTCAAAAACCTACGCCTTGCCAACCGCCCTTGGATTTCAGGCAAGCGGATCGGTATTGGAAGGGGCCGTTTCCCGATAGCCTCTTGCTGTGGGCAGGTGATCAGGTTCAAATGGAATGGGGTGAGCGCCAAAATACCTACCCCAACAAGGCTGCCTATGCGGTGTTACGGAATTTCACGAACAAGCATCCCTTGGCCAACTACCGTACGCTGCATACCGGTTGCGAACCCGGTGCCAGTCGGGCTTACCTGTTGGGAGAATACCGTGATCGCAAGGGACAGGTTTTCAAAATCCGGATCTTCTGGGAAATTCAAAACAACCAATGGAAAATTTTTCGAATCATTCTTCGATGAGTCCGCAGGAATTTATTCGTTTGGCCTTGGCCGAGGATATCGGAACAGGGGACCATACCACGTTGGCTTGCATTCCAAAGGAACAGGAAGGTCGGGCCACACTTTGGGTCAAAGGCGATGGGGTCTTGGCCGGCATGGCTTATGCACGTTGGGTATTGCATGCGGTGGATCCTCAACTTGTGTTGCGAACCCAGTGTGCCGACGGTGAAGAGGTGAAGTCCGGGATGTCCGCTATGGAAGTGGAGGGCCGAATTTCCTCTATACTTCAGGCGGAACGTTTGTTGCTCAATATCATGCAACGCATGAGCGGTATTGCAACACGAACGCGCCGCTGGTCACGGGCCATAGCCCATACGCCCTGTCGCTTGCTGGATACCCGGAAAACGGCTCCCTTGAACCGAATGCTCGAAAAAGAAGCGGTTCGCCTTGGTGGCGGGGTCAATCACCGTTTTGGTCTGTACGATGCCATTTTGGTCAAGGACAACCATGTGGACGCTAGCGGTGGAGTTGCAGAGGCCTTGGCGGCGGTTCGATCCTACCTTACGAAGCAGCAAATTTCGTTGCCGGTAATTTTTGAGGTTCGTTCCATGAAGGAATTGCAAATTCTCCGCCAAGCCGGAGAAGTCGATCGTATTTTATTGGATAATTTCACTGTTGAAGCTCTACGCGATGCGGTAGCATGGCTGGGACCAGGGGTGGTCACCGAAGCCAGTGGCAATATTCGCGAACATAACTTGGTTGCATACGCCGAGACCGGGGTTCAATACCTGTCGATTGGCGCTTTAACGCACAGTGTCGAGGCTTTGGATCTTAGCCTCAAGATCACCATTTAATCGGCCTGATTTGCCGCCATCAGGCGATCTAAGGTATTCAGGTGCAGGTCTGCCCAATGGTGTATATCCGGGTAGGTGACTTGATCCATAACAATGGTTCCAGAAGTGACCGTTCCCAAAGCGTAATAGGGTAAGCCGCTGGCGTTTAGGAGCTGTTCAAGGGCAAATTGTTCGCTGGGATCGATGCTGACCAAGGCCCGGCTTTGGCTTTCCCCAAACCAAAAAGCATCCAGACGAATCCCCGCTTGGGCCTGAACCTCAAAGCCTAAACGACGATGAAGGGCGCCTTCGAGCAAAGCTTGAAACAAACCGCCATCCGCAATATCGTGCATCGACAAAACCAATTGTCGCCGGGTTAATTCCTGAAGGGTTTGGTGTAACAAAACCTCATTCGGCCATTCCAAAACCGGACAAGGGCTTTGGGTTACGCCTCGGTACGAGTAGAGGTATTGCGAAGACCCCAAATCATCGGTCGAAGGACCGAGCAGATATATCAAATCCCCGGGCTGTTTAAAGTCCAGGGTTTGTTGGTGGGTGGGGTCCTCCAGGATACCCAACATGCCAATGACGGGGGATGGCATAACCGGTCCTTCGTAGGAAGATTGGTTATAAAAGCTCACATTCCCTCCGGTGACCGGGGTTCCCAAGGTGGTACAGGCCTCGCCCATCCCTTGAATCGCTCCAACAAATTGCCAATACACTTCGGGGTTGTAGGGATTCCCAAAATTGAGGCAATTGGTAACGGCCATGGGTTTGGCGCCGGAGCAAATCAGGTTACGAGCAGCTTCTGCCACGGCAATGGCGGTCCCTCGATGAGGATCAGCGTAAACGTAGCGGGAATTGCAGTCGACCGTAAGGGCCAGGGCCTTGGAGGTGTCACGCAACAAAACAAGGGCCGCATCCGAAGGATGCCTCGTGCCCATATGGGCGGTACCTATGGTGTCATCGTACTGGCGGGCCACCCAGCCCTTGGAACATAGGTTGGGATGGGATGCCAGGTGTTCCATGATGGGCAATAGTTCTTCCCTGCTGGCCTGGGGTACAGGAACCGAAGCAGGGTCAAAAGCTTGGATGGCTTTGCGGTATTCGGGTTCGGTGTATGCCCTTTCGTAAACCGGTGCGCCGCCCCCAAGGACCAGGCTCTCGGCCGGAACGGCGGCAACCAAACGCCCTTTGTCGTAATAGGTTAGCAGGGCACCTTCGGTGACTTCGCCAATGCGTTCGCAGGGTAAATCCCATTTGGCAAAAACGGCAGCGATTTCTTGGTCGCGGCCCTGATGACCAACCACCAACATTCGTTCTTGGGATTCCGATAACAACAATTCCCAGGGTTGCATGCGGGCTTGACGGGTTGGTACCTTGTCCAGATCGATACGCATTCCGCAGGATCCTTTGGCCGACATTTCTGAGGTGGAACAAGCGATGCCCGCTGCACCCATGTCCTGCATTCCCACCACATAACCGGTTTGAATCAATTCCAAGGTGGCTTCCAAAAGTAGTTTTTCTTGGAAAGGGTCGCCCACCTGAACCGAGGGCAAATCTTCGGCGGCGTTCTCTCCCAAATCTTTGGAGGCAAAGGCGGCGCCATGTATTCCGTCTTTGCCGGTACGGGATCCAACAATAAATACAGGATTTCCGGGGCCTTCGGCCAAGGCCTTGACCGTTTGGCCATGCTTAACAATCCCGGCGCTCATGGCGTTAACCAGAGGATTGATTTGAAAACTATCGTCAAAGAAAACCTCCCCTCCAACCGTGGGTATTCCAAAGGCATTACCGTAATCCCCGATTCCTTTGACAATTCCCCGCATGAGCCAGCGGGTTTTGGGATGGTTGGGGTTTCCAAAACGCAGACTGTTCAATTGGGCTACAGGCCGGGCACCCATCGTGAAAATATCCCGGTTAATGCCACCCACCCCGGTTGCAGCACCTTGGTAGGGCTCGATGGCCGAAGGATGATTGTGCGACTCGATTTTGAATGCGCAGGCCAGTCCATCACCAATGTCCACCAAACCGGCGTTCTCTTCACCAGCCTTGGCCAAAAGTCCTTGCCCCTCTTTGGGAAGGGTCTTGAGCCATAGGATTGAATTTTTGTACGAACAATGTTCACTCCACATCACGGAGTAAATGCTGAGTTCGGTGAAATTGGGATCCCGACCCAGTATTCCTCGAATTTGTTCAAATTCTTCGGGGAGTAAGCCCAATTGGATGGCCGTTTCGACGGTAGGTTGTGCTAAGCCATCGTTAGGCTGTGGAGTTGGAGGTGTTGCAGGATTGGAATCCATTTTAGGGTAGGGGGGATGAAGTAGGGCAAGTTTCCAGCAGGTAAAGCAATCGCTGTTGATCGGTACGCAAGCGGGGTTTCCGTCGGGATGGGGATGGATTGGGGCAGGGATTGGAGGCCACGCCATCGGGACTTTCCAAAAGGGCAACGTCGAAACGCTTGGTTTTGATATTTTGTAACAATACTTTATAGGTGGGTTTCCCACGGCTTGGGCGGCTGCAGAGCACGGCTTGGACCTCTTGGTTGGGCCATCGACGCAGGACCTCGCTGCGTTGTTCGATGCCCAAGTCCTCGGGGCGTTCGAGGGTGTGTACCGCATGGGCTGTGGCGGACCCGCTGCTGTATTCGGCGGCAAAGGACTGACCCAAGTTCCAGCCCCTAACCCGGTGAACCCAGGAAATTTCGGCATCGGCCCGGGTTGCTGCGGTTTGCAGGATTTTTTTTTGTTCCCAGCGGACCTCAACCGCAGCCGGAAACTCGTTGCGAAACCGCTCCAAAAGGGTTATAGGAAGGCCTTTGCCCGATGTTTTACGAAATTCGTGGCGTTCGTTGGCCTTGCCTTGGATGCGCACAGAAGACACCTTCCCTTGAGCCCAGGTTGTTGAACCCATGAAATAAATCCATACCGCGACAAAAAAAGGTATTTGGATGCTTGTTCTCAAGCCTAAGGGGCATTTCATGCTCAAAAATACAAGTTTTAGGGCTGGGGAAGGGCTTGACCGGTGCGGATTTTATTCAATAGAATCATAATATGACTTTTTGAGAAAAAAACATATTTTTTTAAAGACATATTGGGATTTTATCTTATTTTTTCAAAAAATTACCTTCCAAAAACAATCAAAGCCTCCAAAACATCTATTTTTGTCTCCGAATTAATAAAAATATCCTTTATGAGTAGTCTTCGAATGCAGTCTTTGGCCGGCCTTCGCCAAAACCAAGGGGCTATCCTCCCCAACGCCTCGTATAAGTGTTCTGAGCGCTTTGGTGAAAGTGTCTTCAACAAAAAGGCCATGAGGGAGTTCCTATCTCCGGAGATTTACGAGGCCTTGCTGGAGGCTATTGATTTGGGTCACGGGATAACCCCGGAAGTGGCCAGGCAGGTAGCGAATGGGATGAAAAACTGGGCTTTGGCCAAAGGCGCTACCCATTATACCCACTGGTTTCAGCCTTTAACCGGCTCCACCGCCGAAAAGCACGATTCGTTTTTTTCGTTGAATAACGATGGGGAAGCGATTGAGGCTTTTAGTGGCGGCGCCTTGGTTCAGCAAGAGCCCGATGCCTCATCTTTTCCCAACGGGGGTATTCGTAATACGTTCGAGGCCAGAGGTTATACGGCTTGGGACCCCAGTTCGCCCGCCTTTGTTTTGGAGAGTCCGGCGGGGAAAACCCTGTGCATCCCCACCATTTTCGTATCCTATACCGGGGAGTCCTTGGATTACAAATCGCCCCTGCTCAAATCACTTGCCGCAGTCGAAAAAGCGGGCGTTGCGGTTTGTCAGTATTTCGACAAGAACATTACAAGGGTTTATCCTACTTTGGGGGTAGAGCAAGAGTATTTTTTGGTTGACTCAGCGCTCTTTGATGCCCGACCTGATTTGATCTTATCGGGTCGTACCCTCTTTGGTCACGGGGCTGCCCGCGGTCAACAACTGGAGGACCATTATTTTGGTACGATTCCCGAGAGGGTTCATGCTTTTATGGTCGACTTCGAGAACGAGGCCTATCGATTGGGTATACCCCTCAAAACCAGGCATAACGAGGTTGCACCGGGGCAATTCGAATGCGCTCCCTTGTTCGAAGAAATTAACCTGGCGGTGGACCATAACCAGTTGCTCATGGACCTGATGGAGAAAATCGCGAAGCGCCATGGTTTAACGGTCTTGTTGCACGAAAAGCCCTTTGCCGGCGTGAATGGTTCCGGCAAGCATAACAATTGGTCTTTAGCCACCAACACCGGCAAGAATTTGTTATCTCCCGGCAAGACGCCCAAGAGTAACCTGATGTTCTTGACCTTCTTTGTAAATGCCATCAAGGCTTTTCATGACCATGCTGATTTGATTCGGGCCTCGATTGCCTCTGCCGGAAACGATCATCGACTCGGCGCAAACGAAGCGCCTCCGGCGATCATGTCCGCCTTCCTGGGTGAACAATTATCCAGGGTTTTGGATGAAATCGAAAAAGGCAAACTGGACAAGGACCAGGTGGAGGTTCGTTCACTGATGCATCAAATCAAAGCCATCCCCGAAATCTTGTTGGACAATACGGACAGGAACAGAACCTCACCCTTTGCCTTCACCGGCAATAAATTCGAATTAAGGGCTGTAGGCTCGGCGACCAACTGCGCGGCTGCCATGACGGTGCTCAATTCGGCCATGGCCCAAAGCCTTACGGCCTTCAAATCCGAAGTGGATAAGGCCATTGGTGATGGGGAAAGTCGGGAGGCTGCCTTGCTTAAAGTTCTTCAGAAATACATCAAAGCCACCAAAAAAATTCGCTTTGAGGGTAACGGATACGGGGAAGAATGGCAAAAAGAGGCTGCCAAACGGGGTTTATCCAATTTTCGAACCACCCCCGAAGCGTTGGATGCGATGGTTTCCAAATCCTCGGTTCACCTCTTCGAGCAAACAGGTGTTTATACGGAGCGTGAAATAGAGGCCCGTCACGAAATCATGCTGGAGAACTACATCAAAAAACTTCAAATTGAGTCCCGCATTGTGGGCGAACTCAGCTTGACTCAAATTGTTCCCGCAGCAATGGCCTACCAACAGCGTTGCCTTGAAAACCTTCGTTTGCAAAAAGAATTGGGGATGCCGGCCAAAAATTCATCTTCACTTAAGGTACTGGCGGAAACCATCGGTCAACACATCGCCGGTATGGTGGATCAAACCGAAAAAATGCGTTTGGCACGTAAAAATGCCAATGAAATCGAATCAAGCCGTGCTCGCGCACAGGCCTATTGCGACCATGTCAAGCCTTATCTGGAAAGCATACGGGATCATGCCGATCGACTCGAAATCTTGGTAGACAACGAGTTGTGGCCCCTTCCCAAATACCGGGAACTTCTCTTCCTCAAATAATTACTTGAGGTGCTGCTTGAGGGTTTCTTCCAAGGCAGGACCACGTAGGTTTTTGGCGATGATTACCCCTTTGCCATCAATGAGGTAGCTCATGGGTATACCCGTAACACCGTACATCTGCCCTGCGGCATTTCCCCAACCTTTGAGGTCGGATACGTGTTCCTTCCAAACCAATTTGTCGTCCACAATGGCTTTGAGCCAGGGGTCCTTTTGGTTGTCCAAGGAAACCGAGAAAACGGTAAAGCCCTTGCCCGTTTTGAATTGTGAATCTTTAAAGGCCTCGTAGGCTTTGACCACGTTAGGATTTTCGAAACGGCATGGGCGGCACCATGAGGCCCAAAAATCCAGCAGTACCATTTTGCCTTTGAGGGAAGAAAGCCTCAGATCCTTACCATCCACGCCGCTTTGAACGATCTCCGGGGCTTTTTCTCCAATTTTGAGTCCCCCAGGCTGGGCACGAAGGACCATTGGGGCGAGTACAAGGGTAGCGGCTACGGCCAGCAGGGAGAAGAAGGATAAGCGTAGGGGTTGTTGGGTTATCATGGGAGGTTGGGGTTGATTCTATCGTTGATAAGAACGCTAATTTAGGTCAAAATTACAATCCCCGGCAAGCCGTACCTTTGAAACATGTTGGTTTCCTTTTTTAAGACGCCTACCCACAAACGTTTCAATTACCGGCCCCTCTACGCCAAGGATTCCGATCCTGTTTTGGAGGCTAAAGCAAGCCCTCTTTCCGGGGATACCCCGGCCAAATCCATACGATTTCGACGCAAAAATTCAGCCTTGCAGCGTAGCAGCCGTTACGAGGGAATTCAAAGGTTTTTGTTGGTTTTGGGGCTTGTTTGGGGCTTGACTTGGGTCTTTTTCGGTCAAGGCTCGTTGAGATGGTTGGGTCTGGCCTTTCCAATTCTTCTGTGGTTGCGTTGGCGAAAACGCAGTTCGTCCAACCCCTCTTAACCTCTGTTTGGTGTCTCAGGCTCATCGAATTCAGGTCCTGCCGGATCATGTCATTAACCAGATAGCTGCCGGTGAGGTAGTCCAACGCCCTTCTTCGGTGCTCAAGGAATTGTTGGAGAACGCCGTGGATTCAGGGGCAACGCTTATCAAGGTCAACCTGAAGGATGCCGGCCGCTCCCTGATCGAGGTCATGGATAACGGCCAAGGCATATCACCGGAACAGGTACCCTTGGCTTTGCAAAGGCATGCAACCTCCAAGCTAAGTGATTGGGAAGACCTTTATCGCTTGTTGACTTACGGTTTTCGGGGCGAGGCTCTGGCTTCGATTGCGGCTGTTTCGCAGATGGAACTGGCCAGCCGGGTGAAAGAACAAGAATGGGGTGTCTTGGTCGAAGCCCATGGAGGACAAATACTTCAAAATCAATCCATGGCTCTGCCTACGGGTACCCGGGTTTCGGTTCGATCCTTGTTCTATAATGTTCCGGCTCGTCGGAATTTCCTCAAAAAGGACAGCACCGAATACAAAAACCTGGAGGATGAGTTTATCCGATTGGCCTTGGCAAAACCGGAATTGGCTTTGGAACTAAAATCCCAATCCCAAACCGTTTACAACCTCAAGCCCGGAAATTTACGCCAACGAATTCAGGCCCTTTTGGGCAAAAATTTTTCGGACGGTTTGGTTCCGGTCGAAGAAGATACGCAGTTAGTAGGCCTGAGTGGTTTTGTAGCCAAACCCGCCTTGTGCCGTAAATCCAGGTATGCCCAATATCTCTTTGTGAACGGGCGTTATTTCAAGGATGCCCATTTGCAACATGCCGTGAGTTCCGCCATGGAAGGTTTGTTACCCGCTCAGCACCATCCGGCCTATGTGCTGAACTTTCGGGTTGACCCGGCCAAAATGGATGTCAATGTGCATCCCTCCAAAATTGAAGTCAAATTTGAAGAAGACCAGGGAATCTATGCCATTCTTAAATCGGCCATTCGACGCTCATTGGGTCAATACCAATTGAGCCCATCCTTGGATTTTGAATGGGAACCTTTACCGGGATCCTGGGGGATACAAAGTACAGCCCCGGAACGGGTGAGCACGCCTGAAATCCGGGTCAATCCCCATTACAACCCTTTTCAGTCTCCGCCTACGGGTGGAGCATCCGCTTCGGTAGCCGGATACCATCGCATGCTTGAAGGCTTGAACGAAAGCACCGATCAGCTTATGGATGGTTGGATCTACCCGGATGGCCTGGGTATTTTTCGTAGCGGGGGGCGTTGTTTGGTGGTCCAAACACGTTCCCTCCTTCGAGCCACCATGTGGGATCGGTTGGTTCAAGAACTGGGCCAACAATACCGCCCCGGATTCGGTTCCTTGCCTTTGGAATCCGTGGTCTGGCCCATACCGGGAAACGATCATGAAGGTCAAGGCCCGGTTTGGGCGGCGAACCTGGGGATCGACTTGGTTTTGGGGCCGGATAAGTCCAGCTATTCCGTTAACTCCATTCCCGTAGGGGTATCGACCGCCGAAGTTTTGGATTTGCTGGATTGGTTTTGGGCCCAATTTCACGATGGCAGAATCCCCACCAAGGATGATGCTTTGAAATACCTGGCGCATACCCGGGGTTTGACCGCCCAAGAAAAACCTTTTGACCCCAACAACCCGGCCCAAGTTATGCGTGTGCTCCAGCGTTGGATTCAAGAAGAACGCTCTTTCTTGGATTCGGATGGACGGACTTGGGGATGGTACGGCGAGCCCCAACAACTTCTCAATACGTTAATTCCAAACTATGAACTCTCCAATCAGTCCAGGTCGCTTTGAGTTTTTGCCCCCGGTGGTCAAAAACATGGTCATTATCAACGGACTATTTTTTTTGGGCACCTACGTCTTTCAAACCAGCTTGGGTATTGATCTTATCGATAAGTTGGGCATGCACCTTCCCTCATCCGAGGCGTACGGGTTTTGGCAACCGATTACGCATTTGTTTATGCATGGAAGTTTGGAGCATTTGATTTTTAATATGTTTTCTTTTTGGATGTTCGGAAGTATTCTCGAAAATGTCTGGGGATCCTCAAGGTTTTTGTCGTTTTATGTGATGGCCGGAATAGGAGCGGCTTTTTTGCATTATTTAATTGTCTTTTTGGTGGACATACGGCCACTGCTTTTATCGATTGAAAATCAAATGGTTAATTCCGACGCACTGGGTTTAGTTGCTCTCGAGAACCAAAAAGCAGCCCTACTTAGTGCGCCCAATATTATCGGAGCCAGTGGTGCGGTCGCCGGAATCTGGATTGCCTTTGCAACCATGTTTCCCAACAGTTACCTTTATTTATTCTTTTTTTTGCCGGTCAAAGCCAAATACCTCGCCGGGATTTATGTAGGCTTTGAATTACTGGCTGCCTTGCAGGCCGACCCTAACGATAACATCGCTCATTATGCTCATTTGGGCGGAATGTTGTTTGGTTATGTTATGGTTCGTTGGTTTTACCGTAACGACTAGCAGACCAGAACGATGAACCTGGATTGGAAGGACGGTTTGACACGTTTAATTGCGGCTAACCTAGCGGTCTTTATCTTGCTTTTCGTGCCGGGGGCTGCTGGTCTCGTCCATTATTTGGGTATGCCTTTGGGTTGGGGTTCATGGCTCCTGAAACCGTGGACAGCCTTGTCTTACGCCTTTGTCCATCAGGGTTTTTGGCATCTTTTGTGGAACATGTTGCTCTTGTACTGGGCTGCTCGTTCTTTGATGGATCTTTTGGGTGAACGCGTTCTGTATCCTTTGTTTTTTGGGGGCGGAATTGCGGGTGGATTGTTCTATCAAATCGGCATGGGTTTTATCTTAGGATGGACCTCTTTTAGCCCGGGTGGAGCGAATTACCTTATAGGTTCATCCGCATCGGTCATGGCCATTTTTTGGGCATTGGTCTTGTTGACCCCCGATCAAAGGCTTTTGCTTTTTGGGATTATTCCTCTGCCGTTGCGATGGTTGGCTGTGGGGTTTGCTCTCTACGATGGGGTGGGTCTATTGGGCTCCAATCCCGGAGGGCATTGGGCTCATCTGGGTGGGGCATTGTTCGGGATTGTTTATTTGCGGTTCAAACAGGGTCGCTTGCAGCGTACCAAGCGTTCACCAAGGCTGGATGTCCAAAGTGAAACGGATCGAATACTGGATAAAATTTCACGGAGCGGATACGCATCCCTAAAGCCTAGCGAAAAAGAATGGTTGGACCGTCAAAATCAAGGCTGAAACATCCAAAACATCCGTTGTTAAGGTGGATTAGTCATGCCTTAATGGGAATCAACCTGGTCTTGGCTGTAGGGATGCTTTTGGTTTATGCCTCGCCTTACCTCGACCCGCGCTGGCTTGCTCCTTTGGCCTTGTTGGGCTTTGCGTATTATCCCTTGTTGGTAGGACTGTTGTTATGCTCTGTGTTGTGGATATTGCGCAGGAATTTTCGGTTTTTATTGACGCTTCTGGTTTTGGTTTTGGGTTGGTCAGTTCATGCACGTTATTGGAAATGGCCGACCTTCAAGGGTGTCGAACAAGAAAATTCATTGGATGACCTCCATAAGGAACTTAGCGGCATTTTGGACGGGGATCGCATCATGGTCGCTTCGTACAATGTCGGGACTTTTAGGACCTTGGGTGCTGAGGTTGAAGGACTTGAACCCGAATCCAAATCCCCAAGGGATTATTTGGTTCATATGATGGGGACATTGCAGCCGCATATAGTTGGTTTACAAGATTTTGTAAGTTGGGATCCCCAGCACTTTGATGTTCTGCGCCAATTAAGTCGGGACCCTCGTTTGCGCAGTGGTTCTTTTGTAGGGCTGAATAGAGACCGAAGAGCTGTTTGTTTTGTTCAGCCTAAAGGTTCTGTTCGCGTTGATCGACCGGATTGGTTTAGCGGATTGGGTTTGTGGACACGAGGCAAGGTATTGGCTTTTGATTATGTCAACCTGGGCGAGGGGGATTCTCCAACGGGTTTGTTGTGGGCTGATCTGGTTTTGGATGGGGATACGTTAAGGGCCCTGAATGTCCACCTGGCAAGTAATCAAATTACGTTAAGGGATTTGAGCCCTGTTCGGGCCTTGGATTTGCAAAGCGATACGGCCCAGCAAAGTGTTTTTAGAATCTTTCGTAAGATTGCGGGCAATGCTCGCTTACGGGCCAACCAGGCCGAAATCATACATGCCCAAGTCAAGGCTTCTCCTTATCCGGTGGTTTTAATGGGGGATTTTAATGACCTTCCCCATTCCTTTGCGGTGGGATTGGCTGGTCGAGGCCTCAAGGATAGTTTCGTTGAACGTGGACATGGTTTGGGTCACACTTATGCAGGAGGTTTTCCCAGTTTCCGCATCGATCATATTTTTGCGGATAAGGCACTTCCCATCCTGTTCCATCGGGTTCTGGAAGGGGGGCATTCGGATCATTACCCTGTTGTAGCTGTGCTGGGGCGTTAAGGTGTATTTTTGAAGGCTTGAACCCTTGCCGCTGATGATGGCCAACGAACTTTTACTCTACAATACCCTGACCAGGTCCAAAGAGGTTTTTCAGCCCTTACAGGCACCTCATGTTGGGCTTTATGTTTGCGGTCCAACGGTATACGGTCCCTCCCATTTGGGCCATGCCAGACCGTACATCACGTTTGATCTATTGTTACGCTATCTAAGATACCTGGGTTACCGCGTTCGTTACGTACGTAACATTACGGATGTTGGTCATTTGGTGGACGATGCCGACGAAGGCGAGGACAAAATTGCTCGCCGTGCACGTTTGGAGCGACTTGAGCCCATGGAATTGGTTCAGCAATATACCCTGGCTTTTCATCGTGCCATGGACCAGCTGGGTAACTTACCACCATCCATAGAACCTCGAGCTTCGGGTCATATTCCGCAACAAATCGAAATGATTCAAACTTTGATAGCCAAGGGTTTGGCTTATGAGGTCAATGGGTCGGTGTATTTCGACTTGGAAGCGTACCGTCAAAATCACCCGTACGGCCATTTGTCCGGAAGGGTAGTGGATGATTTGGTGGCCGGTGCAGGTAATGAGCGTCGAACGTTGGCGTCTCAATCCGAAAAACGCAAACCCGAGGATTTTGCACTTTGGAAAAAGGCGGAACCGGAACATATTATGCGGTGGAATTCGCCTTGGGGTCTGGGTTTTCCGGGTTGGCATATTGAATGTTCCGCCATGTCTGCCCAATACCTGGGCACACCCTTTGATATTCACGGTGGGGGCATGGACCTCTTGTTCCCCCACCACGAAAGCGAAATTGCCCAAACGACCGGTTGTTATGGTTGTGGTCCGGCCAAGATTTGGATGCACAACAATATGGTGACCATTAACGGCCAAAAAATGGGAAAATCCTTAGGGAATTTTATTACGCTGGATGACCTATTTGCGGGAACTCACGAAGGGCTTTCCCAGGCTTACGACCCCATGAGCATTCGTTTTTTCATCCTACAGGCTCAATACCGCAGCACCTTGGATTTTAGCGATCCTGCACTTTTGGCTTCAAGCAAGGGTTACCAACGATGGATCAACGGTTTGAGGGAATTGATGAATTTTGAAGTTGCCCAACAGGAGACATCGGCTTCCCAGCCCATAAGCCTAGGACTTTTGGATCCGGATGTATTGGAGTCAAGAGCTCGTGCAGCTCTTAACGATGATTTGAATAGCCCTGTTCTTATCGCTTTACTTTATGAATTGTTAGGGGAATTTCAAAACCTTCGTCAAGGCAAGATTGTGATTTCTCATCAGGCGTGGAATCGCCTTCGTGAAACAGTTATGGTTTTTGTTCAGGATGTGTTGGGATTTCCATTAACGCCCTCCGGACAGCATGATGAACAAGCTTCCCGACAAGCCTTGAGCGCAGCTATGGAGGTTTTGATTCGCTTACGTCAAGAGGCCAAACAAGCCAAGAACTGGGCACTTAGCGATCAGATTCGTGATCAACTCCAACAAGCAGGAATCAAAATTATGGACGACAAAGAAGGTAGCCGATGGTCACTGTAAGTCGCGCTTCGTACCCTTGGGGTTTCTTGTTGGTGGCTTTATGGATGGTGTCTTGTCAACCGGAGGCCAGAAAGGATCAGTCGGACTCTCCTAAGGACGATGGCGGGCTTGCTTTGTTGGATGTTCCTCGATTTGAGGGGGATTCCGCCTTGGCTTTGGTTCAAGCCCAGGTTTCGATGGGGCCAAGGATTCCGGGTACATCAGCACATCAACGCTGCGGGGATTGGCTGGTAGCCAAACTGCAATCGAGAGGACTCCAGGTGTACGAGCAAAGAGAAAACTTAACGATGCACAACGGCAAGGTATTTGAATTACGTAATGTTATTGGAGCTTTCCGACCTCAAAGCCAGCGACGTTTGGTTTTGGCAGCGCATTGGGATACCCGGCCTTGGGCTGATATGGATCCGGTGGATCCCAAAGCTCGCTTGGATGGGGCTAACGATGGTGCATCCGGGGTGGCGGTTCTCTTGGAATTGGCCCGCCATTTGGATTCCTTGCCCGGGGATCTGGGAATTGATTTGGTTTTTTTTGATTTGGAAGATTACGGCGATCCAGAGGTCGCGGATTCCTACGCCATAGGTTCTCAATACTGGTCCCGCAGGCCCCACGTTGCCGGTTACCGAGCTCAGCGAGGGGTTTTGTTGGACATGGTTGGTGCCTCCGATGCCCGTTTTTGCTGGGAAGGTCATTCGTTGCAATTTGCTCCGGATTGGACCCGTTTGATCTGGCAAAGGGCAAGTGCCTTGGGTTACGGGGATCTCTTTGTGCCGGTTCCCTGCCAGCCGGTTACGGATGATCACTATTACGTGAATACCTTGGCGGGCATACCAATGGCGGATATCATCGATTTGCGGAGCGAGGGTACAGGTTTCCCCCCGCATTGGCATACCCGCAACGATAACATGGACGTTATCAGCCCACGTACCCTCACAGCCGTTGGCCAAACCTTGCTGGATATCTTGTACCGACCCTAAGTTATTTTTGACCGTGCCCGCCAATACCCTCCGAACCAAATCGGGTCAAGCCCAAAAGTCCGTTAAATCAGGAGCTGGCTCTTCAAGCCAGGCAAATTCTCCATCGGAATCAGCGGTTTTGTTTTGGAGAAAGCCGGGATTTCAAACCGGGGCCGGGACCCTGGTTTTGTTCATGACCTTGGTTTGGTTGATCGCCTTGGTATCGTACGCGATGACATGGCGCCAGGATCAAAGTTTGTTTTTGGAGGCTTCCTGGGAATCCCTGTGGTCAACGGACGCCGAAGCCCAAAATTGGCTTGGACGGCTAGGGGCCTTCTTGGGACACTGGACGGTGTACCGGGGATGGGGTATTGCCGTCGTATTTTTTTGGTTTTGGTTTTTGCTTTTGGGTCTAAAATTGCTCTTTGCCAATTTCAGGGTCAAGTTGGTGGACCGGGCTTTTTCGTCACTTTTTTATGCCTCGGCGCTTTCCATTACCTTGGCTTACCTTTTTCACGCATGCTGGACCCTGCCTTTTCCCTGGGGCGGGGCTTTTGGGCGATTTGCTGTCGGCTGGGCTTCGGGATTCGTCGGCTTGGTAGGAACCGGTTTGGGTTTGGCAGGTTTTTGGTTCGCCTGGATCTTGATTCAAAGGGGACAACGTTTGCAATGGCCTACATGGCGTCCAAGAACGACCAACCAAGTCAAGGCGCCGGTGCCCGACCCGGTAGTTTTGCCCGACCCGGTGGCTCTGCCCGACCCGGTGGTTTTACCCGACCCGGTGGTTTTACCCGACCCTACGGATTTGCAAACTCCAGAACCCATCGAGCAAGTCTCGGGGATTGATGCCCCAGTTTGGTTGGAACCTCAAGAAGTCCGCTCGGCAGAATCAACCGAAGACTGGGCAACATTGGGTAAGATAGGGGACATGGAAGTGGCTTTGCCGGAACAAGAAGAGGAATTGGAAGATGCCCATACGGTGGCATTGACCGACAGCGAGCTCTATGACCACAAATTGGACTTATCCGGTTACCGTTACCCCACCTTGGATTTGTTATCGGAATACGCCAGCGGAAAGTTTCAGATTAATCCGGCTGAGCTCGAAGCCAACAAAGATCAAATAGTCCATACCCTCCGTCAATACGGGATAGAAATCGACAAAATCAAGGCCACCGTGGGCCCCACCGTGACCTTGTACGAAATCATACCCGCCGCGGGAGTTCGAATTTCCAAAATCAAAAATTTGGAGGACGATATTGCGCTCAGCCTTGCGGCCTTGGGGATACGCATTATTGCACCCATGCCGGGTAAGGGAACCGTAGGCATCGAGGTTCCTAATCAAAACAAGGAAGTGGTGGGTATGCGTGGTTTATTGGCTTCCGATCGATTCGTTTCTTCCGAAATGGAATTACCTATCGCATTGGGCAAAACCATAGCCAACGAAATTTTTGTGGCTGATTTGACCAAAATGCCTCACCTTCTCATGGCTGGTGCCACCGGTCAGGGAAAGTCGGTCGGCATCAACGCGATTTTGGTATCCTTGCTGTTCAAAAAGCATCCCAGTGAGCTTAAACTGGTTTTGGTGGACCCCAAAAAAGTGGAATTGTCTTTGTTCCGCCGTATCGAAAAGCACTTTTTGGCTTGTTTACCGGACGCCGAAGATGCTATTGTTACCGATACCCGTCAGGTTGTACATACCATGAATGCCTTGGGTATCGAAATGGACCGACGTTACGACCTGCTCAAAAACGCACAAGTTCGAAATCTGGTCGAGTATAACAACAAATTTCGTAAACGTCGCCTTTCTCCATCTGCCGGTCATCGTTACCTTCCGTATATTGTTGTGGTTATCGATGAATTTGCCGATTTGATTATGACGGCAGGGAAGGAAATTGAGTTCCCCATCACACGTTTGGCACAATTGGCTCGTGCAGTTGGAATCCATCTTATTGTGGCGACCCAACGTCCCTCCGTGAACATTATCACCGGTACCATCAAGGCCAATTTCCCGGCCCGCATTGCGTTCAAGGTCAGTTCCAAAATCGACAGCCGTACCATCATCGATACCGGTGGTGCCGAGCAGTTGATAGGGCGCGGAGATATGTTGTTATCTCTTTCCTCCAACGTCGTTCGCTTGCAATGTGCTTTTGTAGATACGCCTGAGGTTGAGGCAGTTTGTGACTTTATCGGCGACCAAACAGGCTATGCGTCGCCTTTCCTTTTGCCCGAATACAAGGACCCTGAATCCGAGAAGGAATCAGGCAGTGATGGGGTTGGCGCCGTACGGGATGAACTTTTTGACGAAGCAGCACGTATGGTGGTTCAGTACCAACAGGGTTCGACCTCGCTCTTGCAGCGGCGCATGACCATAGGATACGCTCGTGCTGGTCGGCTTATTGATCAACTGGAAGCCGCCGGTATCGTCGGTCGTTTTGAAGGCTCCAAACCCAGGGAGGTTTTGTATACGGACCCGCATCATTTGGAAGAAAAACTCAGGCAGCTCAAAGGCCTCTAATTAGAAAGAATATGAATAAATCCAAAAAAGTTTTTGCGTTGATTTTGCTGTCCTTTGGTCTGCTGGCAGGTCATGGATTGAACGAGGCCAAGGCCCAAAAGAAAACCCCTAAAACCCGTAGTATCGCCTCTGGGGATGCGGAGTCCAAGGCTATCCTAAGTAAACTGAGCAAAAATTACCGCAGTATGAAGTCCATGCAGGCATTGGTATCGCTGGAACTTCAGGGAGGCCCTGGTCAGGTTAAAGAAAAGCGCAAAGGAAAACTCTACCTAAGGGGCAAGCAATACCGTATCGACATGGGGGAACAGCTGATAGTTTGCGATGGGCGTTCATCCTGGACTTACCTCAAGGAACTCAACGAAGTGAACATCAGTCGCCATGAACCAACCCCGGAACAAATCACCCCGGACAACCTGTTCACGATGTACGAAAAAGGCTTTGATTCTTTTTTGGAGTCGGAATCCGTAGCCGGTAAATCGCTGGTATCACTCATCGATTTAATACCCCAAAACAAAAGCCTCTCCTATTTCAAAGTACGACTTTATGTGGATTGCAAAAACAACCTGATTCAGAAAGCCGTTGTTTTTGACAAATCCGGTGTGCAATACACCTACCAGATTAGCGAATTCAAAGTCAATCCCAAACTCAGGGATGACTTGTTTGTCTTCAACGTCAAGGCTTACCCCAACGTTGAAGTTGTCGACATGCGTTGACCGTTTTGCCTTGGTCTTTAGGGGACCAATTTCATTTCCCGAACCAGGTGCCCTGCACCAGCAAAGCGATCGATCACGTATAGAACGTAGCGAATATCCACGCTGATAGTCCTTTGGACCTGGTCGTTAAACATGAGGTCTCCGGTCATGGACTCCCAGTTGCCATCAAAGGCAATCCCAACCAATTCCGCATTGGCGTTCATGACGGGGCTACCGCTGTTACCTCCGGTAATGTCGTTGTTGGAAATAAAACAAGTCACCAATTCGCCGTCCCTTCCGTAAGGCACGAAGTCACCCTTGGATAAATCTTCTTTGAGTTTGTTGGGAACGATGAATTCCTCGTTGTTGGGGTCTTCTTTTTGAAGGATGCCTCGGTGGGTTGTGAACCATAGGTAATCGACACCATCGCGGGGTACATAGGGTTTGACGTTGCCGTAGGTTAGGCGAAGGGTTGAATTGGCATCCGGTGCAAAAATCCTTTGGCTTTGATAGGCCATGTTGGCAGCCATCAATTGCCGACGAACCGGAGCCTGATCAGCCTGTGCTTTGCGGTCGGCAGGCATCAAAACTTGGTTGGTGTAATCGCTAATGGCCAAAGCCAACTGAACCCCGGGGTCTTTTTTCCATTTTTTGGCATTGGGCTTGGACAAGAACGCCTCCATCAGCTCGGGATCGGCAAGAAAAGAGGTCTTAAATACGGTTTTGGCCAGGTTCTTGGCCTTCTCTTTATCGTTTTCTCCTTCGGCCTTTTTGAGCATTTCGCTGAGGAATGGAGGGCGATCCGCAGGGCTAATCCGTTCGAGGTAAACGCGAAGCATCCGGGCAAAGGCTTTTTGTTCAGTTCCAGGGAAGTACTCGGCCATGTTTTCTTTTAGGGTTGCCTGTGCGGCTTTGGCTGCGGCCATAATTTTGGCCTCTTCGGGTTTTTTGGCCTCCAAGGCTTTTTGTAAATTCCCCATGATTCGGTAATGCCGGACAAAGGCCTGACCTCCCAAGGCTTGGCGGAAATAAATCATTTTGCGGTAATCGTTGCGGTATTGGTTGAGAAGCCCGCTCAGGGTTTCCAGAGGAGAGCCGTAGAGAGCAACCCGGGCCGGATCACTACCAATCCATTGGCGCAAACCGTTTTCGTAAGCACGCTTTTTCTCTCCCAGACCATCTTTGCGAAGCCCGAGACTTTGACCCTGGTAGTACTTGTACGTATTCATTCCGGATGCATAGGTTGAGGCCAAGGCAATTCGAATTTTGTCGTCCTTGTCCATATCTTCTTTGTAAGCCTGCATACGGGCGCCGATCATATCTTCAACCATGGCGTTGACGGTGGCCAAGTTAAAATCCAGGTTATCCGAACTCAAATACCGGTTGGTGGTTCCGGGATAGCCCATGACCATGGTGTAGTCGCCTTTTTGGACCCCGGAGGTGCAAACGGCGAGGTAACGGTTGGGCTTGAGGGGAATGTTACGAAGGCTATCGTAGTCTGCGGATTCCCCGTTGGGGCCGGTATAGATTCGAAGAACCGAAAAATCGCCGGTGTGACGGGGCCACATCCAGTTATCGGTATCGCCACCAAATTTTCCTATGCTGCTGGGAGGGGCACCTACCAAACGAACATCCTTGTAGACCATGTAAACCGAAAGAATAAATTGGTTGCCGTAAAAGATGGGACGGACATCGCCCTGGTAACCCTTCTTCTCTGCAGAAGCCTCGTCGGCGATAATTTTGCTGACCTTGGCTATGATGGCAGCCCTTTGGGCCTCGGGGACATTCCTTAGGCTATCGTTCATGCGGTTGGTTACATCCTCCATGCGGACCAAAGTGGATGCCGTTAATCCGGGGTTTGGTAATTCCTCAGCCCGACTCATCGCCCAAAAGCCATTGGTCAGGTAATCCTTCTCGACCGTACTATGGTTTTGAATCAAATCGTAGGCACAGTGATGGTTGGTCAAAACCAAGCCCTGGTCCGATACAATTTCGGCCGTGCAAAAACCTCCACCCAAACGTACAATGGCGTCTTTGACGGCGGCTTGATTGATTTGGTAAAGGTCCGTTGCGCTGAGGCGGAAGCCGGCTTCCTTCATGCGGGATTCGATTTTGGAGAGCTGAATCGGTAACCACATACCTTCGTCGGCACGCGCTGGTTGTTGAAACAAACCCAAGCCCAAAATCAAGGCCACAGCACGAAAGCGGAGGTGAAAAATAATATTTTTCATAATAAATAAATTAACAAATAATAAATCAATAATTAAAGGTGAATGACTTCCCCGTAAGCTGCGGCAGCGGCTTCCATGACCGCTTCGCTGAGCGTAGGATGGGGATGCACGGTTTTGATGAGTTCATGACCGGTACTTTCCAGCTTACGGGCCAAAACCAATTCGGCAATCATTTCCGTAACATTCGCCCCAATCATGTGTGCGCCCAGTATTTCCCCGTATTGCGCATCAAAAATGAGCTTAACAAAACCGTCTTTGTGGCCGGAGGCGCTGGCTTTGCCGGAGGCACTAAAGGGAAACTTACCGATTTTCAATTCGTAGCCGGCATCTTTGGCGGCTTTCTCGGTCATACCGACGCTGGCAATTTCGGGTTGGCAATAGGTACAGCCGGGGATATTTCCGTAATCCAAAGGTTCTGGATGATGACCGGCGATCTTTTCAACGCAGATAATTCCCTCGGCCGATGCAACGTGGGCCAGGGCCGGACCTTTGACGACATCCCCGATAGCGTAATAGCCCGGGGTGGTGGTACGGTAATAATCATCGACCTTGATTTTGCCTTTGTCCAGGGCGATGCCGCAAGCCTCAAGGCCTAAATTTTCAATGTTAGGAACAATTCCCGCAGCACTAAGGACGACCTCGGCTTCCAAGACCTGAACCCCGGTAGGGGTTTTGACGTGGACCTTGCAAAGGGGCCCGGAGGTGTCCACCGATTCCACAGCGGAATTGGTCAGGATTTGCATACCCATCTTTTTGTAGGATTTTTCCAAAGCCTTGGAAACATCCTCATCTTCAACCGGAACGAGGTTGGGAAGGTATTCCACGATGGTGACTTTGGTTCCCATGGACTGGTAAACGTAGGCGAATTCAACACCGATAGCCCCTGATCCGACCACCAAAAGGGAGGCGGGTTGTTTTTCTAGGCTCATGGCCTTGCGGTATTCGATGACCTTCTTTCCGTCGATAGGCAAATTGGGCAGGGCTCTGGCCCTGGCGCCGGTTGCTACCACAATATGGGGAGCAGTGAGGGTCAGGCTTTGGCCATCGGCCTGTTTTACGCTGACTTTGCCACCGGGTTGGAGGGTGGCCTGCCCCATGTGCACATCAATTTTGTTTTTTTTCATCAAAAAGGCAACGCCTTTGCTCATACCATCGGCTACACCGCGGCTACGCTTGATGACGTTTTCAAAACTGGCATGGGCTTCTCCGACTTGGATGCCGTAATCGGCGGCATGTTGGATGTATTCAAAGACTTGAGCGCTTTTGAGAAGGGCCTTGGTAGGAATACAGCCCCAATTCAGGCAGATTCCACCCAGGGCTTCCCGTTCAACAACGGCAGTTTTGAGGCCAAGCTGAGAGGCCCTGATGGCGGCAACATAACCGCCCGGACCACCTCCGACAACAACGAGATCGTAATTCATGGGGATGAAGGTTTTGGGAGGGCCAAGATACGGCCCTAACGAATTAGCCCCAAACGCCTCAGGCTCTCGTTATCCAAGCCCTGATCATGCTGAACGCGGGTGCTCAGAAGGCCAAAAAGCCAGCATTGGTGGTCCCCTAAGGTCGTGGGGGTCTTGGGGCCAGGTATGCTGCCGTGGTGGGGTAGATTCAAAGGCCCCAAACTTTGCAATTCGGCCCAAGCAGCCGCTTCACGTAGGACCGGTTGGCCTTTCCATTCGCTGAGGAGACCCCTTCGTTCCAATCGTTGGATTTTGTTGGTCCTGAAACCACTTTGCCTTCCCAGTATTCGAACCAAGGAGGCTTGCTCCATTCCCAGCCATTGAAGGACTACGGTTTGCTCAGGATTTTTGATGAGGTTATCCCAGGTTTTGGTTCCTTGGTAGATCGCTACCATATAATGTTTGGGATCCATGCTGACCGGTGTAACGTAGGTACAGCAATTCATGTTAAAACAACCATCACTATCCCTGGTAACCAACGAGTAAACGGGTACAGCCGGCAAGTTCCAAAATTTACGCACGGTTTTTTGGTTGATGCTTGTGTTGATGATGCATTTGGTTCAAGAAATTTTCGGCTTTCTCCAACAAATTCTTTTGCTGCTCCGGGGATTTTCGATCCCATTGCTTTATCATCATGGTCGAGCGTGGATTTCGTAAAAAGAAATCCCGGTGGGTGCTCATGAAGCGCCAATACAAGGCGTCCCACGGTTCGGTCCAGGCAGGATCTGCCCGAAAGTTGCTCATTTTCAGGATATAATTACTGGAACTTAGGTAGGGTTTGGTGGACATAAGGCCTCCGTCCGCAAACTGACCCATTCCGTAAACATTGGGGACCATCACCCAATCGTAAGCATCCATATACATTTCCATGAACCAACGGTAAACGGAGTCAGGATGTATTTCACATAATAACATGAAATTACTCAAAACCATCAGTCGTTCGATGTGGTGGTTGTAGGCGTTGTTAAGCAAAGACCGGATACAATGGTCCACCGGCTCAATTCCGGTGGTGGCGTTGTAAAACGAAGCGGGCATGGGGTGGGAAAATTCCCAAAAATTCCGGGTTCGCTGCTTCACCCCGGCATGCAGGTAAACCCCGTGGATGAATTCTCGCCAGCCCAAGATTTGTCGAACCCAACCTTCGATGCTGGGGAGGGAGGTTTGGTGGCGTTGGGCGTGGTCCAAGCTTTGCCGGAGCACATCGTCGACCGAGAGCAGTCCGTTGTTAAGCAAAGGGGAGATGGCCGAGTGATGCAGGAGGCGATGTCGTTGGTCCAGAGCGTCTTCGTAGGGGCCAAAATCTTTGAATCGTTCGTTGAGGAAGGACTTTAACCATATTTGGGCATCGTGGCGGGTGATAGGCCAGATCCAATCCCCGTTTTCGGCACCGGGGGCGTTGGGGTAGTGCAAGCGGGTGTATTGAGCGGCCTCTTCCCAGGCGGGAAGGACCGAGAGGCTGGGGGGTGGAGGGGGGGTGCTGGCGGCAGGGTAACGCTTGCGGTTGTCTTCGTCGTAGCTCCATTGCCCGCCAAGGGGTTCGGCAGATTTTGCTCCCTGTTCATTGGAGTTGGTTCCCGGATGGTTGGATTCAGGTTCCAGTAGGATTTGGTGCCGTATGCGTTGTTTGCGGTAATAATCGGCCTGTAGGAAACGCTTTTTGCCCTTGAACCAGGAATCCGGTGCCAGCGGACGATCCAAAAACAAAGGATTAGGCCTCCATTCCAAGTTGATTTCAAGTTTTTGGGCTCTTCGTCGGATGCGTTGTTCCAACCATTGATCACCGCATTCGTAGAGGTGCAGGGTGGACCCGGTCAGGCGAAGGGCGTAATGATCCAAGAAGGCGCGGATATCGCTGTGGGGATCCGCCGAGTCCACATAGTTCACGGTCCAACCGTTTTGGCGCAATTCCTCCGCGAAGACTTTCATACAAGCCCGCTGGTGGATGAGCTTTTGGCGGTGAAAATCGAATTGACCAAAAAAGAGCCATTCTTCGACAATCCACGCAGTTGGGGTTGTCCCTTTGGGGATCGGGCGATCGAGGGTTGTCCCTTTAGAAATTAGGCGATCGGGTTCAACAAGTTGGTGCGGCAAGAACAAAAAATCCAAGCCGGGTTCTGCGGGGTTCACTTAAAGGGAACAACCAATAAGCGGGGATGTTTGCGTAAAACCCTGGGGATGATCAGGGCAACTTGAGCAATTTGCAACGACCTTGACCATGGCGATCCTGCCAAAGGAGGTGGTAAAGCCCAGGGGGCCAGGTATGGGTGTCGCTAGGGCCTGTTTGGGTTTGCCCGCGGTCGATGGTTTGCCCGCTGTTGTTTTGGATAGTCCAGGAAAGGGATGGGTTGAGATCCGGGTCACTTGGGTTTTCCATGCGGTTATCAGGTGGAAAATCCAGAGTCAATTGATCGCGGAAGGGGTTGGGCCGGGCGGGGCAAAGCCCCCCGCCCCAGGGGGCGTTGGCGACGGGCGCCGTCCCGCTGGGTGCACCGTTGCTCCGCTCCGGCGTAGGGACCAAAAAGGGCAGCCAATCCAGGGCGCCGTCGCCGGCCCGGCCCCACGCTACATCCTCGGCCTGCGGTCCGTAACACAACGTGTCCAATACGGTAAATTGCGCTCCCTGCAAGCGATGCAGGCCTAGGCATTCCCCGTAACCCGACAAGGTAAATCCGGCATGCCAAGGCCCCCGCGTTGTATCCCCGGATGCCCAAACCAAAACGAAACCACCGGCCGGTACCGACACGTTCGGTAAACGCCACCGACCTGGTTCGGCCATATTATCCGTCAAGTAAACCCCGTTCAGCGAAAACGGAACCGATCCTGTGTTATGCAACTCAACCCAATCGCTGGTTTGGTTACTTTGGTCCCGAATACCCGTTCGGTTCAGGGCCATGATCTCGTTGATAACCAACGGACCATGCGTGCGCAGATTCACTCGCATTGGGTTGCAGGGACGAATTCTCTGGTTTTGGGCCGCATCCAGCGCCCTAACCTGAACACTGCACTGCTGAACCCCTGGATTCAAATTCCAATACGCCCCGTAAACCCCATCTCCCGCGCTGCCATCCCCGTGCAGGCCATCGTCCAGCAAAGGAAGGGTCTGGGTTACTCCATCCTGTGTTGCCCAAGCCACCGCGTTGACCCCGCTATTCAATTCATCCTCAATGCGCACCCGTATCGTTGCTCGTTTGCCCGGATAGGGATGGAGTACCAAAGGACGATGAACCACCGGCGCCAAATTCGTGGGTCCCGTCAAAGACCCCAAGGTAGAAGTCGAGCGTGCACTCAAAAAGGGTGTTATGCTTCCAGTCACATGGTTTCGATTCAAATTTCCCGAAAACGAAGCCAAAAATTCAGCATAGGTAAACCCGTAATCCATCGTCCGAAACGAATCAATCAAGGCATAGGGCGCGATGCGGTCCCTAAGGCTGTCCACAAACCCCAGAAACTGGGGCTCAGCCTGACGATTCGCCAGCCTTCGCAGGTAAAAGGAGTAAATATCCCGGGTCTCCGCATTGGCCATCAGTTTATCGTACAAAGGCCTCGATTCCCCCGGTGTAAAACCGTACGGAGACAAGGTTCGGTAATTGGGACCGCCCCATTGTATGCCAAACGTATTGTCGGTATCGTAAGGTAAAAACCGAAACCTTCGATCCACGGGGTGCTCGTAGAGATAAAAATTATTTTTGTTATAATACGAATCCCAGTGCCCTGAACTCAGGTCGGTCGCCAAGGTAAGCAAAGTCGCTTCTATATCCAAAATGCTATCCAATTGGCAGTAAATCTGGGACGAAGAAGTTTGGGTTAAGGTTCTGACCAATAGGGCAAAACGTGTATAATCATCCCCTGCCGTATTGGTCATTAAATCATAGGCTCTACGACCACCGGAGGTAAACTTATAGTCGTTGGGATTGTTCGATCGGTAGGTTAAATCAGCAGGCCAAAGGCATTTGAATAAATTGCCGTAATCCTGGGCAAATCGAAGCTGCATAAAATCTTCGTTCAGGTGCTCCACATTCAAGTAAACCCCTCGGAATTGACCGTTAAAATACAGGTTCACATGAGCCGCTCTTGCTGCCACAGCGCCCACTCTTTCGGATAATTCGTAGTACACTTTGGCCCGACTGATGGACGGATCGTTATGCATCCCGTACAGGTTCAAATCGCTGATGCCCTCCAGGTTTTGTCCACTGCGGAAAGAATTAAACGAAATCCGAAATTGCTTTTTGCCCGCAGACCGCGAAGTGTTTCCCCGGATGCGCAGTCCGCATTCGGGTAGGGTATCCGTCGTACCCAAGCGGGTATAGACCACGGTGCATCGGTATTCCCGGTCCTCGTTGGGATTGTTCAACATTCGGGCCAAGCTATCCGGAGGAAGCAGGGCTTCAATACGGGTCACCACCTGTTCATCGTACAGGTTATACCCCCTGCTCCCCAAAGGCCATGAAATAGCCTGGGCCCGGGCTTGGTATCCCCAAGTTCCGACCAGCATCCCCAGCACCAGCGCAATCATGACCTGCACACCACGTTCAGGCCTCACAACAGGATTAACAAGGTCAACGTGACGAAACGGAGAAAAACGAGGTTTGAGTTCCATGGTTCAATATTAAGCGAAAAATTGAGCCTTCCTCATATTTTGGCCCTTTTGGAGTCGCAATCCCCGTTTCTTTCGCTTACTTTTGGAAATCGTTAAAACTCAAAATCCAACTAACAACCCTTCAATCTCCTTCCCATGTTCCAAAAAATGACATTTTCGGCCATTTTGGTGTGTTTGACCCTTGCTTTTGCCCAGCCTGTTTTGGCCCAAAAGCCTCTTTCTTCAGCGGCCAGCGGGAGTTTTGCCAGTTACGGTGCGCACAAATCCACCATTGAAGCCGGCCTGAACATCGCCGAAGGAAATACCATTATCCTCCCCAAAGTCCGTTACCGTTACTTTTTGAATGACCGTATGGCGATTCGGGGTACCGTCGAAGCCGCCACCAATACCGATGTGGAGCGCGTTTATCAGAATCCCAACTTTACCGGAAACGAAGGAACCCGGACCACCAGCGATCGCCAGTGGGGTCTGCAATCGGGTTTTGAATACCATCCCTCCGGCACCAAAAGACTCTCTCCGTACTTTGGAGCTGTCGTAGGTCTGAATACAGGCCGTAACCGCGAAGACTGGAAGGATTACAACGTGGACACCCTCGGTGGTTACTACGAATTCCAAACCAAAGCCAATATCACCGCTCCCTTCCTCTCCTTCAATTTTGGCGCTGTAGCCGGTGTAGATTTTTACTTGGTCGAGAACCTGTACCTCGGTTTGGAACTCAATTGGGGAATGACCGTTCGCAATAACCGCCCTACGGAATTTTCTTTCTCCAGTCTTAGCAGCAGCAATTCAGGGATTTTGGAACCCAGCAGCCGGAACGTGAGTTCTAATTTCGGCGCGCTCCCATCCATTCGTGTAGGCTGGCGCTTCTAAGCCACCCTTTTTATTCCCAAGCTCTTTGGTCAGCGTAATCTTGCCAGGGATAAGCCATCCCGAATCGGCAAGATGACCGTCTCCAAGCGTGGATGGCATACCGCCCTGCGGTTGTACTCCCGAAGTGCTTCGGTTTCCACGTCCTTTTTGTGCTGACCGATCTCTGCGACCTTACCGCTCCATAACACATTGTCAGCCAAGATATAAGCTCCTGGTTTAAGGATTTCGGTCAACGCGCTTAGGTAGTTCGGATAGTTTTCTTTGTCCGCATCCACAAAAACCAAATCCCAAGACTCGCGCACGTTATTCAGGAGTTCCAAGCCGGAACCCGTATGCAGACAAATTTGTTCGCGGTAATTCGATCGTTGCACATAGTCCTTTGCCATGTCCATGACCTCGGGGTTATTGTCCACGCTATGCAAAACACCGCCTTCGCAAAGGCCTTCGGCCAAACAAAGCGCCGAGTAACCGGTAAACGTACCAATTTCCAAAATTCGCTTCGGTGCAATCATTCGGCTGATCATTGCCAAAACACGTCCTTGAAGGTAACCTGAACACATTTGGGGCATGAGGCAACGCAGATGGGTTTGCCGTTCCAAATCAGCCAGCAGGGCCGAAGGGGCATGGCTGTGTTCTTCGATATAAGCGTCCAGATGGGGGGGCAAAAAATTCATAAGTGTAATCTTTGTTAGGCAGTCTTGTTCCGCTGGGCAGTCTTGTTCCGCTAGGCAGTCTCGTTCCGCCAAAGCAGACGACGCCAACCCTGGCGGTTGAGTATTTGCTCGGCGACGGATTGAATTTGACTCAGTGGAATAAGGTGAATTCTATCCACGATTTCTTGTTGGTTCAAAAGTCCGTTCCCGTCCAGGTAGGCCTGACCCCAACCCAGAAGGTTTTGCATACGGTTTTCTTCGGCCAGTAACAATCGGCCTATTAACTGTTCTTTGGCGATTTTGAATTCGTTGCGACCCGGGCATCGGAGCCTGGGGCTTTGAAGAATCCGGTCGATTTTGCGGTTAACCCGGTCGGCCTGGCCTGCATCGCAGGAATACTGAATACACCACATACCGGAATCGGAGTACGGGGAATAATGAGCGTCTATATCGTAAACCAAGGCCGCCTTTTCGCGGAGCTCCATGCTCAGGCGGGCACTCATATGATCACCCCCCAACCAATTCATCCACAGGGCCAAGGCCCAACGCAAATCGTGCTTGACCGAGGGAGCTCTACCGCCCATAATTCCATAGGCTTGATGAAAATCGCGGTTTTCTTCCCGGTGCTTTTGTCCCCGGAGGGCCGAAGGCGGTTTGCGGTTCATCGTTGATGCTGGAATTCGCTTGGATCGCCTGGGCATGCGGGCCTCCAGCGCTTTCAAAACCTCTTGGGCTTCCAAGGGTCCGTGGTACACAAAGACCGAAGGTTTGTTGCCCATGACCGTGCGGTAATGTTGGGCAACCGCGTTGCTCTTCAAATTCGTGAGGTCTTTTTCGTACCCCAAAATGGGATGAGCCAACGGATGTTGGCCAAACACGGCCTGTTCAAAGGCTTCCATGAGACTTTCGTCGGGATTGTCGCTGTACATCCCGATTTCTTCACGGATTACCTTTTGTTCCTTGGCAAATTCCTGTTCGGTCCAACGGGAATTCCACCACATATCCGCGACGAGATCGATTGCAGAACGGCTGTGGGGCGCAGGACAGGAAGCATGCAGGACCAAACGTTCTTTGGTGGTGAAGGCGTTGATGTCCCCGCCTTTGTTTTCGAGTTCGGTGAGCACCTGCAGGGGACGCCGGTCTTCGGTTCCCTTAAAAAGTAGATGCTCCAGGCAATGCGTTGACCCGGATCCTGGGGGTCCATCGTCCCGGCTTCCGCAGTCGCTGAGGAGGGCCATGTGACTTAGGCTATGGTTGGGTTCATGCACCCACAAGACGGGAAAGCCCTGAGCGGTATGCAAAATATGGGGCAAGCCTTGGGTCAACATCAGGGCGCCAAAGATAGGGGTAGCTTAGGCCCTAATCCCGAGTTGGTCATCCATTCAAGCGATTTCAAAGGCGGTGAATGTATATTTGTTACCCATCCAAGGGGCCATGAAGAACGAATCGTGAGCGTCACGGTCCATTGAACCCTTAAAACCTGCCGAAGTGGTGAAATTGGTAGACACGCACGTTTCAGGGGCGTGTGTCGCAAGACATGCCGGTTCGAGTCCGGCCTTCGGTACCCGGCCTGCATCGTTTTGGTGCAGGCTTTTTTTTGGATTGGTGTTGGGGTTTCTGTTCTTGGTGCCTTCAGGCTCAACGCTCTTGGCTCAAACAACGGGTACCGTACGGGTCAAGGGCTTGGTCAAGGATACCCAGGGTCGTGAAGTGGCCTATGCAACCTTGGTTTTTGAGCCGGGTCAAATCTCAGGCCTGAGCAACGAGAGCGGTAGGTTCGAGGTTGTACTACCCCCCGGTTCGTACACCGTCCAGGTTGCCCATTTGGGTTATCGTCCTCGTCGTTTGACCTGGGATTTGGCCGCCGGTACGGATCCCGTGGTGGAGGGGCCGCAAATTGTCTTGGAACCCCGGGTCGTGGCCCTCCAGGAAATCACCGTTCAAGCGGGGAAGGAGGATCCTGCCTACCGCATGATGCGTCAAGCCATCGCAGCCGCCCCTACCCATGCGGCAGGACCTTGGCGTTATACCGCCGAGACCTATGTCAAGGGACAGTTCAAAATCATCGAGGTTCCCTGGATTCTTCGTAAGCAAATGGAGAAAGAAGGCCTCAAAATGGGGGTAACCTATGTTATGGAATCCGCCAGCCGGATCAAATACAGTCGTCCCAAGAAATTTGAAGAAAAAGTCTTGTCTCGTCGTTCCAACCTTCCCGCAAGCATGGAGGCGAATCTCAATTATTCCAATATCAATTTGTACGAACCCCAGAGTCGGGATTGGGTATCGCCTTTGTCTCCCAAGTCCTTTGCGCATTATCGGTTTGAATACCTCGGCTCCGAGGAGGAAGACGGGGAACGCTTGCATCGGATTGCCGTCAAGCCCAGGGGTCAACAAGTCAATCGTTACAAGGGTATCTTGGTTTTGCGTAGCCAGGATTGGAGTTTGGATCGGGTTGAACTCTCGGTCAAAAATCCTGCGGGGGATTTGTTCCGAATCGGGAAACAATTTCGGAGAGTACAGGGATTTTCGATGCAAACTATGGAAAATCTCCAAATGGAATTAGCGTTTTTGGGGGCATCCGCCCATATACGCTACGTTAGTTCGATACGCCGTTTTGACGAAGTCCTGGATTCGCCAAATAAAAAAATAACATCGAACAAACCGAGTCAGTCTGCCTTGCCCCGTCAGACCGAGCGTCCGTCGAGTCGCTCATCGAAGCGTCCGTCGAGTCGCCCGTCCATGCGTCCGTCGAGTCGCCAAACCAAGCCTGCAGCAGAAATCCTGTCGGATACAGGTTTTGTTCCAAAGGATCAGGCCATGGATGCCGAATACCTTTTTGAGGTGGATAGTGCGGCGGATTCATCCCCGGATTCGTTATGGGAAACCCTGCGGACTCTTCGATTGGACAGCGCCGAAATCCAGGGCTACGCTATAGCTCAAAATGTAAAAACTAAAGAAGCCGCTGCGGACTCGGCGGATTCAACGCGTTCGCCTTGGTTGCGTTGGGCCAAAGTTGTGTTACTGGGAACTCAAACGCAAAACGGCAAAGACCTCGTCGGACAATCCTGGACCCGTTCGGATTGGAGCGGCTTATGGACTCCGAGGTGGTCTGCCTTGGATTTGTTTAACCCTTTGGAAGGATGGGTGGTTTCCGGTACCTACCGTTGGGAATCCCGGGACATCGCCAATCGTTATACCGAGTGGAAAACCTCCTTGCGATGGGGAACCCGTTTGCATCGCATGCTCCCTGCAGTGGAATGGACCAGGCGAACACAGGATGCCCGTTGGCATTTGGAGGCGGGATCAGCTTTGGAGCCTTTGAGCGGTGTTGAACTGCCTCGTTGGGTGCATACCCTGGCGATCGGTTCGGGGCTACCGATCCAAGGTATCCCGTGGTGGTATTCCGGTTGGGAAGGGGTCTTGACTACCCGTTTGGCGGCGGATGGTGAACAGCGATTGGCCAAAAAATGGCGAATGTGGTACGGTGCCTCGGCCGAAACGCGTTCCTACGTTTTACAAAACCCGGATTTATCGCAGGCACCGTTATGGTCAACGGCCTTGGTGGGGTTGGGTTTGCCGGAGCGGATTTACCGGGTTTATCCCCAAGGCTCGTTCCACGACTTGTTCAGGGACCATCATCGCCTCTTGGTTCGTGCCGCCTGGCGCTGGGAGCCTCTTACCGAAAGGCGCAAGGTCAACGGATGGGTTCGTTACCGACGGAGTGCGGAAGCCTTCGTCGCTATGGAATGGAATGCGGCCTGGCTTCAACATGGTCAGAAACTAGAGCCTTGGTATAGGGTGAATGTAATGGCCGAGCGGAACAAGGATTTGGGTGCCGATCGGCGTTGGCATGGTCGTGCCGAACTGGGGTGGTTTCCCAGGAGTCCGGGGACTTTTGCGGATTTTTATGCTTGGCCATCCCAAGCGTATACCTGGGGTAAGGACAGGGCTTTGGCGCCTCGGGGTCTGAATCCCCATTTGCTAACCGCCCAAAAATCCTGGTGGGCCTTGATGCAGGAATACCAAACCGCCAGGCTGACGTTGACCCATTGGAAGCCTCTGGCCAGGATGAGGGCGAATGAAACCCTCTGCGCCTATGTCTTGGGGGAACCCGGTCGCATGCTTTATGCTGAACTGACGTGGAAAATAACCGGTATTGCCGGCTTAATTGGCCTGGAATTGGGGCATCAAACGTCCTTGTTCCGCAGGGATGCTCAAGAATTGATGCCTTGGGTTGCAGGCGGGCCATATCCCCGGATGGAAGGTCCCTGGTGGCTTTTGCAGGGACGATTGGTTCGGATAAGCCTTGCCCTGCCTTAGATCACTTGTTATAAAAACAAAAAAGGCAGTCCTCTAGGACTGCCTTAGGGTGTTTTGGATAGAAAAAGGGGATTACCCGTTGTTTTTCATGTCCTGAACTTCGAGACGGAGGGTTTGGCAATGGGCTTTGAGATCCTGCAAACCTTTGCGAATCCGGGTTCCGGCCGCCTTGTTGGCTCCATCGTAGAACTTTTGGAAATCCTTCTCCATGGAGGTTACCATCTCAAGTAATTCGTTGTATTTGTCCATAAGGTGTTTTTTTAATGAGTCCAAATTAGGTACAAATCCCCTGCCTGCCTCCCTAAAACCCAAAAAAAATGGAATTTGAGACGTTTTTAGGCCAGGGTGCAATAAACATTTTGAACATCATCGTCCTCTTCCAGCATGTCGATGAGTTTCAAGCATTCCTCGGCTTGGGCCTCGTCCAGGGACTTGGTGGTGGTTGGGATATACGATAATTCAGAAGATAGAATTTGTATGCCCATGGACTCCAAAGACTTCTGAACCTGCCCGTAATCCGTAAAAGCGGCGGTGAGGTTCCATTCCCCGTCTTCGATGCTGATATCTTCGGCGCCGGCATCAATCAATTCCAATTCCAGGTCCTCCGCGGCGCGATCCCCGGGGTCCAGGCGAAACAAGGCTTTGCGTTCAAACAAAAAACCAACGGAACCCGAAGTTCCCATCGATCCCCCGTATTTGCTGAAGAGATGACGAACATTGGCCACGGTACGGGTCGGGTTATCGGTGGCGGTTTCTACCAAAACGGCGATACCGTGGGGGGCATAGCCCTCGTAAACCACTTCTTCGTAGGCTTTTTCGTCTTTGTTTGAAGCTTTTTTGATGGCTGCCTCAACCCGGTCTTTGGGCATATTGGCAGCTTTGGCGTTCTGAATGGCCGCCCTCAAACGGGTATTGCTTTCGGGTTCGGGTCCGCCGGCTTTGACCGACATGGCAATTTCACGACCAATGCGGGTGAAGGTTTTGGACATTTTGTCCCAGCGGGCAAACTTGCGGGCTTTGCGGTATTCAAAGGCTCTTCCCATGGTATGGATAGAAATCGTAGGTGATTAGGGCGTTGAGTTGGCAGAGGAAACGGAACCAATGCGCTGCGAATTTAGCAAAGCCGAATCCACATATTCAAAAGTGGTAAGGACCCGGCAGCGGCCTGCGACCAAAGCTATATCGTGTTCGTAATGGGCGGATAAAGAACCATCGCGGGTTCGTACAGTCCACCCGTCGCTTTCGTGACGTATGGCTTTACCTCCGGCGTTGATCATCGGTTCGATGGCCAGGACCATTCCGTCGTTGAGCCGGACGCCTTGGCCCTTTTTGCCGTAATTGGGAACCTCAGGTTTTTCGTGCAATTGGCGGCCCAGGCCGTGGCCGACCAATTCCCGAACCACACCGTAGCCGGACGCCTCGGCGTGCTCTTGAATGGCGTGACCGATATCCCCAATGCGCTTTCCGGCCACGGCCTGGGCAATGCCACGGTCCAGGCATTCACGCGTAATCCGAAGAAGTCGTTGGGCTTCTGCTGTTATAACACCAACCCCAAAGGTGAAGGCCTGGTCACCGATGAATCCATTGAGCTTGACGCCGCAGTCCACCGAAACGATGTCGCCTTCTCGAAGCGGAGCTTTGCCGGGAATTCCGTGGACCACCTGGTCGTTGGGCGAAATGCAAAGGGTGTTAGGAAAACCGTACAGACCCTTGAAGGCAGGAATACCTCCCGAATCGCGGATGTATTCCTCGGCAAGCCGGTCCAATTCCAGTGGGCTAACCCCCGGTACGACATGCGGTGCCAAAATCCCCAAAGTGCGGCTGACCAAATCCGCGGCCAGAGCACAAAGTTCAATTTCCTCCGAATTTTTGAGATGAATCATCCGTTGCCCCGCTTACCAAACCACTTTTCCCAGAGGGTTTTTTTCTTGCGGACCCGGTAATTGAAATGCGCTTTTTCGTTTTCCAATTGATGAAAGAACGGGCCGTCTTCGGGATGTAACATTTGATACGTTTCACTCCAACCACGAAAGCCACCGACATTCCGGTCGTCGATGAAAATATCCGCGTTGACTTTTCGGGCGCTAATTCCCGGCTCCAAAACTTCTCCGGGGAAATTTGCGTTGACGGCGTAGAATTCAACTCCGTTTTGGCGGCAATGGTCCACGGCCGCTTGAAGGAGTTCGCCTTCACGAATACTCCACAAAATGAGTTTATGTCCTTTTTCTTGAAGTCTGCGCAATGTTGCAAAGGCAAAAAGCATTTCCTCGCCTATTTGAGGGTAGGCATGTTCAACTACTGTTCCATCAAAATCTACCGCAATCGTTTTGGATTTCTCCGTAATCATGCCCTGTTGCGCCATGGTTGCAAGCGTTAATCGAATGGATTAGAACGTGAAGACCGAACCGTACAAGACGTTTTGGGGGTCTATGCAAAGAACCGGAATCTGAGCCTGGTTATTCACGATATGTTCTTCCTCGGTGGTTGAGAGCAGATCCAACAGGCCGCGGTGATCCCCCGTCATGATGGCGAGCAGGTCTGCATCAACGCGTATGGCGTATTGAATAATTTGGTCCACGTACGATTTGCCGCCTTCGCTTTCGGTGACAATTTCGTAAGGGATTTGTTGCGAATCAAAGTGGCGGGTCGCAAAGTGGATATTGTTCTGGACGGCATGAGCCAAAAACTCATCCGTTTCACGGGCAGCGAAAAGATGGATCGTCCCCCCGAAAATTTTGGCAATGGCGGCCGTTTGAAAGGTTTTTTGCTTGGATTCCTTGCCGGCATCCATGGGCATAACAATGGTTTGGTAGCCGTGGGTTCGAAGAGGCCGTTCCTGCACAATGATATCCGGTACCGAGGATTTTTCGGCAATTTTGATAACATTAGATCCAAAGAGATTCTGCAACCCTACCATGCCGCTGGTGCCGATGATAACCAATTTGGCCTTGGATTCTTGGGCGTATTCGGGTATGGTGGTAAAAATCGATCCGGTTACCATATCGTAACCTGTGGGGATTCCGGATTCTTTTTCGACCCGTGCTGCGAGCGCAGCCATACGGTCGTTCAGGTCCTTGAGGCTGATTTTGTCTCGGCGCATCAGGGATTTGCTGTCCGAATTAACAACGTGCAACAATTGAATCTTGTTGTCGCCTTTGCGGGCTATCACGGTAGCATGCTGGATAGCGCAGTCGCTGGGTGGAGTGAAGTCGTAGGGTACTAAAATCATGGAGTAAAGATACCACCCATTTCGATTCGCTCTAAGCAGCCCAGGCTGGGTGTAGCCGAACGGGGCTGGCCCTTCAGATCCCATTGCAGAGCCGGGTACAGGGACCTCAAGTCCACACCGGCCCGAAACGCCGGACTCAAGGTGTCCAGGGAATAGTCGCGGTTGCTAGGATTCTTGAATCGCGGGTTTTGGTAAAGCAAAGCGGTACCGGGCCACCCTTGCTGGCTTTTGAGGATGCATCGGTCCAATCGGTAGGTCAGGGAGCCGTTACCGGAGGAATCCATGGCCAATTCTTCGTCGGTACCCCCCCAAACCACGCAATTGGTTAATTCGAGGCTGGCGTTGTTGATGCGTGTTGGATTGCTCAAATTCCGGTTGCTCAGCACCATGAGGGGATAGGCCCGGCTAAACTCGGACTGCAGGTGTACAAACGTGCTGTGTCTGAATCGGTAAGTCCCTCCATAATCCCCCAAAAAATTAAACAGCCCGCAATTGCTCACCAGAACATTGTCCCCTTCGATATAAGCCGTGTTGCCGTAGAGACCTGCCTGGGCAAAATGGTCCACCCAAACACTCTCCAGGCGCAAATTGGGTAGGGAACCGCTGGCCGGTAAGGAATCCACCCGTATCCCCACGGAACCATTGCGCAGATGAACATGACGTAAAAAATTCTGAACAGAGCCTCTCAAAAAGTGAATGCCGTTCCAGGCCCCGGCCAAATCCCGGTAAAAGGGGTCCAAGCGGTCTCCCTGCATGGTAATGGGTTCTTGGGCTGTGCCCTGGGCTCGCACCGTGCCGTAAACAAAGAGGGTGGACCCGGCATTGAAATAAATTTTGGTTCCCGGTTGAATCCAGAGGGTGGCCTGGGAATCAACCAAGACGGAATTGTAGATTACTACCGGCAAGTCTTTGGTCCAAACCGTGGTCCCCAGGATGGAATCCCGATAAAATCGAGCGTTTTGACCGTAAGCGGTCAGCACCACCTTGCCCACTTTTTGTCCGGTAAAAAAGAGCACCGAATCGGTCACCAAAAAAGGGGTCAAGCTATCGTTGGGATTTACGGTGACCTCGGCAAACAGGTAGAGGCTGTCCCCGGCGGCAAGCCGTAAATTTTGGGCTTGATTAGCGGCTAAACCGTTAATGTTGAGACGAAAACCAGAGCCGGGGCTGGCACCGCTCAAGGTCGATCCCAAAGCGATTCGATCCACCAAGAGGTCTTGGTTGCTGGGGTTGTAAACCTTGAACCGCTTGGTGATGGAGCCGGCTTGAACCAATACGGTGTCAAAAAGCAAGGTATCGGTTTCGTAGGCCAATTCGAGGTTGAGGCCTCCCCTATAAGTATCGGGTCTACAGCCAAAAGCCAACAATAAGGCGAATCCCAGGAGTGTTCCAAGGCTGTAGCGCGCGCTGTACATGAGCCAAAAGTACGTCATTCAAGGGCGCAGAGGGCGCACGAACGATCGTTCGTTCGTATGTTTGGGGCATGAAGAGTACTTCGCCCGAAACGCTTCCTACAACCAACCCGGTTCAGGGTCGGCGGGTGCAAATAGCCCGCCTGGCCACGGGGCTCTTTCATCGCAAGGGGTATGCCGCCACATCGATGCGCGAATTGGCCTCGGTAAGTGGGATTGAGGCTCCCTCGCTCTACAATCATTTTTCTTCCAAGGAGACCTTGCTCCACGAAATTTGTTTTGGCATGGCGGATGCCTTTGTCTCCTCGGCTCAGCGAATCGCAGGTATGGATTTGCCGGTAACCGAACGCTTAGCCTTGGCCATCAAGGAGCATCTTCGCTTGTTGTTTTCTGACCGGGAAGCCGTTGGGGTCTTCGTCCACGAATGGCGTCACTTGAGCGAGCCCTCGTTACAAGCCTTCAAGGCTTTGCGTTTGGATTACGAACAGTTTTTTGCAGGGCTCTTTCAAGAGGGCATGAACCAGGGTGTATTTGTACAAGGGGATCCTCTTTGGCTCGGACGACAACTTTTGTTGCTGATGAACGGGTCCTTGCACAGCGCCTCCCGTCCCGATGACGATGCCTTGACGCCCTTAGCTAATCGTTTTCTGGATTTGTGGATGAACGGAATTGGCAGCCCAGAACATCGTCATATCCCAACATCACCAATCCAGAACATCACCACCCCATTAAAATCAAAATTTTAAATTCATTGTTATGTACGGAGGAGGATATATTCCTGCCGGGGCCGTTGAGCCCAAGGCTTCAGCCGAAAACCCCGAATTGCTCGCACAATTTGAGGAACGTATTGCCCGCGGCGAAAAAATTGAACCCCGGGATTGGATGCCTGCCGCCTACCGCAAGCAGCTGATTCGCATGATTGAGCAACACGCTCATTCCGAAATCATTGGCGCATTGCCCGAAGGCACCTGGATAACGCGCGCCCCCGGTTTTCGGCGCAAATTAGCCTTGATGGCCAAAGTACAGGACGAAGTAGGCCATGCCCAGCTTTTGTATTCGGCAGCAGAAACCCTGGGCAAAAGCCGGGAGGATATGCTCAACGATTTGATTAACGGAAAGTCCAAGTACTCCAACGTCTTTAACTATCCAGCCGAAACCTGGGCTGATGTGGCGGTGATAGGCTTTTTGATCGATGCGGCTGCCATTGTCAACCAAGTTGCCAACTCCAAAGGCTCCTACGGTCCCTACTGCAGGGCTTTGGAACGGATTTGTTACGAAGAGAGTTTTCACCTCAAACAGGGTCACTCGGTTTTTGTATGGTTGGCTACGGGAACTCCTATGCAACGAGAAATGTTACAAAGTGCCCTGAACCGTTGGTGGGAGCCCATTATGCATTTTTTTGGCCCTTCCGATACGATGTCCCAGCATACCGAAACGTTGATGCGCTGGAAAGTCAAAATGGCCTCCAACGATGTGATGCGTCAACAGTTTCTTAACATGTACGTTCCCAAAATTTGGGAATTGGGTCTAAGTCTTCCGGACCCTGAACTTCGCAAAGATGAAGCGAGCGGGCAATGGTTGTTCACCGAGCCCAATTGGGATACTTTCTTTCAGGTGATTAACGGTAATGGCCCTTGCAACCGGGAGCGATTGGCGGTGCGTAAAGTAGCTGAAGAGCGGGGCGCCTGGGTAAGGGCAGCTCTGCGTCGTGCCGATGCCCGCTACGCGACTCCTCTAGCTTAATTGCCTCGTATGCCTATTTTATCCCTTGACCCTCGGGTTAACCGATTGCAGGCCGAAGAGGTCCCTTCCGATCAACCCCCTGTTTTGGTCCCCGGCGATCATTGGCCCAGTTACCAGGTTTTTCATCAGCGACGTCGCGGTGAAAAGCACAGCAGCGTGGGCATCGTCCATGCCCCCAGTTTGGAAATGGCCATGGCCATGGCCAAGGAACAGTTTGCCCGCCGTGGGGAGACATCCAACCTTTGGGTGGTCTGTACCGCCGATGTTTTGGAAATGGATTATGCGGACGAAGATGTTTTTCGAACCACCCCCGCCAAAAGTTACCGGGACCCGGCCGGTTACAAAGTGAACGATAAAATCGAGGCCTTCAAGGCCCAACAAAAGACCCTATGAGGACCTTCACCATCCCAAGCATTCCCTTGCCCCGTTATTTGTTGCAGTTGGCCGATGACCAATTGGTTATGGGACACCGTAATTCGGAATGGACCGGTCTGGGACCTATTCTCGAAGAAGACATTGCGTTTTCATCCATAGCCCAAGATCAAGTGGGTCATTCGTTGGCCTTTTACGAGATCCTGCATTCCACGTACGGGTTGGATAATCCGGATCAAACCGCTTTTAATCGTTCCGAAAATCACATGCTTTGTTCGTGGTTGGTCGAACAGACTATCGGCGATTATGCGTTCAGCCTGGTTCGCCATTGGTGTTATGACCAAGCGGTGGCCATGCGCTACGAATCGTTGGTCCAAATTCAAGACCCCAGTCTGCAGGCATTGGCCACCAAGTTACGGGGAGAAGTCAAGTACCATACTTTCCACGCCCAGACGTGGATGAAATCCCTGCTTCAAGGGAGTGAGGAAAGTCGTCTTCGGATGCTCACGGCTCTCAAAGAAGTTTGGCCTTTGGCCCTGGGGATGTTTGAGCCCTGGCCCGGGGAGGAATCGTTGATGGAAGAACCGGGTACGCAAGGCCAAGCCTGGTACCCCGGGGAGCAAAAACTCCGGGAACTCTGGCAAGCCAGGGCAATGGAAAACCTTGTATCCTGGGGCGTTGATACCGAGACCCTGGGTTTGGAGCGAATGGAGCCTGTATTTGGGGGCCGCCAAGGTTACCATTCGGAACATTTAGCCCCTCTTTTGGACGAAATGACGGCGGTTTTTCGCCTGGATCCTCAAGCCGAATGGTAAACCAAGCCGCCACAACCCAGGATCCCGTTCAAGGTCTTCGGGGCAATATCCCTGAGGGACTTAGCCCGGTTTTGCAGCGCTATTGGGAAGTCCTGGACAGGGTGCCTGACCCCGAAATACCCGCCATTTCGGTGGTGGATTTGGGTATAGTAACCCGATTGACCGTGGATGAGGATGGCGCAGTTCAGGTTGTTTTGACGCCCACGTTTGCAGGCTGCCCTGCACTTCGCTGGATGGAGAAAACCGTTCGGGAAGCTCTTCTTGAGGCCGGTGCCCCGGCTGTTGATGTGCAAACCACTTTTGAGAATCCCTGGACGTCGGATCGCATCAGCGAAGTTGGAAGGGAAAAGATCCGAAATTTTGGATTGGCACCCCCTCCACGTCGCAAGCCAGGATGTGCCGGTCCGGATTTGGATGCCTTGGCCCAAGCCGCATGCCCTCGATGCGGCTCTGAAAACACGTCCATGAAATCCCCGTTTGGCCCGACGCTTTGTCGTTCCTTGCATTATTGCTTTGATTGCCTGGAAGCCTTTGAACAATTCAAACCCCTCTGAATTTACCTTTGACCTACGCTTTATTTGTTTCATAACCTTGATTACCAATTGTCTTTATAATATCCTATCTTATGTTATTTGAATTATCCGAAGAACACCAAATGATTCGTCAAGCGGCCAGGGATTTTGCCCAGACCGAATTGTTGCCCGGTGTTATTGAGCGCGACAACCGTCAAGAATTTCCAGCGGTCCAAATTGCCAAAATGGGGGAATTGGGATTGATGGGGATGATGGTGAGCCCGCAATACGGAGGTGGTGGAATGGATACAGTGTCCTATGTTTTGGCCATGGAAGAAATTTCCAAAGTAGATGCCTCCGCCTCCGTTTGTATGTCGGTAAACAATTCGTTGGTGTGTTGGGGCTTGGAAACGTTTGGGTCTGAAGAGCTGAAGCAACTTTATCTACCCTCCTTGGCCAGTGGTCAAAAAATCGGGGCATTTTGTTTGTCCGAACCCGAAGCCGGATCCGATGCTACATCGCAGAGGACCAAGGCCTTGGACCAAGGGGATCATTACCTGTTGAACGGGACTAAAAACTGGATTACCAACGGTAATTCAGCTTCGTACTACATCGTTATCGCTCAGACGGATGTCGCAAAAGGTCACAAAGGCATCAATGCCTTTTTGGTCGAAAAAGCTTGGTCTGGCGTACAGGTGGGCAAAAAAGAAGACAAGATGGGAATTCGAGGTAGCGATACGCATAGCATCATGTTCACCGATGTCAAAGTCCCCAAATCCCATCGAATTGGAGAGGATGGTTTTGGATTCAAATTTGCCATGAAGGTTCTTTCCGGAGGTCGAATAGGGATTGCAGCACAAGCCCTGGGGATTGCCAGTGGCGCCATGGAACTCAGTGTTCAATACGCCAAGGAACGCAAAGCCTTCGGAACCGAAATCATGAACCACCAGGCGATTCAATTCAAATTGGCCGATATGGCTACCGAAATTGAAGCCGCTCGTTTGCTTTGCCTCAAAGCTGCTTGGCTCAAAGACCAGAACATGAACTACGACATTGCCTCAGCGCAGGCTAAGTTGTTCGCATCCACCGTGGCCATGAAGGTCACGACCGAAGCAGTCCAAGTCCATGGAGGATACGGGTATGTGAAGGAATACCACGTTGAGCGTATGATGCGCGATGCCAAAATCACCCAGATCTACGAAGGAACCTCCGAGGTTCAGCGGATTGTGATTTCCAGGGATTTAATCCGTGGTTAAGGAGAAGGCTTTTTAATTCACCACCGGTAAGGTCGCGTATTCACGACCGAATTCCATCATCTGTTCGACAAAATTGTCAGGGTACTCCACCTTGACATCCTTGATTTTGCCGTTGTCCATGATGGGCACAAGGCGGGGTTGGATAAAGCCGGAGTAGGGCTTGGATTGGATGGATTCAAAACGTTTTTTGACTTCGGCAACCAAAGCTTGGTCAACCTGGACCCCGTAGGTTTCCACCAAGGCTTGCCCGGCCTTGAAATCTCCCTCGCTTTTGATGCGTTGAATTTCTCGTAACAACTGACCGAACAATTCCCGAAGAGCCATGTAGTCGTTCACGACAAAATAGGTTTTTCCGTCTCGTTGTTTGCGTTCGATTACCTTGTTGGCCAGGCCTTTCTGGTAGGCCCATCCCGCATTCAATTGGCGATTCCGCATGTGGGATTCTTCGAGGTTTTCGCCGGCCTCCAAGCGACGCAACTGCAGCATCAGTCCGTTACGGATATACCCGTCGTATTCGGCCTTCCCAACCTCCAGGCTGGGCATAACACCCAATTCAATGAGTTTGGGATCCATGATATAATACAAGGCAACCAAGTCGGCTCTGGCCTCTTCGAGGGTGGAGGCGTATTGCTTGAGGGTTTCCTTGGGGGTGCCAATGCCCGGATTGAGTTGACCTGATGCGTGTCCGATGACCTCGTGGAGGTCGGTATGGAGATCCCCGGCCAACGGCCCGAATTTTCTTGATCGATCAATTTCGGCCTGATCCCATGCAAATTCTTGAATAGAACTTCCTTTGGCGCCCATTTCGTTGTAGGCGTAAACAATATTACCCAAGGCTACCGATTTGGATCCGTGCATCTTGCGAATCCAGTCTGCGTTGGGCAGGTTAATGCCAATAGGGGTCGAAGGGGAAGCATCACCCGCCTCTTGGACTACGGTGATAACTTTGGCCGAAATACCGGTGACTTTAGCTTTTTTGTGTTCGGGCAATATCGGCGATTGGTCTTCAAACCATTGAGCCTGATCACCGATAGCCTTGATGCGTTTGGTAGCCTCCATGTCCCTAAAGGAAACAACCGACTCGTACGAAGCCCGCATGCCCAATGGATCGCCATAGACTTCAATAAAACCGTTGACCACATCGATCATCGATTCGGTATCCTGGACCCACGCAATGTTATAGGCATCCCAGGTTTTTAGATCACCTGTTTGGTAATAGGCTATTAGCAATTCCAAAGCCTTTTTTTGTTTGGGATTTTCTGCGACCGTGACGGCTTTTTGGAGCCAGAACACAATGCGATCGATGGCTTGACCGTATAAACCTCCTGATTTCCATGGTATTTCGGTGACTTTTCCATTAACTTTGGTAAGCCGAGAATTCAGACCAAACCAAATAGGCGTGGTATCGTTGGGGTTCTTGAGGGGTTTGTAATAGTCTTCAACTTCTTTTTGGGTTACTCCGCTATAAAAATTGTTGGCTGAACCGACGACCAAGTCAATGCCGGCTTCTTGATTGACTCGCTTGGCATCCCTTTGAGGGTCGAAGAGGATGGGCTGCAGGAAAGCGGCCAGTTCGCTGGGGTTTTTGCAGTTTGTAGTGACGGGAAAGCTTGCTTTGGGACAGCCTTGCATCAAACTGTTCCAATAGGTGGTATCAAATTCAGGCAAGAACTTACGGGTGCTGTAGTGATGATGGATGCCGTTGCTAAACCAAACCCTCTTGGTATAGACCATAAACTGCTCCCAACGAGGATCTTTACGATCGCCTTCGTAATGTTCCACGATATTTTCGAGGGTTTTCCGAATCAACAGGTTATGTTTATAGTTCTGATCCCAGAGGATATCGTGCCCGGATCGGGCGGCCTGGCTGAGGTAGTAGAGTAATTCTTTTTGTTGGAGACTCAGGTTTTCAAACCCGGGTATCCGGTAGCGCAACACTTGAAGGTCGGCAAATTGGTCGGCCAAGACCTGAAATTCATCGTTTGGTTCGGCAGATGCATTCTGGGAGCTGTTTTGACAGGAACTTAGCATGAAGGTCAAATAAAATAGGGCTACGAAAGCCAATGAAAAGTGGACAAGGTGGGGCCTACGGTTGGATGCCATCGAATTCGGGATTAATGGTGAGAAAGGAGGAATTGAGGATTAATTTCTAGCAGACGAATTTAGGGGGCGTTTTCCAATTAGTTTTGCCAGGATGAAAAAACAGGTCAAAAAAGGCGAAAAAAAGGCCACAGACGCAAATCTTGGTAACGAGACTGCGCCTTATGCGGCTGAATACGCCCATATTTTGGCCGCCGAATTGGAGGTTAATCCAAATTTTGTAAACGAAGTGGGGAACGAGGAGCATCTGAAGTCGGTGATCAACCAAGAGGCCGTTGAAACTGAATCCTTGGAGGAAATCGTACCCTTGGAGCCTGAACAGGGACCAGGCTGGAACCCCATCGCCTTGGAGGGACCGTTAGAGTTATCGCATGCCGTCGAAGCCTTGGTTTTTGCCAGCGAAAAACCCCTGGATGCCCGTCAAATCACTTCCTTGTTGGGTAGTCTTTGGCCTGAGCCCCTCCAAAACACCGAGATTCAAAGGGTCTTGGATGAGTTAATGGATACGTGGCATCAAAGACCCGGGGGATTTGAATTGGTTCAAACGGGAGGGGGATATTGTTTTCTTACCCGCACAGCCTTTTTGCCTTTGGTTCAAAAAGCAGTGTTGGAACAATCCAAACGCAAATTATCGGTAGCCTCCCTCGAAACTTTGGCGATTGTAGCTTACAAACAACCGGTTTCCAAATCCGAAGTGGAGCAAATTCGCGGAGTCAATTGTGATTTTTCTATTCAAAAATTGTTAGAAAAAAGACTTATACGAATCAGTGGGAAAGGGGATGGACCCGGTCGTCCGACCCTGTACAGCACCTCGGATTTGTTTATGGATTATTTTGGAATCAATTCCATCAAGCAACTTCCTCAGCTTAAGGACCTTGAGCAAGAACAGAATCGAATCGGGGGTGAGGATGAAGACGCCTTCGAGTCGGACGATTTAGCTAAACTTTCTTCCGGCCATCTTTTGGAAACCGAAGACCATAACGAAATGGAACCAGGTTCTAAGACCTCCTTGGAGGAGGATGAAAATTCACAAATGGTCTCCGGTAAGGCCAACGACGACGATGATTTATCCGTCCAAAACCCATCTAACGACAGCAGGGATGCTGACGAATCCTATTCCTAATACACCTCCATTTAAATCTTTATTTTGAAAAAGCCATCCGAAGAAAATTCGGGCTCGTCTCGTCGTCCCTCTACCGAAGGATCAAGCCATAGAAAAAACTATTCAGCCGATTTTGAACCCCCAATCCGCTCTGATGGTTCGGCCCGTTCATCGGGTGATGGTGCACGTTCTGATCGCCCGGCTCGGGATGGGGACCGCCCGGCACGTCCAACCCGTTCATCGTACGGGGAACGCCCGGCACGTCCTGCCCGTTCATCGTACGGCGATCGCCCCGAGCGTCCAACCCGTCCATCGTACGGCGACCGCCCCGAGCGTCCTGCTCGGGATGGGGACCGCCCGGCACGTCCAACCCGTTCATCGTACGGGGATCGCCC
>JBMTCP010000013.1:0-54116 GCA_049431025.1 Bacteroidia bacterium | reverse complement strand
TTTGGTGGTGATGGACGGAATCGAACCGCCGACACAAGGATTTTCAGTCCTTTGCTCTACCAACTGAGCTACATCACCCCTCTATTCGCCTTGGAAACAACCGCAGGGGCAGCCTCCCAAAGGCATGCAAAACTAATCCAGCGGGGATAAATTTCAATAATGCCGAACATTTTTGGGAATTTGGGGGTTTTATGGTCAAATTTGAATCCTCAATGGGTTTTCAATTGCTCCAGTCCTTGCTCTTCGCCGCGGTCCTCGTTAGCGGGCTTTACCCCTTTGTTCGCCGAATTCAGCGTATTCGGGCCAATATTTTCCGTGGGCAGGGGACTCCTGCCACCGACCGACCCGTTCTGCGCTGGCGCCAAATGGCCCGTGTTGCCCTTGGACAATCCAAAATGGGCAGCCGCCCGATTGCGGCCTTTTTCCATGTTCTGATCTACGTGGGCTTTGTGCTCATCAACCTGGAGCTCCTCGAAATCCTGCTCGACGGCCTCCTGGGCACCCACCGCATCCTTTCCCAACCTCTTGGGGGTCTCTACCCCCTGATGATCGGCCTCTTTGAATGGCTGGGCGTGGGGGTGATTATCGCCTGCCTGGTCTTTTTGGGGCGGCGCATGGTGCACGGCCCTCCAAGGCTCTACAAAGCCGCTGAATTAAACGGCTGGCCTGCTTGGGATGCCAAGGTCATCCTCATCGTCGAAATCATTCTGATGGGGGCGCTGTTGGTGATGAATGCAGCGGACGTTGCCATGCATCCCGGGGTGTACAAGTTTCCGGTCAGCGGATGGCTCGCCAACCTTTTCGATGGCTGGAGCCCGGAAGCCCTTCATGCAACCGAACGCATCGCCTGGTGGTTGCACCTTGGCGGAATACTGGCCTTCCTCAACTACCTGCCCTACTCCAAACATTTTCACATTGTTCTGGCTTTTCCCAACACATGGTACGCATCGTTGGAACCTGCCGGCACCATGACCAATATGCCCGTCATTCAGAACGAAGTACAGGCCATGTTGAACCCCTCCGCTCCTCCCGTCATTGCCATCGATTCCCCCGATCGATTTGGCGCCGCCGATGTTTATGACCTGCCCTGGAAAAGCCTGCTGGACGCCTATTCCTGCACCGAGTGCGGTCGCTGCACCTCGGTCTGCCCTGCCAACATCACGGGCAAAAAACTTTCTCCGCGCAAAATCATGATGGACACCCGGGATCGACTCGAAGAAAGCGATCGTTGGCTCCAAGCGCATCCTGAGGCCTCCAAGGTCGAAGACGGCAAAACCCTCTTGGGGGACTACATAACAAGCGAAGAAATCCTGGCCTGCACCTCCTGCAATGCCTGTGTCGAAGCTTGCCCGGTCTTGATCAATCCCCTCAACATCATCCTGGAAATGCGTCGCTACCAAGCCATGGAAGCCAGTGAAATGCCCTCCGAATGGGCGTTGATGCAGGGTAACATCGAAAACAACGGCGCACCCTGGGCCTTCCCGGCCGCCGACCGCCTGGCCTGGGCCGAACAGGACCCCGGCACTCGCTCCTGAACCCCCCTTTGCATGGAAATCCTCACCCTTGCCCAACTCCAATCCCGCGGTCAAAGCGCTGAATACCTTTTTTGGGTGGGCTGTGCGGGCAGCTTTGACGACCGGGCCAAAAAAGTCACCCTCGCCGTCACCCAAATCCTCCAGCATGCAGGTTTGTCGTTCGCGGTCCTGGGCACCGAAGAATCCTGCACCGGTGATCCGGCCCGTCGTTCCGGCAATGAATTTCTCTTTCAGATGCAGGCCTCCCAGAACATCAGCACCCTGAATGCCTACGGGGTCAAAAAAATTGTTACCGCCTGTCCCCATTGCTTCAACACCCTCCGCAACGAATACCCGGAACTGGGCGGTCAATACGAAGTGATTCATCACTCCACCCTGATCCAACAACTGATTAACGAAGGCCGTCTGCGCTTGCAGGACGGGGGTCCGTACAAGGGCCGCCGGATTACCTTTCACGACTCCTGTTACCTGGGTCGTGCCAACGGCATTTACGAAGCACCCCGCGATCTAATCCGTGCTTTGGATGCCGACCTCGTTGAAATGCGTCGCAGCAAACGCAACGGGCTGTGTTGCGGGGCCGGCGGGGCCCAGATGTTCAAAGAAGCCGAAGCGGGTCGCCTGGAGATCAACCACGAAAGGGCCTCCGACATGGCGGCCTCCGGGGCCGAAACCGTCGCCGTCGCCTGCCCATTTTGCATGACCATGCTCAAGGACGCGGCCTCCCAAACCGGGCAGGACCAAGTCCAGGTCATGGATCTGGCCGAAATCACCGCCCGTTCCTTAGTCAGCTAGATCCAGCCATTTCCCTGGCCAACTAATCCAAGCCATCCTTCATTCAAACCATCGTGTGGGTTCCCTTTGACCAATTGCCGTCCACGGCCCGCCTTTGGATTTTCACATCGCCCAGCCCGCTGGATACCGCCAACATCCAGCCACCCCTGCAGGAATTTGTTCGCACCTGGACGGCTCACCGCCAGGACCTCCTAGCCTCGGCTTGGGTGTACGATGACTATTTCATTCTCTTGGCCGTGGACGAGGCCCAAACCTCGGCCAGCGGTTGCTCCATTGACAAGGCCACCCGTTTTGTGCAGGACTTGGGCCAAAGCCTGAACCTAAACTTCCTGGAGAAACGCCGGTACTTCTACCGGAACGGGGACGAGCCCATCCATGCCGTCGATCATCCGACCATGCAAGCAGCCGTTCAAGACGGCATCGTCGCAGAAAACACCTTGGTGGCCGATACCCTCCTGACCCAAGTCGGCGACCTCCATCGCCTTTGGTTACCCTTCGGTCAAAGCTGGCACCGCCGACTCTTCGGACGCTAAGGCCACGCCCTGGGGGGCATCCATTTCCCAGCGAAGATTCTCAACAATAAATTGCTGGCGCTCCGGGGTGTTCTTGCCCATGTAGTAGGCCAACAATTTGGGAATGGAGGTATCGGCCTTGAGGATAATGGGTTCCAGACGCATATCCGGCCCAATAAAGCGCCCAAACTCATCCGGACTGATTTCACCCAAACCCTTGAACCGGGTGACTTCGGCCCTTGCGCCCAATCGGGCCATGGCCGCCTGCTTCTCGGATTCGCTGTAACAATAAACGGTTTCCTGTTTGTTTCGGACCCTAAACAGCGGGGTATCCAAAATATACAAGTGGCCGTCCCTTACCAAATCCGGAAAAAACTGCAAAAAGAAAGTCATTAACAAAAGACGGATATGCATACCGTCCACATCCGCATCCGTCGCAATCACCACCCGGTTGTAGCGCAGGTTTTCCAAGCCCTCTTCAATATTCAGGGCATGTTGTAACAAATTAAATTCTTCGTTTTCGTAAACAACCTTTTTCTTGAGGCCGTAGCAATTCAAGGGCTTGCCCCGTAGGCTAAATACCGCCTGGGTTTCGACCTGCCGGGCCTTGGTGATGCTACCGCTGGCCGAATCGCCCTCCGTTATAAAGAGCGTGCTGTTGTAATGCCCTTCGTTGCGACCTTCGTTGTAGTGCAGACGGCAATCCCGCAATTTGCGGTTGTGGAGGTTGGCTTTTTTGGCGCGTTCGTTGGCCAGCTTCTTGATCCCGGCCATATCCTTGCGTTCCCGCTCGCTCTGTACAATCCTTTTGAGCAGGGCATCGGCCACCGCCGGATGCTTGTGAAGGAAATTGTCCAATTCCCTCTTGATAAAATCCCCCACAAAGGTTCGCAGGGCTATTCCACCCGGGGCCATATGCTGGGATCCCAACTTGGTTTTGGTCTGCGACTCAAAAACAGGCTCCTGCACCCGCAGGCTTAGAGCACCAATGATGGAGCCCCGGACATCGGAGGCATCAAAATCCTTTTTGTAAAATTCCCGAATGGTCCGAACCAACGCCTCGCGATAAGCCGCCAAATGCGTACCCCCCTGGGTGGTGTACTGACCGTTCACGAAGGAATAATATTCCTCGCCGTATTGTTCACCGTGCGTGAAGGCCAATTCGATATCATCGCCCTTGAGGTGAATGACCGGATAGCGAATGGCATCCGAGGGGGCTTTGCGCACCAACAGATCCAACAAACCATCCTTCGAAAAAAACTTCTTGCCGTTGAGGTAAAGACTCAGGCCCGCGTTGAGGTAGGCATAATTCCACAACTGCTCCTCAATGAACTCATGGATAAAATGAAAATTGCGAAAAATCTCACCATCCGGAATAAACTCAACCAGGGTTCCGTTTTTCTCGTTGGTTGGCAAGTCCTTGGACTCCTCCAATAACAAACCCTGTGCAAACGAAGCCTTTCGGCTTAATCCATCTCTAAACGATTGAACCACAAAGCTTTTACTCAAAGCATTAACGGCCTTGGTACCCACCCCGTTCAAACCGACCGATTTCGTGAAGGCCTCGCCGTCGTATTTACCACCTGTATTAATCCGCGATACACAGTCCACCAATTTGCCCAGAGGAATGCCCCGACCATAATCCCGAACCTTGACCGATTCACGACCCAATTCGATTTCGATGGCCTTCCCAAAGCCCATCACATGTTCATCGATGCAATTGTCAATGATTTCTTTGATCAACACATAGACCCCATCATCGTACGCCGCACCATCCCCCAATTTGCCGATGTACATACCCGGCCTCAAGCGGATATGCTCTCGCCAGTCCAGTGATTTAATGTTATCTTCGGTGTATTTAGCGGCCATACGGAAGGTGGGATTCGATGAAACGAAACCCAAAAATAAGCCCTAGGCCCGCATCTGCAATTCAACAAGGCGACGATAGACGCCGTCCTGGGTCATCAACTCCTCGTGGGTGCCTTCTTGGACCTTTTGGCCTTTCTCGAGAACCACAATGCGGTCCGCGTGCTGTATCGTGCTCAATCGATGCGCAATCACCAACGTTGTTCTTCCTTGCATCAACGCCTGCAATGCGCCCTGTACCTCCTGCTCCGCCACCGAATCCAAAGCCGAAGTTGCCTCGTCCAAAAGCAACAAACGCGGATTGCGGTACAGTGCCCGGGCAATGGCGATGCGCTGCCGCTGCCCTCCGCTCAGCCGGGAACCCTGTTCGGCCAAAGGCGTCGCGTAACCCTGTTCCATTGCCGATACAAAATCATGGGCGTTGGCGGCCTTGGCCGCTGATATCACTCGTGATGCATCAGGTTCGGGATCCCCAAAGGCGATATTGGCGGTTACCGTATCGTTGAATAGCCAATTATCTTGACTAACCAAACCCAGCAGGGAACGCCAAGATTCGGTACCAAGCGATGACAAATCATGCCCATCCACAAGAATTTGTCCTTCCTGGGGTTCAATCAAACGACAAATCAAATCCATCACCGTGGACTTACCAGAACCCGAAACACCGACCAAGGCGACGGTCTCTCCCCTTCGGCATTCAAAACTCAAATCCTTAATAACCCATTCTTCGCCGTAACGAAATCCAACCCCCCGAAAGACCAAACCCTGAGCAAGATCCTCCAAGGGTATGGCGTTAGGCTTTTCGACGACCCTGGGTTTTTCGTCCAATAACGCAAAAACACGGCGAGCCGAAGCCAATCCTTTTTGGACATTGGTATAGGCTGCACCCAAGGATTTGACCGGAGGTAACAACTGCGAAAACAGGAGGATATAAGCGATAAACTGGCTGGCCGACAAGGAACTACGTTGTTCAATAACCAGGGTACCGCCAAAATAGAGAATGCTCAAAACAGCAAATACACCAAAGGCTTCGGAAACCGGGTTGGCTAAATCGCGACGATCAAAAATTTTGCGTAACAACAAAGCGTATTTCCGGTTGAGGGCATCAAACCGCTGGGTCATAAAATCAAAGGCATTGCTCATGCGAACAATACGAATCCCGCTGATGGTTTCCTCCAGGCGTGATAGAAGGACCCCCAAGAGGTCTTGGCTATTTCCGGAATCCTTGCGCAACCGTCGGGTTAGCATGCCAATAAACCAACCCGAAAGGGGCAATACCAAAAAAGAAAACAAGGTAAGGGCAGGGGATAACGCCAGCAAAAAAGCAATATAAGCCAGAATCAAAAAAGGCTCCCTCAACAAAACATGCATCGTATTGACCACCGATCCTTCGATTTCTGTAACATCGTTCGAAAGAACCGAAATCAAATCCCCTTTGCGGCGATGATGAAAAAAACGGATATCCTGGCGAAGAACCTGCCCGTACAAATCCTGACGAAGCCGGTAAATAAGACGACTTCTAAGTCGATTCAGGACCTTTTGGGCCAAAAATCGAAAAAAATTCGCCAGCAAAATCGAAGTACCTACCGCAACACAAACCAAAGCCAAGGCCCCTTGGCGCCCATGATGAGCCAGGATTCCCTCAAAAAATACCTGAAAGCGGTATCGAAAACCGTCCAAAAAACCATCGCCCGGAGCAGAAATTGAAGGGGTGGACGAACCCGTCCCAAAAATCAAATCCAACAAAGGAATCAGCAAACCAAAATTAGCCAGACCAAAAACAATACCCCCTATCGTCAACAACAGATAAGAAGCCATGGGCCTTCCCAAAGGCCCGGCCAGCATCAACAAGCGCCAATAGGTCATTACGGACCGTTAACTTAGGCGAGAGGGCTTGTCGCCCCCTGTTTTTTCGGATTGCTGTCGCCGCAATACAGCCAAGCGCTGACGCAATTCGGCTTCCTTATGCCTTGGACAAACCAGAATACCATCGGGAGAATCCGCCACGATATAATTCTCCAGGCCATCGATCAACGCGATCCGCTGACCGGTAATGTGTATCATGTTATTATGAGCGTCAAACAAAGCGACCTGTTGACCATTGACCGCGTTTCCAAAATAATCCTTCTCGTGCTCCCGGTAAATTTCGGCCCAATACGTCAAGTCACCCCAGCCAAAATCCCCCAGTTCCAATAACAGGGTTCCGGCTTTGTCCAGAATGCCTTCCCTAAACGAAACCGAGGCTGTTCGTGGGTAAATTTTGTCAATCATCGCCAGGCGCGCAGCGGAATCCGACTCGGCTTCAAATTCGGCAAACAATTCCACCAGCTCGGGCATCCACTGCCGGTACAAATCCAAAAAGGCTTTTTTGTATCCCACTTTAATCCCGGTATACCAAGCAAAATCGCCGGACCGAAAAAAAGTATTGGCCAGTTCCTGCGATGGCTGATCGGTAAACGTTTTGACCTGAAAATTGCTCGAGCCCTCTTGGGGGTTGCCTGCATGTTCAACATACTGAACATAACCATAATTGGGCTCAGGCCGAGTCGGTTGCACCCCGATAATCACCAGGGCCTCGCTCTGAACCGAGCGTTGCAGGGCTTGATGAATACAGGTTGTAAAGCGGTCGCTATCCAATACAAAGTGATCGCAAGGAAGAATAACAACATGATCCTGATCCGATTCCGATTCCAGGCTCAAAAGACCATAATAGGTGGCCGTTGCCGTTTGTTTTCGTATCGGCTCCAACAACAGATTTTGGAAAGGCAAATTGGGTAACTGCTCACGGACGAGATCGCCCCAAGGTGATTGTGTTATGACGCGAATCCGTTCAGCGGAACCCGCCAAAGTCAACGCACGCTCGTAGGTGTGTTGTAACATCGTTTGACCCGTGCCCAGCAAATCGTAAAATTGTTTGGGCTTTTGGGGGCGGCTAACGGGCCATAAACGACTCCCGCTTCCCCCGGCCATGATCAATACATGGGGATGGACTGTTGGGTGGTGGGGAGGATTCATGATTAAACAACGCCCTCGCGGAGCAAATCGTGCAAATGTACCACACCTTGGTAATCTCCGGCTTCGTCCACCGCCAGCAATTGGGTGATTTGGTGCGTCCTCATGAGGGCCAAAGCATCCACCGCCAGGGCATCCAAGGCCATGGTGCGGGGATTGGGACTCATCAAATCCGCTGCACAGAGGGTTTCCAGAGGCCTTCCCGACTCCAGGATGCGCCGCAAATCCCCGTCGGTCACCACCCCGACCGGTTTTCCATCCCGAATCACCGCCGTGGCCCCCATCCGACCCGTTGAAATTTCATTGACCAGGGCCTTGAAACCGGCCCCCTCGGTAACCTGGGGTCGGGCATTGCGCCCCACCAGGTCCTGAACCCTCAAATAAAGCCTCTTGCCCAAGGCCCCTCCGGGATGGTATCGGGCAAAATCCCCCGGGCTAAAACGACGCATTTCGATCAACACCACAGCCAATACGTCTCCCCAGGCCATTTGGACCGTGGTGGAGGTGGTAGGGGCCAGGTTATGGGGGCAGGCCTCGGCTTCCACACTGCTCCAAAGGCAGTATTCACCGGCTGCCAGGGCCAAAGCCGATTGAGGATCGCCGGTGATGGCCACCAAACGCTGGCCTCCTTGGCTAACCATGGGCAACAGGGCCTTGATTTCGGGGGAATTCCCGCTTTGGGAAAGCAGGATCAAAAGATCATCGGGCTGAACCATGCCCCAATCCCCGTGCACCGCATCCGCCGCATGCATGAACAGCGATGGGGTACCCGTCGAATTCAGGGTGGCGGAAATCTTTTGGGCCACGATGGCACTTTTGCCAATTCCGCTCAGCACAACGCGGCCTTTGCAGGCCAAAATAGCCTCGACCGTGACCGCCAAGGGCTCCAAAGGCAGGGCTTTTAGGGACAGAATCGCCTGGGCCTCAAGGTCCAATACCCGTTCTGAAATTTTTTTGAGGTTCTGTAAATCCAAAATCAAAATTTATCGTTATCTTATGGTGGTCTTAGCAACGGTCCCGTTGTCGAGAACGAAGCACAAAAATACCCTGATTTCCATGGCCGAAGGTCTAGTACAAGAAAGCATCTCCCACCAGCTCCGAAGAGCACTTCGGGAGTTTTTTGGTTTTGATCGATTCAAGGGCCAGCAGGAAGCTATCATCGAAAGCATTTGCGAAGGGCACGACACTTTTGTTATCATGCCCACCGGCGCAGGCAAATCCCTGTGCTATCAACTGCCTGCGGTTATCTCCCCGGGTACGGCCATCATCATCTCTCCTTTGATTGCCTTGATGAAAAACCAGGTGGATGCGGTGCGGGCCTTTTCGGGTACCGAAGGGATTGCCGAATTCTTGAATTCTTCCTTGACCAAATCCGAACTCAAGCGGGTCCGTGCCAATGTGGATGCCGGGATAACCAAGATGCTCTACGTCGCTCCGGAATCCCTGGTCAAACAAGAAAACCTGGATTTTTTGCACAATCACCGGATTTCATTCGTGGCCGTGGACGAAGCCCATTGCATCTCCGAATGGGGCCATGATTTCCGGCCAGAATACCGAAATATTCGCCAAATGGTCAAAGCGATCGGGGACGTACCCCTTATCGCCCTAACGGCTACCGCCACCGAAAAGGTTCAGAACGACATCATCAAGAACCTTCAGATGAACAATGCCCGGCTTTTTAAATCGTCCTTTAACCGCACCAACCTCTTTTACGAGATGCGGCCCAAAGTGGACGCTGTCAAAAGCATCGTGCGCTACATCAAAGAAAATTCCGGCAAATCCGGGATTATTTATACGCTCTCCCGCAAAAAGACCGAAGAACTTGCCGAAATCCTCAGGGCCAACGACATCAAGGCATCGCCCTACCATGCAGGATTGGAATCTGCCCAACGTGTCAAGAACCAGGACGATTTTTTGATGGAAGAAATCGATGTTATCGTGGCGACGATTGCCTTTGGGATGGGGATTGATAAACCGGATGTGCGCTTTGTTATTCACTACGATATCCCCAAGTCAATTGAGTCCTATTACCAGGAAACCGGGCGAGCGGGGCGTGACGGCCTCGAAGGGGTATGCATTGCTTTTTATGACGAAAGGGATGCCGAAAAATTGCAGAAATTCATGAAGGACAAGCCGGTTGCGGAACGCGAAGTCGGCAACCTTTTGATACAGGAGGTCATGTCCTTGGCCGAGTCCGGATTATGTCGTCGCCAACAAATTTTGCACTATTTCGGGGAGTCTTTTGACGATGCGCAGTGCAACAAAATGTGCGACAACTGCCGCAACCCCCAACCCACCGAACAGGTACGCGATGAGATGATTCTGCTCCTCCAAACGGTGCAATCCTTCCAAAAAGCCTTCAGTTTCCGTCATATCAGCCATTTTTTGGCCGGCGAAATGACCCCCGAAATCGAGGCCTACGGCCACCAAAAACTACCGGGCTACGGTGTTGGTCGCGAGAAGGGACTCGCTTTTTGGAAAGCCTGTCTTAGGGTGGCTTTATTGCAAAATCTCCTGCACAAGGATATCGAACAATACGGAACCCTGAGGACCACCCCCAAAACCCTGGCCTATCTGGAAGACCCCTACGTTTTACGGATTCCTCAGGACCATCGATTTGACACGGTGAGGGATACGGATTTTGAGGGGCAGCGCTCAGAGGCTTTGGACCAGGCTCTGCTGGACTTGCTGCGCGATCTGCGCAAAAAACTTGCCAAAGAGAAAAACCTCCCCCCTTACGTCATTTTTCAGGACCCTTCCCTCGAGGAAATGGCCACCATATACCCCAAGACCCTGGCAGAAATGCAACAAGTGGTCGGGGTTGGACCGGGCAAAGCCCTCAAGTTTGGGAAACCCTTCGTAGAAATCATCGCCCGGTATGTCGAAGAAAACGATATCGAAAGGCCTGAGGATTTTGTGGTCAAAAGCACCGGCGCCAAATCCGGCAACCGGGTCTTTATCATCGGAGCCATCGACCGCAAAATTCCTTTAACCGAAATCGGTAACAGCCGAGGTCTGAGCTACGATCAGGTTTTGGATGAAATCAAGGGCATTGTGGATTCCGGCACCAAAGTGAACTTGGATTATTTTATCAAAAGCAGTTTGGACGAAGAAATCGTGGATGAAATCTACCAGTATTTCCGGCAAGCCGAAACGGACGATCTCCAAGTTGCCTACCAGCATCTCTTGGCCAGCGACTTTACCGAAGAAGAAATCAAATTGGTTCGCATCAAATTCTTGAGCGAACAAGCCCACTAAATTGCGCTCAGCGAGTCCAGCATGATCTTGCAGGTTGCTGCCAGATCAAAACGCGGATTCCAACCCCAGTCCTTGCGTGCCCGATGATCATCCACACGCTGAGGCCATTGGTCGGCAATCGCCTGCCTGAAATCAGGCTCGTAACTCATCGCAAATTCCGGTAATGTTTTTTGGATTTCCGCGGCTATTTCGGCGGGTGTGAAATCCATCGCGCCCAGGTTGTAAGATGTCCGGCAAGTAATCTTGGATGCAGGGGCATCCATCAATTCCAGGGTCGCCCGAATCGCGTCGTCGATGTACATCATCGGCAAGCGGGTTTCGGCACTCAGAAATCCGGTGTACCTGCCCTGATCCAGCGCGCGATGAAAAATTTCAACCGCGTAATCGGTGGTCCCTCCCCCCGGTGGGGTCCTCCATGAAATGATTCCGGGGTAACGCAGGGAACGCACGTCCAATCCGTGTTTGCTGTGGTAATAACGACACCAGAGCTCCCCGCTAAGTTTGGATATGCCGTAAACGGTCATCGGATCCATGTAACCCGCTTGTTCCGCCGGGGCTTTGGGGCTTTCTGGGCCAAAAACGGCTATGGAACTGGGCCAAAAAACACGATCTACACCGGTAACAACACTTAAATCCAAAACCCGTAACAACCCCTCCATGTTCAATTTCCAGGCATCCTTGGGGCGGGCTTCACCGCTCGCCGAAAGCATAGCGGCCAAGAGGTAAACCCTTTGAGGACGAAAGCGCTCAAACACATCCTTCAAGGCCCCTTCATCCAAAACATCCACATGCTCAAAAGGGGATTCGCCTGATAAGGGACCGGCCTTGAGATCGGTGCATAGCAAGGACTCGGGGGGAAATTGTTCCAAAAGGCCTCTTCGCAATTCGGAACCCAATTGGCCCTCGGAGCCCAGGATGAGGGTAGGAACAGGGGTGTTGGACATGGGTGGTTTGAGTGCCCAAAGGTATAGGTCAAGACCTATTTTTGTAAAACCTCCCAAAACCTCTACCCCACATGTTCCCCTTATTGAACAGATTTTGTCGGACCTTGGTCTTCTCCCTGCCTTTGGTAGTGGCGGGGCTACAAGGATGTTATTACGATAACGAAAAAGACCTCTACGGGATAAGTACGCCCTGCGATACCCTGGCCGTTAGTTACGCCAACGATATCCAAGGCATAATCACCAACAATTGCCAAGGCTGCCACAACAACCAATCGGCTTCCGGCAATTTAAATTTGGAAAGCACCGCATCACGCACCGCTAACATCAACAAAATTTTGGACCGTATTGGTCGCCCCTCCGGTGATCCCCTGGTCATGCCCACGTCCGGCCCTATGTCGACCTGCAATATCAACAAAATTCGAGCTTGGTCCAACCAAGGCCTTCCCACCAACAATTAAGCAATTGGTTATGAAAAATCGCTTTTTGAGTCCTTCTATGTTATGGGGCTCGTTTGTGGGTTTGTTTTTGAGTTTGTTTTTGGCCGGAACGACGTTTGCAAAGGATGCCGAACCTTCCAACCCGGACGTTCATTTCAAGCCGTCCAACGACCCCGACAGCCCCACTTACTTCAACAGCCCCACCGATACCAACACAACCGACTTGTTAATGAATCTGTTACTTGTCGACGAAAATCCTAGTGCTCAACCTGTTGCCTATACCTTCAAATCTACCCGCGTTATCAACACCCATTCCATCGAAAACGTGGCGGCCGGTGTTTTGGATTTTCGCATCATGCACCGGTTTGGGGCGATTAACGGGGGCTGGTACGAGCTTTGGGGTCTGGATCAGGCCTCGATGCGTATGTCCCTTGATTACGGAATCACACCACGCTTGATGGTGGGCGGTGGCCGTTCCAATGTTGGAAAATCCTACGATGCCTTTGTCAAATACAAAATCATTCGTCAAAGCGAGGGGGGAAGAGGCGCCAAACCTTTTTCGTTGAGTTATGTTGCGGGGACTATTTTGAGCGCCCAGCGCTGGGCCGTTCCCGAACGAAAAAATTATTTCAGCTCCCGGCTTTCGTACTATCACCAATTGCTTTTGGCCAAAAAAATTTCGGCGGACCTGAGCCTCCAAATCACCCCCACCCTCCTGCACCGCAACCTGGTACCCACTCCCGAAATTCCCAATACCCTCATGGCCTTGGGTACGGGCGGTCGATTCAAGGTTGGACCCCGAGCCTCCGTCAACGTAGACTACCTCTGGGTGCCCAAAGCCGAGGTCCTGGGTACACGAAACAGCCTATCCCTGGGTTTGGACATCGAAACCGGTGGCCATGTTTTTCAATTGCACGTGACCAACAGCCGTGGACTCAACGAGGCCCAATTCATCGCCGATACCCGAGGAAACTGGAACGACGGGACGGTGTATTTTGGCTTTAACCTTTCGAGGGTTTTTACGGTTCGAGAGCCTCGTTAAGCTCCAGCCATTCCCATTCCGCTTTTTCCTCTTCGGCCTCCAAGGCTTGCAGGGCTTTGCCCCAGGCCGCATAATCCTCCGGGGCTGCACCGCTTCGGTTCAGTTGCTCGATCAGGGTTAGTTTTTCGGTCCGCAATACCTCCAGGCGTTCGGTCAGTTCTTGGTAGCGGCGGGTCTGGGCAAACGTAGGTTTGGTTCCTCGCGGTTTGGATTTGCTGGGTGCGGCCACCGTCGTTTCGGCAACAGGACGGGCTTCGCTTTGGCTCAAGCGATAGTCCGTATAATTCCCCGGAAAATCCCGTATGGTTCCTTGACCCTCAAAGACAAACAAATGATCCACCAAACGGTCCATGAAGTAACGGTCATGGGAGACCAGCAGTAAACAGCCTTTGAATTTTTCGAGGTAATCCTCCAAGACCTGCAGACTAACCAAATCCAAATCGTTGGTGGGTTCGTCCATGATAAGAAAATTGGGTTGGGCAATCAACACCAGCAGCAACTGCAAACGGCGCTTTTCTCCACCGCTTAGCTTATCGACTTTGTCGTGCTGCTGCTTGGGTGGAAACAAGAAACGCTGCAGGTAATCCCCGGCCGAAACCTCCTTGCCCGAAGACAAGCGAATATGATCGGTGACCTCGCGCACCCGTTCCAAAACCGTTTGACCGGGCTTGTAAACCAAGGATTCCTGGCGGTAATACCCCACCACTGTCTGCTCACCCCATTCAACGGATCCGCCATCCGGTCGCAAATGGCCGGTCAGCAGGTTCAAAAAGGTGGTTTTGCCCAAGCCGTTGCGGCCTACAACCCCTATTCGATCCCCCTTGACAAAATTGTAGGTAAATTCCTTGACCAAATTTCTATCGCCAAAGGATTTGGTGAGGTAGGCAATCTCCAGAATCTTTCCACCCAACGGACGACCGACCCCGTCCAATTCCAGGCGACCCTGAACTTCGCGACGAGCGGCCTGACCTTGTACTTTATAAAACTGTTCGGTTCGGGCTTTGGACTTGGTGCCTCGGGCTTTGGGCTGACGCCGCATCCATTCCAGCTCTTTGCGCAACCAGGCTCGGGTTTTGTGGGCATCGGCGGTTTCGATTTGCTCGCGGGTCTCTTTGTTTTCCAAAAAAGTAGCGTAGTCGCCCTGATGAAAATACAGTTTACCCTGTTCCAATTCCAGCATGCCGTTGCAAACCGATTCCAAAAAATACCGATCGTGTGTTACGAGCAAGAGGGTTGTTTTTTGGTGGCGCAAGCGATGCTCCAACCACTCAATCGTATTGAGATCCAGGTGGTTGGTTGGTTCATCCAGCAAAATCAAATCCGCATCGGCCACCATCATCGCTGCCAGGGCAACCCGCTTGCGCTGTCCTCCGGAAAGGGTGGACATGTCCTGGCGCAGATCAGGAATTTCCAATTCGCTCAACAAGCGATTAAAGTCGTGCTGGTAGGTCCAGAGGTTTTGTTCTTCCATCACCTGATGCAGGCGATTCATGCGTTCCACCTCGTCATCGCTGAGGTGCTCGCGATCGCTCAACGCATAATATTCTCGCAGCCATTGGCTTTGGGGTCGGTCGTTGTGGAGAATCGCATCCATCACCGGACCGGTTGCGCCCAACAAGGGGTCCTGTTCCAGGTAAGCGGTACGAATTTGTTTGTTGATTCGGATTTCGCCCTCATCCGGTTGGTCCAAACCAGCGATCATCCGCAAAAGCGTGGTTTTGCCGCAACCATTGCGTCCCAATAAACCTAATTTTTGGCCTTGGTTTAGACCAAAAGACAATTGGCTAAACAAAACCCTTTCACCAAGACTTTTACTAACCGACGCGACCGATACTACATTCACGGCACGAAGATGCAAACCCTAACCCCATGTCCGACCCTTTGACCCCGGTCTCTTCTTTCAAAACTCCGGCCCAAGCCTGGTTGAGCGCCCTGAGGCTGCGTACGCTGCCTTTGGCGGCGGCGGCGATTCTGCTTCCGTCGGGGCTCCTGGCCCTGCAGGGCAAGGTGCAGGTCACGGTGGTCGGTCAGGCCCTGCTGACCGCCTTCTTGTTGCAAATTCTTTCGAACCTGGCCAACGACTACGGAGATGCCGTGAGCGGGGCCGACCGCAACCGCATTGGACCGGCCCGCATGGTCGCCTCGGGTCAAATCAGTCCCCGCAGCATGCGCAGGGCCATCCTGGCCGCCGCCGCCGCCGCCTTGGGCAGCGGAATCTTCTTGCTGCGTAACCTTCGCGGTGAACCCCTAGTTTTTGCGCTTTGGTTAAGCCTGGGGCTTTTGGCTTTGGTCGCTGCCGTTCGGTACACGGTGGGGCGCCGACCCTACGGCTACCGGGGGCTCGGTGAGGTAGCCGTCATGGTCTTTTTTGGACCGGTGGCCTACGCAGGCATGATGACCCTGCATGGCGAAACCTTAACCTGGGCCGACGGGGGACCGGCCTGGGGCATGGGCCTTTTGGCCGCCTCGGTTCTCAACCTGAACAACCTCAGGGACCGGGAACAAGATGCCCTTAGCAACAAAATCACCCTTGCCGTCCGTTGGGGGGACCATGGCGGTCGCCTTTGGCAAAGCGCCCTGGTCGTTCTCGGCTTGCTGGGCCTCTTGTTTTATGCTTTTTCCCGTTCGGTACCCCTCACCTGGGGCTGGTCCCTGATGGCCCTTGCTTTTTCGAGCCTGCTTCGCAAGGTATGGCAAGTCCGCGAACCCCTGGCCTACGATGCCTTTCTCAAACCCACCGCGCTGTACCTCCTGATCATCGCGTTGATGCCTTGGATTTTGTATTGGAGAACCCCATGAATCCCTAAGAGCACCCCATGAATCCCCCCAAGGAACTCACCGTTCAAGCCTTTGAACTCTGTTTCAAACAACCCGCCAGAACCTCCCGTAACACCATGCTCACCCGCAAAATTTGGGTGTTAAACTACGGTAAGGCCCAAGGCGAATGCGCCCCTTTACCGGGACTTAGCCCGGATTGGGTGGATGAAGCCCAATGGAACCGGGTCCTGCATCAGGCCGTCACCCGATTCAATACCGTAGCCGCCGGTACGGACGATTCCACCACCTTGGTCCAATCCTTCCAAATCGAATTAGACCTCTACCGGCGTGAGCAACCTTCGCTCGTATTTGGATTTGAATCGTTGTTAAAACAATTATCAAAACAACCGCATACTCCGGAAGAGCCTGCCGAGCCCTTGGCGGTTAACGGCTTGGTTTGGATGAACGAAATCGAAACGATGCGGGCTGAAGCCCACCAAAAAGTCCGGGAAGGCTATACCTGCATTAAACTCAAAATTGGGGCCCTGGACTGGATGGCTGAACTGGATTTATTGCAAGAACTGAGGGAATCCTACCCCTCCGATCGCCTCCAAATCCGGGTGGATGCCAACGGGGCTTTGGACCCGGATACCGCCTCCCGGCGCATGGAATCCTTGCATCAATTGGGTGTTCATAGCATTGAACAGCCCTTGGCGGTTCGTTACGATGCCTTGTTGCCGACCTTATGCCAAAGCTGCGCCTTGCCGGTCGCCTTGGATGAATCCTTGCTGGTTCGCTACCCGGATGAAAAGAGCCGGGACTGGCTGGCCTCCAGCGGGGTGGCGTTTTTGGTCCTCAAACCCGGTCTCTTGGGTGGTTTTGGATTAGCCGAATCGTGGATCCAAACGGCCGAGTCCTTGGGTTTGGGGTGGTGGATAACCTCCGCGCTGGAATCCAATATCGGTTTGCAAGCCCTGGCCCTATGGACCCTGGAACAAACCCGTTGTTACGGTAATTCACTGGCCCAAGGCCTGGGAACAGGGTCCTTGTTCACCAACAATTTTCCAAGCTCACTTCGGGTTCAAAGCGGCTTTCTCTCCTGGGAATAGCTTTTGTAACATGCTTTACCTCCTCCCTGAACTACCCGCTGCAGCCCAAGCCTTTTTGGCCGAATGGGAGGACGTGAACCGCAACGAATTTGAGTTTCGAACATCGGGAACGACAGGTCCGGCGAGGATTTGCCGACTTAGCCGCCAACAAATTCTACATGCAGCGGCCTCCAGCCAAAGCACTTTGGGTTGGGCCCCCGGCCAATGCATCGGATTGGTGCTACCGGCCACCGGCATGGGCGGAAGAATGAGCCTGGTTCGAGCGTCGGTTTACGGAATGCACCTTATCCCCCTGGGCTTGGACCTCAGGAGCCTTGGCAACCAACCCTTGGCGGCAAACCAAAAAACCTTGACCTCAAGCGAACCAACCCCGTTCACCCGTTACCTGGACCATCTGTCCTTGGTCCCTTCCCAGGCCCTGGCCTTGTTGAAAGGGTGGCATGCGCAAGGCACAGATCCCGGTGAGCGGGTAGGCACCTTGTTGCTGGGGGGCGGCCCTGTGGTCACCGATCTCCTTGCCGAACTCCAAAAGGCCCCTCCAAAAGGCAAGCCTTGGCGGGTTTTTATGGGCTTTGGCATGACCGAAACCGCAGGGCACTTTGCTTTGCGGCAACTTTTTCCCCGTCCGGAGCCCTTGTACACCCCCTCCCCCGGGCTCAAAATCAGCCTCGAATCCGGCCCGGAGAGCGCAGAACAACCCCACGAGCCCCAAACCGGTTCGTTGGTCATCTGTGGCCCGGTTACCAAACACCAGCCTCTCAAAACGCGGGAGCAGGTACGTTTGGACCCGCATACAGGCAACTTTGATTGGCTGGGTAGGGCCGATTTGGTTATCCAAACTGGCGGTCATACCCTGTTAATCGACGAATTAGAGGCCCATATCCGCCTTGGGGCCGAGGAATTCCCGGAATTATCCTGGCTTTCGAGCCCATTTTGGTACCTTGCCCCTCTCCAAGACCCCGTTTGGGGGGAGCAGGTGGCCCTTTGCCTGCCCCAAAGTCTGCTGGACAAGCTCCCGTCAAGCCCTCCCCTTGGTCCCGGCACCTTCGCGCCTTGCTTGCCCAAAGCGGCGTACCCTCGCTACCTGGTGGTAGTCCCCGAAGAGCATTTTGAGGTACCCGGTAAAATTCTTCGCTTGGGCTCCGAGGCCTTGGCCAATTTCCGCCCTCTAGCCCTCAAGGAAGCCTAATCAGGGGCTCCAGGGTTAGGTTTTTTGAACAAAAATTCGTTATTTCGGGAATGCAAGGTCTTGACCTTCCCGTAACATCAATACGGAATTCTCCTGGATTTCATTTTATCTAATTTAACCCTTCAATTTCCTTCCCTACCAACCATGAAACACACCTTCCTTCAAGGCTTAGGACGAGCCTTTTTGATGAGCTTGTTGCTATGGCTTCCCCTGCTTAGCGCAGGCCAAGGTTCCGGCTCTGTAGCCGGTCGCATTGTAGACAAAAACAACCAGCCCATCATCGGCGCCAACGTCACCGTCAAGGGCAGCAGCACCGGTGCGGCTACCGATGTTAACGGAAATTACACCATTGGTAACCTGAAACCCGGCAACGTAACCCTGGAGGTTTCCTACCTGGGGTTCAAGACCCAATCGGTTTCCATCAATGTACGCGCTTCCGGTGTCGGAACGGCCAATTTTACCCTGACCGAAGATGCCCAACTCCTTCAGGAGGCGGTGATTGTCGGTTACGGAACCACCCAAACCCGGGATCTCACCGGGGCAGTCACGGCCATTCCTTCCAAAGTCTTCCAACAAGGGAATTTCTCGACGCCTGAACAACTCGTCATTGGTAAAACCCCCGGTGTGCGGATCACCAACAACAGCGGTCTCCCCGGTGGCGGCTCGGTCATCCGTATTCGCGGTGGTTCATCCCTGAACGCCAGCAACGATCCCTTGATCGTCATCGACGGGGTGCCCGTGGACAACGGAGGTATAGCAGGTGCTGCGAATCCCCTGGCTCTCCTCAACCCCGAAGACATCGAAACCTTCACGGTGCTCAAGGACGCCTCTGCTGCGGCTATCTACGGTTCAAGGGCGGCCAACGGGGTCATCCTGATCACCACCAAAAAAGGAGCTGCTTCGGATCGGGTCCGGGTTGAACTCACCACCAATTCCTCGGCCAAACAAATCACACGCACGGTCAATGTGTTGGACACCGCCCAACTCAAACAATTAATTCGGGAGAAAGGCACCAATGCCCAAAAGAACCTCCTCAACCAGCCCTCGGCCAACAACGCAACCGACTGGCAGAGCGAAATCTACCAATTGGCCCTCATTAACGACATCAACCTGACCCTATCGGGCGGCCTCAAGGAACTCCCTTACCGTCTGGGCTTTGAACGCTACGACGAACAAGGCAACCTACGCACCGGCAAATTGGAGCGTACCGGCCTTAACCTCAACCTCAGCCCCAAAATCGGTCCCTACCTGAAGGTTGATCTTAACACCAAATATTTTAATCTCCAAAACCGATTTGCCGACGGTGGCGCCATTGGTTCGGCTGTTGTCTTTGACCCATCACGCCCCGTGAAGCGGGATACCAGTGCCTACAACGGGTATTTTGAATGGGCCAACAACGCTCAACCCCTGCAATTGGCCACCAAGAACCCTATGGGCCTGCTCAATCAAAAAGAAGATCGCAGTTCGGTGAATCGATTTATTGGTAATGTGTTACTGGACTTTGAAACGCCCGGCCTATCCGACCTGCACTTCTTCCTTAACCTGGGCGGCGATTACTCATCCAGCTCAGGATCGGTGGTCATTGATTCCAATGCCGCCGCGGTGTGGACACGTCGTGGGGTGAACAACCAATATTCCATGACCAAAACCAACCGCCTCATTGACACCTATTTCAATTACAAAAAAGAACTCAAGTCCTTGCTGTCCAGCATGGATATCACCGGTGGTTACAGCTTTCAGCACTGGAGCACCGAAAGCCCTACCTTCCCCGATATTAACCAGCGCGGTGATACCATCCAAAGACCCAACCCCTTTGATTTCTTCACCGAAAACGCTTTGATGTCCTTCTACGGTCGTTTGAACTACACCTTCCTCGACCATTATTTGTTGACCGCCACCCTGCGTGCCGATGGCTCATCTCGTTTTGCCCCCGAAAATCGCTGGGGTCTTTTCCCTTCGGTCGCTCTGGCCTGGCGGATGAGTGATTTGGGCTTTTTTAGCCGCATCCCATCCATATCCAACATGAAGCTACGCATTGGCTGGGGTGTGACCGGGCAGCAAGATGGTATCGGCGATTACAGCTATTTGGCGAACTACAGCCAAAGTACTCCCTCGGCTTATTACCAGTTCGGAGAAAATTTCTTACCCATGCTCCGTCCTCAGGGTTTTGATGCCAACCTCAAATGGGAAGAAACCTCCAGCACCAACATTGGTCTGGACTACGGCTTTTTCAAAAACCGTATCAACGGATCGATTGATTACTACAAAAAGAAAACGTACGACCTTCTGGCCGTCGTCCCCACCATTGCCGGAACCAATTTCTCCGATCTTATCCTTACCAATGTAGGGGACTTGGAGAACGAAGGGGTCGAATGGAACATCAACGCCGTTGCTATCGATAACAAAGAAATGAACCTTGAATTTGGGTTCAACGCAACCTGGAACCGTACCACGATTACCAAATTGACCCGGGTACCCGATTCCACCAACCAAGGCATCCTGGTCGGCGGTATTTCAGGCGGTGTTGGTAACACCATCCAAATTCATAGCGTGGGTTATACGCCTTATACGTTTTACATGTACCGTCAAATCTACGGCGCCGACGGCCGGCCCCTGGAAGGTAAATACTGGGCCCCCAACGGTAAGGACACCATCAGCAGCCCCACCGCCAAAGATCTCCAAAAAGACAAGAACCCCATCCCAACCGTTTACCTGGGCTTCTTCTCCAACCTGCGCTACAAGAAGTGGAATGCCGGCTTCAGTATGCGGGCCGAATTGGGACGGTATATGTATAACAATGTGAATTCCAACAACGGAACCCTGGCGGGAACCGGAGGAAGCCTTGGATTCATTAACAACATCACCACGGACTACCTCAACACCGGCTTCCGTCTCAATCAGCTCAAATCCGACTATTACCTTGAGAGAGCCGACTTCCTTCGTATGGATAACCTCTTTGTCGGTTATGATTTTGGGAAGCCCTTTGGCAACGATTTGGCCTTCCGTCTTTCGGCATCCGTCCAAAACGTTTTTGTGTTAACCAATTATTCCGGTGTTGATCCCGAAATCTTTGGGGGTATTGATAACAACATCTATCCCCGTGCCCGCATTTACAGTGTCAACCTCAACTTTAAGTTTTAATCTTGTTAATCCATAGGTTATGAAAATTTTATCCTCCCTTTCGCATTTGTTTCGCGCGCCGGGTTTGGCTGTTGCGGTTCTCCTAGTGGGGCTCACATCCTCCTGCTTTGATGGTCTCAACCTTTATCCCAAATACGGCTTGAACAGCGCAACAGTTTACGCACCCTGCGATACGTGCCGTAACAAAACCGATAATTACACCATGGTCCTGGCCAAAATTTATGGGGGACTTTCACTTTCCGGTAATAACGGGCCTGCAGGTCAAGGCGATATCTCCGGTGATGAGGGTTTTTCTCAGTATCTCCGCGTCCTGTGGAATCTTCAGGAATTGCCCACCGAAGAGGCCCTTTGTGCTTGGTCCGGTGATGCCTCCATCCGGGACCTGAACGAAGCCGACTGGAATTCCCAGAGCTCCTTTGTGAACATGATGTACGCCCGTATCTTTTATCAGGTACCCCTTTGCAACGAGTTCATCTACCATTGTTCGGACGAATGGCTGGCCGACAAAGCTTTTTCGGCTGCCGAGAAAACCACCATTCAGGGATACAAAGCCGAGGCCCGTTTTATGCGGGCGTTGAGTTATTACCATGCTGTGGATCTTTTTGGTAAGGTTCCTTTGGTCCGAGAAGATGAGCGCCCCGGCTCCGGTATTCCCAAACAGTCTTCGCGCCTGGAGCTCTTCAATTTCATTGAGTCTGAACTCAAAGAGCTTGAAAATCTCCTACCGGCTCCACGCACCAGCCCATACGGCCGTGCAGACCGCGCCGCTGCCTGGGCCCTACTTGCACGGCTTTACCTCAATGCGGAGGTTTATACCGGTAGTCCCAAGTACACCGAATGCGCCACCTATTGCCAAAAAATTATTGACGCCGGTTATTCTTTGGAGCCTCAATACGCCAACCTCTTTCTTGCGGATAATCATTTAGCCACCAACGAAATCATCTTTGCCATCAATTTTGATGGACTCCGCTCGCAGAATTACGGAGGCACCACGTTCTTGGTCAAAAGCTCGACACCCTCTGCCCCTACAGCTGCCTACCGGGAGAAAAGGGGCACCGACGGGGGCTGGGCAGGTAACCGCGCTACCCCCCAGGTCTGGAATTGGTTTCCGGCCGACAGCAGCGATTCCCGCAAATCCCTTTTGGATACCATCGGGATGACCACCGACCTAAGTCTGCAAACGGATTGGACCGAATTCAGCAAGGGAATTTTGGTTTCCAAGTTTTGTAACAAAACCCGCAGCGGCGGTTATGGCAACGACCCCCAGAGGAACTTTATGGATATTGATTTCCCTATGTTCCGATTGGCCGATGTTTATTTAATGTATACCGAAGCGGTGGTTCGGGGTGGCGGAGGTTCCTCGGCCAATGCCATTGAATACTATAACCGGGTACAGCAGAGGGCCTACGGCAACAATTCCAACAACATCAGTGCACTACCTACCCTGAACCAACTCTGCGACGAAAGAGGTCGGGAATTGTTATGGGAAGGATTGCGTCGTACGGATTTGATTCGCTTCAATCGCTTTATTGAAGGCGATTACATCTGGCCCTTCAAAGGAGGTCCCGCGGCTGGTCAAGCCATCAACCCCAAATTCAAGGTCTATCCCTTGCCTTTGTCGGATATGATTGCCAACCCCAACCTCACCCAAAACGACGGGTACTAGGGTCGAACCAAACGTGCGCTCCGGCCTTGAGGCCCACGGATAAGGTAAACTCCGGATCCCCAATGGGCTGGCCATGTGGAGCACTGCACCCATTGGTATTGTCCATCAAATTGGGTCTGCATTTGATCCAGCACCCTGCCCTGCAGGTCGGTTAACTGAATGCTTTGGGGTTCCGTTTGGTTGGATGGCCAGCGAACCGTAAAGCCTTCAACCACCGGGTTGGGATACACTTCCAAATCACCGTAACGTGGGGTTTCCCACCAATCACCGGCCTCGTTATGACCCAAGGCCAGGTTGGGCGGACTCAGTCGACGGGAGGTGTATAGTTTGTACACACCGGGGTCCCAATTCACGTTGATGGTCAAATTGGTCACCTGTACACTATCGCCCGTAAAATAATCGTAATACCATCCGTTGTCCGGGAACAGCAAAATTCCTTGACGTACGGCGACATCCCAATTGCCGGCCGCTACAACATGCATATCCGGGTGTATCAAACGAATCTGCTTAATTCCCCCGGCCACCGCCAAAAAGAAAGAATCCGTTGCAAAGGCTGGCTCGTTCTTGTGCAATTGGTTCATGGCCGACCAGATTCGGTATAAATATTTGCGCTCCGGTGTGGTGAAATAATCCCAACGGACCGGCTTGGCATCCGTGCGGCAATTGGGGTTCACCGTCCCGTTGGGACAGCGGTTAATCGAAAAATCATAGCCCAATTCCCCAAACTGCCATAACATTTTGGGACCGGGGATGCTCATCAAAAATACAGGAACCAATTCTTGCCTCTTGAGGGCGGTATTGAGATTCCGAACATTGACCAAGGAATTCTGAGCCCCAAACTGCAAGTTCTTGTACATCAGTCGTTCTTCGTCGTGGCTCTCGGCATAAGCCATCACGCCCGCCTTGTTCCAACCCCGGGCCTTGTGGCTCGCCCAGTTAAACGAGGAATTCGACATAAAGCCCATGGTGCCCTCGTTGAAGGCATGGTTCAGGTTCCCCCATAACAACATACCGTAATCGCCCAATACTTTCTCTTCGTCGTTGTTCGCCAAATGCTCCAGAATAACATAGGAATTCGGTGACATCACCCACATTGAATCGGCAACCCGCCGCCACAAAGCCACCCTGGCCGCATCGTAATTTCCCCAGGCCCCGGTATTGCCCAGGGTATTGGTTTGGGTAAAACCTTTGGACAAATCAAAGCGGTAACCGTCCACGCGATACTCCATCAACCAATGCCTCACCACCCGGTGAAGGAGGCGTTTGGTCGCCGGACTCTCGTGGTTAAAATCATTGCCCACATTAAAATCATGTTTGGGAATAGGGTTGAAATAAGGGCTGTTCGCCGCGGGCCTGTTGTTGGCCGCATCCCACCACAACTGGGCCAAAGGACTTTGGCCAAAGGCATGGTTCATCACCACATCCAGAACCACCGCTATACCCCGTCCGTGGCAGGAATCGATCAAGGCCTTGAGGTCGTTTTCGGTACCGTAGGCTTTATCGGCGGCCAAATGAAAGCTGGGGTTATAGCCCCATGAATCGTTGCCTTCAAACTCATTTACCGGCATCAAGCTGAGGCAATTTACCCCCAGGGCCTGGAGGTAGCCCAAAGAATCCATCACATGCTTGTAGCGCCGACTGCCCACAAAATCACGAACATGCAATTCATAAGTCACCAATTTGCGGGGATCGGGTCGCTGAAAGCCTGTGTTTTGCCAAGCATAAGGCTGGGCCCCGGGTTGCATAACACTAACCATACCCGAAGTACCGGTCGGGTAAGGCAACAGATTCGGGTAGGTCGTCGAAGGAATAAATCGATCGTTGTTAGGATCCAGGACCTTTAGCGCAAAAGGATCGGCAATGCGCTGGCTTCCGTTCACCAGGTACTGATAAGGAAGTTCCTGGCCCGGGGTAAGACCCTCCAAACGCAGCCAATACCAGGCCGAATCCGCCGTTCGGTTCATGCGATAGGCCGCATCGGGTGACCAATCATTGAAAGGCCCCAAGACAAAGGCATGCTGCTTAAACGGAGCGTACAAGGCCAAAACCACGGTGCTGTCGTTGATATAATTAACCCCCTCCACGGTTCCAGGCGGTAAAGGCTGCGCTACTTGGTTCCCCAGGGCCACCAAACGGGTGGTATCTCGCACCACAGCCCCGCCGGCACCCCCTGCATCGGCCTCAAAAACCAGCTCGTAATTCCCGGCTTGGGGGAATTGCAAGGCATAGCCTAAACTATCTCCTACCGTAGTCGCAACCACTGCACCGTTAACCCGCAGCGAAAGACTGCAAACCTGCGAGGCTGCCCCAAAAAAATTCAGGCCCGAACCGGGTTGAACAATGCTGTTGTTACCGGATGGATTGAAAATGGCCGCATGCAATTGGCCGGCGGCATAGAGCGGCAAATACAAATCGGAACCATCCGCTGCTCGACCCACCACGGTCCCTGCTGTGTTACGAAAAACAAAAGCCAATGAACGGATCGTTTCCGAAGCAGGAACCCCTGGAGGATTGGCCGTTGCGTTGTAATAAGTCCGTGGAACATAGGAGATACTGTACACGTTGTTACCCACGGGGGTCATCAAGGGGGCATTGGCCGTACCCCAAGAGCCCCGAACGTATTTCCAATCGGTGGGCGAAGAACTAAGGTTGGTAATGACCCCGGTATGCGCATAGATCGGGGGAGCAACGCCCGCCAAGGCCCCGTTCCCCAGGCTTGCATCGTATAGAATGGTCACCAAGGACGTATCGGTAGGAAAGCGTGGAGTGGACCGCAAAACCTGGGCCGAAACCGTTGAGTTCAAGATGCAGGAATAGACCCCCAGTAGGAACGGCAAAAACAAAGACTTGAAAAAATCAGCTTTCATACCAAAAAATTGAAATTTAGACACGACAAATTTAACAAAATTGTAAAAAAAAAGCCGCGTTTCCGCGGCTTCTTTTGAAATCAAAAGGTTGATTAGCGGTTGTAAATCACCTTCTTGACGGAGGTCTTGCCATCAACAACCTGACGAACGAAGTAGGTACCAAAAGGAACCTTGGCGCCGTTGGTAGCGGTAGCATCCCATACCAATTCGTGCTGACCGGCACTTTGCTGTCCGTTGTAGAGCGACTTCACCGATTGGCCAAGGAGGTTAACGATTTCGACCGATACTTTGGAAGAACGGGCGTTCTCGTAGCTGATGTTCATTTCTCCGTTGAAAGGATTGGGATAGACCGACAAAGGCTTGATGCTCTGGGTCAGGCTACGAATGGAGGAAGTGATGATCGGGCTGCTGCCATCGCATTGGAAGCACTTATCCCAGCAATACTTAACGGTGAGAGGAAGAGGGACAATTACAGCTGTACGATTGATGTTACCGGAGCCATCGTTGGTACCACAACCATCAGCAGAAATGCTGGTATCGGCGGTGCCTTCGTTCGTGCCCCAGTTACCGTTGACGAATTTGAAAGACAACGTCTGACCTACGGCTGTTGCAGGGAAGGTAATGGACTTGCTCCAGACATTATTGCCCATATCCATCATGGCTGAACCGGTATCGGTTGGGTTCCAGTTGGCCATAGTCAAACCGTTGGAAGTTGCGCCCAGGTCTGCAAATGTTCCGCCAACGCGTAGGCCGTTAGGGGCGATGGTTGCACCACCGGCAACGTAATCGGTAACATCCACCATGAGGTTGAAGGTTACGGTGGTCTGAGCCAAGGCAACCGTGCTCAATGTAGCGGCTACCAGGAGGGTAAGAAGTTTTTTCATAAGAGGTTTTTGAATTTAAATCCTTTGTTAAGCAAAAATAAAAGGTTCCCGCCAACATATCCAAACTTTTGCATGGGAATTTGTGGATAAAATATCGCTATTTTGGTGAGATTTTTGAGCTTTCGTCCAAACAACCAACCTTTGCTCCCGCCTATCCAACCCGTTGAACCGCAAGTGCCCGACCATGCAACCCAAAATTCGGTGCAAGGAGACCTGGCTATCCTGACCTCAGGGGGAGATTCCCCGGGCATGAATGCCTGTATCCGGGCCCTGGTCCGCAGTGGTATCTACTACGGCCACCGGGTCTGGGGGGTTGTAAGGGGCTACGATGGCTTGATTCAGGACGAATTCCGCCCCATGGACCTTCGATCCGTCGGGAATATCATACACCGGGGGGGTACCATCCTCAAATCCGCCCGCTCCGAGGAGTTCCGCACCGCGGAAGGCCGCCGCAAAGCCTACGAGAACCTTGCCAAGCGCAATATCAAGGCCTTGGTCGTCGTGGGCGGTGATGGGAGCTTCCGGGGTGCCAACATCTTTTCGGAGGAATACCCCGTAGCCGTGATAGGCCTGCCGGGAACCATCGATAACGACCTCTACGGCACCGATTATACCATCGGCTTTGATACCGCCACCAACACGGTGGTGGAATGCATCGACAAAATCAGGGATACCGCGGATGCCCACAACAGGCTCTTCTTTATTGAGGTCATGGGCAGGGATGCCGGCTACATTGCCCTTAACGGGGGCATTGCCGCAGGATGCGAAGAGATTTTGATTCCCGAAACCAAAACCGACCTCAGCGCCCTGGTCGAAGTTCTCAAAAAAGGCCGTGCCAACCACAAAAGCTCCGGACTTGTCATCGTTGCCGAGGGGGATGAAGAAGGCGGGGCCTACGAAATTGCCCGCAAAGTGGCTGAACAATTTGATGGCTACGAAATGAAGGTCACCATCCTGGGCCATATCCAACGCGGTGGCAGCCCCTCTTATTTTGACCGGGTCCTCGCCAGCCGACTCGGCGTAGCCGCCATCGAAGGCCTGCGCCAAGGCCAAAGCCGTGTAATGGCCGGCATCATCAACAACAAAGTCGTCTATACCCCCATCCACGAAGCCGTCAAGAATTCCACCCAAATGGACTTGGACCTTTACCGAATTTCCAAAATCCTGGCCATCTAGCCTCGCTTTTTTTGTTTTAGCCCTGAAATAATTCCATGTTATTAGTCGCCGACAGCGGCTCCACCAAAGCCGACTGGAAATTTCGTAACAACGAAGAACCTATTGTATCAACACGGGGTTTTAATCCCTTTTTTCACGGACGTGATTTTGTCTTAGCGGAATTGGAAGCCTCGCCCCTCAAAGCTCTCGTAGGGCAGGTGGACGAGGTTCGGTTCTTTGGGGCAGGTTGCTCCAGCGAGGAGCGTAATCTCCTTATTCAGAAGCCTTTGGAAGAATTTTTTCGAGGGGCCAAGGTCACGGTGGACCATGATATTTTAGGGGCTGGAATCGCTTGTGTCGGGGATGGGGAAGGCATTGCCTGCATTATAGGGACCGGCTCCAATTCCTGTTATTGCAAGGACCAACAATGGTCGCAGGTGGTCCCTGCTTTGGGGCATTTACTGGGCGATGAAGCGAGCGGTTCCTACCTTGGACGCCGCCTGCTCTCGGATTACCTGTACCATTTGTTACCCGATAACATTGCCCACGAATTAAAACATGACCTGGGCCTTACCAAGGAGGGTATTTTTGAAAGCGCTTACCACAAACCGGACGTGAATGTTTACTTCGCTTCCTTTGCCCGACTGCTTTCCAAATACCTGGACGAACCTTATGTTCGACAGGTCGTCTTGGAAGGTTTTCATCGGTTCCTGGATATACATGTCATGCGTTACCCCAGAGTCCACGAATTGACCGTTCACTTCGTTGGCTCCATCGCGTACCACTTTGAGCCCTTATTGGACGAGGTTATGGAAGCCAAAGGCCTGCGCAAAGGCGGGGTGCACAAGAAACCCATTCATCCCCTCTACGCCTATTACGCCAGCAAGCGCGCCTAACCCAACGCCGCGACTTAGGGCTTGGCGGGAGCCGTAGCGTTATTGGCCAAATTGCGAATTTTTTCGTCCATCACAAACTCATCCCCTTCCACGTACGAATTGTGACGGTACACCACCTTGCCCTGCCCGTCGTAGAGCAAGGTGTAGGGAATCGTCTGAAAATTCAGGATTCGCTTCATATCCTCGTTGGGGTCCACCAAAATGCGGTAAGGCCAGCGCACCCCCTTGATATAAGATTTGACCTTGGCCGAATTGCGGGCATCATCGATACTCACCGCCACCACCTGCAATCCGTAGTCCTTGGCCCAATCCTCGTAAAGGTCCAGGTAATTGTTGAGTTCCTTTTTGCACGGGGTGCACCAGGTTGCCCAAAAAGTCAGGAGAACCGGGCGTCCGTTCCCGACCAAATCGCTCAAGCGTAGGGATTGACCATCCACGTCCTTGAGGACCACCGCAGCCAGTCGCTCATCAGCACCTGCGCCGGCAGGGGCCTGGGCACGAAGACCCCCAATGGACCCCAAAAAAAAGAGGAGGCCCCAAATTCCTTTCCATACCTGTGTGTTCATGCAATAAAGATATGCCCATGGTTTGGGCTTATTTTGTGCCGCTGTTCCAAAAAATGAAGACCCAACGACGCTTGTTCTTGTTTTTGGCCCTGGCCCTGGCCTGGCCCGTTCATCGCCTGCAGGCCCAATCCAACAGCGGACAGTTCAGCGGAGACCTTGAATGGTTTCAAAATGTCTTCTTTTTGGACTCGTCGGTGCTCTCCGACCCCATACCTCCTCAGTATTACCAACAGCTGAGCTCCACCGACGCTTGGATGAACCTTAACTACCGCCAGGGGGACCTGGAGGCCGGGATTCGCTTTGATCTGTTCCTGAACTCCGGCCTTCGCAACCCTTACGTGGTTCGCAACCAGCAGGGCATAGGCTTTTGGTACGTTAGCCACAAAGTGAACCGACTCCGGCTGCGCTTGGGTCATTTGTACGATCAATTCGGTAACGGGATCACCTTTAGAGCCTACGAAGGCAGGGGTCAAAACCTGGATTACGCCTTGTTCGGTCTGTCGGGTCAGTACCAAATCAACGACCAATGGCAAATCAAAGGTTTTACCGGTAAACAAAAAGTGCTTTTTGATACCTACGCACCCGTAATCAAAGGCTTGTGCCTGCAGGGGAATCTTCGTTCGGAGCGTTGGGGTTTGACCTGGTCCCCGGGATGGTCTTTTGTCAACCGCACCCTGGATGGAGCCTCCATGCAAAGCATCGTGGGCAGCATCGAAAGTTTGGAGCCCTCCAAGCGTTTTGTGCCCAAGTACAATACCTATGTAGGCTCCTTTTTTCAAAACCTTCAATGGCAATCTTGGAGCCTCAACACCGAATGGGCGCTCAAAAGCAGGGAAGCCGTCCTGGACCGCAACGGAAACCTCGAAAACAGCCCGGGGTCAGTCCTCTATGCCGATTTGGGCTATTCCAAAGACGGGTTTGGGATCAATGTTCAATACAAGCGCACCGACCATTTTGACTTTCGGGTTTCCCCGCTCGAAATCCTCAACGAAGGCCTCATCAATTACGTCCCCCCCGGGGCCCGCATGAACACCTACCGCTTGACCTCCCGCTACGCGCCGGCCACTCAATTGGTCGGTGAAAACGCCCTGCAGGTCGAGGCCATTTACAGCCCGTCCCGTAACACCCAGGTTCAATTGAACTGGAGCCATGTGAACGGTCCGGATCAAAGCCTGTATTACCGAGAATATTACGCCGAAGCCAAACACAAATTGAACAAACAAATTACCCTGAGCGGAGGATTGCAGCATTTGGTTTATAACCAGGAACTTTTTGAATTCAAACCCGGGGCTCCCTTGGTTCGGGCCTGGACTCCCTTCGCTGAATTGACCTACAAAATCAACCGCCAAAAATCCCTTCGGATCGAAGCCTCCCAAATGACCACGGAACAGGATTTGGGGGATTGGCTCTGGGGTTTGGTGGAATACAACATAGCTCCCCGTTATTCGTTCAGCATCATGGACATGTGGAATTACGGCAACCCCAACCCCGACAAACGGAATCATTACTACACCGCCTTTGCGGCCTTGAATTGGCCTGGGCTCCGTTTCACCGGTGGCTATGTGCGTCAGGTCCAAGGGATTATATGTACGGGTGGGGTATGCCGCGTTGAGCCGGCTTTTAATGGATTGCGTTTTAGCATGAGTGCCAATTTTTAAATGCAACGTATGAAGCTAATTTCCCTTGGGCTCGGTCTTGCTGTACTTGCTTTGGCTTCATGCCGTGAAATCGGTCCTGCAATCGATATGGGTCTTAATGTGTTACGGGTTGATACCGTCTATGCCGAAAACCCCATCCCCAAAGCCCCCAAAATCGCCGTTATCGAAGAATTTACCGGGGTCCGTTGCGTGAATTGTCCCCGAGCACATCGCCTCATCGAGACCTTGCAGGGGCAATACCCCGGCCGGGTTGTGGCTGCCGGAATTCATACGGGCTTTTACGCCACCCCCTACCCCAATCGTTTGGATTTGAGACTACCCGAAGGTCCGGCCATGGAATTGTTGTTGGGCGGAACACTGGGCTACCCGGCGGGCTCCGTTAACCGGACTCGGTTCGCCGGCGAAAACCTCCTGCTGCTCTCGGACCAAAAATGGTCCAGCCATGTCACCTCCATTGTCAGCGATAGCGCTGCACTCCGCATCGAAATGACCGCCTCCGGGTATTCAGCGAGCAGCAACCGAACGGAGGGCCGACTGCGTTTACGCTTTGCTGCCCCGGTCAACCCCGGGCCTGTATTCACCCCCCTGTACCTCACCCTGTATTTGCTCCAAAACAACATGCCCGATTGGCAATTGGACGGGGGAGGAATAGATTCCAACTACATCCATCGTCATGTGGTTCGTCGCTTGATTACACCGGTCAGCGGCATGGTCTTGACCGCGCCGGATTATCGCGCCGGTAGAGTGATGGAAATTGAATTCAAACACAACCTGGGTAACCTGGAGCCTCTCCCCGTTTGGAGTGATTGCAAATGGCTGGCTGTCGTCCACCAGAATCGTAACAACGACTTAACGGTTGTTCAGGCGGCTCAGTTTTCTTTTGTTATGAATTAAGGCCCCAGGGGTCATCCATGAAACCGCTACCTCTTCGCACCGACGTTCTTGTGGTGGGCGCCGGTCCCGCGGGAGCCACCACGTCGTTGTTTTTGGAACAAAAAGGCATTGACCACCTGGTTATTGACCAAAGTGAATTCCCCAGGGACAAAATATGCGGGGATGCACTCAGCGGCAAAGTCATTGATGTGTTGGCGCGTTTGGATCCCGGCCTGGTCACCGAGATGGAGGGTCTTTCGCAAGAATTTCTGCCTTGTTACGGTATAACGTTTGTTGCCCCCAACGGAACCGAACTTTCCATCCCGTTTCGTACCAAGGTAGCCGACCGTTTGACCGCAGCCGGTTTCATTAGTCCTCGCCTGGATTTTGACGCTTTCTTGGTTTCCAAAATCCATCCTGACCGCCTGCGCACCTCCTGCAAGCTGGTTTCCTTGTCCGGGTCCGTTGAGGACGGGCTCACCCGCCATGATACCCCCTCCGTAACACCCGATGAAGAACACGTGGTCACGGTGGATTACCATGGCGAACGCAAGACCATCCAGGCCCGCTATGTGGTTGGATGCGAAGGGGAGCGTTCCCTGGTGGCCAAGGAATGGGCCGGATATACCAAAGACAAAAACCACTATTGCGCCGCACTGCGCGCCTATTATACGGGAATCACCGGTTGTCACCCGGAGAATTATATCGAACTTCATTTTCTCAAGGATATTTTGCCGGGATACCTCTGGATTTTTCCCATGAGCAACGGGCGTTTTAACGTGGGGATTGGGATGGCCTCTCATCGTATTGCCCAACGCAAGGTGAACCTCAAGTCCGCCTTCGAAAAAGCCATTCGGGAAATCCCCTCCTTGCGGGAGCGTTTTGCCCAGGCCCAAGCCCTGACCCCATTGCAAGGCTGGGGTCTTCCCTTGGGCAGCAAGCGCTTTCCCTTGTCCGGTAAGGGCTTTGTTTTGGTCGGTGATTCGGGCTCCTTGATTGACCCGTTTACAGGCGAAGGGATAGGGAACGCTATGAAAGCCGGCTACCATGCCGCAGAACACCTTGCTCTAAGCCTCCAAAACGGACGACGCGACCCCCAATGGATGCGCTCTTACGACCAAAGGGTGTACAAAGACCTGGGAGGTGAGCTACAAATAGGCAAAACCCTGCAGCAACTGACCAATTACCCCCGACTCTTTGACTTCGTGGTCGGTAAAGCAGCAAAAAACCGCGAATTGAGGAACCTGATTTCCTCGATGTTTGACGATATCAGCCTGCGCAGCCGATTACGCAATCCTCTTTTCTATCTGCGGTTGCTATTAAGCCGAGATTAACGTTTGCTTTTGAGCCGAGGTTAACGCTGGCTTTTAAGCCGAGATTAAAATGATAGGACATTGTGGAAAAAATAAGTCCAGCCTCTAACTTTAACCTCTAATCTCAATTAATCCTTTAATCCAAAAGACCATGAACAAAGTTTGGATCGCCCTCCTCGGCCTCGCGATGGCCGTTTCATGCAAAAAGAACGATTCCTGGATCCCTTACGGCCCCGGCTCCAACGGGCAAGGTGGTGGTGGTACGGGCGGTGGTGGTACCGGTGGCGGAACCGGCTTGGTCGTATCTCGAGTTCAAAACGCCTTTGCTATCAATTTCAGCGGTAACTGGTGTGGACCCTGCGGTGCCACCGGTATTCCTGCACTCTACAATTTGAGCACCACCCACGGCGCCAAATTCAGCGGTATGAAAGTGGGACTTAACGACCCCTTCACCCTCCCCGAAGGCAGTTCGATGGCCAGCCAATACGGTGTATCCGGTATCCCCGCCTATGTTGCCGGTGCCGATTTTCTCCAAAGCTCCTCTGCATGGACCTCGGCGATTAACACGATTGTAGCCACGGTTCCTGCCAATGTCAAAGCCGGTGTAGCTCTCCGTCGTACCAAGGTTGGCGATTCCATCTACGTGGATACCAAAGCCGAATTCTTCCAGGCTGTTCCTGCCGGTAACTATTCCCTGGCGGTGTTTTTGGTCGAGAACAACATCTCGTTGAGCCAAGCCGGTCAAAGCGACCCCAACTTCAAACACAAAATGGTCTTTCGCGGTGGAGCCACCGCCATCCCATCCACCGCCATTACCGGCGTTTGGGGTGAGCAATTAGAAAGCACCAACACCGCGATTCCCCAGGGTAAGGTTTACGAAAAAACCTTTGGTTATGTTGCCCCAAGCGGTTTGAACCCCGCCGTTAATTTGAACAATTTGCAAGCCATTGCCGTCATTTTTGAAACCGACAACAGCGGCAAGCCCTTGCGTGTTCTCAACAGCAACCGGATCTAATTCCTCTTGGGAATCTAGCGGATTTCCCCTTCGGGTTTAGCGGATAGACCGCATCCCCATCTTCAAGGCCGACCTACCATTAGGTCGGCCATTTTTTTGCGCAATTCCAAGGCCGCTTCCCGGGCCTTTTCGGCAAAATCCGAACCGGATGAAGCGTAGAGAATGCTACGCGATGCATTGATGATAAGGTTGTTATGAACTGTGCAGCCGGCCTTGATTACCGCGTCGAGGTCTCCACCCTGGGCCCCAATACCCGGAACCAAAAAGAAATGTTGCGGGTAGTCGGAACGCAGTGCGGCTAAAGCCTCCGGACGGGTTGCCCCAACCACCACCATGGTGTCTTCGTGGCTCCCCCATGACAAGGCAGCATCCACCATATGCCGGTAAAAAGGACGGCCATCGGCGGCCGTTAGGGCCTGAAAATCGGCGGCACCGGAATTGCTGGTCAATCCCAAAACAACCGCCCATTTGCCCGGTTTGCCCAAGAAGGGCTGTACCGAATCCCGGCCCATATAGGCATGCAGTGTTACGGCATCAACCCCGTAAACATCCCAAAAAGCCTGGGCATACCGATCCGCCGTATTGCCGATATCTCCGCGCTTGGCATCCGCGATGCACAAGGTATCCTTGGGAAGACATTCCACCGTTTGGGCAAAACATTCCATACCGGCCGGACCCATGGCCTCAAAGAAGGCCAGGTTAGGCTTGTAGGCAATGCAGAGATCAGCGGTCGCTTCCACGATGGCTCGATGAAAAGCCAAAACCGGATCGGGTTCATGACGAAGACAAGCCGGAATCCGCTGAGGGTCGGTATCCAAGCCAACGCAAAGCATGCTTTGGCGCTGCTGGATCAAGTCCAGCAATCGAGGGTAGGTCAAGGGTGTTCGCACAGGGGGGGTATGGATTCAATACGTGTTATTTCGGGCACCGATTGGCGGATGACCTTCTCGATCCCGTTGCTCAAGGTCAAATGACGAATGTTGCATTGTTCGCAATGGCCCAAAAGTCGCAAACGGACTTCGCCTGCCTCGTTAACCTCCAGCAACTCAACATTCCCACCATCCCCCGCCAAATAGGGTCGAATGGTGTCCAAGGCCGCCTCGACCCGATCGAACAGGTTGGTCTTGGCGGGGTTCATTCGCTAACTTCCTGGGGCCTGGATAAATCCGTGGCCTGGTGATGCATGGCGATGCGGCGGGATACTTCACCGGCCAAAGCCAGGTAGGCTTGAGGTACCGGTTGACCCACCAAGGATGGGCCGCGTCCCCCTTCCTCCACCAAAGGCAAAGAGGCCAAGAGGTCCAGACCCAATTGCTCACCCAAGGCCCTTGTTCCTTCTTGACCGAAGGGAAAATAGCGATGATCCGGACGATCCGAAGGACTGAACCAGGCCATGTTCTCCACCAAACCCAAAAGATGCAATTGGGTGCCCTGGGTTTGAAACATGCGACCCGCTTTGAGGGCATCGGCCACCGCCAGAGCCTGGGGTGTTGTTACCAGAATACCAAAAGCCTCGGGAAACAATTTGGTCAACGTCAATTGAACATCACCGGTACCCGGCGGTAAATCCATTACCAAATAATCCAATTCACCCCAATCCACCTCCGAAAAAAACTGCTTGAGGGTATTGGATGCCATGGGGCCGCGCCAAATCAAGGGTCGGGCTGCATCAATCAGCAAACCAACCGACATCATGCGGAGCCCTTCGACCTGAACGGGAATCATGCGGTTATCCCGAAGACCGGGCTGGCTATCCTGGGCCCCCAAAAGGATGGGTACGTTGGGCCCGTACAAATCAGCGTCCAGGAGGCCCACCTGGGCTCCCGATGCCGCCAAAGCCCGTGCAAGATTCACCGCCACCGTGGTTTTGCCCACGCCCCCTTTGCCCGAAGCCACCATCACCAGGTTACGGACCTCCGGTAACCAGTCCATACCACGGGCTCTCCCGAGGGTTCGGGCTTCCATGCGAATCTGTACCTCAAGTTCAGTACCCCAATCTTCGGCCAGAACCTTGCGGCAATCCGCTTCCATTTGGTCCTTGAGCGGACACGATGGCGTGGTCAAACGAATCAAAAAACGAACGAGTCCGGCGGATGCATCCACCTCCAGGGACTCAATCATGCCCAGGGTCACCAAATCCTTGCCCAAATCGGGCTCCTTCACCCTCGATAGGCTGGCCAAAACCGCCTCCGCATTCATCTGCCTGGCCCCTGCCATGGGATTAGGAACGTCCGAAAGCCTTGAGGGTGCGCAAATGCGAATTCACCGCCATCGCCATGCTGGGAAAGGTATTGTACCCGTAGCCAAATTCGGCTGCCGTTTCGCGAACAATTCGGGCGATCGCCGGGTAATGAATGTGTGAAATGTTAGGGAAAAGGTGGTGTTCTACCTGGTAGTTCAGTCCTCCCAGATACCAGGTCAAAAATCGATTACCGGGCGAAAAATTCGCCGTAGTCTGGAGCTGATGAACCGCCCAGGAATTATCCATTAACCCCTGACCATCCGGCAAAGGCTGTTCGGCCCCTTCAACAATATGCGCCAATTGAAAAACCATGGCCATAATAAAACCCGCCACTAAATTGACCATCAAAAATCCCGAAAGCACCGTAGCCCAGTGCAAAGAGCTGAGGGCCAAGGGCAAAATCAAGAGTATCCCAAAATAAATCACCTTACCCGTGATTAGTTTGGTCATTTGTTGGAACAAAAATTTGGGACCCTTGGCCATCGACCATTGAATGGCCTGACGGACATCCTTAACATAAAACGAAAGGGTCATCATGGAATAGAGCAGGGGGGCATACAAATGCTGGAAACGATGAACCGGCCGAAGCGGCTGGTGCTTGTCAAAGCGGAGCAGAGCCATACCCGAAATGTCTTCATCAGCACCGTGAATGTTGGTGTAGGTGTGATGAAAAACATTGTGTTGCATTTTCCAGGAAAATTTGTTCCCGCCAATCATGTAGATGGAGGAGGCAAACAAACGATTGACCCAGGCTTTGTTCGAAAACGAATTGTGGCAGGCATCGTGCATCACCCCCATGCCTATCCCGGCCAGGGCAAATCCCAACCAAGCAAAGACCAGCATTGCGGCCCACCATGGCATGGGTACCAAAATCAAAATAGCCAAAGGGCCGAGGTATGCGGCAATCCAAAACAAACCTTTGCCCACCATGCGTATTCCGCCGTTGGAGGATATTCCTTTTTGGTCAAAATAATTGTTGACCCTGTTCTTGAGGGATTGGTGAAAGGTGAATTGTTGCGCGTTGGCAAATCGAATGGGTTGACTCATGCTACCAAAGGTACACCCGGCTTAGGGATGCGCCAAAACTGCCGAACTGTAGGGCGGAATTTGGATTTGGTAGCGGCCTTTGCCGACATGCACTGCTTGGCCTTGACCGGCCAACAACTTCAAATCAAAACGCATGCGCAGACGATCCTTCACCGAAGCAGGGAGGGGGAGGTTATGGCCCTGGTTGGGGCTTGTCGGGGTACCCAAGCGTTGTTCCAGGGTTTCGTTGAGATCAATCTCGGTGACCAGGGACTTGGCCGAACGGTTCCATACCACCCAAACATCCTCGCCCAAATAGCGACGACTCATGACCAAAGCATCCGGACGTTCCCACAGAAAATGGGTTGTTCCGTACTGCAGAGCCATGCTGCTTGAACGAACCTGCATAAGGTTGCGGCAATGGTCCATGGTTTCCTGCTGCGCGCGGTTCCATCCTTCAAAACGCATCATGCGCCGGTTATCCGGATCCCCGGCCCCCATCATGCCCCATTCGTCCCCGTAATACAAGACCGGTACCCCGGGGATGGTGGCGATCAGGGTCTGCAACAAGCGCAGGCGATGAAAGCCGAGGGTATCCACCCCCTCAACCTGACGATTCCAACCGGCTGCGATAGGGTCTTCGTCCATACGCAGAGCTCCGGAAGCGTACGCAATAAAGCGAGGCATATCGTGGTTCCCCGAGATATTCCCCATGCTGTGCTGATGGCCGTAATACAAGTGGGATTCCTCGAGGGTTTGGCGGATCATGCCCATATTCCCCGCATCCGATGCCAAGGCCGAACGGGCATCAAAATAAAAATTGAAGTCAAACTGCGCGTCAATCATGCCGCTCCCCACATAGGATCCGATTAGCTGTCGGCTACCAAAGGTCTCCCCAATTTGATAAATCGAGCGACCCTGCGGTCCAACGATACGCTCTTTGATTTTGCGGGTTAAGGTCCGCCAAAAAACCTCCGGTATATGCTTGGTTGCATCGTGGCGAAAACCATCCAAGGGGAATTTTTCGAGCCAAAACAAGGCCGAATCACTCATGGTTTGGTAAACTTCGGGCCTTTCGAGGTCAAGGCTGGGCATAAACGTATCAAACCAGGTGGTCAGGCGATGTTCATCCCAAATCCGTATGTTCTTGCGTCCATCGGGAAGATCCAGGGTCGTGATCCAATCCGGATGCTGAACCAAAAGCGGGTGTTCCTGGTGGACATGATTGGCAACATAATCCAACAAAACATTGATGCCGTGAGCATGGGCCGTATCAATCAGGCGTTTTAGGAGCGCCTCGTCCCCAAAACGACGATCCACCCGGCTCGACGAAATCGGCCAATAGCCATGGTACCCGGAATACATCCGGTTGGGCTTGGGCCATTCCCGGTAGGGGCCTTCGGGGTTTTGGACTATGGGTGAAATCCACAAGCTGTTGATTCCCATCCGATCAAAGTAGCCTTCTTGGATTTTGTTGAGAACGCCTTGGAGGTCCCCGCCCATGAAATTTGCTTTGGGGTGAACCTCCGGATGCCGGACCGGTCGATCGTTGGTGGAATCCCCGTTCGCAAAGCGATCCACAAACACAAAATACATGCGTTGGGCTTCGGCATCGTGCCTGGTGAGTTGTTGGGGACTACGAATCAATTGCCCTTTGCTCAACGGTAACAACAAATCATTTCCGGGTCCCGATGGACCGTAGGTATAAATCCGCAGATGAGAACGGGTACGGCTCAGGGCTTCTTCGGGTATTTTCAAGGTCCATTCCGTTGCGGGCGCTGTCCCGGAACCCGGGTCCGCCTCCAGGCGGGCCAAGCAACGGTTCTCCCAAAAAACCAAAGCCCCGCCCGGCCTGTAGGCCCAGGCGAAGCGCAGCATCCCGTCCTTCTCCTCCAGCACATCGAGAGCAGGCGCCGGCCCGCCCCCTGGCATAATCCGTAACAACGAATTAACCCCGCCAATTCCGTTGTCCCTGCGCATTGGATTGGCCGGATCCAGCATCCATTGCCCGTTGACCACCAGCTGGTACGGGTAAGACCCGGCATTCAGTCGCCAAACCAAGCGCCATTCACCACGCGCACTATCCCAACGCAGGGGATGACTACGATCGTTCCATCCGTTAAAATCCCCTACGACCGTAACCGAATCTACTTGTTGTCCCTTGAGGGGTTGGTAACGAAAAACCACATCGGTATGCAATGGCGCTTTGACCGGTAAATCCAAAACTTCCCCGTTGGCCAGATCCAAACCCAGAAGCCAAACGGCAGGTCGTTCAGCAGGCCGCAACGAGTAGGTTGCTTGGGGGTAGAGGTTCAAAAGTCGGCCATCCCGGCTGAGGGACCAGGCCCAACCGCTCAACAAACGGACATCACGAAGGACCCCGGCCGTTTTACGCAGGTAGTCTTCCAGATTCACCACCGTGGTATCGCTTGTTTCCCAACCCTTGAGGTTAACCGGTGAAGGCCGGCCCGGTAACAAGAACGATGCCGTCGTGGATGGAGGGGTCTTCTGGGCTTGGACAGAACCTGGGCTCAGGCCCCAAATCGCCAGGCTTATCCCCAGCCATAACATAACCTTTTCGGCGGCCAGCCGCAAACCCTCCGCAACCCGGTAAATCTCATCTTGGGTTCCGTTATTGCGCTTGGTGGCCGCGGCGTGCCAAGCATCCAGGGCACGGGCCAATCGCTTCGGTCCGATGGCACGGCTCCATTCCAGGGGACCCTGAGGGTAATTGGTTCCGTATCGCATGCCCAGATCAATAGCATCCGCCGCGGCCACCCCCTCATCCATCGTGCGGTACGCTTCGTTCATAATGCACGCCAAAACCCGCGGTGTAACCATCCCGCCCCGGTCCGGACAAAAAACCAGTTCCACCCCCAAGGTACCGGCAAGCCCCTCCCAAGCCAACCTCGTGTCCGGGGTATCGTGAGCAGGTACCACTTCCCAAAGCAAGGATTCCAAGGCATCCGGCCAGGCATTCCATGCGACCCATTGCAGGCCGGAAACTTGGCCTACCCCTTCCAAACCCCAATCCGCCGAAGCCTGGGCCCTGGATGGCCCCACCAAATGCAAAAAAACATAATTCACCCCCAGTTCCTCCAGGGCCAAAAGCCTGGTAGCCTGAGCCTCACCATCCTCCCAATCCGTCACCAACGCCACCTGAGGAATACCGTTCGGAAAATCCTCCTTGCCCTTCCACATCGCCGAACCCTCCCGTGTATGAACCCGGTGTCCGGCCGCTTCCCATTGGGCACAAAGCTTCGCAGGCACTGGGTTGCCCCAAACCAATACATTCAACAAATCAGGGAGATGTGGCGCTGAGCTTGGCATAACAAAAAATTTATAGGTTTGATTTCCTTGCGGGTTGAAAATACGAAATCCCCAACGTCTTTTATTTTTGGGACGATGCAGACCCTTCATACCCACCTCGCCCCCAAGCCCATTGGCCCCTATTCCCAAGCCGTAGAACACGGGGACACCCTTTACATCTCCGGACAAATCGCCTTGGACCCCGAAACCGGTGAATTGGTTCAGGGAAGCCTGCAAGACGAAACCCACCGGGTCATGCGCAATCTGCAAGCCATCCTGGAACACCGCGGGCTGGGCTTTGACCGGGTTATCAAGTCCTCGATCTTCCTATCCAGCATGGATTTATTCGGTCCGGTTAACGCCGTTTACGGGAGTTATTTCCAAGAACCCTATCCTGCCCGCGAAACCGTTGCCGTCCTGGGCTTACCCCGCGGAGTTAACGTCGAAATTTCGATGATCGTTGCCCTTTAGCGGACTTCGCGATGCCCTTTAGCGGAGGTACACGCTGATGGCGCCCCCGTTGGGCGCAATGACCACCTCCACCCGTTCCTGAATCATCGTCGCCAGGGACAAACCCACAAAATCGGCATGCACCGGGTAATGTTTGTGGGAGCGGTCCACCAAAACAGCGCATTGCAACTTGCGTGGAACCGTTTGCATAAAGGGCTTGAGGGCCCAAAGCAAGGTCTTGCCCGAATGCGCCACATCGTCCACGACCACCACCACCTCGTCCTTCCATAACATAGGATCTTGGCCCGTGGTAATTTCGTCGTGCACCGGGTTATCCTTGTTCATCCGAATATAATCCACCACCACCTCCAATTCCGGTGCTATGACGGCCAATTCCGCTTGAAGTCGTTGGGCCAATTCCAGCCCTCTATTCTTGACTCCGGCCAACAAAATTCGCGTTTCATCAAAGTTATCCTCCCTGATTTGCAGGGCAATTCGGGTCAGTTTGCGAGCCACCGCATCGCCATCCAGCAGCAAAGTTTTGAGAGTCGAAGGCATGGGTACAAAATTAGTTTAGGAAGTACGACCGCTAAGATCGCGGTATTTGTTACGACGCAAGGCGGATTCTCCTTTGCGCTGCCGAAGATTCTCTTCGTAATCCGCAAAATTGCCCTCGAACCAATAGAAAGTTCCGTCCCCTTCGTAGGCCAACATATGCGTGCAGACCCGGTCCAAAAACCAGCGATCGTGCGAAATAATAACCGCACAGCCCGGGAAATTCTCGATGGCTTCTTCGAGGGCCCGCAGTGTATTCACATCGATATCGTTGGTAGGTTCGTCCAAAAGCAAAACATTGGCGCCTTGCTTGAGGGTGAGGGCCAAATGAGCACGGTTACGCTCCCCACCGGAGAGGTCCTTGAGTTTTTTGTTTTGATCCGAGCCGGTGAAATTGAACTTGCTGAGGTAAGCCCGGGCATTAACCTGCCTTCCATCAACCATAACATATTCCGTTCCGCCGGAGATAAGATCAATAACCGATTTGTCCGGAATCAAATCATCGTGGGATTGGTCCACATACGCCAACTGCACCGTTTCGCCAATGCGAATCGTTCCGCTGTCCGGCTTTTCCTGGCCCACAATCATCCGGAACAAAGTGGTTTTACCCACCCCGTTGGGGCCGATTATGCCCACGACCCCGGCAGGGGGTAAGCTAAAACTCAAATCCTTGACCAGGTTTCGATCGCCAAAGGCCTTGCTAACCCCTTCGATTTCGATAACCGTATTCCCCAGGCGAGGACCCGAAGGGATAAAGAGCTCCAAGCGGGCTTCCTTTTCTTTGACATCCTCGTCCAGCAATTTGTGGTAGGCGGTCAAACGGGCTTTGGATTTGGCATGGCGAGCCTTGGGGGCCATGCGCACCCAGTCCAATTCCCGTTGAAGGGTTTTTTGACGCTTGCTTTCGCTTTTTTCTTCCTGGGCCAGGCGCTTGGATTTTTGTTCCAACCAACCCGAGTAATTGCCTTGGTAGGGAATGCCTTCCCCCCGGTCAAGTTCCAGAATCCAGCCCGCCACATTATCCAAGAAATAACGATCGTGTGTTACGGCAATAACGGTGCCTTTGTAACGGCGCAAATGCTGTTCCAACCAATCGATGCTTTCGGCATCCAAATGGTTGGTGGGCTCGTCCAACAAAAGAATTTCGGGTTCCTGTAACAACAAACGACAAAGGGCCACACGGCGACGCTCACCCCCGGATAGCCGCTCAATGAGGGCGTCGGCCGGCGGGCATTGGAGGGCTTCCATGGCCATGTTCAAGCGGGTATCGATGTTCCACGCATCGCTGGCATCCAGCGCTTCCTGAATTTCGGATTGGCGCTTGAGCAAGGCATCAAAGTCCGCATCAGGCTCCCCAAAAGCGGCCGATACCGCATCAAATTCAGCCAGGAGGGCCATGGTTTCACCCACCCCTTCCTCGACAATTTGGCGCACGGTTTTGGTTGGATCCAATTCCGGCTCCTGGGAGAGGTATCCCACTTTGTAACCCGGCGAAAAAACCACTTCGCCCAGGTAATTCTTGTCCAGGCCGGCGATGATTTTGAGGAGGGTTGATTTTCCGGCTCCGTTCAAACCGAGTACCCCGATTTTGGCCCCGTAAAAAAAAGAAAGGTAAATATCCTTGAGAATGGTCTTGCCGGTGGGTAGTGTCTTGGTTACCCCGGCCATCGAAAAAATTACTTGGCGATCTGTCATGCCGCAAATATCGCAACGGTTCCCCCTTGGACAGGACAATGAGCCTTATCCGCGCGTTTAATTTTGGGCCATACCGATTTCATGAAAAAAATTAACCTTGCCCTGACCGGTTCCTTACACCGCTTTGGGCCCCTGGCCGTAACCTTCAACTTTTTGCTTCTCGCTGTAGGGGTATGGACCAGCGCTTGCCAGGCCCAAGCTCAAGCCCAGGCTCAAGCTCAGGCCCAGGTCCAGACCCAAGCCCTGCTGCAGGCCCAGGTTCCGTTGCGCCAAGGGCAAACCGCCTTGCTGACCAGCATCCGTCTTCACCAATCCGATACCTTGGCCACGGCCATCGCGGACAGCCTGGGGCGGGTTCGCTTTGCCATGCCGCCTCAGGCCTACCGTGGTTTTTACCGCGTGGTATGGGCCGAGGGCCAAAGCCTGGTGTTATGGGATGGTCAACCGGTGGATTTTGTGGCTCTGGGTCCGGATTCGGTGGATATACGGCAAGGAGAGGCCTGGAAAACGTACCGGGAAACCCGTCAGGCCCTCTTGAGCCTGCGCTCTCGCCGGCAATTGTTGCTGGGCCTACGAAAGCAATTTCCTCAGGCCCAAAACCTGCACCAGGCCGCCGATGAACAAATTCGCCTTTTGGAGGGGGACGAACAAAAGGTATTGGCCCGCATCAACGACCCTCTGGCCGGGACCGGTTTGAGGTTTTTGAGGCCGGAAGCCCCCTTTTTGGGACAGAATCCCGAAGAAATGCGGCCCCAGCTACGGCCCGGTTCGTATTTACGCTTGGCCAACCTCCGCGATACCGCCTTGGTTCATCACCCGGTTTTGGCGAACATGATTGTCGAATACTACCGGCTTTTTGAGCCCGATTCGGTGTATTCCGAAGAAATCCAAGCCATGCGCTTTGTGGAATCAATTGTCGGCCATTTTCAGGATCAAGCAGCTCTCTTGATGCCTGTTGCCGATTTTGTTCGCTTGGGACTTCAACAAATGCAGCAACCCAAGGCCCTTCAACTCCTGTCCCACCTGCTTTCGGAGAACAACAGCTGCAACGACCCGGCCTTGCTGACCAAATTGCAAGAAAACCTGAAGCCTTATGCCCCTGTGAGCCCGGGCTCCGTGGCCCCCAGCCTGGAACGCTTGGTGGATGGGGCCGGAAAACCGGTTCAGGCCCAACCGAGCGAAGGTTTGTACATCTTTTGGGCTGCGGACTGCGAGCATTGTTTGGAGCAATTACCCCAACTTCATCGCTGGTGGTCGGCCAAACACCCTGCCTGGAAGGTTACAACCGTCTCCGTTGGGGGTTCGGTGGAGGCCTGGAACCAAACCATCGCCTCCTTGCCGGGATGGACCCATTGGCGGGACCCCGAGGGTCGCCAAGGACCCACCGTTGAAGCCTATGTGCTCTACGCGACACCTCTCTTTGTCAAAGTCGGCAAAGATGGACGCATTGAAGAGGTTTTTCGGGCCGAACGTTCTTTGGAAATGACTTATTAGTAGGTTATTATATATTTAATTCAGCTAAAAGTGTGTTAAATTATGTTAATTTATGGGCGATGGCGGAGTGGTAAAACCTACTTCTAATTAGTTTACAAATTTATATGGTTTTTTACATATTTATAAACTACAAGTATTTAATTATTTATTAATTTCGTGGCTCAAAGCTCCTTAGTACCAGGGTTTGGGCGCGAAGAATGAAATCATTTTGGTCATGGCTAGGTCGGGGAGGACGCGGTTCCGCCCCCAAGGACTTCCCAAGGTCCAGGGATGTGCATTATATCCCCCGCTTGCTCTTGGCCAATCTTCCGGAATTCAGGCATTTTGACGAAGAATGGCAAGAACAGTCCCTGTCCTTTACCCCCTGCGGGGATTTGCATTTGGCCTTCGAATCCGAAATAGCCTCCTTCGAAAACTACGAATACCATACCGAACGCTTTGTGCACAGCATGCCGGGTTTGGTGGACGAGTACCGGGTTGCTTTTACGAACCGGCACCTCATCACCCGCCATGCCCGCCTGCACCAATTGCTGTATTTCAGGGATCGTTTGGTGCTGATTGACGCCAAAATCAACCCCCTGGAACCCGAGGGCACGGTGGATGAAACCGAGCACCAGGCAACCCCGGTGGGTAATCTCCCTTGGCCACACCCCAAGGCCCCGAATATCCCTTCGATTCAGGGGTTTCGGGATGCCCAAGGACGTCGCTTATCCCTGCACAACGAGGTTAACCTGCACCTGAGGTTCCTGGTGAACCCTGCCCTGTTCAAAGAATTGGTTGAGGCGGCGGCCAAAACCTACAAGAATGGGTCCGGCTTCAAGCCTTTTTGATCACACGGCCGTACACCTCTACCTTGGCCCCAAAGCCCGTATAAAAGCGCATCAACCCGGGCGATTCCGAGCCTTCCATATCCAAGGCAAGGTAACGAGCCTGCCCGTTGGGGTCTTTTTGGTCAAGGGCCCAGGCCAACAAAGCATCCACCATTTGCAAAGTGGAGCGCTGCTTACGGCCTTTGGCCGTATCAAAGCCCAAGGCATAAACCAAGGTGGAACCCGAAATCCATAAGACGGCACCCGCTCCCACCTCATCGCCCGACTTATCCCCCGTCGTATCGCCCGGCTTATCCCCCTTGAGGACCCAGGCCCAAACCAAAGCCCTGCCCTCGGATACCATGGCTTGAACCAGGTCTTGGGTTTCGGCAAGCCTTGCTGACCCCCATCCGGCTTTGGTGGATAACATTTGGCGCAGACCCTCTTGCCATGAGGTCATCGAACGGGCCTCTTCCCAGGTCAAGGAACGAAGCATGCCTTGGTTGGGACGGAGGTAACGACGATGGTGGGCATGGTAGGCTTGGCGCTGGGCCTCCAGGCTCTTGGCCAAAGGAATCACGGCATTGGCCCGACGGCCGAAGGTCCAACGAGGATTGGGCAAAATCAGCGCGTAGGCCGGATCCTGGGCAGGGATATCCCAATGCATGTCCACGCTTCGGTAACGAAGATCCCATTCCCGGACCAAGGAACCATACCTGTCCGGGCCTGGAGGACCAAGGGTTTGGGGCCCGGGCGGTGTCTTGGGGGTAGGAACCGGAAGCAAGGACATTTTTTGGATCAAAAGGGGCTGAGCCAGGCGCCGGAGGCGACGATCCAGGTACCCACGAAGACCCCTTCGATGCGCGGTTGGCCAAAGCCATTGACCATCCGGGGATACCAGAACCTGCCAACCCGAAGCCCAACGTGCGTCCAAATACGCGAGCCGATGCACCACCGATGCCCAGTCCGGCAAAGCCTTATCCCATACCTGACGCTCCTGTTCGGTGATGGGCCGCAAGATCCATCGACCTGGGGAGCTCGGTAACGGTTGACGGCCGTTGGTGGTTTGACCTTGCGACAGATACGGTGATTCATCGTGTGATTGCACGGACGACAAATCCAGACCGGGCAAAAAATACCGGTAAACGTGTTGGTAAACTTTTTCCCATCCCCTCCAGGCCTGACCCGACGAAGAATTGTGCCATAACAACGAAAAATAACCGCCGTAGCGACGATACGCCGCCAAGACTTTTTCCACCCGGAGCATCGCCGCTTCGGGTTCCAGGCCCAGGTAGGTATGGAGGGTAATGTCCATGATCGTCAAGGGATGAACCTGAAGCGGAAGGGCGGACTCGGTATTCAAATCGTACCATCCAAAGGGATGCCCGGTTCCTGCCCGGAATCCCGGCGCTTCGGCATAGCCCATGCTGTAATCTCTGCGCACACCCCAAGAAACCAAACGAGCCGGCTGTCGCGTCACCTCCAGGCTTAGGTAATGCTGGCGCGTGTCCAAAGCCTCCGCACCACCGGCCAATGCCGACCAGGCTTGGATTTCCTGTTTTGCTGCCTTTTCATCGCGGTTGGATCGTAACGAAGGATGCCAACCCAATTGAGCCCCACCCAAATGCAGGTAGCGGGCCAAACGTCGCAGATAGGGACTGCGGGGATGGTGGGCGGGGTCCCGGCGATTGTAGGACCCGGTCAAAAGCATGAACAAAGGAGGGAGAGAACGTATCCTAAGTGCAGGATCTGCGTCCGATACGCTTTGGGCCTGAAGGGCAATCTTGGCATGCCAAGACTCCAGTTGAGCGTAGGTATCGTAGGGGTCCGGTCGTTGACGAAGCAAAACCAACAGGCGATGCATCAAATCACCCCATTTTCCGCTCAGCAATTCCCGTAACACACCGCCTACCTGACGAAGAAGGGGCTTGCCCCTGTAACTGTAACACAAATCAATATCCACGCCGGGCTGCAGGCTCAAGGTCTTCGTAGCTCCCGGCATGGCCGGAAATTGACCTTGAAGCCAGGCCCCCAAGGCCTCAACGTAGGCATCGGCGGGCGCTTCTTCGAGAACACCAGCCCGGTACAGCAAGGATGAGGAAGCCGGAAAACGACCGAAAGCATCCCTGGTCGGGATTTGGTATTCTTCGTAACGGGAAAGCATCCAAAAAATTCCTGCCAAAGGATCGTGTCCCAAGGCATGCTCCGTAGGAAACAAACCTGTACGAACCTGCTCGGAAAGGACCAAAGGCCGGAGACCTTCCTCAAACAAAAGATCCGTGGCCACCAAGGTGGCGGTGGGCCAAGGAAATGCAGGAAGTCCTTTGAGAAATTCAGGTTTACCGTAACACAAAACGCCTGTGTAATTGGCCTGGTCCTCCTTGGGGGGGTGTTCACTGCATTCGTAGGCAATCCCCAAACGCTGACCCAAGACCCAATCGAGGGTGTAGCGCAAGCGTGGCGTTCGCTGCGGTACCCAAACAAACAACTTAGGGCCGGTTGACTCCATAAGTAAACATAGTTTGTTTTCGGCGCATCCAAGCATCCCTAAGGTTCAGGGTGCGTTCCCATTGGAAGTCTGCCTGCCCCTCCGTGGCCAACTTATGCGCCAGGTATGCCTGTTCGCTGTGGCCTTGGCCCGGCACCAGGCACAGATGCAAGGCTGGCTTGCCCATGTTTTGGTTCCAAACCGCGTAATCCATCAAGCTTGAATAACCGGGGCGGCTAATAATCAAGCCCGCACCCGCCATCAAAGTCGACAGGGTCGCATCGTCCGGGGAGTTCCAATACCCAAAAGTGGGAAAACGGGTTGGTGCAAGGAGAGTGGCGGAGGAGGAGAACGGGGCGGACGGAGTGAGAGGGGCGGCCGAGTCCGGAAGTCCGCGGACCAACCACAACGCAGACGGTCTGTCCAAATCTTCCCGTCCGGCCCAATCCTCCCATTGTTGAAGAAGGTTGGCCTCCCAAAGAGAACGCGCAGGTTCCGGACCTGACAAGACCACCAACAAGGCCTCGCCTTTGGCTGGTGTTACGAAAGCCCCATGCTCCAACCCGGACCAGCGACTCTGCCAACCCAGGTAACGAACCGGTAGCCCCAAATTCCGCAAACCCCCAAAATGCGACAAGGCTGGGGCCAAGGCCTTTGTTTGGTCTCCGTGGTCCGGAATCCAAACCTCGTCAAATGCCCGCAAACGCAGGCGAAACCAGGGCCATAACAACCACGACAAAGCCACCATCAAGCGAGGCCAAGGCCATAGCCCGGGCAAGGCCGGTACAACTTGATGAAGCACCAAAACAGCGACCGTCCTGTTGGACCCGCCCTTGGCATACAACCCGTAACGATGGTCACTCACCAGGTGGGTCAAGGCCAAACGTTCCGCGGTTTGATTGGCCCAGCGTCGGTCGGCTCGAAGACCCCTACCAAACGAAAACAAGTTCCCCAAAAAATCCCAGGCCAGATGCTTGTGGTGCTGCAGCGTCCATTCCGGCGCCACCTCAAAGGGCAAATCCGGAAAACGCACCTTGAGCCAGGCCCCGCTGCGACCGTTCCCCCCTATCCAAACCTCATCGCCGCAACGGACCGCCTCCTCAATCAACGGAACCAAACGCGTCGCATGCCCCAAACCCCAATCCAGCGGCACAAACAGAATCCGCCTCTTCCCCGCCTTGATCATATTCTATTGATTATCTCATCCTCCAACGTGAGTTTTTAAACCATCTGCGAGGGATCGACCCAGCGGTCAAATTCCTCTTCGGTCAGGTAGCCCAATTGCAAGGCGGCGGCTTTGAGGGTAAGTCCCTCGCGATGAGCGGTTTTGGCGATGGATGCGGCTTTGTCGTAACCAATATGCGGGTTGAGGGCGGTCACCAACATCAAGGAATTGTTCAGGTGTTTGGTCAGGCCTTCGGTGTTGGGACGGATGCCCTCCGCGCAGTGGGTGCGGAACGAATGACAGGCATCGGCGATCAGGCGAGCCGATTGTAACACATTGGCGGCCATCATCGGTTTGAAAACATTGAGTTGAAAATGCCCGTTGGATCCTCCGATTCCCACCGCCACATCGTTCCCCATCACCTGGGCAGCGACCATGGTCAAGGCCTCGGGCTGCGTGGGGTTGACTTTGCCCGGCATGATGGATGATCCCGGCTCGTTATCGGGAATGATAATTTCCCCAATCCCGCAGCGGGGTCCGGAGGAAAGCATCCGTATATCGTTGCCGATTTTCATTAACGAAACAGCAACGCGGCGCAGGGCCCCCGACATTTCGACCAGAGCATCGTGGGCCGCCAGGGCTTCAAACTTGTTGGGCGCGGTTCGAAAGGGCTTGCCCGAGAAACGAGCGATGTGCGATGCCGCGACCGTGTCGTAATTCTTCGGCGCATTCAGGCCCGTTCCCACCGCGGTTCCACCCAAGGCCAATTCCGCCACCATCTCCAAGGCGTTCGTCAAAGCCCGCCTGCCGTTGTCCAATTGTTGAACATAGGCCGAAAATTCCTGGCCCAGGCTCAGCGGCGTGGCATCCATAAAATGCGTCCGCCCCGTTTTGATTAAACCCGCAAATTCCTTGGCCTTGGCATCCAAAGTCTGGCGAAGCGCGTCAATGGCCGGCAACGTACGATCCGCAACCGCCGTATAAACCGCGATATGCATGGCCGTTGGAAAGGTGTCGTTGGAGCTCTGCGAGCAGTTCACGTCGTCGTTGGGGTGCAGGAATTTGGCCGAATCCGTCAAGAGACCCCCGCGCCGAACATGGGCCCGGTACGCAATCACCTCGTTCACATTCATGTTGGACTGGGTCCCGCTCCCGGTTTGCCAAATCACCAAAGGAAATTCGCTATCCAAAGAGCCCGCGATGATTTCATCGCAAACCTCGGCAATGGCATCCCGCTTTTCGACCTCCAAAACCCCCAACTCGTGGTTGGCGTAGGCGGCTGCCTTTTTGAGAATCCCAAAGGCATGGATGATTTCCAAAGGCATGCTGCCCTCGGGACCAATTTTGAAATTATTACGGGAGCGCTCCGTCTGGGCGCCCCAATAACGGTCGATGGGCACCTGGACCTGGCCCATGGTGTCTTTTTCGATGCGGTAACCGGGTTGTGGAAGGGTATCGTTCATGGTCCCCAAAGTTATGCCTTCCCTCTCCGTACTTTTAAAGCGATGACAACACCGAACCGGCGACCCCGGCTTTTTTTGCTGGATGCCATGGCCCTGATTTTTCGGGCCTACTTTGCCTTTGCCCAAAACCCCCGGTACAATTCCAAGGGGCTCAATACCAGCGCTGCTTTTGGCTTTGCCCTGGCCCTGCTGGATTTGCTCCAAAAAGAACGACCGCACCATATTGGCGTTGCCTTTGATACGGCCGAGCCCACCTTTCGGCACAAAGAATTCGAAGCCTACAAAGCCCAAAGGGATGCTATGCCCGAAGACCTGGCCGCCGCCCTGCCCTATATCGACCGGCTCATTGAAGCCTTTCGGATTCCCATCTTGCGATTACCGGGTTTTGAGGCCGATGATATCATCGGCACCCTGGCCCATCGGGCAGCCGACGCTGGATTCGAGGTGTTTATGGTCAGCCCGGACAAAGATTTTGGTCAATTGGTGCGGCCTTTTGTGCACATTTACAAACCGGCCAAAGGAGGACAGGGGGTCGAAATCCTGGGGGTGGATGAAATCTGCGCCAAATGGGAAATCCAAAGACCTTCGCAAGTCATTGATATCCTGGGGCTTTGGGGAGATGCTTCGGACAATATACCCGGCGTTCCGGGGGTCGGCGAAAAGACCGCCAAAAAGCTCATTGCCGAATACGGCTCGATGGACGAATTGTTGTTACGAACCGCGGAACTCAAAGGCAAAGTCCGTGAAAACCTCGAAGGTTTTCGTGAGCAAGCTTTGTTAAGTCGGCGATTGGCAACGATTGATACGGAAGTGCCCATTGCCTTTGAGCCTGACAAATTGTTATGGGAACCCTACCATCGGGAAGCCTTGACCGAGCTCTTCGAAGAACTGGAATTTCGGACTTTGACCCGCCGTGTTTTGGATCATCCAACGGCCTTTGTGCCCCCGGGGTTTGAAGCGCATACAACGCACACTGCCGCTCCGAATGCCTTGAACGCGGCAGCGGGCCCCAGCTCTCCGAACCCTGCGGGCCAAGCTGCGGCAGCTGCGCCCATTGCAGCGGTCGCGGACCTCTTTGAGGCTACGCCAACGGCCCATGCGGTCCGTACGTACGCCGATGGGGGCAAAACCTATACCCTGGTACAGACCGAACCCGAATACCGAGCCCTTCTCGCCACCCTCCAAGGCCAAGCGGTTTGGGCTTTTGATACCGAAACCGATGGATTGGACCCCCTCGAAGCCGGTATGGTCGGATTCTCGGTGGCCTGGAAGGATGATAGCGCCGTTTTTGTTCGGCTACCCGATGAGACCCAGGCCTGCAAAACCTGGCTCGAACTTCTGCGACCCCTGATTTGCGACCCGGGTCGGACCTTGATCGGGCACAACCTCAAATTTGACCTGCAAGTTCTCGCCGGTTACGGCTTGTATCCCCAGGGTTCACTGCGGGACACGATGCTCGCCCATTACCTGCTGGACCCGGACGGCAAACATGGTTTGGATATGTTATCCGAACAATACTTGCATTACCGTCCCATTCCCATCGAAGATTTGATTGGTATTAAGGAAACCAAGGGTAACAAAACACCGCAAAAAAACATGCGGGATGTTCCCAACGACGTGCTCGCCATTTACGCTGCCGAAGACGCCGATATCACCCGTTTGTTGTATGCCGTCCTGGAGCCTGAACTTGAAAAACTTGGCCAAAAAGATTTGTTTGAAACGGTTGACTGTCCTTTGGTCCCCGTTTTGGCCGCGATGGAACGAGAGGGTATTCGTCTGGATACCAAGGTTCTCAAAGAATTTTCGGGGTCCTTGGAATCCGACCTGAAGCGACTCGAAAAATCCATTCACTCCTTGGCCGGCGTTGATTTTAACATTGCTTCGCCCAAGCAATTGGGGGAAGTGCTTTTTGAAAAATTAAAACTGGATCCCAAGGCCAAAAAAACCAAAACCGGGCAATACAAAACCGACGAAGAGGTACTCAGTGCCTTGGAATTCCAATCGCCGGTGGTTGCTCAGGTTTTGGAATACCGCGAAGCCCTCAAGCTACGCTCCACCTACGCCGAAGCTTTGCCGGAACTGATTCGTCCCTGGAGCGGACGGATTCATACGTCGTACCATCAGCATGTGACCGCCACGGGTCGGCTGAGCAGTCAAAGTCCCAATTTGCAAAACATTCCCATCCGAACCCCCAAAGGACGGGAAATCCGCAAAGCCTTTGTAGCCCGGGAAGAAGAAGGTTGGGCCTTGTTATCGGCGGATTATTCGCAGATCGAATTGCGACTCATGGCCCACATGAGCAAGGACCCTCAGATGTTGGAAGATTTTGGTTCCGGTTTGGATATCCATGCAGCCACCGCGGCCCGGGTTTACCGCATCCCGCCCGATAGGGTCACCCCCGAAATGAGGCGCAAAGCCAAGATGGTGAATTTTGGGATCATTTACGGCATCTCGGCCTTTGGGCTCAGCCAACGCCTGGGCGTTGGTCGGAGTGAAGCGGCTGACCTCATCAAGCAATACTTTGGGATTTACCCGAAAGTCCAGGCCTATATGCAAGAATGTGTTGCGCTGGCCCGTTCACGGGGTTATACCGAGACGTTGATGGGCCGCCGGCGTTACCTCCGCGATTTGCAATCCAACAATGCGGCGGTTCGCGCTTTTGCGGAACGCAACGCCATCAATGCCCCGATCCAGGGTTCCGCCGCCGATTTGATCAAGGTGGCGATGATTCGGGTTGACCAGGGCCTTCGATCCGAGGGCCTCCAATCCAAATTGTTGTTACAAGTCCACGACGAATTGGTTCTGGACCAGGCCCCCGGTGAAGAAAAAGTGCTGGGCGACTTGGTTCGACGCGAAATGATCGGGGCGGGCTCGCTCTTGGTTCCGTTGGTGGTGGATTTGGGCCGCGGACCCGACTGGCTCAGCGCGCATTA